>JAWKTM010000050.1:0-54901 GCA_041399085.1 Pirellulaceae bacterium
CGAACGACCCATGGCGCCCCGTTGGTAGTCTTGAATGGCCGTGGCGATTTCTTCCCGGCTATTCATCACAAATGGCCCATGGCCGACGATGGGTTCGCCGATGGGCTGGCCCGTTAGAATCAGCAGCCTTGCAGGTTCGGCCGAGACAAGTTGTAGGCGAGTTCCCGCGCGACTTAGCTCCGCCAACTCCACGGCCTTCACCGCTTCGCCGTTCACCTTCACCAAGCCCGACTGGACGACGACCAAGGCGGTATGGTTTTCCGGCAACGAGAGCTCTGCTTCCGCGGCGGCGGCAAGCTGCACATCCCATAGATTGATCGGAGTGACCGTGACGGCCGCTCCCTTGATACCCAAGCCATTGCCGGCGATCACGCGGACCATACCGGCGTCGCCCGGTAGATCGATGCGGGGAATATGGGAATCAAGTAGCCCCTGGTAACGCGGCGCCGACATCTTTTCTTTGGCTGGCAGATTGACCCACAGTTGGATCATCTCCAACGTCCCGCCCTCGCGCGTAAACCGCTGGCTATGATACTCCTCGTGAACAACGCCCGATGCCGCCGTCATCCATTGCACGTCTCCCGCCCCAATCGTTCCGTGGCTGCCCGACGAATCACGATGTTCCAACTCTCCTTGGTAGACGATCGTCACGGTCTCGAACCCACGATGAGGATGCTCGCCCACACCGCGGGCCTTGGCAGCGGGCTCGAACGTGTGCGGACCCGCGTAATCCAATAGCAGAAACGGATCGAAGCGATTGCCGCCGGCATAAGAAAACAGACTCCTCACCGGAAACCCATCGCCGACCCAATGCTGAGGCACATTGCGTAGCACCTGCTGAACGCTCTTCGATTCTCGTGGAGACGTCGACATAAGTTTTCTCACTTTCGCGCGTTGTAGCTGGTAATGTTGCCGCGGGTAGTCGTGTTTGGTCGGCAAGCAGATGCGGAGAAGTTCGCTCGTTCAGTCTCACAATATCGCTTCGCCGGTCCCGGAGTCCGTTCGTTTGGTAAAGACTTTTACGCGCATGCCGCCCAAAAGTCCAGGCCGCGAACTTCCCAACCTGTGCCGTGGAGCTTAATGCGTTGACCGACTCGATGGCATGCAACGACGACGGACCGTTGGGAACCCCACGCTGTGGAAACTAAGATCGCGCCGATTAACGTCCGCTGGTGGGCGGCTGTCATTCACCATCTTCGGGACGGCGGGCATCGTTTCGGCGATTGGCCACGTCTTCCATAAGCTCCATTTGCAGCTCTTGAATTTCCAGCAGTCGCTGCCATTGATGAGTCAACAGTTGGTCCATCTTGGTATGCAGCAACCGAACTTCCAATTCAGCCTTCAAGTTAACGCGGTAGTCATACTCGCTGCGCAACCGATCCTTGGACTCCTGCCGATTTTGGCTCATGAGAATCACAGGCGCCTGGATGGCTGCTAAACATGACAACAAGAGATTTAGCAAGATGAATGGGTAAGCGTCGAACGGCCGCTGTGTGAGAATCACAGTGTTGATGAACATCCAACCGACGGCGACAATGGCAAAGATGATGAGAAAGCTCCAACTGCCGCCAAATGAGGCCAGCCGGTCGGACACGCGTTCGCCGAATGTCAATTGTCGCTCGAATTGTTCGTTCACATTGGCCGACACCGATTCTTGCTCGCGCAGACTTTCGATCACCTGCTCTTCCAATGAGGACAATTCGCCTTTCTCTTCGGCTAACAGACGCCGCACGTGTTCGGCGCGGAACCGATTCAGGCAGGCATAACAAATCGGAAGGTTGGCCGTCCAATCGGGATGTTGCCGCCGAATCTCGTCCATCACTGGTTCGCGGATGGTGTCGCCCGGAGCGAACTCGATCCCGTGCTTCCTCTGTGTACACAGCGAGCATTCCATGTCCGCCTCATGTCGTTTCGTCATCGGGTTCCTCGTTTCTCGAAATCCCTGCGTGCCAAGTCAGGTTGAAACAATAACGGAACCCCCGAGCGATACGAGGTCGTCAACATGCCAACTCACGAATCCGATACAAAGAATCTCGTGAAGCGTCGCGTGTGGCCGGCGTTGTCGCTGCTGCGACTGATCGTCGACCAACCGCGGGCTATCGGCAAAAGTCATCGATTTCGGCAAAGAATGCGTCGATCGCCGACAGCAGGTCGTCCTCGGATTGCCGTTTGGCATCGAACGGCAAACGCCGTGCACGACGCTTCTCAGCAGACGTCGTTGTCAACGCGGACTTCGATATACCACTGGTTTCGGCAGTGTGAACCACAAAGTCACAGCGAGATCGGGTTGTTACGACTCCAACTGTCGGTCTGGTCGACGTCTGACCGACCACCGCGGATTGAAATCCCCATAAGAGGCCTTCCCCTTCGGACGCGGCGTTACTCGGTTCGTTTAAGAAGTTTACCACAAGCAGGACGTCAATCGGCGAGACCAATTCGTCGCCATTCGTATCGAGATAGAAGAAACCCGATAGTTGGTCGGTCGATGTCGGCGCGACGAGCGACTCAGGTCCGCGCGAATTTAGCCAGTTGATAACAATTAACGCATCGAGAGGCGACACGGCGCCATCGCGATTGGTGTCGAGCCGCTCCAGCGGATTCTGGTAAGGCAGTTCATTCACGATCTCCAGCCGCGCACTACTCTGGGTGATCACATGAATGAACTGACCCTCCTCTACCTCCGGCAACTGAACCGTCCAACCGACGCCGTACTGCACATTGTCATTCTCATCGTGCTGGATTCGTACGGTGTCGGTAGTCGGCGACATTGTGAGAATGGCCGCAAGATCCAGCGTTAAATGATTGCCGCCGCTACCCGAAATGTCGATCACCTCGACCTCGCTCAACACGGTGTTGCCGCCCCCAGTGATGTCGAGGTGCTGGGATTCACCCAACAGGCGATAGGTGTCCGTGCCGCTATGACCATCGAAGCGAATACTGACTTGTTTTCCATCCACGAGTCCAAGGTCACCCACGCTAAGCGTCTCATCCCCGGCGCTCCCGTGGAATATCATCTCCGACACGGACGTCCGGGACACTTGTTGCACGATATCGCCATTAAATCGCGTGACGATGTCGCCACCCTCCAATCGAACTTGGGTCTCACCCGGCTGTAGCACACCCGACTCGAACGCGCCAACATCCAGGCCGCCCCCCAGGATGCGCGGCAACCCACGCTGGTCCGTAGAAAGGTTCGGGATAAGATTCGGGTCAGCAGCATCAATCGCTAGGCTTTGCGGCAGCAGGCGGTGAGTGGGTGTTGGGCCGCCATTGTCGGCCAAGTCGTTGGCAATCACCGCCACGGAAATATCCGTCACATCCCCCGTGCCACCTAATGCCACGGTTTCACCATCCACGAGATTGTGCCCCAATGATCTCACGCTCGCGCCGGAGCTGCCTGACTGGTTGAAAAGCGTGATATTTTCGCCGTCGATCTGCTGCAGAACAAGCGAGTTGCCGATCGCGATCTCACCAAACGTGGCCCCGCCTTGCGTTGCGGCATGAACGGCGCCTCCGGCACCGGTGGAATTCCGCGCAATCGTCGATTGAAGAATCGTGAGACGAGCCTCATTGCCCGCCTCGTGCGACACACTCACAACTCCGCCGCCGAGGCTCGAAGTTGCGTTTCCACTGATCGTGGAATTAGTGATGGCGGCCGTGGCATTGAAATTCATCAGGCCGCCACCGAAGGCGGAGTTATTTCCACTTAATGTGGACCCGATCACTTCGGCAATGGCCGATGTCTCACGATGAGCGATTCCGCCGCCTCCGTTGGTGGCCGAGTTTCCATAGATACTCGAATCAGATACACGCAATCCGCCTTGGCTAAAAATGCCGCCCCCGTCCTTACTCGCCGAACTGCCCGTAATCGCGGCATTGCTAACGGTTAGGGTGCCGGATGTGAGAGAGCGAATCGCGCCGCCCGATTCACCGTCGGGGGATTGCCCGCCGGCGAGCGTGAGTTGCTGGATGGTGACATCACCCGCCGACGCCGTCAGGTCAAAAATGCGAGAGTTGTTCTGAGCGTTAATCGTTAGCAGCTTGACGCCCGGTCCCACAATCACAATCGGATCTTCGATGATGAGATCGCCTTGTGTGAGAACTAGCGTGGCTGCTCCCGACGCGGTGAGGGCCGCGGAGAATTCGATGATGTCGCGACCTGGATTGACATTCGCCGCCGCGATCGCCTCGCGTAAAGTCGTTTCGCCAATCGTCGGCGTATCGTCCAAACTGTCAACGATCAACGACTCGGGCGTGATCGTCATTGTCAGCGGTTCGCCGACAAATTCGTAGCCGACGGACGTGTCGCCCATCAGGCGTATCGTGGTGGATCCGATCTTCCCCGACGGGATAAACCGCAGTTTGGCGAGCAGTTGATTGGCCGACGGCGTCCAACCGTTCTGTGTGTCGACCCATCCAAATACGAGCGCCCGATCGGTCTTGATGTCGCCGTCAGCCGTCTCCTCGACAAGGTCTTCGACGCCGATTAACCCATCAGCAAATAGATCGGCGGCCGGCTCGGCCAATTGCAACATCGTGGAATCGTAATGCACGCGCAGACCCAACAACTCGGGGACGTGAGCTGTGAGAGTTTCCGCATCGTACCGCAATTCGACTGTTAGATTGTCGTTGACCGGTAGTTGCCGAATTGATGGTTCGGCGGTGACGCGTTGAAATGGGCCGTTTGGTACGGTCGAAACCACACTGGCCGAGAACGACGATTTACGGGAGACAATCGCGGTGTTTTCCGAAGATGCGGCCCTGTTCACGCCCTGTTCGCTGACTGCAATAGACGCTGCGGCCGAGGAGAGCCGCGTTGATTGCGTTAGTGGCGAGGCCGCCGGCTGCGGTGCCTCAATACTCGTACCCGCTGGCACGAGTACAACTGCCCTACCGCTGGGGCTCTCGTAGCGATCTCCTTGTTGTGATGTTGTCAGCGTCCATCCACTCAATCCCAGGACAAAGTCGTCCGCATCGGCGGAAACGCTGATGAAGGCAGGCTCGTTCGCGAGGTAGGCAACCGGCGAGTTGCGCAGCAAGGATGCCTCGTCGAGGATAAGGGTGTTGAAGCCGTCTCCGCGAATGTCGATGCTCTCGACGCCACGAATTTCATGTTCATGAACTAAGTCCAGTACGATACCACTACCGACAAGCGTTACGACATCCTTCTCGAAAAAGCCGCCGGAGCCGAGGTTGGCATCATTGCCGGCATCGAACAGTATCGGCACGGAGACCGGTCCGTTCGTATTGTCCATCACCAGTTCATCGCTGGCCCTCGACGAGCCGAAGAATTGCAATTGATAGAGTGATGCCGCGGGGTAATCCGTCACGTCTAGCTTGTCGTCTGGGTCAGCCGTATTCACATTCGGCGCGGTCAACATGGCGGGCAAGTCGTTCTGCTGGATCTCGATCCCCACGCCGTCGCGCCGCACGCGGTATTTCATGCCCGAACTGGCGTCGGTACCAATAGCGGAAGGTTGCACCGCCGCTGCTCGCGGACCGACGGACTGCGCAACCACGGTTGGCGTCTCGGTAACGCTGACGTCGTTGAATACTAAACCGATTGCCATCTCGATTTGTGGTCGAGCTAGATTGCCGAAGCGATGAAGGGCTGAGTTTGGCAACGCACGGGGATATAACTCGAATGACGTTACCGATACGGGAAACGCGAAAGGCTGGTCCATGGATAGCTCAAACCAACCTTGTCCGGGAACAAACACATCGAAATCGATATCCGTCCCGTCGGCGTCGAGATTATGATCGAGTGCGCTAGCGCCCACGACCGCGTCATCGAAGGAAGTCGAAGCAGTTCCGGCCCCCGGATCGAATACCAGATCGGTAACGGGAAAGTCACTCGTGAAGACATATCCGGCCGAGTCTGGCAACATCACATAGACCGGCGCGGACTTATGGATATCCCCATTGCCGCGCACTCCCAAAGCCGCGGCACGTGTCGGCCGAGTCACCTTCGTGTGGGCCAACCGCGCTTGGAACGCGTCGCCTCGGGACGCGGCCAAGTCAACGAGCTGAGCTGCGTCGCGCAGAACTTGCGGCGGTGTACCGACCGCGCCGGTTGCCACATATAAATGCTGAGTCGCTCCATTTTCAGGCGTGTAGTCAACGTTTGTGTCTTGATAGAACACCGGCGTACGGAAGGACGTAAGCGCGAAGGTAAAATCACCGTCAACTTCGTTTACCGCAATGGGATTCCAGGCGGACGATCCGGCGATGGCCGCGTCGTCGACCTGAAACGCTTCCTTCATCCCGAAGTGATCGCCGGCTCCACGACGAACGGTCAAGCCAGCTTCCGCGGCCATTGCTTCGGCGCGAGCTGTAAATTCATCCACGCCAGGACTCTTCACCTCCCCAGCAATAAAGGATTCCACGGCTTTTCCGTCCGTACGCGTTCCGTCCGAGTCGCCTCCGGGCAATTGAGTCGTCAAGCTGAAAAAATATCTGGCAAACAATGTCAGATCATCGTCGTCGACCGATCCGTCCGCGTTGACGTCCAACCGCCCCGAGTTCAGCAAGTTCACCAAATGTGTTTGGATATCAGCCAATGTCGTTCGCTCGGCCTCGGGCGAAACCGCATGCTCGATGGAAAACGGACGTCCGCCGTTGTTGCTCTTGATGAAACGTTCGATCAGTACGTAGTCCGAACTCACGGACAGCACGGCATCATCATCAATGTCGATCTGAAGATCGTTGTCTACGGCGATCTGATTTAGCTGAGGATCGTTCTGAACGGCGAGCAATCGTTCGGCGGTAATCTGTTGAACGATAATCGGTACGGCGGGCGGAAGGTTTCCCGTGGGTGTTAGCGTCGTGCCCGTCGGGACGCTGTTTTGAAAGCGAACACTTATGAGGAGTTCGTCGCCCAGACCAGGGGCCAGTCCGGACAAATTCCAACCGTTGGAAGTCGCGGTGACGATAACGCCGCTAGGCGCATTCAGCGTGCTTCCAGCAATGGGATTGCCCGCGGCGTCGACCAGCTTGACGTCGACGGACTCCAAAGCCGCTCCGTTCTCGTCAATCAGATCCACGCTGAAGTAACGTGTCGCATTGGCCGGAGCTTCGACGCCGATTGCCTGCCCCAACGTCGATTCGATCGCATTGCCCGGTTGCGTTCCGTCAAGCACAACCGTGGCCGAATTCGCCGCGGTTGCGTCCAAGAAAATCTCCTCGGTGGCGTTCAAGCTGGTCGACAAAAGCAGGTCGTCTTCTGACACTACTGAACCTAAATCGAACGTGCCAAGATCGTGCTCGTGTTTTATTAGCGGACCGATGTCGATGAAGGTTTCGCCAAACGCACTGACTTGCAAGGCGAGGGCTTCTAGTTTTCCTTTGATGTCGATTTCCAAACCGACATTGTTATCCAACTTATGCCCCAGTCTGACGTTCGGAATGATGTGAACATCGATCCCAGCCGTGTCGATTTCAACAACCGAACCGGGGCGAAACCAGATTTCACTCACGCGGTTTGGCGTGCTGTCATGATCCCTCCATAAAGTTCCGTTTACTTTAGCTTGCACTTGGACGGGGTTGCCGTTGGCGTCGGTAAACTCAAACTTGACGCCATGTTGATTGACGGTTTTTGAACGCAGTTCGTCGTTCGTATCGAAATAGGGTTGTAGACTGACATCCTGTGTGACGTTCAGCCGCGGTTCGACGTTATAAGACAAAGTCGTCACACCGAATGTGATAGGGCCGACACTGGCCTCGTATCTTCCTAACGGCAAGCCCACGATGGGACCGAGGACACCGGCTACATCGACACTCAGCTTGGCTAGGTTCCGACGGATATCGTCTTCCGAGCCGGGCAAAAAGTCATCGGTGGACGCCGATAGCCTTCCAGAAAGGTCATCCAGACTGGTGTCGGTCAATTCCACTTCTGGCAGCGAGATAGCCAAGCTGCCCAACGGCTTTGAGACCGACGCGATTCCATCCACTCCCACGCCGGCTTCCAAAGACGCCTCGATCCCTAGCACGCCCCCGTCTGTTTCGTTGATACAACCGCGAACGATTTGGCCGATACAAAGATCCGCGGCATTCTGCTTCTTCTTTTTCTTTTCTTTGATGCTCGCATCGGCGGCCTTAATATCCGCGTTGGCTACGTCCAGCCGTCTTTGCGCGACTGCACGCTTGTCGGGATCCGTCTCACGCGTCAAATCATTCTCAGCACGTTGTTTATTGATTTCGGCATTACGCTTGGCCGTTTGGGCGGTCTTGATTTCGTCAGCGATCTTTTCCGCCACGTGATCGGAGAATGCATCGTCGATCGACACGCCCAGCAGCTTTATATCACCGTCGAGAACGGCGTTGCCGTTTTCCACTCGTGGCATACCGCTGGCGTCTGTCTCCTGGCGATTGATTGACAATAACGGTAGCGGCGGAGGTGCGATGCGGATCGGCAATCGTCCGCCCACGCAGCCGATAAAACACGCCCGCCCTTCGATCACGGCATTCAGCTCGGCCACCAGATCGACGTAGGCGCCGAGGCGAGGCGAAACCGTATACAACGCACCTACGTCGATACTGTTACCGGTGTCGATGGTAAATACGTCGCCTTGTTTCTCAGTGGTGTAGCGTAACAACCCTTCGTAATTGGCCACGACCGAACCGGTATCCAGATAGTATCCATACTCGAACCCAAACCGTGTATCGATATCGACCGAGATTTCGGCGCCGTATTCGTCTCCCAAGTCGCCTTCTTCGATCGCGCCGAAATGCCACGGTTCTGGATCAAGATCGAGCCCCAAGAAGTGAGGTTCGGTGGGAATGGAGGGAGCGTTCGGCACGGTGAAGCCAAAGCCGAAGGCGCTGGGATCACCCGGCGAGCCGTCCTCCGATTCGGAGTGGTCGAACTGGCTGACCGAAGTTCCGCCGGCGCTGTTCAGGGTTGTCGATTCCCAGTCGCGGACTTCGATCAACGGCGCCTCGAATGCTCCGACGTCGGTCCCGATGGCCGCGCCGGGGGCGCCAGTCGCGAGTTTTTGGTTCACCACGCCCGGACTGTCCGTGCGGGGAAAACCTCGCTGGTCGATAGGATTAAAACGCCGCCAACCGTTGCTGCTGCCGGCGTCGATCGCTTTACTATCGGGACGCAGCTTGTGCGTCATGGTGGGGCCGCCGTTGTTCGCCAATGGCCCCAGGGCCGCGATTTGTTTCTCTGCCTCAGCCGCCCCGGCTTGAACGTCTTTATCGCACGCAAGGATTTCTTCCAAGGTCGTTTGAGTTTCAAACACGATGCAATCCGGCGGAGCGATGACGTAGTTGCGTGACTTCAATTGCTGGAAATTGGTGGGGTTGATCTTGCTTGTACTGATCGACTCCGCGATCGTGTGAATCAAGTTGTTAGACGCTCCCGCGGAGCTGCCATTTCCCGATAAGGGCCCGAATGACTGGCTCGCAGTCACGGCAGACATCTGTGTGTGGAGGTCTCGCTTACCGCCGTTGATGATGTCCGAGTTGTTCAACAGGATCGAATCTACCAATGAGAAAAGGTCGCCATCCAGAAACAGCCCGGCGCCGAACCGAGCTTTATTGTTGGTAATTGTCGTATTTAATATCTCCAGCGGGACTTGATCGCCCGAGTTAGCCGAATGATCGGCCACAAAAATACCGCCACCAAGGTGATCAGCCTCATTCCCGGAGATCGTTGTGTTGGCGATGGTGTGCAGGTTGCCAGCCAACGCAACGTTCAATCCGCCGCCCCGCGCGTCACCTTGGATGCTCCGGATGGCCTTGTTGTTGGAAATGGTCGTTCCGATAATCTCAAGCCGCGACGCGAGCTTACTGAGGAACACGTTGATGCCACCGCCACGCGCCAGCAATGATTCGGTGGATCCGGCTCTCGCCACATTCCCGTCGACCGTTGATTCGACAATGGAT
Organism: Pirellulaceae bacterium; assembly: GCA_041399085.1. Lineage (GTDB taxonomy): Bacteria > Planctomycetota > Planctomycetia > Pirellulales > Pirellulaceae > JAWKTM01. The sequence continues at coordinate 9,892 of JAWKTM010000050.1, forward strand.
ACTTGCGCCGTATCACCGATGCTGATTCCCCCGCCCACAGTCGCCTCATTCCCGGAGATGTAACTGCGTCGAATCTCTACTTGGGTTACCGCTCCGCTTCCACTGTCGATGTGAACTCCGCCGCCGAAGAATGCCGTGTGGCCAACGTCATTCTCGACATTGTTCGCATCTATCACACTATCCACGATTGTCACTATGCCTCGCAGGTATAGACCTCCTCCCAACGCGATTTCGCTAACTTGATTCTCCGTCACGCGCGCGGAAGGCCCGATTGTGGCAATGGCGAGATCGTCGTTATAGAGTCCACCGCCATTGGCTCCGGATGTGTTGCCCGCCAACGTGCTTTGTTCCATCGACAGCGTCCCATAGTTGGCGATGGCGCCGCCACTAACCCCCACTGTGTCATTGCCGATGGCTTCCACTCTCGACAAGGTAAGATCGCCGTGATTGACTAGCGCGCCGCCGCCAAAATTGCCGCCTGATACCCTTCCGCCGGTCAGAGTCAGGTCGGACATCGACACACGCGCTGGCAAACTGATATTGACCAGCCGGTTTGACTGCTTCGCATCCAGGACGATCGAGCCAGCTCCCAGCCCGATAATCGTGGTGTCCCAATCGACAGCCAATTCACCAGCATTCACATTTAATGGCACATCGAGTAGGTCTTGCGAAAAGCGAATGATCGTGCGGTCGGGACGCGCGTTTGCCAACTGAATCGCTTCGCGCAACGATAGGTCACCGGGACTGTAATCCCCATCATTCTCGTCGCGGTACGTTGATACCTCCAACACGGTGGGCGGCGATTGCAGGCGTCGTAGAGAGTGAGTCCACCCCGCGTTGGACGCAGAGAATGAAGTGATCTCCCCGGTGGTAATGAGAATACTTTTCTCGCCTGGCGCGGCGGGATCGCTTGAAACAATGGTGTCCGTGACGGCATCAATGCCCATGCTGGCGAGTGTCGTGTTGTTCCGAATCGCGTTGGCCAGCGCATCGACGGTGTCTCGCGACGTGCGGCCGGCAGGGACGAACAATGAGAAATCGACTCCTTCCACGGTCATGTCGATCGTGCCGCCTTGGGAAGTCCCCATGAATTCCCATACCGTCGTGCCCGAGACGGTGTCCGCCATTAGCAAGGGAGTTGTCTGAACCTCGAAGGCGCCAATGTCGGGGATCCCAAACGAAAATGCGTCGGTTGCGGCATTCAACACGCTGCGCCGATAGGGAAAGCCTCGTTGATCGGTATTCGGGCCATTCGTTCCTTGAGCAACACCGGCGTCAATCGCAGGGCTGTTGGGAGACAGTGGATGGACTCGTGTCGCGCCGCCGCGATCGCGCAGCTTTACATCCAGGATGCGGTCGATCGGTTCGATGTCGCCACGCCCATTGCCGACAATGTTGTTCCGCACACCGTGGATCATCCACGCCGCGGTCGCCGGATCTCCAATCAGATTGCCGGACGACTCGATTAGCCCCGCATCGACGGGCTCGGTGGTAACAGTGATACCATAGACAATGCGAGCCGTAAAATCTCCCACAACCCACGCCGTACCGTCGATTCGCAAATCAAGTTCATGCTCACCAGCGGTCAATGGTGTTGGCAAAGTGTGAGAGGTTTCCCCAATCTGGGTCACGTGTTGCAATGCATCCCCGTCCAGGCGAAAGTCTCCAAAGACTTGACTCTGTGTAACATAGCCGGTGATGGAGACATCGATGCTCGCAACTTGCAATCCGATCGGCACCGTGAATCGAAACACGTCATGTAGATCACCGCTGGACGAGTTCGGTTCGACAAGACCATTCATCCGACCTGTGATCCGAGTGTTTCCTAATCCCACCGGGCCTAAGTCCAGACCTGCTGGCGAAGCATCGTTTTGTGCGTCGCGGAATTCAAAGCCCGTACGGTATTCAACGTCGCTCGACCGTAGCGGTTGATCCACAGTGGAACTGTCCCGGCCGGCGTAGTTCCCGGCTACCAATGTGTTTGTCATGGTTAGCGACTCCGTGCCAACAAACACACCGCCCCCAGTACGATCTTTCCATCCCAAATCGGCCGCTTGGTTACCCGTCACCGTTACGTGATTCAGCGCGACCGGCCCGCCGAATGCAGCGAGGCCGCCGCCGTGCAGTCGGGCCGTGTTGCCGCTGAGCGTGACGTTGGTCAGCGTAGCATCGGGATCGTCGGCCAAATAAATGCCTCCGCCGTCTCCTTCCGCGGAATTGTCGAAGATCAGGCTCTCTTCAATTTCCAGCGAGCCAAAAACGCTGCTGATTCCTCCGCCCCGGCCGTAAGGAAACACCCTGTCGCTACGCGCATGGTTCCCCGAAACCGAGCTGCCGCGCAGGACCAAATTGCCGGCATTGTGAATACCGCCGCCACCTTCAAAGCCGCGGTTGGCGTCGTAAGTGGTGCTGTTGCCTCGAATCACCGCATCGACGACCGTGAGGTTGCTGTCAGGAAAGTTGACGATACCGCTTTCGGATCCCCCGGTGACTTCCATACCCGTAATCGTCGCGTCGGACGACTGAACGAAGAACACGGCGCCGTTCTCGTTTCCATCGATCGTCAGCAGATCGGCTCCGGGTCCGTAGACGACAATCGGAGTCGAGATGATCAGCGGGCCCTCCGTGAGTTCGATGGTCGCCTTCTGACCAGTTGTCGTGAGCAAACCGTCGGCAAAGCGAATGACATCCGGGGTCTGATCTTGATTCGCCCGCAGCACCGCATCGCGCAGCGTGAATTCGGCCGCGTTGTCCGCGTCGCTCAGGCTGTCGACCACAAACGTGGCCAGCAACCGGCGGTCTTCCAACGGTTCCACGAACAATCGGCGGCGGCTGGCGGTGCGAACGGGGCGACGGCGCCTCGGGAAGGTCAACAGGGGCATGGCGTACTCTCTAGTTCAAATGCCGGCGGAACGCGGCGAGCCCGACGGCAGAAGCGTGCGATGCCTTGAAATTCCCACCAATCGAATAGTCACTCGCTCAAGACTATTCCGCACAAGCGCCACGCGACGGCACGCACGAGCACCGGCGCGGTCCGCTGCGACGCCCGATACGCGAGATAACCTGCGCCCGGCCAAGGCTTCAAGCCGGCCAAACATTGGAAGGCAACGTAGAGTTCAGTTAACATGCGCCCGACAAGCATCGCTTCCCCCGGCCAACGTCTTGTTAAAAGCTCGGAGTTTCCTCATGCCGCGCGAGGACGGATTGACGACTTCCCTGACGCTGCTGCGGCGGGTCGAAGAAGCCGATCCCGAGGCCTGGAGTTGCTTCACCCGGCTGTACGGTCCGCTTGTTTACAGTTGGTGTCGCGGCATGGGATTGCCGCCCGACGAAGTCGAAGATGTCGGGCAAGAGGTCTTTCTAGTGGTTTCCGGCAAGCTGGAAACATTCAATCCCGAGCAGAAGGCGGCCGGCGCATTTCGGTCCTGGTTGTGGGGCATCACGCGCCTTGAGACGCTGAAATATTATCGCGCGATCCGCCGCCAGCCGATTGGCCAAGGCGGCTCGGATTTCCATCTGCGGCTGCAACGACTGGAAACGGAAGCCGAACAGCCAGCGAGCGTCGATGGACAAACGCCCCAGCAGATGTTGCTGCGTGGCGCGATCGAGATTCTCAAGGAGCAATTTGATCCGCGCACCTGGCAGGCATTTTGGGACATGGCCGTTAAAGGGCGTTCGGCTAAGGACATTGGGGCCGAGTTGAACATGACCAGCAAAGCCGTCCGCCAAGCCAAGTTTCGCGTGACGAAGAAGTTGCGGCAGTTGTTGGACGACGATTTTCCCGAGCTGTCGGAACAAGTCTCTCGGAATCCCGCGTAGCCGTCACACGCCGGCTCGTCGTCCTGTTACAAATGACGCCGCTCCACGGCGAGGTCCGAAGGCCGCCGCGTGGCGCTCTGTCGGAATACTTGGCAACCCCTGCCCTGCCTAGCTGCGGCGACGCATTCGTGCCAAGTATCATCGGGCAACTTTGATGACCCGAAAAGCGAATCACACCATGAGTTCCATCAACTGCCCAACTAACCAAGTGTTGAATCGCTTCGTTCGCGGTGAACTCTCCGTTGATGAAGCCGACCTGTTGGTCGAACATCTGGATACATGTGTGGACTGCGACCACACGCTGGCCAAACTGGAAAGCCATGCGGTTCTCTCAAGTGTGGACGAGGATCTCGCGCAAGCTCGCTTCGCTGCCGAACCTCAATGTCGGGAGCTCGTTGGGAAGTTGCAGGATCGTGGAGCATCACGGCGAGACCGTTTGCCAGCGGAGCTGAGCGAGCCGCCAGATACAATTCGCGATTATGAATTGTTAGAGAGAATCGGGCAGGGCGCCATCGGTGTGGTCTTTCGGGCTCGGCATACCCATTTGAACAAGCTGGTGGCGATCAAGCTACTAATGAAGAGAACCGGCGACGACGAAGCCATCGAAGCACGGTTTCAGCGCGAGATGCGGGCGGTCGGCGGTTTGGAACATCCACACATCGTGCGGGCCCTGGACGCTGGTGTTTGTGATGGCATTTCGTTTCTCGTTATGGAACTGGTGGATGGCCTGGACATCGCGCGTCTCGCCTCAAGGCATGGCATGCTGCCTGTTGCCGATGCCTGTGAGATCGCTCGACAAGCGGCATTGGGACTGCATTACGCCCACCAGCAAGGTTTGGTGCATCGCGATGTGAAGCCTTCGAATCTTATGTTAGTCCGTCCGCACGATAACACCCCGCTCGTTAAGGTTCTCGACCTCGGCTTGGCAACAATCCAGGATCAAGCCGACGAACTGCATTTGACCGACGCGGGGCAATTGATGGGCACTTTGGAATATATGGCGCCGGAGCAAGCCGAAGACACGCACGGGGTCGACCACCGCGCCGACATCTACGCCCTTGGCGTCACGCTTTATCGACTGCTGACCGGCCACCTTCCCTTTAGTGATCGCGAATATCCAAGGCCAGCTCAGCGTCTGCGCGCGCTGACGCAATCCACGCCGCCAAGCGTCGCGACCCAGCGGGACGGCTTGCCCCGAGGACTGGTAGAGATTGTCGACCAAATGCTGGCGCGCGACCCCGCGGCTCGTCCGTCGCACATGCAAGAAGTCGCAACACGGCTCGAAGAGTTCTCCTCGCCTCATCGACTTGACGCGTTGTTAGACCAAGAACCACTCGGCGCAAATCCTGAACTACAACGAACCGACCAACCACACGCGAAGCCCTCGGAGCAAGTGCGTAGTGAAACATCTCACACTCTTGCCGCGGGTCGACCACATAAGAGACACTTTTTCATTCTCATCGTGTTTCTCCTACTCAGTGTGTCGGCAGGCATTATGTGGGTCCGCTCGCACAAAGGTCACATCGAGATCAAGTCGGTGGATTCGTCGGCGAAACCCGTTGTCGATGTCCCGCCAGGCACAAGTTCGCGAAAGGCCGAGATGGTCGCCGATAACCGCTCTGAGGCGGCAGTTTTGCTCCAGAACGGTAACGAACGAGAAGACAACGAACGAGAACTTGCTCGACAAATCATCGCCAGCGGCGGCGCTGTCGTATTTGTCGACGCCGAGACGGGAAACGTCACCGCACGAGTCTCCCAGGTGGAAGATATCCCTCACGGCCGAATTACCATCCGAAACATCGATTGGAATAATCCCGACTGGCGGCGTTTCTCCGACAGCGGACCGCTTTCGATTCAGACGGCCAACGGTCAGCCCGGCATGACCAATGAAGCCATCGGCCATTTGACGACGTTGCTGGCGCCATGCAAAGACTTGCGTCATCTCGGCCTTCAGACGCCAGACGATCGTGTCACCGACGACGCGGTTAAACATCTTGGTGAATTGAGTCAACTAACGTTCCTTATGGTCGGTTTTCCGCTGCTCACGGATAACGGTATTGATCGTTTGACGGACAATACGACACTCAAAGAACTCTGGGTCGTCTCGCCACGATTCACGGACCGCATCTGGGTTAAGCTGGCGGCGATGGAGCACCTGGAGTCCATCACCGTCAGCGCCGCTGGCAGCGATCAGAGAATGTGGCTCACGGGCGTCGGCATCTCAGTCTTGCGTGACCATCCCAAGCTAAAGAAGTTAAGCATCCAGTCATGCAAACTGTCCGACGTCGGCGTTCGCGAGATTGGTCAGCTCACACAGCTAGACCACTTGGATTTATACAACACCTCATTGAACGACGAACAGATTCGGCATCTGGCCGATCTGCGTGGCTTGAAGTCACTAGGAGTTCTGGAAACACAGGTCACCCAGACAGGAGTCGGCTTACTCGAGCGCGCACTTCCCGATTGCCTGATCTCCTCGACGGAACCATAGCATCGGTTTGGATGCGTGACGGCTTGCAACCGCCGATGTTCGATCTGCGCAATTACCTGCGGAACTATGTCGAGCGAAAGAAGCACGCGGTCCCAGCCGCTTGGTTCGCGGCAAGAGCGGCTGGAGCTGTTCCATCGCGCGGGCGTTTTTTTGCCACGGCTGTTTGTGCTCAGCGCCTGCCATTCCGGCGACATCCTGGGTGTGAAGGACTGGAGCGACTTCTTAGCGGTTGCCCAAGGCCGCGAACCGGGCGACCGCGAAACAATCGACGACGACTCGGGAGCTGGCCGCCAAGGACGACGAGTGAACTTGGATCGTTGCCCGGCGGCAAGCTGAGGCGGGCGACTCTTGGGCGTTCGTTGGCCCGGTGCGATCGTTGACGGGCGACCGAGCGACGGTTGGGCGCGCGGTGCGATGATCGTCGGCCGCCGAAATTTGGCTGACGGGCCGGTGCAACGTTGGCGCGGCGGCCTGAATCGGTTTTCAGAGCCGCGCATTCGGTTGCAGCCGACTGAAAACCAACTTTTGGCCCGGCGCAAGCGTTGCGCCCGGTCCAGAATCCATTTTTGGGCCGGCGCAACGATCGCCGCTGGCCAAAAACCGGCTGACGGCCAAGTGCAACGTTTGCGCGGCGTCCAGAATCGGTTTTCAGCACCGCGCATTCGATTGCAGCCGTCCGAAAACCAACTTTTGGCGCGGCGCAATGGTTGCGCCGCTTCAAAAACTGACTTTTGGGCCGGCGCAATGGTTGCGCGGCTCCAAAAACGAACTTTTGGCCGGGCGCAACCGTTGCGCCGCTTCAAAAACCAACTTTCGAGCGGGCGCAACCGTTGCGCCGCTCCGAAACGTCGATTTGCGGGCCGGCGCATCGCGTCACATTCGCGTGCGACATCCTTGCTTGATTTCCCCCGCTGACGCGCGTAACTTTATTCGACATGGATTTGTCATTTGCGATGTTTCGGAAACGAGGCCACGAACACACACATACCAAACGAGGTGGGAAATGGTTCAACTGGCGGGTTTTGAATTGTCGTTGTTAAACGTCCACGAAACGCTGAGCCTGGGCGACGTGCTGGTCACCTGGAGCGGCGAGTTTTTGAGCACGGAAGCTTGGATCACGCGCGTGGCCGCTCGCATTCAAGGCGATGTGACCACGTTGCAACAAGTGATCAATTTCGAGGGGACCGGCGATCTGGTGCGAGCCGTGCACGAGGCCGACGAGGCCCGAGACGAGGCGTTTGTCGATTTCCGGTTGGCGGTCGAGCACGCTCAACGCCGCCGCCGCAATCCGGCCGTGCAGCAGGCGGGCGACGAGCTGATGCGGTTGATTCGCCGTCACGATTACAGCTTGCATCATGCCGGGCTGGGCGAGCAAACGGCTTTGACCGAAGCGTTGCTGGTCGCTTTGGCCGAACCCGACGCGGCGGCTCATGTCGCGACGATCGGTCTGGAGGCGGATGTCCAGGCCGTTCAGCAAACCCATGACGCCTATCAAGCGGCCCAGGCCGCTCGGCAACAACAGGCTCAAACGGGACTGCAGCTTCCCACCCGCCGCGAAGCCACCGGGAAGTTGAAATCGCACGCGTATCTGTTGCAACTATCGCTGGAGCTGTTGATCGAAGAGGACGCCGCCGCGCTGGAACCGGCGATCCTGGCCCTGAACCAACGGATCGAACCGATCACAACGCCCGCCAAGGCCCGCCGCACTCGCCGGGAAAACGATCCCACGGACGACCCTTCGCCCGACCCAGCCGCCGTCCCGGCCTAACCACCGCGATAACCACGAGCGGCGTTTCCTCGGCCGCCGTGGGGTTTCCGAAAATTGGTGTGACGCTCGCGCATTCCTCTCTGTAGCGAACGATTCGCCCGCTGGGGCGAGACGCGACCGAACGAGACGCATGCCGAGAAGATCGAGGAAATCCCATGAGTTTTCGAGCTATCCGCCGCCGAAATGTGAAGCTGTCATCAACCCGGACCGCACGGGATCGCGGCCGATTGCGTCGCCGCCGGCTGGGAATGGAAGCGTTGGAATGCCGGCGAGTGATGGATGCCGCGGGGCTGGTGTCGATGCCGAACGAGGAAGCGGCGGAGGCGGTGGAGTTTGCGGCGGTCGCCAGCGACTGGCAGAACATCGAACAGCCGGACGATGTGAATGCCGATGGCGAAGTCTCGGCGATCGACGCGTTGCTGGTGATCAATCAACTGAACCGAAGCGGGGCCGGTCCGATTGCCGACGACGGAAACGATGGGTCGGACCGCCACTATATCGACACCAATGGCGATGGAATGCTGTCGCCGACCGATGCCTTGCGGGTGATCAACTCGCTGAATACCGCGGCGCGTTCGACGAGCTCGGTTTCGGCAACCAGCGTCGCCGCTCCGGAAGCGACGGACGAACCGAGCAGCGCCACGCGAACGATCGAGCTGGCTCAGGCCACCGAGGCCGCGGGTTTGGCGGACACGGCGGAAGTCGAAGCGATTCAGGCCGAGACTTCGGAGTCGAATATCGAAGCCAGCGTGACGATTCAAGCCAACGGCGCTTCGCGTTCGATCACGGGAGGAACCGGCGGAGCTCGACCCGTGATCGTGGTCGGTCCGGTGGTTCGAGACGACGGTCGCTTCGTGGTCGGCGGCGGTTCGGAGAGCGGGCCTTACAACGTCGCTTCGCGGGAGACGAACGGCAGCTCGTTCGACAGCCGAGCTTGGCTGATCAAGAACGGTGCGACGAAATCGGGCGTGTTTCGCTCGGGCGGAATGATCGTGGTGATTGGTACGGACCGCGATGATCGAGTGGACGTGAGCAACTATGGCGGCACGTATGTCGTCACGTTCAACGGTCGCGACTATCGGTTTTCCGAGAGCAGCATTTCGGCCCGCAAGCTGATTTTCTTCGGCAATCGCGGCAACGATTCGTTCACGTCGCTGACCGGCGGCCGGAACAATCTGACGATTTTGGCCTACGGCGGATCGGGCAACGATACGCTCAGCGGCGGCGATCAGAACGATACGCTGTACGGCGAGACCGGCAATGATCGGATCACGGGCGGCAATGGCAACGATCATCTGGAAGGGGGCAGCGACGACGATATTTTGAACGGCGAAGCGGGACAGGACAAAGTCTACGGCGGCTTTGGGCGAGACACGTTGAACGGCGGCAGCGGCAATGATTGGTTGGATGGCGGCAGCGACGTGGATCAGATTTTCGGCGATAGCGGCGACGATTTGCTGATCGGCAATCACGGCGATGATCGGTTGTATGGCGGGTCGGGCAAGGATCGTTTGTTTGGCGGCGTGGGACGCGACTACCTTTCCGGCGGCTACGACAGCGATCTGCTGCAAGGCGGCAACGATAACGATGAGCTGTGGGGCGACGCCAGTTCCGATTGGCTGTACGGCGAAGGGGGCACGGACACGCTTTACTATCAACGCGGCGTCGATGGCGTGGTGTCGGGCGAGAATCGGATCGCGGTCGGTTGAGTCTCCGGCGTTGTGGCTGGGGCTTCGCTTCGCTGCGACCCCAGGCACGCGGGGCCCAGGCACTTTGGATGAGTCTTTAGGCGATCGGCAGTGAAATACTTACCTACCGATGCTGGCAGCATCGGCCACGTGGTGGACGCTGCCAGCGTCCCAACGGGCCATTCTCATCTGCCGATCGCCTTAGGACGAGTGAGGCTTCGACGGGCCGATGTTACTGTGTCGCCGATTCGGATTGGTTGGCATCCACTTCGACTTCCGCGGTCGGCCAAACTTGTAACTGCACGCTGGCATCGCAACCCAACAGGCGATGCCGCGGCGAATCGAACAGCACTTGCGTGAGATGACTCGATTCGCGCGGCAAAGTCGATCGTTCCTCGCCGGTCACTGGGTCCCACAGCTTCGCCGCGCCTTCTTGACCGGCGGTGGCGATCACATCGCCGGTGTCATCGAACGTCACATGCATGACTTCCTGCAGATGGCCGCAAGAGCACGCGTCGCCGCGGCCGATTGTCTAGCCAATCCCAGACGAACGCGACACGATCACCGGCCGTGGCCAATGCGGTTCCGTCGGGCGAGAACGCCATCGCCGTGATGATCGTCGCATGGGCGTCGATCGTCTCCTGCAATTCGTAAGTCGCCGCGTCCCAGATACGCAGCTTGCCTTCGCGACTTGGTCCCAACGTGCTGCCCGTCAGCAGCACCTTGCCGTCGGGCGATACGGCGACCGATTCGACTCCGTTGGGATGCCCGTCCAATGTGGCGAGCTGGCGGCCGGTATGAACGTCCACACGCGGGCCTCGCCAGCGCGGCTGTTGCGGCCGGAGCGAAGTTCGTGAGCGCGCTCAGCACGCGTTGGTCGTCGATGAAAGCCAGCGATGTTACGGCCAGCATCGGAATCTCGGCGTCGCCTTCGCGCACGTGAGCGTCGATCGTTCGCAGCAGTCGGCCCGATTGTTGTTCCCAAACTAGCAGTCGACCTTGTGCCGTTCCGCCCACGACCAGTCCGGCCGAATCGCTGACCGCGATCGACATCAGATTCCCGCGACCTGGCATGAACACGCGTTGCGCGGCCAAGTCCACCGGGTTGCGCTCGACAACCGTCAGGCCATCGGAGGCCACGGTGTAGAGGCAATCGTTGATCGCCGAACGAGCCATCTTGGTCACCGGCACTTCCAACCGCCGAGTTTCGACGGGCGGTGGATTCCAATTCCAGACGATCAACTGTCCGCCGCGGTCCCAGGAAGCGAGTCGCCGACCCGCGTCGAAGAATGCGAGTCGATCGACGCGCGCCCGATGCCGCCGCAGACTGAACTGCTTCGTCAATTCGGCAACGTCCCACACGCTGACCAAGGCATTGTCGCTGCCGGTAAGCAGCGTTTTGCCAGCCGGATGAACGTCGACTGTGTACAAGCCGGCCTCATGGGCGTTGGCCGCGCGTCGCTGTTGCGTGGCGAGATCGATGATTGTCACATTCCCATCCGAGCTGGCGGCGGCCAACCGGGAATCGTCGGGAAAGAACCGCAGTCCGTGGCACATCGACGATGTGGGTGGAAACTGTTGCACGATGTCGTGCGAGGCGACGTCGACCACCGCGATTTCACCTTGCATTGTCGCCGCGGCCAAGCGTTTGCCATCGTGCGAACAAGCCAAGCCCAAGATCCGCCCCATGTCGAATGGCACCGTCGCCTGGATCGTGCCGGTCGTCGCATCGTGAATCGCGATCACGCTGCTTTGCGGATCACCGGGCTTCCCCGTGCCCACGAAAAGCTGAAGATCGTCGGTCGACCAAGCGAGTGAATCGCCGCGCGCGTCGAGCGGCTGGACGATCGGCGGCCGATCCTCGTCCAACTGCCAGATCACCAAGCTGTTCGAAGCCAACGCCGCCAATCGGTTATCGGAATGAGCGAATCGTGGCGCGGTATCGGCCCATGCTTTGACCGAGTCGGGCAGCGTCAAACGCGAGATCGGCTGGCCGTCGCTGGCGCGCAACAATTGCACGCCGTCTGATTGCAAGGTGGCGATCCGAGTCCCGTCGGGCGAGATGGCAAACCATGTTTGGCCCGGCCGCGACCAAGCGACTCGTTCGCATAATCGCCACCAGTAATGCCAGGTAAAATCACGTCGCTCGCGCGGGCAGAAGGCTTCGTCCGACAAGAGCTGTCGCCCCAGTTCGGGATCTTGCCGCCACACGTCGCTGACTCGCTGTAGCTGAGTCGCGAACAAGCTGCGGTCGCGTTGCTGTTGGGTTTGCTGCCGAACGGCTTCGGCCTGCCGACGAAGTTCGTCCAATCGCCGCTGTTCCTGCTCGCTCTCGCGCTGAAGCGTGTTCAGCTCTCGCTTTCGAGAATCCAATTCGCCCTCGGCGGTGAGCAACCGACGTAGGTCGGCGTTGCGCTGTTCGGCTTTGTACCACAGGGCGATACCAAGCGACGAGAGGCCGACGAGCGCGACGAAGCTGACGATCCCCAAAGCGGCCACCGCGGGCCGACGCTTCATCCACTTGCCCATCCGACCGGCCCAGGTGATCGGTCGAGCCGCGATCGGGCGATGCTCCAGGAAACGTTGCAAGTCCTCGACCAACGCCGTGGCCGTGGCGTAGCGTCGTTCCGGTTGTTTTTCGAGGCACTTGAGCACGATCGTTTCCAAGTCGCGTGGAACCGCATCGTTCAATCGTCGCGGCAACGGTGGTTCGTCCCCCACGATTCGAGTTAACAACACGCGCGGCGTGCCGCGAAACGGAGTCTCGCCCGTCAACATCTCGAACAGCATCACGCCCAGACTGTAGATGTCCGTCGCCGGACCGCCAGCCGCCGCCAATCCGCTGGCTTGCTCTGGCGACATATACGCCGGCGTGCCCATCAGGATTCCGGTTTGTGTGATCGTCGCGTCCACGTCCGCCGTGCTCTTGGCCAAACCAAAGTCGGTGAGAATCAAGCGGCCGTCGGACTCGTCCACCAACACATTGCCCGGTTTCAAATCGCGATGAACGATGCCGCGCCGAGTGGGCGTACGCCACGGCCGTGGCGAGCTGGATCATCATTCGCGCTGCCTGTTGAGGAACGACGACTCGCTGGGTCAACCACTCCTTTAATGACGGACCGGTGATGCATCCCATCGTCATGTAGGGATGACCGTCGATCTCGCCGACTTCATGAATCGGACAGATGTTGGCGTGATCCAATTGAGCGGCCGCTCGGGCTTCGCGCAGGAAGCGGCCGCGCCAAGTGTCGTCGGCGCGGTGCGATCCGTGCGGAATCTTCAAAGCCACGTCGCGCGACAACTGCGGATCGTGGGCCAGCCATACGGTTCCCATTCCGCCGCGGCCCAGCGGCCGGATCAGACGATAGCGGCCAAAGAACTCAGCGGGCTCGGAAGCGAACGCCTCGGCCGAGCCGTCGAGAGTCGCGTGCAGTTCGTCGGGCAACGAGCGAAGTTTTGCCATCCGTTCGGCGGCAACGGGGACGATCGCCGGCAGGGAATCCCCGCTGCCGCCACGGATCATCTCGATCAGCCCGTCGCCGTTTGCTTCGATTTCGGCCAACCGACTGTCGCACGATTCGCACTCGGACAGATGCTGGTCGATTTTGACGGCCAAGTCTTCGGGCAACGTACCGCGGTGATAGGCCGTTAGACGCTCGATTGCCGGGCATGGGCCGTTTCCGTCGCTCGGGGCGACGCGGGCGAGGTCGGTGGTCACGACGGCAACTCCATCACTTCACCCAGTTCCGCTCGCAACCGCCGCAACACCTTGTATTTGGCTTGCCGCACGGCTCCGGCCGAAATCTTCAAGTCGCTCGCGACGTCCACCGCCGCTCGGCCATCCACCACGACTTGCCAGAATGCCTGCCAAGTCACCGGCTCGAAATGCGCCCGAATCATCTGCAGACCGCGCTGCAAGACCGATTGAATTTCGCTGGCCTCGGTCGTGGGATCGGTTGGAACCAGATCGTCGGGAATCGATTCGATGCGTTGCCACGCGGCCGTGCCACCTTCGCCGCCAGCTTGCCGCGAAACCTTGCGAAAATGTTGGCTGATGCAATTCCGAGCGATCACGCGCAACCAACCGCGGAACGTGGCGCCGTCACGATCGCGGCGAAACCCCGACATGCCTCGCAGCACCGACGCGAATACCTCTTGCATGACATCATCCGCGTCGCACTCGTTCAACCCCGCCTGCCGGCACCAAGCGGCGACTAGCGGCGCGTACAAATCCACCAACCGCTCCCAAGCCGCTTGATCGTGCTCGCGAATACGATCGATCAAACTGTAAGACGTATCGTCGGTGGCGTGACTCATCGAATGCACTTGGTGAAAGTGTGGCGTGTTCCCTCCCCTGATTTTGCCCAAGTCTATCGCAAAAGCTGGCGAGCAGCGAATTGCGACACACTCCGACCGTGGGCATGTCGACAGGAGCCTAGAATCTGTTTCATAATCGCCGCTGGAAACGTGCTGTGGTAGGATATTGTCATGACTCCCAAAATAACTCCTGAGATTCGTAAGGCGATCGACGAGCAGCACGGCAAGCCTGTGCTTGTGGTCGACGCCGACCGCCATCAGACATTCGTCCTGTTGACGTCGGACGATTTCCAACGCGTCGAGCCAGTTCTGGGCTACTCGCCGGACGAAGGCGAATGGACCGGATGCGAAAGAGAGCCGTCGCCGGGAACCGGATCGACAAAGACATAGCCGGCTCGATTACATCCGATGAGAAGGGCGAGTTGGCCGTTTTGGATCGGCAAGGAAACGCTCATTACGACAAAATCGCTCCTCGTCCAATCGAGGGCATCCGTCAGCTTCACCAAGAATTACTTCAAAAACGTGACCACGATTAATCCCACGCCCTTCCAGTATCCGCCTCAGGTAGCCGAGCGACGCCATGAGCCGGTTGTATCAACAGCTCATGTGGACACCCCGACGATCTCCCGGACCTGTCGAAATTGGCAGTTCCCGCCAATGCGAAACCAGAGGGAATCGAGCAAAGTCATTTTCGCGCGTCGCAGCGTGGGGAATTGCCAGAGACGTATTTCCATTGAATCCACACATAGAAAGAAACCCCGCACGATTGCCATTATACGGAACACTATGAGCAACGTTTCTCATGGTCGCAAGTGCCGGCACGGGCGACTCTCGGCCGTTGAAGGGATCCGCGGGGCGAATTGGTGGAAGCCGAACCGAATTGAAGCTCCGCTCATGAGCGGCTTGACGCGCGGCGCGACTGTGGGCGGGATTCTTACGAGAACGATTTTATGAGCACTCACTGGGCAATTGGGAAGTCGTCGACTGGGCGATACACGGCTGTCGTCGCGGCGCTGTTGTTGGGGGCCGTGGAACTTCGCGGGGCGGATGACGCGCCGGGCCGGGTTGTCTGTTGCGAGCCGGCGGCTTCCGCTTGGTTTGACGACGAACTTTGGCCGAAGGTCGTCGCGATGGAATGTATCAAGTGTCACCGAGCTGGTGGCGACGCCGAGGAGAGTCGGCTTGTGCTGCGGGATTTGGGGCTGAGCCAAGGCGATGAGCGAGTGGCGCTGGTGCGTCATAATCGCGAGACGTTCGCGCGCGTGGCTTCGCTCAAAGCGAACGATGACCAGCCGTTGCTGCTGGCCAAAGTTACCGGCGGATTGGATCACGGCGGCGGCGAAGTGCTGAAGCTCGATTCGACCGGTTATCGCATCGTGGCCGAGTTCGTGAGTCGGTTGTCCGCGCCGCGGACTCTGCCCAGCGGCCGGTATGCGGTGGACCCCGAGGTGCCACCGTTCTTCGACGGCGTGGTCATGCTGGACGACCGCCAGGTACTCCGACGCGCGACGTTGTCGCTGGCCGGTCGCCTGCCGACGCAGCGGGAGTTGGCCGCGGTCGCGGACAATGGTTCCGAAGCGTTGCCCGCAATTCTGGATGCGGTGATGACGGAAGAGGCTTTTTATGATCGGCTGCGGGAAGCCTTTAATGATATCTTTCTCACATTGGGCGTGGATGGCAATCCAGACCAAACGGTGCTCTCCTATGAACACTTTGAAAAGAGCCGGCATTGGTACCAGCATCATGACCTGAGTCATATTCAGGATGAGAAGGAACGGCGTCAGGCTGGTTACAAGCTGGCTAACGAGTACCGCGCGGCATTGCTCGGCGAACCAATGAAGCTGGTCGAGTACATTGTGCGAAATGACCGACCTTTCACCGAGATCGTGACGGCGGACTATATTATGGTGTCCCCCTATACGGCTCGTGGATACGGGATCTTTGATGAAGTGAAGGATCACTTCGCTGATCCAGATGATCCTTTCGAATACGTCCCGGTCAAGCTAAAGGCGCTGGTTGGTCGAAATCGGTCGGAAGACCAAGAGTCGGAGACGGGCTACTATCCTCATGCCGGCCTGCTCAGCACGTTCCAGTATCTCAGTCGCTATTCAACGACGGAGACGAATCGCAATCGTTTGCGAGCTCGGATGTATTATCAACATTTCCTAGGAGTGGATGTTTTGGAGCTGGCCGCGCGCGTGTCGGATGCGGCGGCCGTGGCGGCCAAGTTCGACAATCCCACGATGCAGGCGTCGGAGTGTGTGGTATGCCATAAGACCGTGGATCCGGTGGCTGGGCTATTCCAAGATTATTGGCGGTTCGACCGTAATTTCGCCATCTATGGCCGACGCAAGGATGGTTGGTTCACCGATATGTTTCCGGCCGGTTTCGAGAGCGAAACGTTGCCGCCGGGCGAGCGTTGGCGGGCCTTGTCGTGGCTCGGGGAACGGACGGCTCGCGACCCACGGTTCGCCGTGGCAATGGTCGAGCACGCCTACTATTTGCTAACCGGTCGACGCCCCTTGTTACCGCCCAAGGATATCGACGATCCGCTTTATGATGCCCGACGTCGTGCTTATGACGAACAACGTCGACAGGTCGAAGCGATCGCGGTCCGTTTCGCGGAATCGGAGTTTCAATTCAAGGAAGTCATCAAGGATTGGATCGAGTCGAAGTTTTACCGTGCCGACGCTTTGGCAACGGCGGCTAAAGATCCACGACGGTTTGCGGAGTTGGACGACATTGGCATTGTGAGGTTGCTGTCGCCGGAACAGCTTGAACGAAAGATCGCGGCTGTGTTCGGCAAACCTTGGGGGCGGCTAACCGAGCAGACCGCCATGTTGTACGGCGGCATCGATTCCAAGGAAGTTACCGAACGAGCCGCCGATCCGAGCGGCGCGATGGGAGCTATCCAGCGAACTTTGTCCAATGACATAGCCTGCCGCCACGTGGCCCTAGATTTCAGTCGCGATCCAGCTGACCGGATATTGTTCCCGAACATTGAACCAGATGTCGTGCCGGGCAAGTCCCCCGAGTCGGACGCGCGCATCCGCCGCGCCATCCTACATCTTCACAGCCATGTCTTGGGACGATACGACGAAGCGAATTCACCCGAAGTGGATCGCACATTTGAATTGTTCGCCGCCATCGTCGCTGACGCCTCGCGACAAAAACATTTCGAGCAACAAGAAATCTGGAGTTGTCGTCAGGGCCTAGAGAAGCCAGTCCCCGACCCCCATTACACCGTCCGCGCGTGGCGCGCCGTGGTAACCTACCTACTGAGGCAGCCAGAGTTTTTGTATGAGTAGCCGATAAAAGCACGCGTCCAGATTCGCTTTGCAAAGCTTCTACCAACAAGTGACGAACTGTTTGGATGTGATGCTTACATTCAATAGAAAGTGAAGAAAGATGAACTTTACGAGGCGTCGCGACTTCTTAAAACTATGCGGATACGCCGGCTTAGGCTTGGCAAGCGGGGCGTTTTGGGAGCCGTCGCCTGGTTGCGCGGACGATCGGCGAGAATTGCCGCCTTACGAAGGGCCGTATTATGTTGTGTTTAATGCGGCGGGAGGTTGGGATACGACGTACTTGATGGACCCGAAGGGTGTGGGCGGTATCAATCGCTTGTTTCAGGAAGGCGACATTCTTACCGAAGGCGCACATCGCTTCGCGCCTACCGCGAAACATAAACAAGGTGGTTTGAGCAACGAAGAGTTTTACCGGGAGTTCGGCCAGGAGTTGTTGGTTTTCAACGGCTTGGACTATTCGGTGAACAACCACGCACCGTGTTCGCGGTATATGGCCACGGGAAAACTCGATAGCTTGGCCTATCCAACTTTTGTCGCTTTGGTCGCCGCATGTCAGGGGCCAACTTGTCCTCTGTCGTTTTTGACGTTTGGTAATTATTCGGCGACTGGCAATTTGGTGGCCATGTCGCGAGTGCCCTATTTGCCATCGCTTCGGCGGATCGCCAATGCCGACTCGATCGAAGGTAACGAGCGATCGCCCTACCACGACAGTTTCGCTTTGGATCGGATCGAGCGGGCCTTGGCGGAAAGACGCTCGGATCGCTCCGGGCAGCCGCTGCTTCCTCGCCAAGAGCGGGCGGAGAATATGTTGTACGCCGCGCAACTGAACTCGAAGGCTCTGCAACGTGTTACGCCCCATATTCCAAAGGACATTCCGAAACAACGATTGGCTCAGCAGGCCGAGATCGCCTTGGCGTCGTTCAAGGCAGGTGTGTGTGTTTCCGCGAACTTGTCGATTGGGCAGTTCGACAGTCATGCGAACAATGACGCCGATCAGATGAAGCTGATCCCCGAATTCCTGGAAGGCATCGCCTATGTGTTGCATCGTGCCGAGGACTTACAGATTCGCGACAAGCTGGTTGTGATCGTGCAAAGCGAAATGGGCCGAACTCCCACTTACAACCAGGGGAACGGCAAAGACCATTGGTCGATTGGCTCGATCATGTTTCTGGGTCCCGGCATCCGTGGCAATCGAGTGATTGGCGCCACGGACGAAAAACAGTTCGCGGTACCGATTGATCCCCAGTCGCTTGCCAATGACGAAAACAATGGCATTCGGGTGCGACCGGAACATATTCACGCCGCATTGCGGCAGTTCGCTGGAGTCGCCGATCATCCTCACAGCCGCAAGTTTCCGCTGGGTGTAAAGGATGAGGAGCTATTGCGGGGTTTGTGGAGTTAGCCGCTTAATCGCACCCAGACGTTGGCCATGGAAACCGGGGTGGTCATGGAGCCTGGGCGTGGTCGTTCGTCGTGATGGCGCGATTCAGGAATGAGTCGCTGGTTAAGATCGCCACGATCAACTCGCGCATGCTTCCATCGCTGGCACGGTAGGCCCGGTGTGCCGCTTGGAGGCTGGCGGCGTCTCCCAGCGATTCATTGCGTCCCAGCCAATAGCGAAAGGCGTGGCGGACAAAGACTTGTTCGACCAGTTCCGAGGTTGCCAAGCGGTGCAGCAGTTCGACGGCGCCGTTCGCGTCACCAGCCAACTTAGGATCCGCGACGTGTTCGATGCCTCCCGTGGCGTCCACGGGCACATCGCGAAAAATGGGCCCCAAAGGTTTTCCCTTCTTGTCGACATTTCGTTCCGTGGCGTCTTGATCTAACACGGATTCAGCGGTTCGATAGCGTCCGAAGTGGTCATAAGATTCAAACACTAGGCCGAGTCGGTTCATATAGGTGTGACATTGCCAACAATATTCTTGTCGTGTGACTTGCATACGTTCGCGGAGCGTCTGTTCCGGGGCGTTGGGCAATTGAGCGTCGACCGTGATAGGCACATCGGGCACAACGCCCCCGAGCAAACGCTCGCGAATCCATTTGCCGCGACGAATCGCATCGTTGTCATCGCTCTTGGAAAACGCCACCAGCCACCCCGGCTGAGTTAGCACTCCGGCTCGCTGCGAGGCGGCTAGCGCGACAGGCTGCTCGTCTGGAAAGTCGGAAAGGTTGTACGATTCGTAGATGCTGCGGCCTGGTTGGGGCGGCGTCTTATCTTTGTACTTTTCCGGTTCCTTGGCCTTCTTCGCATTGAATTCGGCCAGCGCCGCGATTCGCTTCTGCTTGGTGTCGGCGGCCGTACGATAGGCGACAAAACTCTTGTTCGTCGTCAGCAATTGACGGAGCACTTGCCGGTCTTCCGCCAGTATGTATTCGATCAGGTGATCGAGGTCTTCGACCAACACGCGCGCCTCATGAGCCGGATTGGCCTTCGGATCCTTGAAGACTTCGGCGGCTTTGGCATAGTCGAAATACTCGCGGAAGAACCGCATGATCCGGGGCTTGTCGAGCTTCGGGTCGTCGAGCATCCGGCGCACGGCGGTTTCCACGCCTTCGCGAGTATCCAGTTTTCCCTGTTCGGCGTCGTCCAGCAGCCAGCGTTCGGGGCGGCGGTCGGTAAGCGCGTAACCTAACGCGAAGGCGATCTCGCGTGGCGCGAGTCGGCGGCGATTCGCTGTCGTGGCTTCGTCGGGGGAAACATTGTGCGGCGGCGGGTTCACGCCCCCAGTTTCCCAGCGGAAGACGGCGTCGGGCAGCAAGAACACGGCGGCCAGTGTGATCTTGGCTGCGGCCGGCCGCCCGGCGTCGGTTACGGTCTTGGTGTAAAGCGAGGTTAAGCGAGCGAGTTCGTCGGTCGACGGCTCGCGGCGTAAAATGCGGTCGAACTGAGTGCGCAACGCCTTGACAATCTCATCATCCGTCGCGGGTTGACGGTCGTCCAACAACCGCAGAAATTCGTTGGGCGTGAAGCCAACTTTCTTCAGTTCGCCGTTCTCGAAAGTGTGGGCCGTTTGTTTGTCGACGATCGCCAGGGCATTGTTCATCAGGGCTTGCGTGATCGGCTCGTCGATGGCCGGCGCGCCCTGGTCCTGAAACGTCGTGTTGCTCGACGGTGAGAAGGGTTGAGCCAGCCCCGGTACGTTCTTGCCTACTTCGTTGGTGAAAGCTTCATAAATCTGCGGACTCAGTCGCCGAGCTCGCGACGCGGCATCCAGCGGCGCGACGGGCGGTCGACCGAAGAGCAATTCGTGGGGCGTTTCGTTGCCGTTCGAGTATTCGGCACGGCGCGTCACGTGTTTGCCGACGCGCTTCATCTCGGCCAGGACCCAGTCGGCGATCGTTTGAATCTCGGCGGATGCCAGCGGAGCTTGATCGGCGGGCGGCATCTCGCGCGACACCACTTTCTCCAACACCATCGCCCACCGAGCGGCATCGGCCGAGCGCATATCGACCGCCAGCTTGGTCAACTCCAAATCGCCTTCAGCCTGTCGCGAGCCATGGCAGGCGTGGCAGTGTTTATCGAACAACGGGGCGACGGTGCTGCGAAAATGGGCCGCGCTGGCTTCGGCCGAGGCGAAGCTCGGCAACGCTTGCGCGGCAGGCTCCTCTGCCAGAACGGGGCGACCGATCAAGACGAAGGCCGCCAAGACTTCCAACCATGAGATAACCGTCGCACCCACACGAAAACTAAAGCCGCTCATGGCGGAAGCTCCTTACCGCGCGGTTCATCCGATCTCGTCATCTCGCCAAGTGTTCCAGTATCGTTCGAGCCGTCGGGCCAGCGATTTGGGTTTGTCGGCGTAAAGTCGTTCGCCGATGGATCGGGCGTGCCGACGCAAGTCGCGGCAACGACCCAGGATCAGGCCCGTGGCGGCTTGCAACATTGGCGTATCGACCTCGTCCGCAAATTCGTTTCGCAAAATGTCGTCCAAAATCGACAAGTCGTGATCGTCGCCCAACAGGTCGGCCAGTTTGCTCGCGGCTTTGCGGCGTTTTTTCAACACGCTCGGCCAAGTCCTTTTCAACAGCCGCAGATGATACCAGTGATACTTGACGCGTTTGCGCCATTCGTGGAACGCGTCCGGCGTCTGTTCGTCGTAGGCGACTGGCATGGCATGGCGACCGCGGCGGTACGATTTGCTCAGTCCGGCGGCGACGGCCGAGAAGTCGAGTTTATCGACCGGCCAGTCGGCGATGCGCGTGGTTGCCGTGCGGAGTTGCGTTTGAAATTGTTCGAGCAATTCGCGGGGATTGTGCTGATCCAACACGAGTCGATCGCGGCGATCGACCAAGCGTTCGCGGAGCTTGATGAGTTCGCCGCGGTCGATCGGCTCGGCGTAGTAGCACAGCAACTCGTCGTAGGTTTCCAACACCGACTGGGCATCGCGCAGCGGCGCGAGAAGCCGTCCCGCATCGCGAAACCATGCGTTCTCGAATTGATATGTCGGCTCGATGCTGGGCCGCACGAGCCTTAGCAGCGCGCGGATCTTTTTGCAGCGCTTCCGCGCCTGATGCACGCTTTCGTGCATTCCCAGCGACGAGTCGTTGAGCTCGTCCAGGGCACGTTCGATTTGTTCCCGAGCGATTCGGCGAATGCCTTTCGACACGGGTTCACTACGGCGGAAACTGTATGGCATGGAGGCCAATCACGGCATTAGCGGGGCGTGAGGAGAATTCCTCGTGAAAAAGGGAATGCTCGATCATACAAAGAAAGACGGCAACATTCCAATAACTGGTCGGAAGCGACGAAATGCTGGTTGTTCGACAGTCGTTCGGAGAAAGGGTGAAGCGATGTTTGGAAACGCTGATTGGTTTTGCGAGCGCGAAGGTCATCAACGTATCCGCGCCGCCTCGTGGCAAGGCCGGTTGTATCGCGGCGTGTGGCTGGCAGCGATCGTCCTGCCTGCGATATTGCTCTTCGGCCAAGACAAAACGCCGGAAGCCCTGGTGTGGCTGACCGCCTCGGGCGGCTTGTTCGCCTGGGACTGGCATCACATCAAAAAGGGACTCGGGCAAGCCAAATCGACCGCGTCTCGCGACGATGCCGAGGTGCTGTACATCGGCGAGGAAGAACCGCCAGTGCGTGTCGCGACGCAGCACTTCAGCTTCTTTGCCAAACGATAGCGGCCCGCGATCCTATGGCCGCTTGAAGATGGGCGCTAAGCTCGACCACGACCTTCGTACACGGCGTCTTCGGTCACGACCTTGTCCATAAAAATGTCGTGCTCTTGCATCGGGATTTCGTCGAACAGTTGGCATTCGAAGGCCAGCGCGATCAACGGCGTATCGGATCGCGCGTGTTCCAACAGCTTGTCGTAATAACCTTTGCCGTGTCCGGTGCGGCCGCCTTGTCGGTCGAAGGCCACGCCGGGCACCATGATTAGGTCCAGCTCTTCAACGGCAATACGCTTCTCGGGCCGCTCGCGCTGGGCGGCCGACGGCTCAAGAATGCCGTACATTCCCTTTTCGAGCTCGTTCATGTCCTCAAGATGGAACAACTCGAGTTCGCCGTCCACGCAATACGGCACCACGATTCGCTTGCCGGTCTCCAGCGCGCCGGCCAAGTCGTGTCGCGTGCGGACCTCGGCCCGGACATCGACGTAAAACATCACGGTTCGAGCCGCGGCGTATTCGGGCAAGGCCATGAAGCGGGCAACGATGCGGCGGCTCACCTCGTCTTTGTTCGGCTGAGCCTGTCGGTTGGCGTGGGCGGCGGAGCGAATTTCCTGTTTGCGTTCCGCGAGAGCGATCGTGTCTTGAGCGGTCATGGCAAGTCTCCTGGAGCGAACGGGCGAAATCATCGTATCACAGTCGCCGCGTTTGTTGAGGGGCGGCGCGCGGCGAACTCGCGCGCCGTCAAGTTACCAGAGACCAACTGAGGCGAAACCGCAGTAGGCCCGAACCGCAATTCTCGGCGAGTCTACTTGGGCTTGCGGTGGTCGCGGTGGAAGCCAATCTGCTCAAGCGCCAAATAGACTTCTTCCAGCGTCTTTTCGCCGAAGTTCGAGATGCCGAGCAGATCGTCGCGTGTGCAGTTCAGCAGATCGCGGACGGTGAAGATGCCTTTCTCCTCCAGGCAGTTTGTCGTGCGAACGGTCAGTCCGATCTCGGCCGTGCTCATGTCCAAACGGCGTTGCAGGCTGCGAGCTTCTTCCTCGGACTTGCTCAATGGAATACGGGTCGCCATGGGCTCCCTCCCTGATACGAATTGTGCGGGAAAACGAATGCTGCCTAGTATACCGGCTGTTTCCACGACGAATAGCGAACGGCCCCGCGATTTTTCGGGAATCGGTGCTTCTTGCTAGCACTGCCGCACCGACGACGATGTCGAGCTCGCCGAACTGACTCGTGTCGGTTTGAAATCGCACGGCGTGCGAGCCAGCTCAGACTTGAAACAACTTGTTCTCGCGGTTCCAGCGAATCTTGGCGACCCACACACTGCCGTCACTGCCGTATGGATTGTCGACCGGCAGGATGTGATTGGGTCCCCAAGTTTGCATCCACTCGGCGACGGTGACCCAAGTTTCATGGGGGCTGACATCCGTGACGCCGAAATTGCCCAACCGCGCGCCCCGCTCGGGAACCACGATTTGCTCGGTCTCGCGAATCACACATAATCGTTCGGGATCGACACGGGCCATGAACAAGGGAGCTCGGTGTCGAAATACATGGTCATTTTTTGCTCCGCGCCGCGTATAGACCAAATAAAGTCCGTCACTGTGAGTGACCCAATGCTGTTGGGTGTTATAGTTCCCCAGTTCGCTGCCGTCATCGAACCGCCACGGTTGAATGGTTTGATAGGTTTTTCCATCGTGGCTGCGAGTCACATAGCCTCGTTGATCATTACGCAGTGTGAGAAAATACTCATCCTGAAATCGAGTCAGCGACGGTTCGTGCAAGCCCCGCGTTTTGTCCTCGACCGACAAGACATTGCCGTGTTCCCGGAAGCGGAGTTGATCTCCGTCGAATTCGCAGCGGGCCACCGTCACTCGCGAATTCTGCCCCGGAGGCCGGAAGTAGATCGGCAATAGTATTGTGCCATCGGCCTCGTCATAACGCTGCACACATCCGGCGCCCGCGTCGTGAAATTCATCGCCGTCGGGCATTGCCAATTTGCGCCATGACTGCCACTGGTTCGCTTGCGGATCATAGACCGAGTATGCCGTGTGACGCGGACGTGGATGCGTCACCTTCCAGTCCGGCGTATAGACAACCGTGTGGCCCGTGCCGAGCAGCTTGCCCGAAGCCATATGCCAACGCGGCCAGAAGTCGCTGACCGCCACCGGGCGCTCTTGTCCGTTGATCGATTCGTGGCGCGGGGCCAGCGCGGCCAGTTCGGCGGGTTCCGTCCACGTTTCTCCCAGGTCATCGGTGCGAAGACCATAAACACCTTTGAAGACGTCGCTACCATCCACATCCAAGCTGTTCATCGTCATCACAACACGCGTACGTCGCGGATCGCTACCAATCGGAACAATTCCGGCGCGTGGATGCGACCAACAGCGATGGCCGTCGTAGAATCGCGTGGGAGTTTGTCGCCGCAACGCATAAGGCGGCTCGCCGGCATCGGCGGCCGTGGCGAGCCGCGAGAACTTGGGCCACGACGTGAGGCTGATGCCACCGACCAATGAAGTTTGTAGAAAATGTCGTCGCTGCACGATTCGGGGCCTTTCGTGTAAGAGAGGTTTCGTCGATCGGCATTCGCGCCAGACCGCCTTTCAAAACGAAACCATCCAAGTTCGGGCGCTTCTAAAATGCGCCTTACGATGATCGCGCGCCAGACCGCGGGAGTAAACGCTGATGAGCAACTTTTCCGAAACAAAACCCTCGTCCGCGAAGCGCCGGACGATCGCAGATTTGTTCGATCTGACAGGACGCACGGCGTGGGTGACCGGCGCCTCGGGTTACCTGGGCGCCGCGTTGGCCGAAGCGCTGTCGGAAGCGGGCGCTCGCGTGGTTGTTTCCAGCCGTCGAATCGAAGCGGCTCGGGAGGCCGCCGAACGCTTGCCCGATCCGCAGCGCCGCGGGCACTTGGCCGTGGCGATGGACCATCTCGATGAGGTTTCGATCGAAGCCGCCGTGCAAGAGGTGCTGACGCGAACCGAAGGCATCGACATCTTGGTCAACAACGGCCATGCGGCACTGGGGGCCGATTGGACTTCCGTCACTGGCGAGCAGTTTTCGGATCATCTGCGAAACTTGACCGGCTACTTTCTGCTGAGCCGGCATGTGCGCGACCAAGCGGTCCAACGCGCCCGGCCGGCCAGCATCGTGTTGCTCGGCTCGATGTACGGCGTGGTCGGTTCCTACCCGGATGCTTACGCCGGAATTTGCGCGTCCAGTCCCGTGGCCTATCACGCCCTGAAAGGAGGCATCGTCCACATGACTCGGCATTTGGCCGTCTATTGGGCGGGCGATCAAGTTCGCGTGAATTGTCTGAGCCCCGGGCCATTTCCGAACCAGGACTCCGCGCCGCCGGAAATGGTCGAACGCTTGATCGAGCGGTCGCCGATGCGTCGCATGGGAAGTCCCGAGGAATTGAAAGGGGCGGTCGTTTATCTGGCTAGCGACGCCAGCAGCTATGTGACGGGACAGAATCTGATCGTCGACGGCGGTTGGACGGCTTGGTGAGCCGGCTTGGTGAAACGCATGGCTAGAACCGCTTGGTGATACAACTCGGTAAAGTCCGCGGGCCGAGCGACAGAGCGGCTTGCTGACCGATTCGCGGCTCGCCCCTACAATACGGCCATGTGTGGTCGCTTTACGTTACGAACGCCGTTGAACTTGCTGGTCGAGCAATTGATGCTCGACTTCGCGCTGGGCGAATTGCCGCCGCGATACAACATCGCGCCGACGCAACCAGCGGCCGTCGTGCGTCAGGCAGACGACGGACAACGCCGGATGGACTTTCTTCGTTGGGGGCTGGTTCCTTCGTGGGCGAAGGACATGGCGATCGGCAATCGGCTGATCAACGCCCGCGCCGAAACCGTGGCGGAAAAACCCGCGTTTCGAGCGGCCTTCAAGCGACGACGCTGTTTGGTGCCGACCGACGGCTATTTTGAATGGCAAGCTCAAGGCAAAGCCAAGCAGCCTTATCTGATCGAGATGCAAGATGGCGAGCCGTTCGCATTCGCGGGCCTGTGGGAAAGCTGGCAAGCGCCCGACGGTTCGCCGCTGGAGACCTTCACGCTGATCACGACCGACGCCAACGAAACGACGCGTCCGATCCACGATCGCATGCCAGTGATCCTGTCGCCCGAGGCTCATGCGATGTGGTTGGACGGCGATTTTGAAGCTCGCCAACCGCTGTTGGATCTGTTGGTTCCATTTGAAGCCGAGCCGATGCGAACGACGCCGGTCAGCCGTCACGTGAACAACCCACGTAACGACGATCCTGAATGCGTCGCCGTGCAAAAGGAGCTGTTTTGAGATCCGCCGTGAAGTCTTCTTGCTCGCATCCGTCGCCGCGTTGGTTTTGCCGCGCCACATTGTTTTTCATGGCCGCGTTGCCGGTGGCATACGCCGGTTGTCAACCAACGGCCTTGCCGACTGCACCGGGGCCGGTGGCCGATCGCGTTGACGTGCCGCCCGCGCCGGCCGAACAGACCTTCGATCGTTCCAAGTCGGTTCCGTTTGCGTTGCCAGAGCAACCAGACGACGAGCTTCCTTTCTCGCCAATGGACTCGACAACGTTGCAGTTTGGGGAGCCGCAGCGGGCAACGATGAATCTGCGCGACTACGCGCCACGAGCTTTTAAGCTGGATGTTCCCGAGGACACCGTCGCGGTGCTGTTCGAAGTACGCGGAGCGCCTTGCACGCTGGATCTGTTGGCGCGGCTTGGCGAACCGGTGGACGACGTGAGTCCGCCGGATTACTACAACTACGGTGAAGAAAATCGGCTGATGGTGTCGCGTATGTCCGAAGTTCCGCTGGAGTCGGGCGAGCTGTATCTGAGCGTCGAGTACCCACTGGATTCACCGCCCGTTTTCGCCGCGAGGCCGCTGGAGTTATTCGACTACGAAATCGAGGCGACGGTGATTTCGACTCGGGTCGATGGTCAGTTGAAGGCCGGCGAACCGATGCGAGGAACCTTGACCAAAGCGACCGGCGGCTTTCGGAGCTACACGATCAACGTGCCCGCCGATGTCGACGCGGTACGATTCGACCTGGATCAGGTGGAAGGCGATCTGAACCTATGGGCAAAGTTCGACGCGCCGATGATCTCTTCGCTGGATGCCGACATCTTGGTAGCCAGCTTGGCCGGACGCGAGACTTTGATCTTGGATGCGAAGTCCGATCCGCCGTTACGGCCAGGCCGCTGGTATTTAAATGTGTCGGAGTTGGATGCCTGGGACGATACTCCGTTCGTGTTGCATACCAGCTTCGGCCACGATCCGCCGGCCGAATTGTTGGCCATTCCAAAGATGGGCGACGAAGCCGACTCGCCGCTGCGCACCGCGGTCCACGCCACGGTCGAATTGTCGTCGGGGAACTATGCCGGAACTGGCGTACTCGTTTCACCGAACGGTTTGCTGTTGTCGAATCATCATGTGGTGCTAGACGCGGTTGAAGCGGACAAGTTGTTGTACGGCGACGCTTGGGCGATGCAGTCGGATGCGGGGCCGTCCGCAACGGATTCAACCAACTCCGCAACGGTGGAACGAGATCAAGCCGAATCAAACAACCGACTCGATCTCGTCGTGGTCGCGGCCACGATCGATCCTCGCCAGCCGCCGGTCGAGCTGTTCCGCGCTCGCGTGTTGGATACTCGCGAGCAAGACGATCTAGCGCTGCTACAAATTACGAGCGGCTTCTATGGCCAGCCGCTGCCCGACGATTATCGCTTTCCCTACGTGCCATTCGCGGAAGCACCCGCGCCTCGGATTGGCGACGCGATGACCGTCGTCGGTTTTCCATCGGTCGGCGGTCTTTCCAGCCGCCCGCCCGTGACAATCACGCGCGGCATCCTCAGCGGTTTCAGCACACCCACGATCTACAAAACCGATGCGGCCATCATGGGCGGCAACAGCGGCGGCGCGGCGTTGGACGATGGCGGCAAGTTAATCGGACTGCCCGCAATGGTGGTCGAAGAAGGCGACTCGCGTCCGGGTTTTCTGGGATTCGTCATCAGCACGCAAGCGATTCCCGACGAATGGAGCGACAAAATTCGCGAGGCAATTGCGGCGGAGTAGGGATCCGCCGAGCAAACAGGCCGCTCGCCCAGAAGCAAACAGATAAAGGTTTCGTTAAATCCAGGTGTCGATCGACGATTATCTGGAGTTCCGTGAGCGACACAGGGAAAATGAATGAACGAATACCCAGCCTCAAATTCTCACAAAACCATATTTCACGTGCAACATGAGACTGGCACGATACCAACCTATCATTGGTATGAATCGTAATACCAACCGAACGTATGAAAATCCCACAGTCAAGTCCTCGCGCCCAAGGAACCAACGCCGTGCCTGAACCATCCGTAGTGTTGGCTCGACTAATGACCACGATCGAAGATCGCAAGCGGGAGATGCCCGACCATTCCTACACGACCAAATTGTTTCGCGGGGGCGTGCCGAAGATCGGCTCGAAGGTCGCCGAAGAGGCCGCTGAGGTGGTCGAAGCAGCGGGCGAGCCGGGTGAAGACGGTCGGCAACATACGATTCGCGAAGCGGCCGACGTGTTGTATCACTTATTCGTATTGTTGGCTCACCGCGATATCCAACTGGAAGAAGTCGAGGCCGAACTGGCGCGTCGCGAAGGCATCTCGGGACTCGACGAAAAAGCGGCTCGCCAGCAGACATCGGATTCCTAAATCCCCCGGCCCACTCGGCCACGGAAAGCAAACTCATGGAAAACCTACGTATTGGCGTGCCCAGCAAAGGGCGATTGTCGGAACTGGCGGGCGAACTGCTCAAACAAGCCGGTTTGAATTTCCGACGCCAGGAACGCAGCCTGTTCGCCCGCGTTGGCGAATTGCCGGTCGACATCACGTTTCTACGGACCGAGGACATTCCCGTCTTGTGTGCCGAAGGGGCGATCGACTTGGGCATCACCGGCAGCGATTTGATTCAGGAAGCGGGCGTCGAGGTGATCGAGCGCTTGTCGCTCGGCGTGGGCCGGTGCCGGCTGTCGGTTTGCGTGCCCGAGGACGCTCCGATCGAGTCGGCCGAACAACTGGATGGCCATCGCGTCGCGACGAGTTTTACGCGGGTGACCGAGCGGTTCTTCGCCAGCCGCCAAGCGAACATTCATCTCGTGCCGCTCTCCGGTTCCGTCGAAATCATGATCGCTTTGGGCGTAGCCGACGCGATCGTCGATTTGATCGAAACGGGAAGCACGCTGGCCGCCAATCGTTTGCGAGTGCTCGAAGACATCGGCCGCTACGAAACCGTGTTGATCCAGAATCGGGAGCAGCGTTTTTCAGAAACGGCCGATCGCGTGGTGCGACGATTGGAGGGCGTGGTGATCGCGCGAGCTTACTCGTTGTTGGAATACAACATCCCGCGAATCAAACTGGCGGAAGCGGAGCGAATCACGCCCGGTTATAATTCTCCGACCGTGAACGCTTTGGAGGATCCCGCATGGTGCGCCGTTCAGGTGATGGTCGAACGCAAGAATGTGATTGATGTGATGGAGCGTTTGGAAGCCATCGGCGCGTCGGCGATTTTGGAGACGCAGATTACCAACTGCCGGTTGTGAGGTGGATTGTATGTCCAAGTCCCACGCACGACGCGATTCACTTTGCGGGCAACACCGGCGGCTGCGCGCGTTGTCTCGCCGCGAGTTGCTGCGAGCCGGTGGGCTGAGCCTGTTCGGGCTTTCCGCCGCTGATCTATTGGCCGGCCATTCGACGGTCCAACGAGTTTCCGCGGCCGAGCTTGCTTCGCAGCAGGGACGTGGCTTCGGCCAGGCCAAAGCCTGTATTCTGTTGTTCATGTGGGGCGGTCCCGCCCATCAAGATACGTGGGACATGAAGCCTGATGCGCCGGCGGAAATTCGTGGTGAGTTTCAGTCGATCGACACCAACGTGCCGGGCGTGCGGATTTGTGAGCATTTTCCGCAACTGGCTCAACGCATTGACCGGCTGACCATCGTCCGCTCGATGACGCACACAAACGTCGACCATACGCCGAGCACCCACTATCTGCTGACGGGTGAACCGCCGCCACCAATCAACGACATTCGCGCGCAGTGGCCACACATGGGTTCGGTACTCGCGCGATTGGGACGCGGAGAAGGTCCGCTGCCGCCGTTCGTGTCGATGCGGCCGAAGTTGGAGAACACGGTGCCACGGTTTGTCGAACAGAGCCAAGGCCAATTCGCTGGCTGGCTCGGC
Organism: Pirellulaceae bacterium; assembly: GCA_041399085.1. Classification (GTDB taxonomy): domain Bacteria; phylum Planctomycetota; class Planctomycetia; order Pirellulales; family Pirellulaceae; genus JAWKTM01. The sequence continues at coordinate 40,616 of JAWKTM010000050.1, forward strand.
CCCATCCACGATCCCATGACAATCGACGCCGACCCCAGTCGCGACGACTATCGCGTCGGCGATTTCCAGCTTCAGCCGGAGTTGTCCGTGGGGCGACTGGCCGAGCGGCGTGAATTGCGTGAGCAATTGAATCAGCGTTTGAACGCGGCGGCTCCCATGTTCGAGACGCAGGCGGCTCACATGCGGCGGGCGTTCGAGCTGCTCACATCGGCATCGGCGGGCGATCAACGCGACGCGTTCAATCTGACTCAGGAATCGGACGAACTCCGCGATCGCTACGGCCGCAACCCGCACGGGCAATCGGTGCTGCAAGCGCGCCGGCTGATCGAACGCGGCGTGCCGTTGGTCACCGTGTTCTGGCCGAACGATGGCATCAAGAATGTGAGCGTCTATTGGGACACGCACAGCCGAAACTTCGTGGACTTGAAAGAACGCTTGATGCCGCCGGCCGATCAAGCGTTCTCCGCGCTGCTGGATGATTTGCAACAGCGGGGAATGCTGGACGATACGTTGGTCGTCTGGACCGGCGAGTTTGGGCGCACGCCGAAAGTCGGCCAACGAAACAGCGACGCCGGCGCGGGCCGCGATGGCCGCGATCATTGGCCGGGATGTTTTACCAGCGTCCTGGCGGGTGGCGGAGTTCGCGGCGGATTCGTCTACGGCAAGTCCGATCGTCATGCGGCCTATCCGTCCGAAAATCCGGTCCAACCGCGCGATCTGATCGCCACGATCTACCATCTGTTGGGAGTCCCGGCGGGGCTCTCGTTACTCGATACGGGCGAGCGGCCTCACTATGTTCGTCCTGGGACGGCCATCATGGACCTGATCGCCTGAAATATCGATAATCGGCCAACGAATGTCTCATCCGCGCGTCGCCATGCTCCACATGGTGTGAGTCTGCTCCCGAAGTCATTGCGTGGGACACGTTTCTAATAAGCGGTGTCGGGCTCCGTCTCGCATTGCCGTCTTATACTTGTGTGGCCTTCCTTCGCACCTGTGCAACTTTGGGAAAATGACCACAAACACCTAGTCTTAGGCGACCGGCAGATAAAAAAATACCAGCACGCGGCGCAAGCAAGTGAATTCGCCGACACACTCGCTCGCGCGTCGTGCTTGTGTTTCGGTATATTCTCATCTGCCGGTCGCCTTACGCAGGAGACACGGATATGAGTTCATCCAAGAAGAAGTTTTGGAAACCGTTGGGGAGCATCGCGATGATGATCGGCATCGCGGGGCTCGTTTATGCCGCCTTTGCCGGCTTTCACGATCGTCATGAACCGTTGATTGGGGTGTTCTTAGCACTGGTCGCGATTCCCGCCGCGCTGGGATACTTTATGTGGCAAGGACAAGCGTGAGCGACGTGGACGCTGCGAGCCGCTTTGGCCGCGATGTTGGCCATCGGTGGCCTGCTCGACCTCTACGTCGGACTGGACGTGTTCTCCTTTCCCGCGCTAGCGATTCCGCTCATCGGCGGAACGATTGCCTGGCTGGGACTCTCTTTTGCTTGAAGCTCGGCGACCGATCTGTCTTCGGCGGCGCTTCGGATCGCGGAGCGGCAAGTTATACTCGGGCCGTGCCCACTGGATACCGCGCCCGTCGTGCGGGCCATTGAGTGCAACCGAGTGTCACACCTTGCCCCGCTTCCCGACGACGCTGGAGCCAACATGCGAATCGCTCATTGTCAGTTCGAGCCCCGGTCCGGCGACTTCGATGCCAACTTGCGAAAATTCGAAGACGGCCTGAAAAAAGTCACGACGGATGGGGCGGAGATCGTTTCGTTTCCCGAATGTTTTCTTACGGGTTATCAAGACGACGGCGAGCGAGCCCGTCGACACGCCTTGGCCGTTGACTCCGCCGAATTGATGCGCGTGCTGGATGTAACCAGCCGATACGACCCCACGGTCATCGTGGGCTTCAACGAACTTCGGGGCGACGACCTCTACAACACGGCTCTCATAGCCCATCGCGGTCATCTGCTAGGCACATACAGCAAGTGCGCTGCTTATATGCCGTTTCATAAACAGGGCCGTGAATTTCCGGTCTTTGAACGGGATACACACGACGATGGCACGGTCAAGTTTGGCGTCATCATTTGTGCCGACGGCGGATATATTGAACCCGCGCGAATCTTGGCCGCCCAAGGCGCTCGCATTATCTTTGCGCCCCATTACAACTATATCGGTGCGAAAGGGTTGATCGGCCATTTCATGAAAGTCCGAGCCGATCACATGGCTCGTGCCGTGGAAAACCATGTGTACTTTGTCCGTGGCAACAATGTCACGGTCGACAAAGAACAGAGTATTTTCGGCTATGAAGGCGTTGGATACGGCGACAGCTATGTTATCGATCCGTATGGGGAGATCCTCGCACGCTCGCGCCGCCATGTGGAAGACATTCTGTTGGCTGATATTTATCCCAATGATGCTCGCCATCAAGACCGAGCCTGGGGCCTTGGTCGATCGCTATGGAGCGCCCGCGAGTTCGGACCACTACTCGATGATATTGTTCGTCGACAGAACCAAGGGTAAGGCTACTAACGATTTGCCTCGTCGAGTCGACGATGGATTTCTTGCGTTTCAACGAAGCGATTTGCGTCACGGCATCCATCGCGGCCTCGTATCGTGATTCGGCCTAGCCAGCCGATCGACCAGAAACAGGCATCGCTATTCGGCTCGAAAGAATGAACCGTGAGAGAACCGTGGCTTAGAAACCGGGCGTGGATCGCTGCAGCGGGAATTTGTTTCCTGCTGTCGATCGTGGCGACTTGGCCGCTGGCCTTGCACGCTCGTTCGCACTTGCCTTTGGGTCAGGAAGGCGTGGCGACGGTGCCGTTGCTGAACGCCTGGACGATGTGGTGGAACGGACGAGCGGCCGAGCAAGGTTTCTCGAACTACTGGGATGCGCCGATCTTCTATCCGGAACGGGATGCGTTGGCTTTTTCCGAGCCGCTGCCGACCACCTTGGCGGCGTGGCCGCTGTATAAGCTGACGGGAAGTGTGACTTGGGCCTATAACACACTCTTGCTCGTGTCACTCACACTCAATGGAATTTCCACCTTCGCATTGCTGAGACATCTGCGACTCGACCATCGGGCCGCGCTGCTGGGCGGCGCGATGATGACGGTACTGCCATTTGTGTTTGCCGAACTGGGCGTGTGGCAGTTGGTAGCCCTGTTTCCCACGATCTGGACTTTGCACGCACTGTTGTTATGGGTGTCACGCCCAAGCTATGGACGTGGCGCGTTGTTGGGCGGCGGGTGGACTCACCTATTGGACTTGCGGTTACTATGGACTCTTCCTCGCGACTTTATTGGCCGCGTCAGCATGGATACTTCTCGGACGCAAGTGGAGATCGCCGCGAACTTGGCTGACGCTGCTGCTCGCTTTCGCTGTAGCCGGGGCGATGATTGGGCCGGTCGCTAGGGTACAGATGCGTGTCGCCAAACGGCATGGGTTACAGCGACCGGCTGAGACCGTGCGCCGGTTGTCGGCCGACTGGCGTGACTATTCCGCCCCACCCTATCCGAGCACTTGGCAACGCCTGCGTCGTTGGATCAGCGGCCAGCAACAGCCATTGCCACCGCGTGCGAACCTGTTTCGGTTGCACGCGGGCTGGGTTAAGTATGGTCTGGCTGTATTGGGCATTGTTATGGCAGTGCGAACTCGCCCGCGTTGGAAACGACGTTGGGCGGTCTTTGCCCTGGCCCTATTGGTATTAGCCTTCTGCTTGTCGTTGGGATTGCGAGCCGCCGCCGGCGGTATCTCTCCTTACGCATGGCTGATGCAATGGATTCCTGGCTATGCCCAAATTCGCAGCCCGTTTCGTTTCGCTATGTTTGTGCAAATGATGTGTGTGCTGTTGGCGGCGACAGGGATCCACGGGGCATTGCGATTCGCGAACGCTCGGCTTCGCGGCCGGTCGCGACTAGCCCTCAGGTTCGTTGTCTTCAGCATCGGCCTGCTCGCAGTGGTTGAATTGTGGCCGCCGCCCGCACAGTTGGTTCGCGTGCCATTATCGGCCGACAAGCCGGCTTGGGCCGAGTGGGTTCGCGAGCACACACCGCGCGACGCCGTATTGGTTTGTTTTCCCATGCCGAATCGGTTGACCGTCGAAGCCTACGAGTCGGCCACTATGTGGATGATCTGGCAAACTCGGCACGAGCGACGGATGGTCAACGGCTATTCGGCATTCACACCGCAATCTCACCTAACGCTTCAACAGCGAGTCGCTCGGTTCCCAGACGATGCCAGCCTGCGGGCACTTGCTGAATGGGGCGTCACGTATTGTGTGGTCAAGCGAAGCGCCGGCGCCCCGTCGCTGGAACGCGTGACAACCGACGGGCGGTGGCGTTTACAACCCGTGTTCGTCGACAATGCCTCGGTCACCGAAATCTACGAGATCGCGCCCCTCCCGTTGCCCGAAGACCCGTTTGCTTCTCACCGCGTCGGGCCGTAGCATGGTCGGTTTGCCAAAAGCACGATCGAGGAACCGATGAAAACGTTGCAGTTGAATCATGTCGCGCTGCATGTGGCCGACGTGGCCCGCAGTTGTGAATTCTATGGACAAGTGATGCGGCTCGAACCGCTTGAACGACCGGCGTTCTCCTTCCCCGGAGCCTGGTTTCGCATTGGCGTCGACCAGGAATTGCATCTGATCGGCGGCCGCGACGCGAATGATGCAGCGAACGGTCAATCGCGAGGCAACCACTGGGCGATGATGGTCGACGACATGGATGCGTGGGAAACGCACTTGCAGCAGCGGGCCATCGCCTATGCGCCGCGTCGTTCTCGTCCCGACGGCGCCTTTCAAATCTTTCTGCCCGATCCCGATGGCCACATGATCGAACTGTGTACGCCGCCCCCATCATCGCCCCACAACTAACGACTCGGCTCCCAGGCGCGTGAGTTCCCCGTTCAAATCATGGACGGGCCGACTCATGGTTTTCGAGTCACCGACGAATTGGGCAAGGATCCCATCATGGATTTGAATCTGGACGAACAACTGGCGGTCATAGTGGGTGGAGCCGCCGGTATTGGCCGTGCGATCGCCGAAGCTTTCGCGGGCGAAGGCGCCGCCGTGGCGTTGTTGGACCGAGACCCCGAGGTGGAAGCCACGGCGGTGGAAATTCATCAACATTATGCCGGCACCATCGCGGCCAACGTGGTGGACGCCACCGACTATGGGGCCGTGCAAGCCGCCGTGCAACAGATTGTGGACCACTTCGGGCGGCTGGATCACATTGTGTATGCGGCTGGAGTTGGGTCGGGCAAGTTCGGATTTCCGTTTTGGAATCTGGAGCCGGACGATTGGCAGCGTGTGCTGCAAGTCAACCTGATAGGGGCGGTCAACGTCGCGCATGTTTGTGTGCCCCACATGTTGTCGGCCCGGCGTGGCACCTTTCTTATGTTGTCGTCCATCGCCGGCCAAATCGGCTCGCAGACCGACCCGCCTTATAGCGCGGCTAAAGCGGGCGTGATCAATTTCGCCCAATGCATGGCCAAGGACTTGGCGCCTCATAACATTCGCGTCAACACGATCTGTCCTGGAATGGTGAAGACCAAGATCAACCAGTCGGTCTGGCAAGCTTGGCACGATCAGCAGCCACCGGAACAGCAACTCAGTTATGAGCAGTGGGCCGAGCGTAAGATCGCCGCCGTCACGCCCCTGGGCCGCTGGCAAGAGCCCGCCGACATCGCCTCGCTAGCCGTGTTCCTAGCCTCCGACCAAGCCAAGAACATCACGGGCCAAACCCTCAACGTAGACGGCGGCCAGGTGATGCATTGGTAAGCACATGAATATGAGCGGTTGGGTCGCTCGACGATCCTTCGCTTCAGCGCGACGTGGGCCGCGGTTCGAGAGTTGCCGATTACGTCAGCCGTGCCAAGAAGTTGGAACGGGGAGCTGGGATCAGTTATGCTCCGTGCAGGTTTGCTGGGCGAGCTCGGCACGACGTTGTTGCGTGTCGAGTGGCTCGTCACGCGCGCCTTGGCCGACCAATGTTTCCACGAATACCTCGCGTCGATCGGGTTAGGGGGACGAGACGATGACCAGAATCTTACGGCTGTTTCGGTATGACCTCACTTCGCCACGACTGGATGCCAAGGTGGGGCAGATTCTGTGCTGGTTGAGTTCAGCCGGCGTGATGACGCTGGGGATGTGGAAGCTGACTCGGCTGCAGGTGACGGAGAAGGAGTTGTTTTTCGGCGTTCTGCTGGTGCTGGCCGTCTCGCTGTTAGGTGTCGTGCTGGGGATGCTGTTGCCGCTGGTCGAGGATGTTTCGCGTCGGCAACGTGATTGTTAGCGGGGCGAGGTCCGAGTTGGTAGATAAACTTTCCAGCGAGTCAGCCGCGCCCTTCGAAAACTCTGGGCGTGCCACCCGGACGAAGAGTTTGAAAGTGTCACCTGTCCACGAGGGGCGGCTGGGGGCTCGCTTTGTTCGAACCCAGGCACGTGAAGCCCCAGGCACTTGGAGCTTTGTTCGACTGGAGGCCCACGATGCACTTGGCGCGGCGAGCGTTGTTATTGTCGCAGCATGCTGGGCTTGCATTCGCCCAAGGTGACTTGCTTGGTCAGCTTTTCGCCGCCGCGCTCGATTAGCAGAGTCGAGGTTTCGCCCGGGCCATTGTCGGAGATCAACTTGGTCAGGCTATCGAAGTCCGTGACCGGCTGGCCGTTGTACTCCAGAATCGTGTCGTTCGTTTGCAACCCGGCGGCTTCGGCGGCCGTGTTCGGATGCACTTGGCCGATCGTGCATGGCGCCAAGTTTCGTAGCGGCGAGATGCCCAGGAATCCGCCGCGGCGAACATCGACGTTCGTATTCGCCAATTGCTCGCGCAGCCGCGTTTGACCGTCCTTGCTGATCCGCGTGCCATACAACCGCATCATGACGACACCCTGCATCGCTCGCAGCGAGTCGACCGCCCCGTCGTCGATCATCGGCGTGTACATCATCTCCAGCGTTTGCAGCCGTTCGAGTTTGGACAAGTCGGCGATGCCGGCCGACGTGACCTTGCCGCGAACGATCGTCAGGTCTTCCAGATTCGACAGCTCGGCCACGACGCTCATCCAATCGTCGTCGACTTCGGGATAGTTCAACACGAGATGTCTCACGTGCGGCACGTTGCCGAGCAGCTTGAACTCGTCCGATTCGCCCTTCCAGCGTTTGTCGATCTCGATCGTGTAGCTAAGGTCGACCGCGTTGTTGCCGAACGCATAGGTGTGGCGTTCGACCGTCGCGCCCAGCCGCTTGAGCTGCGCGAGGCAACGTTCCTCGCGGATTTCGTCCAGCGTGGCGAGCGTCTCGGCGGCTCGGGTGGCGGCCGAGGTGACGCGCGTGGCGGCGATCTTTTCCAGGGCGGCGCGAGCGTCGGCGGATGTGGCCGGCTGTTCGGACAAAGCCAATTGGCCGAGCACTCGCAACAACCGCGTGGTGACTTCCAAGTCGTTGTCGCTGACCGCGTCGATGATGTGCGGAATGGCGTGGCGGCCGGCCGTCGTCAGCCGCTCGGTGGCAGCTTCGCGCACGTTGAACGAATCGTTGTTCAGACCGGCGATCAGCGCGGTAACTTGATCCGCGGACAGCGGCGCGTCGCCAGCCGGTTCGCCGCCGATCGCGGCGCGGCCGAGGTACGAAACAGCGATGATGAGGACAAGAGCGATGCGATTCATGGGAGGGCCTTGCGGGATTGGTCGTCAGCCACATTGTACGTCATTTTCCCGATGACGACGAAATCAGCCAGTCCAATCGTTACGATCCGAAGATAATGCGCCGAAAAAGGCCGAAATCGACAAGATGGCGCGCGGCATTGTTGTTGCACCGTTAATTAGCCGCCCGCAACTAGGTTTTCCGAATCATTTGTAGCGGCAGGGCGAGCCCTCCGGTAACGCGTTACCGGACGGTTTTCACGCAGCCGCTTCGATGGCGCGGCACCGGATTTCGCGCCGTTCCGCTGAAGTTGCAGCGAAGGTCTCAAGAAATCCCAGGCCACTCGAAACGGGAGAAGAACGATGAATGCTCAAGCCCAAGCCGTTGTCCTGCATGCTTTGCCCAGCGAACAATCGGCCGCGGAAGCTCGGACGGAAACCTTGTTCAAGTCGCCGGTGGTCGAGCTAGTGCGGTTGGCGATGAAGGCCGGCAAACGGTTGCCGCCTTTGTCGCGCCGGGCGAATTGGTGGTGCAGTGTTTGACGGGGCACGTCGAATTTCAAGTTGGCGAGCAGCAAGTGACGCTGAAGCCGGGGGACATGACCGTGTTGGCCGCCGGTACCGAGCACGCCGTGCATGCGTTGGAGGACAGTCTGGTGCTGCTGACGATCTGCCGAACTCCCGCGCCGCCTCGCCGCGACGAGGTGGAGGAAGCGTCGGTCGAGTCGTTCCCCGCCAGCGATCCGCCGGCGTTCACCGGCAGCAGCACGTAAGAAACCTCGTTTAACCCGCAGCCGCAGGCGAGACGTGCCGGAGAACCCTCGCCTTCGGCTACGGGTTAAACGAATTGTCTCAGCTTCGGCTACAGGGTTGAACGCGGGGGCGTGCGTTACTCGACGACGGTCAGGCTCCAGAGTCGCACGGTGCCGTCGTCGCAGGCCGATGCGGTTTGGGTGCCGCTGGGCGAAACGCTGATGCCATAGACGCTCTTGGCATGTCCCGCGTAAGCCGCCAACTTTCTGCCCGTCGAGATATCCCACAGACTCATCGGGCCGCTCCACTGGGCCGTCGCGATGCGGCGGCTGTCGCTCGTAAAGACGATGCCGTAGATGCCGAATTTGTCTTTCATCTCGCGTTCCATGCGGTTCGCTTCAACATTCCAGACATGCAATCCAGCGGACGAATCGCCGTAAGCCAACAGCTTGCCGTCGGGGCTGAAGCCGACCGATTCAAAGTACACATTGGTGGTCGGCAACTTCCTCACCGGCTCCAGGGTGGTCGAATCCCACAACACGACTTCGCCCGGTACGTTTCGCTCTTTCCAATTGCCCGTGGCGGTCGCCCAGAACTTGCCATCCGGTGATACGGCGATTCGCAGGACCGGCCTCGATTGCTGAGGCAGATCGGCGACCGTTTCCCAGGACTGCGTGTCCAACACTTTCAACCCGCCGCTCCAATCGCCGCAGATCAGCCGCTTGCCGTCCGGCGTGAAAGCCACCGAGCGAACTTCACCCGCCAAACCGGCGAGCCGCTTGGTCAGTTCGCCCTTCGCGAGATCCCAAACGCAGAGCGACTTGTCCCAGCTTCCAGTCACGAGCACTTGCCCGCTGCGATCGAGCGCGCCGCAGGTGACTCCGCCCTTGTGACCGGCGAGGCTTTGCTTCAACTCGCGAGTTTCCAAGTCCCACAGCTTGACCAACTGGTCGTGGCCGCCGGTAATCAGCGTCTTGCCGTCGGCGTGTAGATCGTGAAACGCACGCTGCCGTCGTGAGCTTTCCAATCGGCCAACGGTTCGACGCGGCGGCCGCGACCTTCCCAAACAAGCAGCCGCTTGTCGTAACCGGCCGAATAGGCGAGCCGACCATCGGGCGAAAACGCGACGCTCGAGACGGCGTCCGTGTGGCCGTTCATCCGCGTGGTTGATCCCGATTCACCCATTCGCCAATAGATCACGGTGTTGTCGAAACCGGCCGACAGTAGGTTGTTGCCGGTCGGCGCGAACGCGACGTGCATCACCATGTTTTGGTGTCCCGCGAACTGCTGGACCGACTCGCCGGTTTCCGCGTTCCACACGTTCACTTGGCGATCTTCGCCAGCGCTCGCCAGCAGTTTGCCATCCGGCGAAACGGACAAGCCGCGGATCGCGCCCTCGTGAGCCGTCCATTGCCGAGTCGACTCGCGTTGTTCGACATTCCAAATCCGAATCGTGCGATCGCTGCCGGCGGAAGCCAGTTGCCGCGAATCGGGAAAGAAGGCCAACGCTCGCACGGCGGCCGAATGACCCGTCAGCGTCGCGATCGGTTCGCCGCTGGCCGCGTCCCACAAACGAATTTCGCGGTCGTAGCCGCTGCTGGCCAGCAGCTTGCCGTCGGGTGAGAAGGCCACGGCCTGCACCCAGTTCTTGTGGCCTTCCAGCGCGCGCGGCTCGGGCTCGGCTTGCTCCTGCGTCAAATCCCAAAGCAACACGCGATGATCGAAGCTGCCGGCGGCCAGTTGTTTGGAATCGGGACCGAACGCCAGCGAACTCACCACATCGTCGAATCCTTCCAGCACGCGCTCGACTTCGCCATTGGCACGATGCAGTTTCACCAACCGCTCGTCGCCGCCGGTCGCGACCCATTTGCCGTCGGGCGACACGGCCAACGCCGAAATGGCTTGAGCCGTGCCGTCCGAGCCCATCGACTCGACCAGCTCACCAGCACTTTCCCAATCGGCCGTATGCCATAGAAACGTCCGACCATCCCAACCGGTCGACGCCATCAACTTGCTATCCGGCGAGAATCGAACGCAGCTACCGCGGCCGACGTGTGCTCGAACCACGAGAACTTCCTTCCGCGTCTCGAAGTCGAACACCGAGAAATCGCCAGCGACGCCAATCGTCACCAGCCATTTGCCGTCGGGTGAAATCGTTACATCGGTGCCCGTGTGCGTGATTTCATCGCCTTCGATCAACTGATCGAATTCGCCCGATTCCGCGTTCCAAATCGCGACCGTTCGGTCCCACGAGGTCGACGCCAATAGCTTGCCTTCCGGGCCAAACGCGACGCTCTCGATCGTCTTCGTTTGCTTCTCCAAACGATGTACAAGCTCGCCCGATTCGACCTCCCAAATCTGAATGGCGTTCTCCCAACCACCGCCGGCAATGCGTTTGCCATCGGGCGTGAAAGCCAAGCTGGTAATCATGTTGTCGCCCGTTATCGCGCGGACCAGCGTGCGTGTTTCGACGTCCCATAAGCGAATCGACTTGTCGAAGCTGCCGGTCGCCAGCAACTTGCCGTCCGGCGAGAACGCGACGCCGTTAACGATGTGCTCGTGTCCCAAGAGCGTCGTGATCAACTCGCCAGTCGCCGCGTCGAGCAAGAGCACGCGTCGGTCGAAGCAGCCGGCGGCGATCAATGTGCCGTCGGGCGAGATCGCCGCGCTGCGGATCGTGGTGTTCTCGGTCAAAGCGAACTTCGGCTTCTTCGTCTCCAAATCCCACATCACCAACCGCCCCGCCTCGCGCAACTCGTCCCAACCGGACGTGACGACCAGCGACTTGCCGTCCGAGGAGAACGCCGCCGTCCACATATGCCGCGCAACGTCGATGCTGGGCGGCGAGACGGATTCGTAGTAGGCGTATTCACGAGCGGTGACGACCATCGGTTCCGATTGCGCGCTAGCTGGATTCGCTGCCGCACCTATCAGAACTCCGGCGAAAAACGTTACTACGGTTCTCGACACACGGAATGGTGAGAACCCAGTTTTGCGGCCAATAGTCGGTGACGTAGCCATCACACACCGTTCCTTACAATATGTGGAGAGAAATCGGCAAAGACAGATTCGCTTTACTAGCCGAGAGCTTGTGAAGAGTAGAGACAGCGGGCTACCAACAACTCGGCGCTGAATGCCGTCATTGTGCGATTAACGCGCGGGCTAAATCAAGCGAATTCCAATGGTTCGCCCGATTTCTTTCGCAACGATCTCGTCACGCAAAGAGGCAACGAATTCAGCTCCGCAACAACCCAGGGTGGTTGGTGTCATTCGTTGCGTCTCGTAAAATCGGCCTCGAAAGCGAGTACGGAGGTCCGTATCAGGTCGGCCGCTGAAGAACCGTTGGGTTTGCATCGAAGGGAGTAGGTTATGGCGACGGTTGAAACGATGACACCGGTTCAGCGAATCGGCGAGACGGCGGGGTTGGTATGGCAAGTCTTGGCCGACCAAGGCCCGCAATCGGTCTCCAAGCTGATCAAACAAGTCGACGCCCCGCGCGACACCGTGCTGCAAGCGATCGGCTGGCTCGCGCGCGAGGACAAGCTCGAGTTCGTCGATAACGGTCGCACCAAGTCGATCGCCTTGCGCTAGCCGCGCGAATTCTCGCCCGCCGGTTCTCGTCAGCTTTCGTCGCAGTTGATACGATGCCTGCCTATGGCTGCGACACCGATGATGCAACAGTACGAAGACGCCAAAGCCGTGTGCGGCGATGCGCTGTTGCTATTCCGCATGGGCGACTTCTACGAGCTGTTTCACGAAGACGCCAAAACCGCCGCCCGCGTGCTCGGTCTCACGCTAACCAGCCGCGACAAGGGCGAGAATCCGATCCCGATGGCGGGCTTCCCGCACCATCAGCTCGACAGCTATCTGGCCAAACTGATCTCGGCCGGACATCGCGCGGCGGTTTGCGAGCAGATGGAGGATCCGAAGAAAGCCAAAGGGCTGGTGAAGCGCGAAGTGACGCGGCTCGTCAGCCCCGGCACGGTCACCGACGACGCGCTGCTCGACCCGCGCGAGCCGAACTACTTGGCCGCCGTCGTGTTGGCCGAAGTCAAACGGCCGAAGCCGAACGAGCCGGCCGTGCAAGTCGGCTTGGCCTGGGCCGATCTCTCGACCGGCCGCTTCCAAGCCGCCGTGTTCGATCCGCGGCAACTGGCCGATCAACTGGCCCGCATCGCGCCGTCCGAATTGTTGGTCAACGAGTCGGCGGCCGGGCTGCCCGATCATGTGCAAGACGCCACGGTCATCACCAAACGGCCCGCTTGGGCCTTCGGACTGGAAGGCGCCCACAAAACGTTGGCCGAGCAGTTTGGCGCGGCCAGCCTCGAAGGCTTCGGCTTCGTCGACGAAGACGCCGCGGCCATTCGCGCGGCCGGCGCGGTGCTCGATTACCTGAAGGAAACGCAACGCGCGTCGCTCGACCACTTCGATCGCGTGATTCCTTATCGCAGCAGCGACGCGTTGGAGATCGACGAAGCCACGCGCCGCAGCCTCGAACTCACGCGCACGATCCGCAACAACCAGCGCGAAGGCTCGCTGCTGGCCGTGCTCGACCGAGCCGTCACGCCCATGGGCTCGCGGCAATTGGCCGACTGGCTGGCCAACCCGCTGACTTGCATCCAGCGGATCAACGAGCGGCTGGACGCCGTCGAAGAGCTGATGGCCGACGACCCGCTACGGCGCGATTTGCGCGAGCAGCTCAAGTCGGTCTACGATCTGGAACGCCTGCTCGCGCGCGTCACGACGGGCCGAGCCAGCCCGCGCGATCTGAGCTTCGTGAACCGCACGCTCGGCGCGCTCCCCAAGCTGAAGGCCAAGCTGACCGCGCGGCGCAGCACGTTGCTTGGCCGTTTGGAAGCCGAGCTGGATTTGCTGCCGAACTTACGCGCCCAGTTGGACGCCGCGCTCGATGCCGACTGCCCGCTCTCGGCTCGCGACGGCGGCTTCATCCGGCCCGGCTACAACGAAGCGCTCGACACGCTCCGCGAACTGGCCGCCGGCGGCAAACAATGGATTGCCCGCTATCAGGCCGAACAGATCGAAGCCAGCGGCATTCCGAATCTGAAAGTCGGCTTCAACAAAGTGTTCGGCTACTTCCTGGAAGTGACGAACGCTCATCGCGACAAAGTCCCGGCTCACTTCATCCGCAAACAGACGCTGACCAACGCCGAACGCTACATCACGCCCGAGCTGAAAGAGTACGAAGAGAAGGTGCTGTCGGCCGACGAGAAGTCGAAGGAGCTGGAGTACGAATTGTTCTGCCAGCTTCGCGACGCCGTGCATGCCGAGGCCCGGCGGTTGAACGCCACGGCCGGCGTGTTGGCCACGCTGGATGTGCTGGCGGGCCTGGCCGAGCTGGCCAAGCAGCGCGGGTATTGCCGCCCGGAAATGCGCGACGACCCGACGCTGGAAATTAACGACGGCCGCCACCCGGTGCTCGACGCCCTGCTGCCGCAAGGCACGTTCGTCCCCAACGATGTCTCGGCCGGCGGCGAACAAGGCACGGTGCTGCTAATCACCGGACCGAACATGGCCGGCAAGAGCACGTTCATCCGCCAAGTCGCGTTGCTCACGCTGATGGCCCAAATGGGCAGCTTCGTGCCGGCACGCACCGCGCGGATCGGCGTCGCGGATCGGATCTTCGCGCGGGTCGGAGCCAGCGATGAATTGTCGCGCGGCCAAAGCACGTTCATGGTCGAGATGACCGAGACGGCTCGGATTCTGAACACGGCCAGCTCGCGCAGCTTGGTGATTTTGGACGAGATCGGCCGCGGCACCAGCACCTACGACGGCGTCTCGCTGGCCTGGGCGATCGTCGAACATATCCACGATCGAATCGGCTGCCGCACGCTGTTCGCCACGCATTATCACGAGCTGACCGATCTAGCC
>JAWKTM010000051.1:0-54588 GCA_041399085.1 Pirellulaceae bacterium
GATGGCGACGCGTCGTTGCACCTGTTCGTCGAAACCCAGAAATACGATTCCAAAAGACCCTTGCCCCAAAATCTCCGTAATGCGATAGCGGCCGATGTAGCTGCGCAAGGAGTGGCTGGCGGTCGAACCCTCGCCCGATTCTTGGGGAACGCGCGACCAGTCGGCAGTACGGTCGTCTTTGGTGGAATCGGCCATGAGCGATTGCGACGAAGGCGGCTAAGTTTGGTGCGTCCTGGAAAAGCGTTTATGATCCCAGGATATGCCGCAAATTGCAAATGCTCACGCAGACGAACGGACGCGAAAAGCAGTTACGCAGATGTACTGCCGCGCGATACTACTCGGATTCCTCGGAATCTGGGTCGGAGGAGTCCGAGTCGGAGGAGTCCGAGTCGGTGGAATCTGAGTCGGTGGAATCTGAGTCGGTGGAATTACCCTCAGCGGTAGGTGAGACGCCGTCCGCCGAACCCGCCGCTGGCTCCGTCGACGAGGGATCGCTTTCGCTTCCCTCGGTTGACTCGGGCGACTTCTCGGTTGGAGCGTCGTTCGGGGCATCATTAGGTTTCTTGTTGTCGCCGTCCGTCTCTTTCGGTTCCGCGGGGGCGTCGTCCGAGTTCGGAGCTTCGTTCTTGGGAGACTTTGTGTCGGCGTCCGAGTTCTCAGTCGGACTGGACGGCGGCGACGCGGTTTCCGTCGGCTTGGCGTCAGCCTCGTTGGTGGATTCGTCAGTTGGCGGCGCGGGTTCCGAGTCCGAGGGGGCGGCGTCCACGCGACTGGCCAATTCGCTGTTATGAATCTCAAGCAGCTTCTTTAGTTTGAAGTTGCGAGGCAAGTCTTCATCCAACTGACCTAGCACATACATGTACTTCTTTTCGATGATGTCGACCAAATCACGCGACGTTGTATCCTCCAACAGCAGAGGATATTCGTCGTAAATCTGGGCCCAAAGATCCCAAGCTTGGTTGTACTCGTCACGAGCCCGAAACAGATCGGCCTCGGCTCGGTATTTTTCGGCGTCGTACAGATGCTTTCGTGCCGCGATGGCGATATCCTGCCGCTCGACCTCGCACAATGTGCGCCAATACAAGTAATTGACAATGTTGCGATAGCGGTCGATGTGTTCGGCGAATTGCTCAAGCTCCTCGATTCGTCGAGCCAAGCCTTTCGCCCGCGATCGCTTGTCGGATTCGACGCGCGCGGCGACTTCACGATACGTCGGACGGACCTCCAGGCCGGCGCCATAGGCCAACATGTATTGTTGTTCGTTTCGCTCCTCGGCAGGCATCTCCAAAGCTTGCCGTGCGTCCTCGGGTAGTTTCGCGATCTTCTCCTCTCGAATTTCGTCCCAAAGGCCGGGCGCCAACTCTTTGAACTCGGCTTCCAATTGTTCTTTCTCGGCTAGCGTCTCTTCGTACTTTTCAAGCTGGATGTTGTGTCCCCAACTGGTTGGGATTTGTCGCAGACCGTAACGCTTCCACTCGGCCAAGGCCACTTCCCACGCTTCGGCGGCCTGTTCGTCTAGGTAACCTTCTTCTTCAATCGTGGTCACGAAATTGATGCGCGACATGGGGCCCGAGGCGTAGAAAATCAACGGGCTCTTACCGCGAATTGGGTCGCCTTGCTTCTCCACTTGGTCATAGGCTCGCATATACCACTGGCGACCTACAAGCCAGTTATCTGGCATCTGATCGGGGCCCAGGACGTCTTGTGTGTCCATGGGAACGTAAACCGAAAGATCCTTGTGGAAGTCGCGGTCGCGGCGGAACAGGCGACGAAACTGGACATGTTCGTCCGACCGGCCGATCTTTTGCGAAACGAACCAACCCATGTAATGGGTAAGACGCGGTTCGTGGCGGTTTTTGTCCACGCCGTCCATCAAGAAGTACATGCCCTTCTTAACCCAGGCATAGCGATGTTCGTAGTTGTCGAACTCGACGGACACGTTGTACGACAAGTTGTGGGATTGGGCTTCCCAAACCTTGATAAAGTTCGGCTGCAGCTTTGATATCTGATTCAATGTCGCGGAGAGTTTGTCGAACTGCTGAGTTTTCTTGTACTCGTTGGCCTTCGTCCAAAGGATATTCGTGGCCACGCCGCTCATTCCCAGCGACGCCAGTTTCATGGACTCGCTGGCCGGATCAATTTCGCCCAGTGAAGCCTGGGATAAATCGTTCTCCAGTCGCATATTGGCCAGCATGCCACCGCGCGAACTCCCTTCGGCTTGTTGCGTCGCTGGTTGGCCGAGCAAGAACAGTGGCAACAGCAAGGCCACGATAATGGCCAGATAAACGATCTTGCGAACAAAGCTGACGTTTTGGTTCATGCCGCGACTTCCCGCGTTTTAAGGCAAAAGTAACCGACGATGGAAACAACAAATAAATATGCCAACGTCGTCAATAGATAGCGACTGAATAGTTCCGGTGGAATGTTGAATCCATTCGCCACGGTGTCCGCCATGTTGAATTCGCCATACCGGGGGAACAGCTTGGCCGAGACTTGTATGACGAACATCAAGACTGCGTCCGTATTCTTCACAATCAGGTTTGGCAACCAGCCGAGGTCCAGGTCGAGCGAGACGTTCTGTTGTGTAAGGATGCGAATCATCGACTCGATCGGCCCGCCGCCCACGATATCGCCCGTTGCCACGCCTACCACGAATTGGACAAAATGGCCAAGGATCATGCTGGTCAAGGTGGCCAGTAGCGCGACCGGACCGTTTAGGAATGTGCTAAATACCACACCGAAGGCGGTGACCAACACCATCTGCATCCAGATGCCGCCATAGCCTTTCAGGAAGTTCATAAAGAACGACGCGTCTTTGGCCCGCAAGTACGCGTCGGCGTTCGCCATGCCGAAATACTGCCCACGTTCGGCGCAACGAATCCAAACTTCGATCTGACCATTGTGAACCAAGTCTTTGAACAGATCGATGTCGCGGACCGAGCCATCTTCATTCGTGGCTTGCAGCTTACGGGGAAAATATTGCAAGTCGTTCTCGAACTCTTGCGATTCAAAGAAGTGCTTCGTACTCTCGATTGCTTTGGCTGGATCGGGATTGCGCAGCCAGATTTCGCCGCCGACCCCTTTTTCAATATCGCCTTTACGAGTTCGGAAAACTCGCAGCGTCAGTTCGATGGGAAGTCCGTCGGGAAAGGCGTCTTCGGTGACTCCATCAAACGACCAAATCGCGGTGGCCAACGACCCGCCTTCGATATATTGGCGATACATCCATTCTTCGCCAACGTTGATCCCCTTACCAGGACGTCCGGAGCGATCTAGAAACCGCAGATCGCCATAAATGGGCACGCGGGCGACTCGCATTCCTTCGGGCGGACCAATCTCAAAGGTTTCCTCGCCATCCACCATCACTCGCCGCACGTCATGCGTGTGGCCGTGGACCATATCGGTCTGTCCGACGCCTTCGGCATTTAGGCGAAAGGTGTGCCGATGGTGAGCGTCCTCGGTCGTCTCGCCTTCCCAGCCTCGCGTGGGATCGCCAGGATTGCGACCGGCTATTTCGGAAACTGTCTCAATCTCAACATCATGGTTGTGATCCAGGCCTCGATAAACGAACCCATAGCTGACGACGCACATCAATACCAACAGGGCCGTGCCGACCATCGAGAAACCCAATATCCGTCCCAGCACGATTTCGCCGGGACGAACCGGTTTGGTAACGACCGTGTAGATCGTACGGTGCTTGATGTCGTTGGGAATGCTGAATGTGCTTAGCAGCAAGGCCAAAACCAACACCAAATAGTTGGTGGACGTCAGCACAAAGCTAAGATAAACCAACGCGGGATGTTCGCTCTTCACATCCAAGAACCAACCCGCGAATAAAATCAACAGAATGAAGACGCCGAACACGACTAACACCCAGCGTCGAATGGACTCCTGGATGGCGAGCCGCGCAATCGCAAAAATCCGCCGCAGTGATGTGTTGGGAACATCGTCGCGGAAAGCGCTCAGGATCACTCGCCACACGGCGTAGAAACCTTCTACCGGTCCAAAGCGCGCGGCCGCGATTAGATAGGAGAGAAAGAAGCCCGCGACGGACAATACGGCCACTACTAGCACGAACTCGATAAGTGCGCCGCGGTAGCCGAGGCCCGGCAGCAACCACTCGGTGAACGAGCGAAAATCTTCAACAATCATAACAGCTACAATGGCGACGAATGATTTGGTTTCGGAAGGACGAGGCGACGGGTGGCAAGCAGGTCTTCGAAGCGAAGTCTGGGAGTGTGCGACGACGCGTTTCTACCCGCATTAGTTGGACACGGAGCGACGACCGGGTCGCGCCTCGCTGTCGCGAACGATGCTGAGGAACAACTCTTCCATTGTGGTGGTGGGATTTTCCATCGCGACCAATTCGCCTCCATGCCGGGCAATCACATCGCGAATTTCCTGCTCGGCCGCGGCATTCAAACCTTTGGCGCGAATCTGAGTCACGTCTTGCACGGTCAGCAGGCTGTCGACTCGCCCCAACTCCTTCAGGTCGCCTTGGTGCAAAATCGCGATCCGATCGCACACGTCTTGCACGTCGGCCAATTGGTGGCTGCACATCAAGATCGTCTTCCCCTGCTCGCGCAAACGCACGATCAGGTCCTTCATTTCGCGAACACCGATGGGATCCAGGCCGGAGGTCGGTTCGTCGAGCAGGATCAATTCCGGGTCGTTAATGAGAGCTTGAGCCAGACCGATGCGGCGGGTCATGCCTTTCGAATACTCGCGAAGCTGACGACGACGCGCCCGCCCCAGTCCAACCAGGTTGATGAGTTCGTCGATTCGCTGTTGCCGAACCGACGCCGGCATGTCGAAGAGACGACCGTAGAAGTCGAGCGTTTCTTCGGCATTCAAAAAGCGATACAGATAGGATTCTTCCGGTAGATAGCCGATGCGTTCATTCTTGCTGACGTCCGTCGCATCCTTGTCGAACACCAACACACGCCCGCTCGTCGGGAACAGCAGGCCCAACATCAGCTTGATCGTGGTGGATTTACCGGAGCCGTTGGGACCCAGCAAGCCAAAGATCTCGCCGCGACGGACTTCGATGTCGAGCGCCTTCAGTGCGGTTACCTTCTGTCGGCCCCAGAAGTCTCGATAAATCTTGGTCAGGTTGCGGGTTTCGATAACGACATCGCTGCCAACTTGCTTGTCCGCTGCCGTCGCGGGTTCGACGCTGGTCGGAGCTACCATTCACCAATCTCCCTGGATAATTGCGGCCGCGGACATGTGGCGGCGATCGGAAAAAACGCGATGAGTACGAATGAAAACGAACAAAGGCGGCAAGAATCACCGCCTTGATGCAATCCAGAACGTGTTTGCTACGCTCGGATGACAGCAAGAGTTCAGCCGTCGGGGAAATTTTTCGCGTCGGAACTGACGTGATAACAGCCAGTTGCGCCGACGAGTTTTACCTGAGAATTCACTATAAACGCGGCCTGGCGGGCTCGCAAGGAATCAAGCCGCGGTCCGAGTTGCTGGAACGCCTGTCGAAGGTTATGCAATCGGCACAAGCCGCACAGATTGCGTTTGGGCCAGGTTCGAGGAAGCGCTGCCGGTGTTATCGGAGGACATCGTGGAACGCGGAGCGCAGCTCGGCAACCGCCCGCTCGCCTTGTCCCTCTTCCACGATCACATTTACTCGCACTTCGCTGGTGTTAATCATCTCGACGTTGATCCCCGCCGCCGCCAACGCACGGAACATGCGAATCGCCACGCCCGTATGGCTGCGAAGGCCGACGCCCGAGACGGACAACTTCGCGACGGCCGGGTTGCTGACGACCGCCTTGCAGGAATACTCGGCCGCCAACTTCTTGGCCGCCGCCAAACTGGCTTCGCAGTCCTCGCGTCGCACCGTGAAGCTCAGGCTGGCTTCGCCTTCACGGCCGTCGTAGCTTTGCACGATCATATCGACAAAGATGCCGGCCGCAGCCACTTGCTCGAACACGTTCGCGGCCACGCCCGGCGTGTCGGGAACGCCGTGAATCGTGATCGTGGCCTGTTCGGCGTCCAGCTCGACCGACGTGATCACCAAGTCCTCCATGTCGACGCCTTGCAGTCGCGAGACCACGTCGGCGGCGTCGGTCCGCGGACGCTCGACGGGCTGACCGGGCTTAGCCGGTTGCGATTCGGTGGAGACCGGGGCGGGGGCTTGCTCCAGGCTGAAAGCCTTATGAACCAGACGCAAAGCCTGCTGGGCTTCGTCCCGATGCACGAGCACGGAAATCTTGATCTCGCTGGTCGTGATCATTTGGATGTTGATGCCGGCTTCGGCCAAAGCTCGAAACATCCGATCGGCCACGCCGCTTTGCCGAGCCATGCCGAGGCCGACGACTGAGATTTTTGAAACGCTGTCGTCGTGCGTGATTTGTTTTGCGCCGACCTTGGCCGCGGCCTCCTGGACTGCTTCCAGCGTGCTTCGCAACTCGTCCTTGGGAACGGTGAACGAGATATCCGTAAAGCCTTCCTCGCTGACGTTTTGCACGATCATGTCGACGCTGATCTTCCGGTCGGCAATCCGCGAGAAGATCTCGAACTCGTGCCGGGCACGTCGGGAACGCCGATGACGCTGACTCGCGCCTCGTTCTTCGTCATCGCCGCGCCGCAAACCGGCTGATCGATCGACTCGGAGTCGGCCACGATCATCGTGCCGTTGGTGTCCGTCATGCTGCTGCGAACATGGATCGCCACGTTGTACTTCTTGGCGAACTCAATTGAGCGGCTGTGCATCACGCCGGCACCCAAGCTGGCCAGTTCCAACATCTCGTCGTAGCTGATGTGATTCACCCGGCGGGCTTCGGGAACCACGGCGGGATCGGTCGTGTAGACGCCGTCAACGTCCGTGTAGATCTCACAAGCCTGCGCGTTGAGAACCGCGGCCAACGCGACGGCCGTGGTATCGCTGCCGCCGCGGCCGAGCGTCGTGATATTGAAGTCCTCGTCAATACCTTGGAAGCCGGCGGCGATCACAATGTTGCCCGCGTCCAACAACCGCTGCATGCGATCCGTGGAAATCGACTTGATGCGAGCCTTTGTATGCGTGCTGTCGGTGCGAATGCCGATTTGGCCGCCCGTCAGACTCACCGCCCGGTGCCCGAGCGAATCGATCGCCATCGCCATCAACGCGACGCTAACCTGCTCGCCCGTCGACAACAGCATGTCCAACTCGCGAGCAGGCGGCCGGTCGTTAACTTGGCTGGCCAAGTCAATCAGTAGATCGGTATTCTTGCCCATCGCGCTCACAACCATCACTACCTGATGGCCCTCTTGTTGAGCTCGAATGGCCTTGCGAGCGGCGGCGAGGATTTTCTGGCTATTGGCGACGCTCGTGCCGCCAAACTTTTGCACAATGATCGACATAAGGATTTCGCGATCTCGCAATGAATAATTAGAAAGGTGAGAGCGGGGTGAAGACGGCAACGGCCTAATGGACGCTTCGCGCGTAGTTCGCTGAATCGCCTCCCGCGTCGGTTAGACCTTGAGAAAGTAGTTCATTAATTGCCAGCCTTCGGGGAAACTCAACCCAGAGGAAGCGGCCGCCGCTTCATCATACGTCTGGCTCGAATCGGGCGAGACGCCGGCGCCCGCGATGGCGAACGGCACGAAGCCGTGGCTGTGCGTCTTCAGATGGATCGGCGTGGGATGATCGGGCGAGACCAAGATGCGATAGTCGCCGCGCGCTCGCAATGCCTCGTGCAACGGCGCGACGATTTTTTCGTCGATCGCTTCGAGGGCCGCGATCTTGGCGGCCGCATCCCCTTCGTGCGAAGCTTCGTCGGTCGCCTCGACATGAACGCAAATGATGTCGGTCGAGTCCAACGCGTCGATGGCGTAGCGCCCCTTGGCCGCGTAATCCGTGTCGGTATAGCCCGTCGCCCCGGGCACTTCGATTCGATCCCAGCCGATCAGCGCGGCCAGTCCGCGAAGTAGATCGACGGCGGTGATCATCTTGCCGGTCTTGCCATGCAGTTCGTGGAACGACGTCAAGCTGGGCGTGCGACCCAAGCCCCACAACCACACGTTGGTCGCCGGCAGTTTACCGGCCGCTCGGCGACGCTGGTTCACTTCATGATCGGCGAACCAGCCGACGCTGCGACTCATCAGGTCGTTCAAGAGGTCGCTGCCGGGGCCCCGCGGGAAATCGTCGGCGACGGACTTGTCGGTTAGATCGTGAGGCGGAGTCGCTCGGGTTTCGTGCGTGAACGGGGCCCGTTGTTTATCGCCGCGGAACAGCAGCAAGTTCCGATAGCTCACGCCCGGTACGAACTCCATAAAGTCGGCCGCCATTTCCTGCTGGGCCGTCTTCAATAATGCGGCTGCTTCCTCGGACGAGATATGGTCGGCCGTGAAGTCACGCATCGTCTGCTCTTCGACCGTGACTAGGTTGCAGCGAATGGCCCAGTCGTTCGGCCCTAGTTCGATACCTTGCGCGGCGGCTTCCAGCGGAGCTCGGCCAGTGAAATGCTGATTCGGGTCGTAGCCCAGCAAGCTGAGATTGGCCACATCCGAACCGGCGGGCAAATGAGCCGGTACATTGTTCGCGCGGCCGACGACACCGGCCGCCGCGATGGCGTCCATCGCGGGAGTGCGTGCGGCTTGCAAAGGCGTCTTGCCGCCTAACGATTCCAAAGGCTCGTCGGCACATCCGTCGGGAATAATGATCGCGTATTTCATGGCACTTGATTCTTAAGGTGTGACCCTGAGGTTTCGCTCAGTTCAGAACTCGCATTCGGTTGGCGCCGCCGCGCACACTGCTGAGCTGGCTAATTTCGCGAACCGCCGCGGCCGCCGCGCCCTCGGTCGCCATGTGAGTCATGATGACCAGAGGCACAACGCTGCCATCGCTTGTCGGGTCGGGTTCGTGCTGAATCACCGAAGCGATTGAGATCTGATTTCGCCCCAGCACTCCCGTGATCTGAGCCAAGACGCCCGGATGGTCGTCGACGTTGAACCGCAAGTAATAACGTCCGGCCAAATCCGCATGGTCGCGCATGTGAACGCGCGGTGGCTGCTGAGACCATAGCTCCAGCGTGCGGAACGTGATTTGAGTTCGGCCAACCGCCGTATCAATCATGTCAGCCACCACGGCCGAAGCGGTCGGCATCTGGCCCGCCCCCAGCCCGTGGAAGAAGATCCGTCCAACCGCATCGCCCACGACACTGACCGCGTTATATGCGCCGCGCACTTCCGCCAGCGGTTGCCCGATTTTGACGAGCGTCGGCGACACATGAACTTCCAATCCGGAATCCGTGAGTTGGGCGATCGCCAGCAGCTTGATGCGATACCCCAGCACCCGCGCGTATCGCAAGTCGGCTGGATCCAGCGAATCGATTCCCACACGCGGAATGTCTCGCCAATGGACTCGGGCTCCAAACGCCAGATGCGAAAGTATCGCCAACTTCTGAGCCGCGTCGCTGCCGTCGACATCCATCGTCGGGTCCGCTTCGGCGTATCCAAGTCGTTGAGCTTCCCGCACCGCCGTGTCGAAGTTGGTTCCCTGCTCTTCCATCTGGGTGACGATGAAGTTGCTGGTGCCATTAAGAATGCCCCGCAGCGATTCCACCTGATTCGCCGAAAAGCATTGGCTGATGTTTGTAATGATCGGAATGCCGCCCGCGACCGATGCCTCGAACGCGATCGACCGGCCTAGCTCGCGAGCCACGTCGAACAACTCCGGGCCGTGCTCAGCCAGCAACGCTTTATTCGCGGTGACCACATCCTTGCCGCTCTTGAGCAACTCGATCATGATCGTCCGCGCGGGCTCCAACCCGCCGATCAACTGAGCCACGACCTTGATCTCGGGGTTGCCCGTTACACGCTTCAGATCGCTCGACAGAATGCCGGCCGGCAAATCCACGTCCCGTACCTTGGATGGGTCGCGGACCACGACCTCCTCCAGCCAGAGGGTTCGGCCAGCGTGCCGCGCGGTGCGGTCGCCGTGGTCTAACAACAGTCGTGCCACGCCGCTCCCGACGGTCCCCATGCCGACGATCGCAACCTTGGTTTTTTCCATGGATTCAGCCCCAAAAACGTGATAAGGCACCATCGTAGAGCAAAGCCCGAACAGTGAATACTCCGCACCCAGGCCGTCTATTGGACCTCGCCGGGCGATGCGACCGCGGCGCCGCCCGGTTCGGCCGATTCCACGCGGCTGCGAATCGAACCGGCGGCCAATCGTGTGAGGATTTCATCGCCGACGCCAACATCCGACGCGTCGCGAACAACTTGTCCATCGGCGGCTCGCTGCGTCACGCTGTATCCTCGCCCCAAAACACGCAGCGGACTCAGTCCATCCAGACGCGCGGCCAACGCCCCCAACCGATCATCCAGTCGCTCCAACCGCCGCCCGAAGGCCCGCTCCGTTCGCTGCTCGAGTTCATCCAACCGCCGCGCGCGGTCGTGGATGAGATCGAAAGGTCGGACGAACGGTCGCCGCCGGGCAAGGGCGTCCAGCCGCTGGCGAGCCGTGACGGCGCGGCCTCGCAGCGAAACGACCATCCGCTTGCCCAGCGAATCCAGCATGGCAAGCACTTCCTCGCGCGAAGGAACCAGCCGTTCGGCGGCTTCGCTAGGCGTTAACGCCCGCACGTCCGCCGCCAAATCGCATAAGGTCACGTCGATCTCATGTCCCACGGCGGAAATGGTCGGAATGGGCGAAGTGCTCACCGCGCGGACCACTTCCTCCTCATTAAAGCACCATAGATCTTCCAGGCTTCCTCCGCCGCGAGTTATCACGATCGCATCGGGCCTCGGCTCCATGCGATGCGCGACACGAATGGCTCGCGCGATCTCCGCCGCCGCCCCCGCGCCTTGCACGCGCGTGGGCACGATCAGCACTTCAATCCCTTGCCATCGCCGGCGTAACACTTCCAGAAAGTCGCGCACGGCCGCGCCGGTGGGGCTGGTGACGACGGTGACTCGACGTGGTATACGAGGCAGCGGCCGTTTCCTCTCGGCATCGAACAAACCTTCGGCCGCGAGCTTGGCATGCAGTTGCCGAAACGCCAGTTGTAAAGCTCCCACACCCTGCGGTTCGATCTCACGGATCACCAGTTGATAGGTTCCGCGCGGCGGATACACATCCAACGACCCGGCACATATCACATGTTGCCCGTCTTCTAATTGGAACGGCAGGCGGGCGGCCGTGTTGCGCCAAATCACACCTTTTATCTGCGAGCTTTCGTCCTTGAGTGTGAGATAGATGTGTCCGCTGCGAGGCTTGGCCACATCGGATAACTCGGCGCTCACCCATACCAACGGAAACGTCTCGGCTAACACTTCTTTAATGAGTGTGTTTAACTGAGTGACGGAAAGGACCGGGGGTGACATGGTGGATATCAGCCGATACGGCGAAAGGGAAGTATATCGGGATCGGCGGCGAGTTCAGGGGCTTCGCGCGAAGCGTCCAAAGCCGCGGCGCGTCGGGCGGCAGGTTGGCGTCGCAAAGAAACTTCTCCTTCACGCCGCGCGCCGCTCTCCGCCCATTGCTCGGCTTCATCGGTAAGGAAATTCAACAGTCGCTCGACTTGTTGGCGGTAGTGTTCGATGCCGTCCCGATCCAAGTCTGGTGGGATGTGCATGGCGGGGCTGGCGATTCCCCTGGCTCTTGAGAAAGGGCGGGGAACGGCAAACTGGTCCCAAGCCCTTCGGTAACGCCACGGTCGGTCGTACCCCAAACCTATTGCGACCAACGGCATCTGCAGTTTGGACGAAAGATAAACACAACCCTGAGCCAACTTGCGGCGCGGTCCGCGAGGACCGTCTGGCGTGATCGCCAAATTTCGGTCGCCCAGGCTCTGCAGCATTTGCCGCAGCGCCGTCACTCCGCCGCGCGTGGTCGAGCCTCGCACGGTGCCGAATCCCATATGTCGAGCGGCTTGCGATAAGAACTCGGCGTCCGCATGTTGGCTTACCAACATCGACAGCCGACAATGACTTCGTAAATAGAATAAGAACGGAATATACTCATGCCAGAACAAATAAATCATCGGTCCTTGACATTGGGGCGACGCCGGATCGACGTCGGGATCATATAAGAATCCCTTGTATTGCAGGGTGCTCATCCAGTTCGCTGTCAGCGAAGCGATGCCGAGACCCGCAGTTTTCAGCAGTAGAGGACTCTTGATCTTCATGCCGGGCATCCTTGCGAAGTATCGATCGCCTGTTATATGGGCCAGTCGCCGGAAAACACTTCTTCGGCCGGGCCAGTCATATAAACGTGATTGTCCGCTTCACACCATTCCAGTTCCAAATCGCCGCCGAGAAGATGATTCAGAATCTTGCGGTCAGTGCGGCCGGTGAGGACTCCCGCCACGCAGACGGCGCTAGCGCCGGTGCCGCAAGCCCATGTTTCGCCGGAACCTCGTTCCCATGTTCGCTGACGAACCTCCGTTCGCGAAAGCACTTCGATAAACTCGACATTCACCCGCGCGGGAAACGCCGCGTCATGCTCGATCTTCGGTCCTAGTCCCAGGACGAGTTCGTCGGAAGCTTCCGGTACAAAGATCACACAGTGAGGATTGCCCATCGAAACACAGGTGACCTCCACGGTTCGTCCGTTCACCGTCAGCGGTTGATGTACTACCGGGTCGCCAGAGAGCCGAGTCGGTATTTGCTCGGCGGCCAGAATCGGCTCGCCCATATCGACGCGAATTCGTCGAGCCAGTCCGTCGCTGACCTCCACATGCAACGACAACACGCCTCGGCCTGTCTCAATCTTCAACTCGTCCTTGCGGGCGATGCCGTGGTCGTAAACGTACTTCGCCACGCAGCGGATGCCGTTGCCGCACATTTCGGCTTCGCTTCCATCGGCATTAAACATTTGCATCCGGGCGTCGGCCACGTCGGACGGGCGAATCAGAATCAGCCCGTCAGCTCCCACGCCAAATCGCCGATGGGAAATGGCGGGCGCGATCGCCGCGGGATCCGCGGGCGCGGCGTGAGCAAAGCAATCGACATACACATAGTCGTTGCCCGCTCCGTGCATTTTGGTGAATCGCATGGTTGTCTTCTCGTGAGGATCGGTTATCCGGCGCGGTCTTGCCGCTCGAATTCGTCATCAAACGAACGGGCGGTGGGTCGAAAGTTCCGCCAGTATAGAGGCCGCGACGTTGGTCGCGCAGGGCTCGATGGCGGCTAGGTCGCACGGTCGAACGGAACGGGATCGCGGCTTCGGTCGCTTTCAGCTCGGCTCATTCCGGCCAGTCGAGGTTTCGAGGCTCACAATTCTAGATCGATCCATTGGCCGGGATCGAATGGTTCCAACGTTATGACCGGGCTGGTGTCACGTTGGATATCGCCGAGCTGCGCGACGGAGGTCTCTGGCTGTTGCCACGCATCGCGACCGCCGCCGCGATCCCCAACTTCGGTTTCCGCGCGAGGCTCGGCGACTCCCGCCGCAAGTCGCTGTTCTTGCCCGCTAATGCGCGCGTTTCTCGCCTCCTCGATCGCGGCTCGCTCGGCGGCCGCTCGGCATCGTCGTAGCCTCGCGAGGTTGCTGCACGGTAACGCTGGCGGCGATGGCTAACGGCTCGATGTTCATCCAGTGCGACTTCCCAAGGAAAAACCGACAACGAGGTGGTTGGCCTTACCTCTATTTCATCGGTTCTGCGATGGTTGAAGCTTGCTGGCAATCAGCGGAGTTGTCGCCTTTGGCCGCGCTGCCCTTAACATAACCGGTCCAATCGCCTTGTCCGGTTTTGCGGGTTGCAAGACGCTGGCAATCAGCGTCCACAAACGTTCACGCGGTCGGAAAAGTTGCCGACGAATAAAAATGTGAAGGTAAGACGGAGCGTTCGATGTACAATTTCAGGCGGCGTGGCAACGCTGTCTAAGCTATGTCGCATGCAATAGGGGGACGCACGATGTCCACTAAACGTGACCTTGACGACGGTACCCGAACGGGCGTGGAGGCATCCGATATTCGACTGTCAATGAGCAATGGCGGTCGCGATCAACGGATATTCAGGGTCGGTTGCCAGACGCGTCGCCGCTTCGTCGTCAAAATCTGCTGGTCGAAAAGCGACTATTGGGATTCCTGTCGCACACCTATGGCCCCGGCAACTGGCGGCGTGATGTTCACTCGGATCGTGATGTCTCGTCGGAACTGTATTTCTTCGAGACCGACGATGAGCTGGCAATCGGCGGAAAGCCGCCAAAGTCGTCGGGCCTAATCCGGTCGATCTTGAAAAAGCTGAGCGTTGCCGTTGCGGGATTCGTACCGGTCGGATCGCGAGTCGACGGACTTCGAGCCGAGGATTGGGTGACTATCGCGGCGGAAAGCAGCAACATTTCGCCCAAGGCGGCCCAACTCGTTCTGTGGCGACAAGATATTCCGAGTCGTGTAACGCACGTTGGCGGCGATCTACTTGTCCAAGTTCGCTCGTCGGATCGCGGCCTCGCAATTCAATTGCTCGCAACCGCACGAAATGAAATCCGAGCCCGCCGACCGTTGCGACGGCGCAATCCGCCGCTTTGGGTTGCTCATCTACTCCACGACAAGATTATTCTGCCCGTCGCGCTCAGTTTCGCCGGCCTGCCTGTTGTGTATGCGGCGCTCGTAATCCATAGCGACGAATCGCCACGTCAGCTCGATTTAACGGTGGCCATTGCGACGGTGATCTACATCGTTTGGGGAGGCATTCTGTTGGTGCACAGAAGACGTCGTTTTGTAACACGCACAGCTCAAGTTGATCGCCCCAACGAGACGCTTCGGTCGTAGGCTAGAGATTCGTTTCGCCCCATCCCCGCATTTTGGTTTCGTAATACTCAATAAAACGATCAGCCGCGATCGCCTCGCGGGCGCCAGCGACGAGGCGTTGATAGTAGGTGACGTTATGGTGGGTAAGCAGAATGGGGCCGAGCATCTCGTCGGCTTGGAAGAGATGTCGGATATAACCGCGGCTGTGACGGCAGGCTAAACAGGGGCAGTCGGGTTCTAGCGGTTGTGTATCGAGTTGATGTTTGAGGTTCCGCATCCGCAGCGGGCCAGCGTCCGTGAAAGCCAGTGCATTGCGGC
Source organism: Pirellulaceae bacterium (assembly GCA_041399085.1). Lineage (GTDB taxonomy): Bacteria > Planctomycetota > Planctomycetia > Pirellulales > Pirellulaceae > JAWKTM01. Next base: position 15,017 of record JAWKTM010000051.1, read on the forward strand.
CGTTGCGTGTGGGCATCACACAATCGAACAGGTCGACTCCGCGGCGAATCGACTCGAGTAGATCTTGAGGCCGGCCGACTCCCATAAGATACCGTGGCCGATCCTGGGGCAGGGCAGGAGTTGTGGCTTCGACGATTCGATACATTTCGGACGGCGTTTCGCCGACACTAAGACCGCCAATCGCATAGCCCGGAAAATCCAAGGCGACCAGTTGCTCGGCGCACCAAGTTCTTAGACCTGCGTCCAGTCCGCCTTGGACGATCGCGAATTGAGCTTGATCGGCGCGCGTCGCGGCGGCTCGGCAGCGATCGGCCCAGCGGATGGTTCGTTCGCAAGCGTCGCGAATCGCGGCTGATTCTGCCGGCAGCGGCAACACAGCGGTCGAGCACCATTGCCACGTCGCTGCCCAACGCTTGAATCTCGATCGAACGTCTGGGTGACAGGTCTACTTCAGCGAGAGCCATCAATGTGAGAACGAAACGTGGTCGAGGCCGTTCGGTCACCTTCGTCATGTTCGCCAGGCTGAAATTGAAAGCTGCCGCTGTCGGTCAGAATGGGGTCCGTCCCAACCCATGAAAGTGTGCAGTCCGCCCAGGTCGCGGACCACCTGTTCGCCCGGCCGCAATGCCAAATGGCAGGTATTGCTCAATACCATCGGCGCGCCGGCCGGAGTGACTTCGTTGATCGATCGTCAGCTCCTTTGACCGTGCCTAGCGTGCCGACGGGCATGAACGCCGGGGTTTCAACCGGGCCATGCGGCGTATCGAAAGTCGCCTGACGCGCCCAGCACGACGCGTCGGTGTGATGCAACCGGAATGAAAACGTGGACGAAGCCACATGCGGCTTTAGTCACCGCGAAGCTTCAAATTCATCGTGGTCAGCTTCTTCGCGAACTTCTTCGTTCAGGCTGGTGACGCCGGAAGTTCCTTGCATTCAGCAAGTCGCCGCCCGTCTTGGGCGCCAGTTCGCCGGATGGTGTTCAGCCCCAGCCGGACTAGCGCACTTGCGAGCTGCACCGACAGATTTAGGTCGGCGATTGGGCGATCCAGCATCGCTTGCTCGTCCGGCGATAGGCTGGAAGCAGTCAATTGACGGTTCGGTCGTGACCGTGAGCGAACTGGCCGAGCTGCGCCTTTGGAATGCAGCATATCGCGGATTTCGATCAGCGATGTCTCGCCGAAATTCCTGCTTGGCCAGCAAGTCTTTGTTCACTGGGTGCGAGCCTGATCGCCCAGCGTGCGAATGCCCATCTTGCGGCAATTTCGGCTGCACCGACAGCCTGGAAATCGGTCACTGGGATGTTTAGAACCCGAGCCAAACGATCCTGCTGCGCTTCTTCAGCGAAGAACATATCGCTCGAAGGCTGGCATCGCGGTAGTACAGCCGGGCTCGGATGAGGCTGGATGGGCTTCCAAGATTCGCTGATGTAACAGGACTGGGCCTTGTCGTATTCTTCGCGATCTTTCGTACAGCACACCCAAATTCAGCAGCAAACCCACGTGCGACGGAAACATGCCGGCTGCTCGTTGGTACAAACGCAAAGCAACTTCGTCGTTTCCACGTCGGTCATTTTCCAGGGCCAAGCCGAACAGAGCTCCGGCATGGGCATCGTCCGCGTCGACGGCTCGTTCGTAGAGGGCAACGACTTCGTTCGGATTGTCACCCACGGCGGCAACTGCGGCAACGCGTTGCATAGGTATTCAGCCGTTTGATACTAACGCTGAACATATTGTCCAAAAATGGCCACCGCCCCGGCGGTGTCTTTGCTGTACCGCTTGGCTTCGACAATCGCTAAGTCACAAATTCCTTTGTCGTAGCCGGCCTTCTTCGCCGATTCGTAAGCTAGCGATTGCACGGTCATAACTTTCGCGAGCGAATGCGCCTTTGCCGAGGTAGAAATGGGGACAACGCGCCACCATCGGCATTCGACAGCGTTTCAATCGCTCGCTCGTAACGACCGAGCAAGTAATAGCAGACGCCCAGCCGCACCGAAGTGGCTGGCGATCGCTCCTCGATTTGCTCCAGATCCGAGACGGCGTCTCGCAACCGGGCCGGCCTGAGAGTTGTTGCCGATTAGCTTCGAGATTTCTTTAATGTCGCTCGGCACAAAGCTGCCGTTAGACAGCACAACATCTTTCAGATTGACCTGAGCAACGACATCGCCTTTGCGACATGAACATGGCTCCGTGAACGGGCGGCAGAAATAGAAGAGCCAGCGGTGGGAGTCGAACCCACAACCCCGCATTACGAATGCGGTGCTCTGCCGATTGAAGTTACGCGCGAAAGGGTGGGTGCTGACAAGACGCCAAAGCTAGAAATGCCGGGCAAAGGTCAATAGGCCTGAGCCGGAAATGGCAACGGGAAAATGGCGGGCGGCTGCAGGCAGTGAATCGGACGTTTGGCCGGCGATCAAGGTGGGGTGATTATGCGCGGGCGAGAAGGCTGGGCCAAGAAATAAAAGCGGGGCCTCTAACGTGTCGAAAACGATCTGACGTTTTGCCGAATGGCCAGGGCAAGGCAACCATCGAGCAGTCAATTCGTTAGAGGCCCCACGGGCCAGCATTCGTTGCCGCGGGACGACCGCGAACGGATCGCCACCTAACGCAGGTGGGATGTGCCGGAGTTGCCGTTGCGGGCGAAAACTCTGGAAAGCGGCTGGTTGGTTTCATTCTTCAGGAAACGCGGGTCTGCTGCGTCCGTGCTCGGCGTGATCGTTGAGGAGCGATTGGAGAAGCGGCACACGTGGAATCTCGCAACACCGCCGCATTTTCAAGTGATGAATTTTGGGTGCGAGGCTTTAATCCGGCGTCTTGAACGCGACAAACCAATTGGCGGCGAGTGGCGTATTGCTGGGAATGAAAAATGCGGCACCGAGACGGTGCGTTTAGCTGATGCGTCTTTTGCCGCGATGAAATGCCTGCGTGGGGCCGTCCGCTGGCGAGAGCGGGTTTCAGGCCGACGATTTTGGTCGGCTGGCCTGGAAGATCGGCCGGTGCGGTTCCATTTGCGAGAGTCATGGACGTGACGAACAACCTCCTGCGGAAATTAAGCGATATCGCTGTGCGCTGGCAACTGTTGCTGCTGATTGCCGGTCCGTGCGTGCTGAGTCCGAGTCGCTGGCGCGTTGCATATTGCTTCGCGGCTGAGCGAATGAGGCGGACACGGCCGCAATTGGTGTATAAGGGCTCGTTCGACAAGGCGAATCGTACCAGTAATCAGTTCTTCGTGGCTTGGGGACTGACGAGGGTCTGCGAGTTCTGGCTCGTGTGAAGGAAGCGACCGGCCTGCCAGTGACGACTGACATCCACGAGTCTCATCAAGCGGCTACCGTCGCCGAAGTCTGCGACTTGTTGCAGATTCCGGCATTCTTGGCTCGCCAGACCGATCTGCTGGTCGCGGCGGCGGAAACGGGTCGCGCGGTGAACGTCAAGAAGGGCCAGTTCATGGCGCCTTGGGATATGCGGCACGTGGTGGAAAAGCTGGCTGCCGCCGGCGCGCGGAACATAATGGTATGTGAACGCGGCACGTTCTTCGGCTACGGCCGGTTGGTGAACGACATGCGAGCGCTGCCGCAAATGCGCGAACTGGGGGTGCCGGTGGTCTTCGACGCCACGCACAGTGTCCAAGAGCCGAGCGGCTTGGGAGCCGCGACGGGCGGCAACCGGGCGATGGTCGAGCCGCTAGCGCGAGCCGCCGTGGCGATTGGCGTCGACGGACTGTTTTTCGAAACGCACCCCGAACCGGAACGCTCGCCCAGTGACGGGCCGAACATGGTGCCATTGGATCAATTTGCCGCCTTGCTGGATCGCTTGCTGCGGATTCGCGAAACCATTGAAGGGCTTTCATGACACGACGGTTGATGAACGGGCGAGCGGAAGACGCCGAGCGAACGTGGCGGCCGGAGAACTGGACCAGCTTCGAAGTTGGAGGTCGCGCGCCCGTCTGGGTTGCGGCAATGTTTTCGCTCGCGTTAATCGTCGGTTGCGAAGAGCCCGCGGCGACGAGCACTCCGACGACCACTGCCCAAGTCACCGAACAAGAGGGGCCGGATCCGACGGAGAGTTTCGATCGTGCGGCCGACTTCCTTCAGCGAATGGACGAGTTCGAGCCGGAGCAGATCGACGGGCAGATCATCTATCACTTGAACCGCTGGGTTGACGCTTCCGACTTAAAGGTCGACTGGGAGCCGGACCCATTAATCGAGGACTTGCCCGCCGAATTCCGCGAGCATTCTTCGTTGTCGGAAATCCGCGATCCGAAGTTTCAAATCACCGATTTCGAAGCGCTCAAGGAAGCGTTGTGGATGCGCAAAGCGTCGAATTGGATCGCGACGAACGACGAGCAGCCGTCGCTGGTTGTCTGGGATGAATCGACAACCGAGGCGTTGGGCCACGAAAACGTTCGGCTGTTGCAGGAGGCGACGCGGCTGTTTGATTGGACGATCCGCAACGTTCAGTTGGACGAAATGCTGAACGAGCCGACGGGGCCGGTAGCTGGAGCGGAAGGAACGGCCGAGCGGTCGGATGTCTCGCCGGCTCGACGTGCGATGCCGGGACCGGGTTACACGGCGGAACCGTGGCAAGTGATGTTGTACGGACACGGCGACTTCTGGCAGCGTTCGCGCGTGTTCATCCAATTGGCTCGCCAGCAAGGTTTGGACGTCGTGATGCTGGGCGTGCCGAAGTCGGAGGGCTCGAAGAAAACGGAGCCCTGGCTTCCGGCCTTGCTGCTGGGCGAGCATTTGTACTTGTTCGACGCGAAGCTGGGGACTCCGTTGCCGGGACCAGATGGCAAAGGGATCGCTACGTTGGCAGAGGTGCGGGCGAACACCAATTTGCTGAAGTCGCTATCGGTCGGTGACGCTCATCCGTATCGCGTAGGCGCCGGTGATTTGCAGCACGTGACGGCGTTGATCGACGCTTCGCCCGAGTACTTGGCCGGCCGCATGGTCAAGCTGCAACAGCGCCTGACGGGCAAGAACCAATTGGTGCTGAGCGTCTCGCCACGGGAATTGGCGAAGCGATTGCGCGGGATCGAAGGCGTCGATCGCGTCGCGTTATGGACGTTGCCGATCGAGGCCGACATGTTTCGCTCGACAGTCAAGCGGCTGCTGGCGAACGACGAAAATTTCCGCGGCATGTTTTTGCAGCAGTTCGGGTTGTTCGAGGGACGACATCCGTTGGTGCAAGCGCGGCAGAAGTATTTTGGCGGCGAGTTCGACGACGTGGATGAGAAGCTGGGCGCGACCGGCTTGTACATGGAATGCCGGCTGCCGGACGAACTGATTCGCGACCTCGCGACGAACCCGGCGGCTCAGAAGCGAATGGGTTTTGAACAAGGCAATTTGAAGCCCGAGATTTTTCAGCGGCAGATGCAGGGGGCCCAGATGATCGCGTTGCAGGCCAAGACCAACGCGACTTATTGGATCGGCTTTGTCCATTTCGCAAACGGTAACTACAAAGTCGCCAGCGATTGGTTCCAGCGCAGCGCCGAACAGCACGAGGGACAGGGACCGTGGGCTGCCGGGGCGAAATACAATTTGGCTCGCAGCTACGAGGCTTTGGGCCGGTGGGAAGACGCGCGAAAGATTTACTTGCTGAGCGAATCGCCGCAGCAGCATGGCGATTTAGTGCGAGCCCGGTTGATCGCTCAGCAGCATCCATGATTCGAACTGCAAGCTTTGCACGTGCTTCGTCAGCGGTTTGCGGTTGCTCGCGGCAAGGGCGGCTGACGGTTTACATGGGTAGCCAGCGTAATTAAGGTGGGACACCGGTTCGCGTTGTTGAAGGCCGGTCAAGCGACCGGGCGACGCGGAGCGTGTAGGCTGTTTTCGCAACTGGGAGTTTGACGACATGAAGAGGTTCGCTTTGTTAATGGCGGCGGCGGTGATTGCCGGCTGGTTCGCCGCTCCGGCTCAGGCGTTTCCGCCGTTCAAGGCCGCGTTCACCGAGCGATACGTGGACAAGAGCGACAACGAAGGCTTCAAGGCCGCGGCCAAGGAAGCAAGCTGCAACGTTTGCCACGTAAAGGACGAGAAGAAGAGCGTGCAAAACGAGTACGGTCACGCGTTGCACGAAGAGCTGGAAAAGTCGGGCGAGAAGCCCAAAGAGTTGATGAAGAGCGACAAGGAGAAGCTGTTGAAGTTGCTGGATGAAGCCTTCACGGCGGTCGAAAAGGAAAAGTCGAAGGGCGGTAAGACCTTCGGCGAGTTGATCAAGAGCGGCATGCTGCCCGCCGGCAATTAATTGTCGGTTTGCTCGAAGTCAGCAAGTCTGACGAATGATGACATCGCGAACGCCCGACGTTGAACAAGCGTCGGGCGTTTCTATTGCGCAAATGTGTACTTGTCGGCATGCCGCTTCAAGCGTCTCGCTCCATGTTAAACCGTTCTACGCGTCCGCGGCGACCAAACCGCGGGCCCATTGGGCGTCACTTTCCCCAAGCGACGGCTCCGGTTGGCCGCGATAGATGTAATCCTCGTATCCAGCGGCGTCGTAAACGCGGTGCAGAATCGCTTGCAGATCGAGCCGTGCGTCGGCGTGAGGCGGTTCGAGCGGAACCGGGATCGTCGGCAGCGGCTCGCGAAGTTGAATCGGCCAGACGCCGGCGCGCGGTCGTTCGGGGAAACGGCTGACCAGCACGCAGTAGTCGCACGGTCCGAGTTCGTCCATCGGCATCCGCCCGCCGGCTCGCAGCAGGTCGATTTCGACGAAGTGGACGGCGCTTTGCAGCAACTGAGCTCGCTTGCCCAAATACTGTTCGCGATCGGGACCGGGCAATTTGTTCGCCGGGCTGAGCAGTTCGATGACCGTCACGAGCCGCATCGAGTTGCGATCACGGATCTCCAGAAACGACAGGCTCTCCCAGTCCGTGGCCGGCAAGTGAACTTCGACCGGCGCGTCGATCGTGGCGGTGCTGGAGGCGTCATGGGCGAGAGGCGAAGCGTGGTCTCGCGAAGCAACCGTGACATCGCCTCGCCCCAGCAACCCGCGACGCTGATCTGGCAATTCGTGGATGAAGATGTGTTCGTCGATCTTCACGAAGTAGTCCGGCCGCACTTGGCGCGTGATCGCTTCGGCGACCGCTGGACAACAGCGTTCATGAAAATCGTGCCAGACTCCGGCCTGTTCCAGATACGGATTCATGCCGGGAAATGGTGAGGGCATCGCGCGGTTCCTTTCGTGGAGGCTCCATTTTAGCCGAGCGTTCACGGCTGCCACAGCGCGAGCAAGATTTAGGTTCGCGCTTACGCGAACAGTGCGTCGACGACCTTGCCGCCTTCGGGACCAGTCAGCCGGTGATCCCGGCCGGCGTGCCAGTAGGTCAGCTCGTTGGCGGGCAGGCCAAGCAGATGCAGCACCGTGGCGTGCAGATCGCGGAAGTGGACTTTGCCTTCCACCGCCACAGCGCCTGTTTCGTTCGTTTTGCCATGCACGTAGCCCGGCTTCACGCCGCCGCCCGCCAACCAAAACGTAAAGCCGCGATAGTTGTGGCCCGTGTCGTCCTTGCCGTCATCCGGCGTCAGTCCCGGCCGACCAAACTCGCCGCCCCAAATCACTAGCGTGTCTTCGAGCAACCCGCGTTGCCGTAGATCGTCCAGCAAGGCGGCGATTGGCGTGTCGGTCGCCTGACAGTTCGCCTGCAAATCTCGGCGATGATTCTTATGTTGGTCCCAACTGCCGTGATTTAGTTCGACGAACCGAACGCCCGCTTCGATGAACCGTCGGGCCAATAGACACTGTCGACCGAAGTCTGACTTCTTGCAAATGCCAATCTGCTCGCCCTGCTGGCCCACACGGTACCGATCCAAGGTGGCTTGCGTTTCGCGGCTGAGATCAAGCAAGCCGGGCGCTTCGGCTTGCATCTGAAATCCCAACTCCATCGACTCGATGACACTTTCCAGCCGCTCGTCATGCGGCCGTTCACTGGCGTGTTGGCGGTTCAACTGCTGAACGAAGTCCAACTGACGCCGCTTGGCGGACAGCGGCAAATGATCGCCAGCAACGTTGTTGATGGTGGCCAGCGACATGTCCTCGCCATTCACGCCGATCGGAGTGCCGGTATAAATCGACGGCAAAAACGCGCTGGAGTAAATCGAACTCTTGGATGTGTTCAAGCTGATAAAGCCCGGCAGATTTTGGTTCTCGGTGCCGAGCCCGTAGGAAATCCAAGAGCCCAAGCTTGGCCGCTCGCGCAGCCGGTCGCCCGTGTGAAGCTGGAGGAACGACTGGGCGTGAATGCCCGTGTCGGCGTGCATGCCGTTGATCACGCACAACTGGTCGGCATGCCTAGCCGTCTCGGGCATCAGTTCCGAAATCCACATTCCGCTTTCGCCGCGTCGCTCAAACGCGAACACCGAACCGGGGTGCTTCTTGTTGCCCGTTTGCGGCTTGTAGTCAAACGTGTCCAGATGGGCCGGGCCGCCGCTCATGCAGAGAAAGATCACCCGTTTCGCACGTGCGGACAGCGGCGGCGTGCGAGCCGCCAAGCTTTCGCCGCCCCGGCTCTCGCCCGCCGAGGACGTGGCTGGCAAAGCCGCTTGCGTCGGTTCGCCCAGCATCGCTTGCAAAGCCAGATAGCCAAAACCGCAAGAAGTGGCTTGCAACATCGCGCGACGTGAATAATTCATGGCGTGTTCCCTTCATCAAGGCGATTCAGATTGCCTTTTCATCGGCCCCGAATGGCTCTAATCCACATATCGAAATTCGTTGGCGATCAATAAAGCCTGGCAGAAGCTGCTCCAAGCCTGCTCGGGCGATTCTAATTCGGATTCGGACGACAGCACGAATTCGACCGCGTCATCAACCTCTTGCGGGCTCGGATCCCGTCCGAAGGCCCGTTGCCAAGCCAGTCGAGCTCGACCCGGTGGATCGGCCGTCTCTTCCATTACCCAACGAGCAAAGTGCCCGGCCTGCTCGACGACGAACGGGCTGTTGAACAAATGCAGCGCTTGCCCCGGCACGGTGCTTACGTCGCGCTTGCCGAGGACGCTGGTGAAGTCCGGCAAGTCGAAAGCAGCCAACTCAGGCGGCGGCGAACTGCGAAGATAACACAAGTAAACGCTCCGTTTCGGACTAGGTTCGTGCAGATTCCCGGCCAAGTTCACCAAAATATCACGGTGTCGAACCAACGAGCCGTCGCCAGGCTGTAAATCCAACTGGCCGCTCGCATGCAGCATGCGGTCCCGCAGCGCCTCGGCCTCCAAGCGACGGCGATCGTGACGCGCTAGCAGCCGATTCGGCTGGTCTATCTCAAGCTGCTTTTCCGTCGCGGCGCTGGTCAAACGGTACGTGTGACTCAACGCAATCGCCCGCACTAGTCGCTTGATGGACCAACCGTCTTGCATAAACTGCGTCGCCAAATGGTCGAGCAATTCCGGGTGAGTCGGTCGCTCGCCGTAGACGCCGAAATCGTCCGGCGTCCGCACGATGCCTTCGCCGAACATCTGCTGCCAAACGCGATTCACGATCACGCGGCCAGTCAGCGGATGTGCCGGATGCGTGATCCATTCGGCCAATTGCCGTCGCCCGCTTTGCGACGCATCGACTTCGATGGCCACCGGTAGATCGCACGCCGAAAGGAAACCTCGCGGAACGGCATCGCCCGTCTTGGACGATTCGCCCTTGATGTTGATTTTCGCGTCCGCGGGCTTCTCGCGGTCGCGCACTCCCATCGCCAGCGGCGTTCCCGCCGCCCATTTGGATTTCGGAATCGGTTTCGGTTTGCCGGTGTTGGATTCCAGCACCAAGACTGTCTCCACGAAGTCCGCTGGCGGCGGCACTTGCGGCGCCGACTTCAGTACATGCAGGTCCGTTGCGGGGGCCGTCAGCCCTTCATGCGCGGCCGTTCCCCACATCGTTTCCGTGCTGGTGAAGATGCCGGCCAACGCGTAATAATCTCGCGTGGGTATCGGATCGAACTTGTGGTCATGGCATCGAGCACAAGCCACGCTGATGCCCATCACGCCTCGGCCGATCACATCAATCTGGTCGGCCACGATATCCATGACGAAGTTGTCGTTCATCGCCTTCGCCGGCTTCGAGCTCAACGCCAAGAAACCCGTTGCGATCAAGCGGCGATCTTGTTCGGCCGGCGATTCATGTGGCAGCAAGTCTCCGGCAATTTGCTCGGTCAAAAACTGGTCATAAGGCATGTCGTTGTTAAAAGCCGCGATCACATAATCGCGATATCGCCAAGCGTGCGGGAACGTCGGATTGCGTCCGAGTCCGTCGTTGCCGTTCGATTCTCCGTACCGAGCCACGTCCAGCCAGAACCGGCCCCACCGCTCGCCAAACCGCGGGCTCGCCAGCAGCCGATCGACCAACCGTTCGATAGCCACCTCGCCCGATCGCTCGAAGTCGTCGGCAAACTGGTCCGCTTCGCCAACCGTGGCTGGCAGACCGATCAGATCGAATGAAAGCCGCCTCGCAAGCGTCCGCGGATCGGCGTCCGCGCCGGGAGCCAATCCGGCCGCGTCGAGTCTTGCCAAGACGAATCGGTCGATGGAGTTCGACGGCCAAGCTGCGTTTGCTACCTCGGGCTGCGCGGGACTCTGAATTGGTTCGAGCGACCAGAGCTGCACGTCGCTGGCCGCCGTCGCTTCATCGGTCGGCTGAGTCGCCTCGGCCGGCGGATCGCGCGGGTCGGGCGCTCCGCGCTTTACCCACTCCACAAAATCATGGACAACCGTTTCTGGTAACGGCTGATCGGGAGGCATCTCGACGCCTTCATACCGCAGCGCCTGCACCAGCAAGCTTTCATCGGGCTTGCCGACAACGACCACCGGGCCCGATTGCCCGCCTTTCCTCAAAGCTTCGCGGCTATCCAGCAACAGCTTGCCGCCCACCTCGGCCGAGTCAGCCGAATGGCATTCGTAACAACGCTCGACCAGAACCGGGCGAATCTTGTTCTCGAAGAACATCCGATCATCGGCGGAAATCGTTTCGCTTCGCACCGAGTTCGAATAAAGCACGAACGTCGAACTCAACAAAACGGCAACGGCGTGAGCAAATCGAATCATGGCGGGCATCTCGCAACAGCTCGCAAAAATCGGGCGGGACCGTAAGTATGCCCGAATTTTGATGCGATTACCATGCGAGACTGGCGATCTAGCGAGCCAAGGGTGCTTCAATGCGTGAGTCCAATTCATCGGCAAGTTCACAAATCGCTTTGTCAAGATCGGAGAGGCGAGCCCAGTTGTGGGGTATCCGGAACGCGGTGGAAAAAATTGCGTCTCTATTTTGATTCGACGATGATCCGTAACTTTGTGCCGAATCGGCGCTTCGATCTTCCGCTGGCGACTCGCTGCGTTTCGGGCGAATCATTAAAGCCGGAGTCGAGATTCTCGATGCGGTGCCGTCCAGAAGCGACGCGAGCTCAAGCGAAGTTTGGGGCACGTCATCCGATGTTGTTGTCAGGACGACGATCGGTGCTTCACCTTCGCCAGCACTTCGCTGATTCAGGTAATTGATGACCAGTAGGGCGTCGACAGGCGATAGGAGTCGTCGCCGCTTACGTCGACGAACGGTGGTGGGAGTTGAGAGGGAGCGACCGGCGGATCGACGCCCGGCGCCGCCGCGATTTAGTGAGTTGACCACTAGCAGCGCGTCAATTGGCGAAATTAGACCATCGTCGTTGACGTCCATCGAATTACGTGGGTTTTGCCAGCCGCCAAAAGAAACATCCAGCGTCACTTCCGCATTGGCCAGCCGCCGTTCCTGTCGTCGATCGTGTAGTGAAACGTCTCCGAACCGGCGAATCCGCTGCCGGCGAATACAAAATGCTCAATCCGTCCAAACTAATTACCGCTCGCCTGCCTTGATCCGGCGTCGAGACGCTCTTGATTGTCAACGCCTCATCTCGGTCGGGTGGTCGTGTCGTTACTCAATACATCCAGCACCTCGCCTTGGCCATGCACGAGTGAGATGACGTCGTCATTTGCAACTGGGTCGTCATTCACTGGCGTGACATTCACCGTTACAACCGACTGATGCTCGCTGGCTTGGCCATCGCGAATCCGGTAGACGAACGTCTCAACACCATGAAGTTTTCATCAGGCGTGTAGAGCAGTGACTTTCCATCGGCGGCTCTTGACGGATCCGCCCCGATCGCGAGGTCCGACGGAGACGATGGATAGCCCGCCCGCCGCAGTGTTCGCATCGTTTGCCAGCACGTCGAGCGGCTGGTCGCGGCTGTCTTCAGCCACGGGAAAATACGTCATCGGCCGATCGACTAGCGTCCACGATTTCAATCGAAAACGCACCATAGTCGATTGTTCTGAAGGACACGGGGGTTTCCGAACCAAACAGCAACACGTCGTGTGCGGGCAGATCAGCCTGGCGGCGTCTCCAAAGATATCCGGCGACGCCGAGCGTCGCCGCATGGGTACTCGCATCAGCAAATGCGGTTCACCGTCGAGCGGCCCGAAGCTGTCAAATACACCGACTTCGTCAAATAGTCCGTCTAGCGACGTGTCGCCCGACGCCGTTTCGATATTCCGAACCAAACGTGATCGAACCAATGGGCTTAATCCGCGTGTAGTCATAACGCACGTCGACAGCTGGCGTGAATTCCGGTGGCGTTTGTCCGTAGGTCTTGCACGAAGACCAGCAGGTCGAAAGCGTCGCCGCGAGCAACTTGCGTCAGTGGGTTTCCAGCGATGTCCACGGCAGCGAACGAGAATCGTATGATGGGTGACGCCACGTCGATGCTAACCGTGGCCGCTGAAGCTCCGCCATTTCCATCGATCGCTTCGTAGGTGAAGCTGTCCGGGCCAATGTAGTTTTCTACCGGAGTGTAGAAGAACGAGCCGTCGGCGGCGAGTTGCAGTATGCCATGGCGGGGCCCGGTGATGATCGTCGCGGAAATCAAATCGCCGTCGATGTCGGAGTCGTTCACGAGCACCCCATCGGCCGCAACGATGGCCAGTTTACCGTTACGCCGCGTCGCGTAGGCGTCGTCGACGGCCGCGGGCGCGTCGTTAATCGGTAATACCTGGAGCGTTACTGTTGCCGCTTCGGATGACAGTCGACCATCCGTCGCGCGGTACTTAAACGAATCGGTTCCGTGAAAGTCAGCATCCGGTGTGTAGGTAAACGATCCGTCCGCGCCGAGCGTCAACGCTCCTTGTGCCGGGCCTTCCACAAGCTGAGCGGAGATCGCGTCGCCGTCGCCATCAACATCATTCGCCAAAATGCCTATCGCCCCGTCAATCAACAACGACTCATCTTCCGTCGCCAAAAAAGTATCGTCCAAAGCGAAAGGTGTTGTGCCGTCGATGATCTCCAGATCGAGCGTGGTGGAAGTCGATGTCCGCCGGTGATAGTGCTGACGCCGAATCGAACAAGTAAACGCCGTGTACAGGAAGTTGATTGCCGGCATGGCGGCATAGACGTGGTCCTGACCGCCTCCGCGATCATTGGGACGGAAAGCAGATGCGTTCCGCCGCCCAACGGTGAGCCCCGCGTGGGCACTAACTTCGTCGATCAGTCCAGCAATTGACACATCGCCCAACTGATCGCGCGGGTGGCTCGGAGAAAGAGATTGACCGTCAAGTGACGTCCGGTCGGCCGAGTAGATCAGATCCAATCCTGCTTGAAAGACTCCGGTGGCATTTGGACGACTGTCCGTGACTGTAACTTGCAACAGGAAATTTTGTCCCAATGCGACCGCATCAAGTGCCCGGCCATCGGTCGCCGCGACCACGATTGGCTCCACGGTGACCAGCGTCTCGCACAAGCCAGCGTCCACATTTTCAGTTATTTCGTCCGGGCGAACCGTGACTAGTTCGGTCAGGCCGTTGCTCGGATCGACATCGGTGTCGAGCGTGTCGTCGGCCGCTAGATCCGGCGTGGAAAAATTCGTGCCGGCCGGATCATGGAAGCGAATGCGATAGTCCGCTGGCAGGAGATCACGGAATTCGTAACCGCCGGTCACGTCGGTTTGCGTCACGGCGATCCGAACGCCGGCGGCATCTAGCAGTGAGATCGACACGCCAGCCATCGCTGACTCGTCCATTTCTCGCACGCCGTCTCGATCCTCGTCCAGCCACACTTTGCCTGACAAGTGCCCGACCGGGTTGAATTCATGGGCACCCAAATCAGGCGAGGAACCAAAGTATCCGATTCCCAGGTCACGACCGGCATCGATCGCGGGCGAAGCGGCCTGCAAGCGAAAATTCCCGGAGGAACGGTCAACGAACAAGGGAGCCGCGACGATTGGCGCCGGAGTCACGGTGATGCCGCTTCCACTGGTGCTTTGAGCAACGACTGACACGTCGTTGAACAGCACGTGGTCTCCGAGAATGGCGATCCCGTTATGCATCACGAATGCGGCAGCCACGTTGTCCAGGATCGCGTTGCGGACGGTGATCGTCCCGCCGTCGTTAATCTGGGCACCCACGCCGGAGTCAACGATGGTGGCGTTTATGATCTCCATGGAGCCGACTTGCGAAGCGAAATTGTTAATGCCAAAGGCGGGGCCTGCCATGTTCGACGCGATCAAATGCTCCGCGCGGACGTGAACATCGGAGTCGTTTAGGTAGATTCCGTTCTCGGCATTCGTCAGGTGGAGGCCAATGATATTCGCGTTGGCCGTGGCACGAATGACGGATTTCACGGTGCTGCCTCCGCCATCGATGATGGCGCCGCCAACGTTGACGCTGCGGATGGTCAATGGCTTACTGACCGTGATCGACTCCTGATACCACCCGTCGCCGACAAGAATTGTGTCGCCTGCCGTCGCGGCTGCCACGGCCTCGTTAATCGAGCCGAACGATTCATTGGTGCGGACAATCGACACCGGCTTGATCGCGGTAACCGTTATGTCGATGCGCGCCGTTGCCGTGCCACCGTTACCATCACCGATAGTGTAGGTAAATGACTCCTCGCCGACGAAACCAGGGGCCGGGGCGTAGACCACGTTTCGCCCGTCTGGCGCGATGGCCGACGTACCCCCTTGCGACGGAGTTGAAACCGAAATGATCGACAATGTCTCACCCACGTCGGGAGCCGACGTGTCGTTCGCCAGAACGTCGATCACGTTGCCGCTGGTTCCCTCGCTCACCAACGCAACGTCATTCACCGCCGTGGGATCCTTATTGGTGGCGTCGCCGATTTGAATGCTGCCGTCGACGGTCGAGAGTGAAAGGTTCCCTTCGTTCAGCGAGCCTTCCAAATCGAGTACGGCCACGCCTGATCCGTTGCTCGTCACGTGAAACGTGATTGTCGCTAGTTCGCCACCAACGGGAGCAAGCGGCTCGACGGCGAAGGCGCTAAGGGTGATTTTCCCGGTCGCGTCGTTCACGTTCGGGAGAAACGTCCAACCGGTCGATGTCAGTGCGCCAGACGCGACATCGGCGTTTGTCAGGCCCAGTTTGGCCGTGTCATAGTCGATCGTGAAGTCAAACGCTTGCAACTCCGACGCGTCGTCGATTGTCAGCGGGATCGACACCGAGTCTCCAGAGTTGGCCGGGACGTCGCTGGGCATCGCGACCGTCGCCGAAGAATTGCCGTCCTTCGAGCGATTCAGATAACAGTCGGCGAGCAAGTTCGGCGTCTCACGCGTGTGCGCGCGAGGAAGCGTTCCATGAAACTGCGTCGTTCGATGTGACGAGACTTTGATCGGTCATGCAATTTCATGCGAGATCCTTTAGGGAGAGTGCGTGGGGAAGTTTTCCACGGTCTGGTAGTGAGGAAGGATTTGCCGCAGGCCAAGCCATCGCTTTGGCAAGTTGTTCCAGCAGTTCGTCGGAAACGCCGAATTGCGATAAGGAGGACGATATTGCCGAGATCACCACCGAGGATCGGGCATCTCCGACTGCGGCAATCCACGGCCTTGCGGGCGATGTACGGCGCGTCAATGCCGAGCGTGCCGTTGCCCGTCACGTCACCAGCGATGCGCGAGGTCGATTCTGTCGAACGGGTCGAAGCCGGTGTCAAACGCCGCGGCAATTCGACGACGCGGCGGTATCAGGGCGCTGTAGCCGCCGTTTGCCGTTACGTCTCCGGAAGGCGACGGCGTGGACCACCGGCACGTTCTCAAGTATCTGCCCGTCGCGAACGGCGATGATCGGAACAGATCGTGCGCTTGCGCTTAATGGTGCGGCATTCAGGGCTTTGGCTTGCACCGAATGATGGCGGCAGATGGCGGCCGTGCGGTCAGGCCCCCTGCCGAGAATGTCACGCGTCCTGGGGTCGACAAGTCGGTTTCGTGGTCCAATCCTCCGGCGCGTCACGGAAAATTCAGGGTTGAGACGATGTGGCGGTTGGGATCGAACCTCGAACGATGCCGACACCGGTAACTCCGGCTGCGTCATCCATCGCGATTGGAATTCCACCGCTCCCTCCGAGATCGATCGTCTGGCCTGGTCCACGAGCGAGATTTGGCAGTCGCATGGACGGCCCCGTCGCCGACGAGATGGCGAATGACCAGATGCTGTCGCCACCTGGAAGGCCGTCGTTGTCTCCATCAAGCTGTTCGCCAATGGTCGTCGTGAACGCGTCGGGGCGACTGCCGAGCGTGAGTGTGTAGTCGTCCGCGGCGAATCGCCCCGAGTAAGGCACGAATTTTAGCGATCGACCGTCGGGACTGACGATCATCGTTGTTTGCACCGGGCCAGCCGCCGTGCCGACCAAGGTCGCGTCACCGGCGGGTCGATCGATGCGTCTTGCCCGTCGTAGAGATTGAGTCGAGCAACGTCCAGCGCTCGGAAAACTCGACGCTTATGCCATCCCGGCCATAAGCGAAGCGCGCGACGGACCCGAGTGACTCGATTGCAGTTGGTGACCTCGATGGCAGCGTTCTGCGTCAGTGACGCGCGTCGCCATCAGCCACGGCCAACCGTATTTGCAACGTGACTGCGTCTCTCGTAGTCTAGCGCGACGTTGGGACGAAGTCGCAACTGATCGCCGACCGCTTCGACGACCTCGTTGTCCATAAGTCGCCGACTCCTGCCGCCAATTGGTAGTTCTTGTCCCTCGCGGGGACCGTCTGGATCCCCGACGCCTAGTGTGGCAACGACGAAACCGGAACCGCGTATCGGTGTCTTCCGCCGGCCTTTGGCTAAGCCGAATTGTAACGGGCGGCCGATTCACGCTGGCGTTGCGGTGATGACGCTGCGTTGGCGATCAGCAAAATCGGCCGTCGCTTGAACGAAGAACGTTAAAACTCCGGGTGCGAGTGATTCGGCGCCCGATCACCGATTCAGAAAGTGTCGTTGTCAAGCGACCTAGCCACCAGCGAAGGCATAACAGCCTTCGGCTCACCCGGTGATTCAATAATGCGAGACGCGCGCGTCGGGCGATAGCGCATGAATGACGTGACATCGGCGATCCGCGCGACGAACGATCTCGACTACCGACGCGGGTGCGGCGACCTCACCAATTGTCACGCGTCTCGGGAGGTAATCAATCGTCGTCGTCAGCGCCGGAGCCGTCGTCGATTCCGTCGGTGGGCGTGGCGGAAGCGGGAACGTTGCCCACGCCCAGCAACGCTGAAGATCAGCAGCTGGTTGAACGCTACTTGGTAGCGATTCCAGAATGCCGGCATTGTCAGTGGCCCGTTATACCGTCGCCATTCGAATCATATTCAAAGCGAACAGCAGGCGAAGCTCCCTCTGGATCGGAAAAGCCTCGGCCCAGCGGTGAATAAGATGTCAAGAAAACCGCCTCGCGGCGCATGACCATCGTCACGGCATGGCGGGATGTTCGCCAGAGCCAGGTCACGATCGTCCGGCGACAATCCGCTACGACCAAAGGAATCAACCGGGTACGCAATCACGTTGATGTCGCCGGTTCCCAAAATTCGGCAACTGGCCCACTCCACTCGAAGTTGTTCGTCCGTTCGGTCTTCCAGTCCCAGACGCGCTGTCCCCAGCCAAGGAATTCGTCGTTTCACGTCCCGCTTGCGAGGAGTTACGTTTTTGTCGCGTAGAAAACGGCGCGTCACCGTCAAGACGCCCGTGTCGGACGTTGGGCTGGGCGATTGCAGTTGGAGTCGACTCTGGGCCGGAGTTCAGTTCGATGAACAACGACAGATTGCTCGATGTCGGATAGTCGGCGCGAGACGTCAGTTCGATCGTCAGCTTGTAATCGTCGTTCGAGTTACCGGCCCCTGCGCGGCGATTCAATCACATACCGGCCTGTAGGGAGATTGGAACGCGCGACGGATTTCCTCGAATGTCACTCCAGCCGAACTGCGATCGGAGAAACCGTACTGGCTATTTTGACCATAGGGGGTAAAGCTGCAAATACAGATCGCCGGGAACCTTGGGAAACCTCCTCTTGGCGATCAGATCACTTTGCGTAAGTCCGCAGTGCCATGAATTGGCGGCTGATCCGGTCGATGTCCCCCGGTGTGACGGACAGATTGCGTTCGACGATCACCGGCCCCGTTGCCCGGGCAAGCACCAAGAAGCGCGTGATCCGCGTCGTTTATGCAGAACGATCAGGCGTTGCGGCGCCCCGATTCCCGCCACGTCCAGCGTCGCGAATGCGGGGGCCGACCAGTTGCGAAAGTTGTCCTCCGCCAGCCATGAGCGTGTGTGAACCAACCGCCAAGTGCGGGTAAATGAACCGACGGTCACTCGGTCATCAGACAGTAAAGTGACGTGGCCGCGGATCGGACGAGGATCAGGTTATCGATTGTCGTTCAGCGTCGTCAAAAAGATGAACGTCGTTCACCACACCGCTGTTGTCGACGACGCCAGTTAGTGTCAAGTCGATTTTCGTCCCGCGTGGTACGGATTCGTGGCTGAGCGTGAACGTCCCGATGACCGGATCATCGCCAGTAGGCGGATTGTCCGTCACCGTAAGCTGCCTAGAATCGATTCCGGACCCCAGGCCACTGTTGTCCGATTCGCCCGCGCCTTCGATCAAGTCGTTGCCGATGTCGACAGCGTGCAACACGTAGACCGGTGAGTTGAAACCGAAGGGCGGGTGCGCGGCAATGAAAAGACTTCGCGGCGGCTGAGCGTTGCGCCCGGCGACGATACGCGGTACGTCATATGCGTGTACTAGCGCATCGGAAGCGTCCAATACGCCATCGTGTGAGAAGTAGACTCCATTCCGAAAATTCTCCGCGTCGAGGTATCCACTATTGCGAAACTGTAATTCGGGTCGTCAGCGGGCTAGCCACGCGCGACACTGCGTGGGGAGCGACGTGCAAGATCGACACCAACGATATTGGCGTGGGCTCGGGTGTGCCGATGGTGAGGGCCACGTGATCGATGAGTTGTCCATCAAGCCGTAGTCCGAGGTGCACGGTGGAAGCGTTGAGCGACGCTGGCTGGGTCGCGAAGGCTTCGTTACCGGGCGTGTTGCCGCCGGACGATTCGCCCGGCGTCAGTTGCGAAACAGTACGCGTGGCCAACGGATGCGTTGATGTGGGTGGAAAGCTCGCATCATCCGAGACTCCAGCGTACCGCCGACGTAGGTTCCATCCCCGTCGTTCCGGAGATTGTTGGCGACTAGCGGTGTATCGCCCCATTGGGGCGACTCGTTGCTGCGCATGACGCTCGACAATATCGGACTCGCCACGTGCAGGTATACCGAGGATCGTTGACTGGTGATAGCTGGACGTCGAACTCATTTCGTTCAGACCGTCCGTCGGCGATCCCGTCCCGAACGCGCCGATGAAGTAAGAATACCGTTGGAAAGCCAGTCGGAATGGGCAGTTTCTCGGTCCACGAGGCGGACTCGCCGGCCGCTAGACCGCTTCGTCTGGATGTTGGAAACCATCGTCGAGGAAGGTCAGTCCGCGCGTTGGGGCTGAGCAAGAAGGTGACGTCGTAGTCGCCTGAAGGGCCGATCGAGTTGTTTTCAACCGTGATGTCGAGTGCGTGCTACCGGCGGTGACCGACGCGCTTAGCGGCGGCGAGCGCTGATTGGACGCCGTTCGGGCGACTGGTGGCCGGAAGCTCCCAGTGATCGTAACTGGTCATTGGCACGATTTGTTTGCTGTCGAGGATTCGGAGAACTCGCGGTCACATTCGCTCGGTTGTACGCCTCGTAAGTTCGATCGACATTGGGTGGAATTGAAACACGAACCGTATTCATTGGCAGCTCGCCCGCGGTGCTGATTGGATAGGCGCAGGCCCGACTGGCGGCAAGACGGGAACGTGCGTGCTCGACTCAACGCCCGTCGACCCTCCGGTATTAATGCGTCGTGAACGTAATCGGGACGCTGCCGCCAATCGTGCGTCCAGCGGCGGGAATCGAAAGGCCGAGGCGTTAGATCGGTCATACCAGCACTTGTCACGTCGAATCCGAGTAGGCCTAACGGATTGACGACGTTGTAATCGCCGGGTTTCGGGCAACGTCGCCGGAAGGGTCGACGGTCGCTCCGGATCAATAGTCACCGGGCAATAGGTTGGATGGGATGGAGAGCGTTGGGGTGAATAGATGCGTCCGCGCGGCCGCTGATCGGCGGCAGCGATTCGTCGTCGCTTAAGAACGTCGACGATCCCTCCGCGTCGACCAGTTCGTATCGCACGACGGTGCTGGGGCTGACGTGTGGCGAGTAATTCGTGATCGGCGTCGGCACCGACACAGTTCGGCCGATGATCGCGGATCGTGGAGTGTTGAACGTCTCAATTGCCAATTCGGAATTCGAGGTGATAGTGAACTCGCTACTTAACAAGTCGATAGTGGGTTGGCCAGATAAATCGCGGAGGTCGTCGTTCACGATCTCCATTGCGACGAGACCTTGGTCCCACAAGCCGCTAACCACGAATGCCGCGGTTCGATTGTCGACCCAACGGACCGATGACGCACGCTGGTTCCCGATCCAGGTCCCGTTAGATCCAGGTCATCGGTTGACGGCAAACCGGCCGATTGGTCCTCGCCTCCGGACCAGCGGACCAGAGATGCCATTCGGGCCCATCGCATCGTCTCGCCTCGCGCTTGGCGACGTTGTCGGCCAGCCGAGGTGGCGGATCTTCAGACTGACGAAGGCAAGGCCGCAATTCCGTCGCCGTCCGCGGCAGGCGCTACGATTCGTACTTCGGTCAGTCGGCCAATCATGTCCCGGCCGAGTTCCAGGAAGTGCAACCTGTTGACGTCGATCGCTATATCCAGTCGCGTCCAGCACGTTCCGCAAGTTGCGGATTCCTCCGCTGGGCTTGAAGCGAACGACTCCCATAACACGTCTCGGACTGTTATGACGTTATTGCAGTTCACTCTCGAGCAACCTCGTCCCATTGAAACCGATCAGCCAGCAGATCGACCGCTTCATGGACCGTGGTGAATACGGCACGTTGCCGACCACGAACGAAGCGACCACGAAACTGGCTGTTGGGACGCAAATCGCCGCGCCCAACAACCGTACCGGACAATGGACAAGCCACGCTCGGCGCAATTGCCGAGGCGCTCGGGGATCAGTTGCCGTCTCCTGGATCAAAAGCTCAAGACCCCGCACCAATGTCATGCCCGCTTCCCGCATCAAACCGGGGGACGCCGGTTCAATTTGCCACCCATCGAGAACCGGCGTGAATGGCCGCGATTCCGCGAGCACGCCGCTCGGTGGCCCCGGCGACTTGCGTCACTCGCAAGTCGTCCAGCGGAAAATTCATCAATGACAAGTCGCGAAGTGAAAGCCCGATGGTCTCCCGTCACCGCCCCTCCGTCGGCCGACAGCGTGGCCGTGAAATAGCCGGGGCCCGCGGCGGTCGTTTCCTCGCCCGTGTAAGTCCACGAGAAACGTCCCGACTCGTCAGTCGCCCGGAAAGCCGCAGCCGCGGCTCGTTACGCCGTCTTCGATTCCCACTGGCACGCCTGCGCGCGGCGAGCGCCGGCGTCGACCAATCGGCCAGAGAAACCGAGCGGCTGGCCCACTTCGGCTGTATACGATGCCGCGTCGACAGGATGTCGGAGACGCGAAACAGGTCGCCGCGATTCTGGTCGCTTCGGCGACCGTCATCGCGATGGCGGCTCCCTTCAAGGCTGAGTCATGATCGGCGTCGGCGTTCGAGATAAACTCAATGATCGACCAAGGCCGACACGACCGGATCGTCGTCAGGCGAGCTCAACCAACCGTCGTACAACACGCCGAAGTCCGCTTGCTTCCGGTGAACCGCTCGAATATTTCCTCCAGGGATCGCCGCGACAACCGCGTTCTGAATGTTCGTGGGAACAATCGGTCGTTTTCCAGGACAGCGATGCATCGCGCTGGCAGAACGGATGAACACTTCGGTTGCCGCGAGTCCCCGGATCATCGTCGCCGTTGTAGTGAATTGATATAAAAAAATCGTGTCGACGTTGTCCGCCGTGCGACGCGATCCTCAGGAGAGATTCACGTCGGCGTCGCGTAAAAGCTGAGCCTCGAAACCGTTGTCCGTCAGTATTCCGCTGAGTTGCTTCGCCAAATCGGCGAGCGGTTCTCCATGGCTGCCTGAAGCCACACCCGTTGCGTGATTCGCTCCCGAGCCGCCGATATCCACCGTGCCGCCGTGCCCCGGATCGATTACGACGCGATAGCCGTCCGCGGCCGTTCTAGTGACTCCGAACATTAGGCGTCGCCGGCTGGGACGACCTTGCACGATCACCGGCTCATACGCAATCGAGCTGGTCTGGCCTACAATCACGATGGCGGTTCATTGATAGCCTTCCTTTTGAGCCACGGTGCGCGAGGTGGGGGTGGGAGGATCGCCCGATGGAGGCCGGCTGATTCGGCATCCACGTCCCGTTGCACACCGTTCAACACGTCTCCGCCGCCGGGGACGACACGGGACCATCGTTACGAGGACACGGGATTCCGCATAAGCCGTTTGGCTCCGCCAACTTGCGGCCGGGGAATTTTTTGCCGGGAAGGCGGCGCAAATCGCGTCTCGCCTTTCGCGATGGTCAAACTCGCGAGACGACTTTGAAGCACGAGAAAATCTCAAGTATCCTGTTCGTTTAGAGACGGCCATACTCGGATTTTCAAAGGTGAAGTCGTATAAAACAGCACGGACTTCTTCCCGGACTTCAACCCGGACGACGTCCATTGACGAAACACTCGCACGATTGCCGTTCCCTAGTGAAACTGATCCGAAGACTGCGCGCCCGATGAACCGGAGCTTGGGAAGAGCTTGTCGAGAGCGATTCGAGACGAAACTTCGCATGCGTGCGCGAAATCGCTTCGCGATGCGCGACCTACGGTTATCAGACGGTCGATGGCCGTTGTGAACGAAGTAATGTTGCAGCTTTTTCGCGACTTGCATCGACAGGATAATCATTGGACTCGCACATAAATTTGAGGCGTTTCTGTTTCAAACTTGACTGGCGGAAGTCGCGGGATCTATTTAAAATGGATCGTTCCCGCCAACTGCCATTTCAACGGTGCGCGGTCGACGATTTGGAATTGGTCGACAAGGAGAAAGATTCGCCGAGTTGGGAAGCTTGGAGAAATGACTGCTGGGAATTTACTCGGCAGAATACAAGTCCGGACGAATGGAAGATTATCGAATTACATTGTCACGGATACAGCTGGGTGGAAGTTGGCGACGCGCTTGAAGATTCTTCCAGACGCCGCGCGTATGAGAACAATCGCGCGATAGGCGTGCGGCCAACTTTCCGGCGACGACGGTGATCTCCCAAATGAACAGTCGGTACTTCCTGAATGACATCCTTCGGCGATTGATCATCCGCGTGATGGGGTGGTTCCGTCTCTGGAAAGATCATCGGAGAACCTAAATGTCCGACACACCGCAAAGTTCACGCCGCGGTTCGCGATCACAATCGCTGATTGATGAGTTTCCATTGCTCTGGTTGAATGGAATTGCCGGATTTAGGTGAGATTCTGCGATCCCGGCACATTGACGATTTGAGTGCGATATTCGAGTTGGTTCGCATCGACTTGATAGAGCGTGCGCGTAGAGAGACGCGTAAAGTGTCGAGGAGTACGTTGCGGATTACCCGTCGCTCGCCAAAAATGATGATTGGCTACTCGAACTTCTGGACGCCGAACTCTGTTGCCGAGCGTGGTTTATCGCATTAACGCTAGAAGGTCGCTCCATTTCCCCACAACTATGCGTCGATCTTTTTGCATTGCTCGAAGTCGATCCTGAGCGATGCGGCGAACGTAGTTGTGAGGTCGCCGCGTTCGCGATTGGCATGGCTACGATCCCATGCTGGCGAATGTGACGACGAACATGGCGGTCGCGACCCGATATGAATTGCTGGAATTGCTCGGCG
This sequence comes from Pirellulaceae bacterium, assembly GCA_041399085.1. GTDB lineage: Bacteria > Planctomycetota > Planctomycetia > Pirellulales > Pirellulaceae > JAWKTM01. The sequence continues at coordinate 39,187 of JAWKTM010000051.1, forward strand.
AAATTGGCATGGGAGTCGTCTATCGCACGGCGGTTTGCTATGACCGGATAGTGGCAATTAAACGGATGCGATTTGCCGGTCCGCGGACATCCGCGGGTTGGCGGCAGTTTCAGCTTGAAGCGGAAGCCACGGCCCCGCCTACGGCAATCCGCATCGTTCGCGTGATCGACGTTGGTGAGATGGACGGCGAACCATTTCTAGCGATGGAATTCATCGAAGGGCATAGTCTTGAGCGGCGATAAAGAATGGACCTTTGGAGACGACGAACCGTTGCTCTATACGGCAAAACTTGCACGCGCCCGTCGAATACCGCACACTCTCGACACGTACTTCATCAGCGGCCTAAAACCGGCCAACGTGTTGCTCGACGAGCGGGGCGAACCGCACGTGGCGGACTTCGGTCTCGCCAAAGTGCTTGACCTCCGGTCGGATATGACACACACGCGGCTTTTGGGGACTCCTGGTTACATCCAGAGCAAGCGAAATACGATCCAGCGGCGGTGGGTAAGGGAAGCGACATCTACTCGCTTGGCGCGACGTTGTTCGCGATGCTAACGGGAGCACTTCACCGTTTCAAAGGCACGTCACCGGCTGAAGCCGCTCCGGCTAGTTGAGAGCGATGAGCCGCCGAAGCCTAGTTCCTGAATGGCAATGTGGACCGAGACCTCGATACGATTGTCTTGAAATGCTTGGAAAAGAACCCTGCTAAGCGGTTCGTATCGGCTTGGAATTGGCGGCGGAGTTAGACCGTTGGCTGCGCCCCGCCAGGCCCATCACTCTCTCGCCCCATCACATGGCGAGCGTGCTTGGCGATTCTGTAAGCAACGACCCGCGATTGCGGCGTCCCTCGTACTACTGGTTACGCTCGTCGCCGGATGGTGGCATTGTTGCCGTTCAGGAGCAGATTCTGTACGGAATTCAGCGTGAACGAGGCAGGCGGAAAACCGTCGATTGTCGCCCAAGGGCTTGGATTACGTTTGGTTACGGATATAAAGACGTGATTGATGCGAAACAGTTCAGCGATGCTCGAAAGAACTGTTCAATATGGAGCATTTGGTTGCGGAAACCGCGAACGCCGATATGCCCATTTGGGACGCATCCAGCCGCGATACACAGTATTTGGAAACGCTAATTAATCGTCAATCGCTGACGCGTTTCGCTGGCTTGGCGGATGGACACTGGCCCAATTGCGCGGCCCTTCACCGCGACGAGCGGTGGCTAGTGACTGGCGATTCGGGTGGCCGACTGGTCGTGTGGGATTTGCAGATCGAGCGAGTCGTCCACCGATTGCTCGAACCACGACAGAGATACAAGGATGGCCCAATGAAGTCGTTGCGAATGGATGCGCATTATCTCTTATCGAGAGATTACGACTCAGTGAATCCTTGACTTGGGAACCGTGCGCGCCGATGTCGAATGGTTGCCCGGCAGTGGCATATCCATCGTCGTGGCATCGCTAAACGGACAAGCGATTTGCTACGATTTGTCTGACCTGACGCGGGGCGAACAACAACGCGAGTTGTTCCGCGCCGGACGAGTCGCTATACGCGGTCGGTGTGGCGCCGGTCGAACGCGACAATGCTTCGCGATTGCTGTTCGGCGGTGAACGCGGTGGTCTATTTATCTGCGACGCCGAAGTAGGCGAATATCAACGCTCGCGGCCGGTGGAATCGGCCGTGGGCAATCGTCTGAAGGCGCCGGACTGTTAGCTAGTGGGCTACGAAAACGGTGAGGTTTACGGTCTTGAGCGCACCTACGCTCCGAACCGCGCTTCACCTCCTCAAGTGAATGGGCCAGCGTGGGATATGTGCATTTCAGAGAGCGGGTCCGCGTTGGTGGCCGTCGTTGGCGGCTCCGAGCGAATTATCACGTTTCCGAGTTGCTCGTGGACAGGTAGAGCTGACTGATTGGAACGAAGGTAGGTTCTCCGTCGAACCGGGCCAAAAACTCGCTCATGGCGACCAGGTTCACCAGCGACGGCGAGCCCTGATCACTTTGAACGACAATCATCGTTGGACGATGTGGCCAAGCCCCTTTCGGCGGCATTCGCTCGTGCAGGAATCGTCCTACGCCGACCCCCGCTGGGAGAAAGTGGTTGAACTTGTCGAACAAAGCGGCCGAGTAGCGATGATTCCGCTGCCTCTACGACGACGTGCAACAGACGTTTTATTGCTAAACGATGATCGGGACTTAATCGTGGTTAATGAGTGCTGGGCCGTTGGCGATGCGTCCGCCGCAAAGCCGGTCCAACGATTGCTCAATAGCCGGCTAGGAGGGGACGCGAGAACGGCATTTTCCTCCGTGCATGACAACGTGCTCTGGGCGGCGATCCGAGGAAGGGAAAACGGCCGGACAGCTTCAGGTGATTGATGTCGACGCCGATCGGCGACTCGACTCGGTCGTCGCACACCCGGGAGGCTGTGTCAGGAGTTGGTGGTTTTGTGAGGATGGTTCGCTGGCAACAACGGGGGCTGATGGTACCATTCGGTTCTGGAAATTGACTAAGAACGGCAACAAGATTATTCGGCGCTGGACTCGACGTCAAAGAAGCACGAGCGGCCGTTGAAATCACTGGCAATCAGTTCCAATGGCCTTTGGATCGCCGCTGTTGATGATCAATCGCGGCTGCTTGTGTACGATTTATCGAACTCTCGGCTCGTGCATCGAAGCGAGCTTTCCGAACAAGGCGGCGAGCATCGAGCCTAAGTCGGGCCGCGTTGCATTTAGTCCTAACAATAGATACCTATGCGGCTTCAGGCGGGCAGACATGTGCGGTGTGTTCGAGACCGATGGGTTCCGCCGTCTTTCAACTCACCATTGCGGGAGACGGGGCCATCGATGTTGTTTGGAGCCCCGAAAACCCCGATATCTTGATCGGTGTCGACAACGCCCAACGAGTGACGGCATTGCTGTCGATGTGAAACAGTGGTAGAGAGCGGTTTTCGACAGAACTATCAGTCGCAGGGAAACGTCAAGCTGCTAACTCCAACGCCCGATGGTCGGCGAATCGCGGCTTTTTGGAAAACGGAGGCGAACTAGTGTTCGTCGAAAGCCGAGCAATGCTGGAATACTTCCAACTTCAACATCCGCGCCCGATTCGACGGACACGTTGCATTTCATCCGAATCGTCGGGCGTGGGCATGGTCGTCGATAAGTGGTGAACTGGAGATGTGGGAGAATTGAGAGCCCGACCAACATTCAGAGATAGAAGTCGTGGATGAGACGACAAAGTGGTTTCGCGATCTCCCTCTGCCGACGCAAGTCACACCGCACACTTGAATGAACGCGCCCGTGCAGATCGACAGGGCGTCTCTGTCTTTTGGTTGCATGGTTGCGGCCAAAACTTCGGCAACGCCCGCTCTTTTTTGTGCGAATGGAACACGATGGCAAACGGACGACGGAAAGGTTGGAAATGGACGGAACGATTTCGGATCAGCGAGTCGCGATCAGAAGCCGTCACGCCAGCTGGCTTTCCAAGCGAACGGCGAGCCGCTAGCGATCTATCGGCGTGTTACACAGAAGCAATCGGCTTATGACGGCGAGCTAATTGTCGCGAGGCGTTCGTCCGTCGGCAATTGGACTTACGCGACCCTTGAACCCCACGGGAATCGCGGCGGCTTCTACGCTCATCCCTCGTTCGGTAGTGGTGGCGAGTTGAGTGAAATTTTTCACTATTCATTCGATGGTTATTTTCTGGAGCACAGTCGGCGCGCGGCGGATGGCTCATGGACAACGTCGCCGATTGGACGGCAAGGAGTTGGGTTACGCTTCTTTTTGAGGATTGACGAAGCTGGCCGGCGACACTTGATGTCAACATCGCACCGTTTCAACAACGACGATCATGGCAGCGTATGGCCACGTGGCGGGTAAAGGCGGGAATGGCAGGATGAAGTGATCTCGACGAGATTCGACATTCTTCCAGGCATTGAATTAAAGCGATACGCCAGTCGTGCGGTCAAAATAAATTGTTGCCGTGCGAACAATCAGTGGCGTGACGAGTGCAGTGCCAGCTGCGCTTGGAATGGTTGAGCGCTGATTGCTTTCTCTACGCTCAGGACGGGACGCTATTCACTTGCGGTTACACGATCCTGTAGGGCGACGTGTCGTTTTAATGAGGCGAGTCGAGCATCCGGGGATCGCGATGGAGCCGTTGATGCGCCTGGGCAGTGTCTGATTCTCGCGAATACGAGGCGATTTTGGGCTTCAGCCTTACGATGCCCGCCCCTTCTTACGGCTCTACTCCCGGTGGTGACCGCGGAGGAACCAATTCCGAATGGGATGGTTCCACGCGTGGTTGTGGGTGCGATCGCTAATCAAGCTGGGTGGCTCAAGGATTGGTCCGAGCCGCTGCCTTGATAGCCGGTGCATTCAATCTCACGTGTCGGATGCGACGTTCATGTGGTTCGCTCCTCCGCAGGCATTATTTGGAGCAAACAATGTCACACCCGTAACAAAGACTCAGTAAAATACCAACCAATGACGCGTATGGCGGTGCAGGTTGGTGGGCTTTGCCTCGGCGGGGCGATGGGAAAAAGCGGCGCGCCGAGGGCGCCGAAGATTCTGGCGGCGAACGGAATTCCCCGGCGGCTCTGACCGAACGATTGAATCCTGGCATCAACAAAACCGCGAAGTCGCATTGAGGCTTGCTCAAGCCGACGGCGGTGGATTAAACCCACAGTCCTGCATTGCATGCCGAGTCGTTGGTATTCGATGCGTATGCGTTCTCGCCTCGCGCCGCCGTGGATGGGGATGCCTTGGCGGCCGCCGTTGAAGCCGGTGCGTGGATATCGGCTGAAGGATCTTGAAGAGATGTCGATGGCCGCCGGTATGTGACCGATCCCGGTCGAGGAGCAAGGGTATCGAGCCGCTTGCGCGGGCTTCAGGGCGTGACTTGCATCTTCAAAACGCGGGCGAAGGGGCAGGATCCGTTGCGGTTGATTAAGCGGCTGGCCCGATTACTACGCCACCGATTGCTACGCGGTTTCAGCCAGCGAAGGCGGCCGTGCCGAGCGATGTCGAGGACGCGCCAAACGCGAAGGCGCCATTGTTTGCTCACCGGCAACGGCGTGCCTCTCACCCAACAATGGGTTTCGGTCCCCGATAGTGCGATACTGCGAGTCTTCTATCAATTTAGGGATTCGTATGATGCCTCACCTACAACGTCGAAGAAATATATGATCAGCGCTTCGGGGAGACGGCGAATGCTGGACTGATGATTTTCCAGCCCGAAGCGGTAATTGCCGAGATGAACCGAGTGGGAGTTATACCCACGGCCATCGCATCTTAATCGCTTGGAAACAGGAGGGATTCGAGGAAATCGGTGTTCCAGGCGGCTCGTTTTCGTTTGCCGATCAAACTTCCTCGTGAAGTGTCCTGCTTCAGCAGGCTGATCACGAACTTTCTCAGGAAACTGTAGTTCTCCGGGGCGGCTCCATTGCGCAGCCGGCTGTGGTCTTCGCCGAACACGACATCCAGGATCCAATGCATGCTCTCGATCGACCAATGGGAACGGACGGAGTTGGCGAACTCCTTCACTCGAGGTGGCCGACTGAGGATGTAATATCGGATATCGGTGGTCGATTTGCCACCGACGACGATGGTTGTGATGACTTGCCCAATCGAGGTCAGGCCTTTCCAGTTGCGACACAGGTGGCTCAGGGAATCGGGCAGGGGCGCGACCATGTAATGACGTGTCTCGGTGCGTCCGCGAGACTTGGTGGTCGTGGTATGTTGGCGACAGCCAAGGTCGGTAAAATCCTCTTTCGTCCACGATAGGGCTCTTCCGTTCGCCCTGCATCTCGAAAACTGGAGCCAATCATGTCGCAGCACAACCATTCGACTATCGGTAACGGCGTCACGCGCCGTATGGCGTTGCAGGTTGGTGGGCTCTGCCTCGGCGGGGCGATGGGGTTTGGCGCGCGAGGGCGCGCGGAAGATTCTGGCGCCGAAAGGAATTCCCCGGCGGCTCTGACCGAACGATTGAATCCTGGCATCCAACAAAACCGCGAAGTCGCGTTGAGCTTGCTCAAGCCGACGGCGAAGCAGTTAGAGCACGGTCTGCGGCTGCATGCCGAGTCGTTGGTATTCGATGCGTATGCGTTCGCGCCGCGCGCCGCCGTGGATGGGGATGTCTTGGCGGCCGCCGTTGAAGCCGGTGCGTCGGATATCGAGCTGAAGGATCTTCGCGAAGAGATGTCGATGACGCGGTATGTGACCGATCCGGTCGAGGAGCAAGAGTATCGAGCTGCTTGGCGGGCTTCGGGCGTGACTTGCATCTTCCAAAACGCGGGCGAAGAGGGGCAGGATCCGTTGCGCTTGATTAAGCGGCTGGCCCGATTCACCTACGCCACCGATCTGCTCCGCGGTTTCGTGGCAAAGGCGGCCGTGCCGAGCGATGTCGAGGACGCCAAACGCGAAGGCCGCCATTGTTTGTATTTCACCGGCAACGGAGTGCCTCTCACCCAACAATGGGTTTCGGTCCCCGATGAATTGCGATACTTGCGAGTCTTCTATCAATTGGGGATTCGTATGATGCACCTCACCTACCAACGTCGAAATATGATCGGCGATGGCTGCGGGGAGACGGCGAATGCTGGACTGAGTGATTTCGGCCGAGCGGTAATTGCCGAGATGAACCGAGTGGGAGTTATACCCGACTGTGCGCATTCCGGCTGGCAAACCAGTCTCGAAGCGGCTCAGGTTTCCGACAAGCCAGTCGTCGCCAGCCATACCACGTGTGCCGCGCTAGACGCTCGGCCGCACGCTCGCAGTAAACCCGACAATGTGATTCGGGCAATTGCCGATTCCGGTGGCTATATCGGAATTTGTTGTATTCCACGGTTCTTGAGAGGCACCGGCGATCTACCAATGTTTCTCAACCATATCGACTATGTGGTGAAGAAGTTTGGCGTCGATCATGTGGCGATAGGTACTGATATCGCGTACTCATCACAGAACAGCGCTGCCGAAAGTCGTAAGGCTCCCCGGTTGCGACGCGGGCGCGAGGAGTTTCGATCGTTATGGCCTGTGGACGAATTTGAAACGAACGCTTCGATGGACGCCAGTCTCGCTTGGACCAACTGGCCGCTCTACACCGTGGGGCTTGTTCAACGCGGCTACAGCGACGAAGACATTCGCAAGATTATCGGTGGCAATGTGATGCGGGTGGCCCGAGAGGCGATGACTCACAACACGAATCGGACTGGTAGATAGACATCCATCGAAACCGGACGGCCGCGACGGCGAGCTGGGGCGGCTTGCCATTGCCGCACGGTTGTGACGGCTTCGGCGTCGAGCAGGTCATAGCCGCTCGTGCGAGCAATCTCGACACGGACCACTTGGCCAGACTCATCAATCGAGAGACGTAACAATACCGTCCCTTGCCATCCTCGCTGCCTCGCCAATTCAGGATACCGAGGCGGTCGATTGCGCACAAAGCTCGGAGGCTGCGTGTCGTCAGTACCCATCACTTGCGCCGGCATCGCCACGCTGGCGACCGACGTTGGTGGTTTGGTCAGCGTTCGTCGCGGCACGGTCGGCGCCGGCTCCTGTTCGGCCGATTCCGATTCGACTTGCGCAGCGGTTTCGCCTCGCTCGGACTTCTCCGCTTGAACGCTCGGCGCCGTCTGCTCGGCCGGGAAATCGACGACGGCCAGCGTCGTGGTGGCTTGTCGCGTTTCCGTGAATCGGTGCTTCTCGATGCGGGCTTCACGGGGCGAAACTTCGACCGGAACCGGAGCTTCTGTCTCCTCGATGACGACCGTTTCCGGTACCGGCTCGGACCATGCGGCCTCGATTGTCATGGCACGGTCGCGGCCCGCGAACTTCGCCCGATCCTCGGCCTCGCCCCACCACATCCACGACGCCGCGAAGGCTGCGAAGCCCAAACCGTGAGTCAGCAACGACGAACCGGCGGCCGTCAACCAACGGCGAGCATCGTTGGGCGCGGTAGAGCAATCGGTTGCGGTGACAGTGACGCGAGGCATAACGAGCGTGGTGCGAGGCGGCTTTTGGCTGGGCTGCGAACTGATTGCATTATCACTTGCATCCGCCGGAAACGGCAAGCCGGTCCCACCGCGGATCGGGCCGTCGTGTCGGCTGAATCGACACCGTGGCGGTGTTCGCTCTCGTTAGTGGATCAGTTCGTAGCCGAAGATCGCGTTGAAGCCCGTGCCGTCCACACCTGAACCGAGCACGCGGTAATACTTGTCCGTGATGTTCTCCAGTGCGATGCTCACGCGATGATTTTGATGGCGGCCCAGCGCCGTGCCCGCTCGCAGATTGAGCGTTCCATAGCCGGGCGTGCCGCCGGGGATGAATCGCACGTCGCCCTGGTTGAATTGACTGTAGCGTTCTTGTCGACGTACCAACCAGGTATAGAAGTCAACATAACTTTGGCGAGCGGTGTCCCGCCAGCGAACACCCAAGATGCCTTGCGTTGGCGGGATTCGCGAGAAAGGATCATTGGTATCTAGGTTCTTGCCAAACGTATAGGCGAAGTTTCCATATACCGACCAATAGGGATTAAAGAGATACTCGCCATAAGCTTCGGTGCCATTCAAATAGGCCCGCTGATTGGCGAGGAAATCGAAGTCTTGTCCATTGACAGTGACGATTTCACGACCAATCACGCTGCGGAAGTCGTTCCACCATTCGAAGACTTGAAAGCGAACTCGGTCGCCGTCATATTTCACGCCGACTTCATAAGTATAAGAATGTTCGGGATCGATTCCCAAATCGCCGATGCGAGGAACGGACTGAACGTTCTGCAGCGCGGTCTTGTTGCCCGTAAGATCGTCGATCGTGGGAGCCCGGAAGCCTTCGTACACGCCGCCAACCAATTTCAAGTCATTCGTGACTTCGTAGCCGAGTCCCACGCTGCCAATCCAGTCTTGGTAGGAACGTGTGAACGAGAATGGCCCGATTGTGTCGTAGTCGGGGGTCGCCGACAGGTCGAGGTTCTCGTACCGCACGCCGGCCGAGGCGCTCAGTCGTTGGGTAAGGTTGACTTCCCAACTGATAAACGTACCGATTCGGTCCGCCCGTGAATCGTCAGGATATTGCGGCGTATCCGGCTGCGGCGTGGCGCCCGGATTGTCGGGATTGTTGGTGCGGAACCGATAGGCGTCGATGTCTTCGTAGTAGTAATCGGCTCCGTAAACGATCTTGCCGAAGTCGCCATTATCCTTCGAGAGAATTACATTCGCGCCGATCATGTCGTCACGGAATTCACTTTGTGTCAACCGCGTGCGAGTGGCGGCCGGTGTGTTGTTGTTGAAGCGGGATTCATCGTTACCTTCCTTCGTCAAGGAGTAGGAGACCGTGGTGCTAAATGCGTCGTAGAACAAGTTTTCCACGTCGGCGATGCCCTGGAATCGCAGGTAGGCCAAATTGCGTTGCTGATCAAAGAACGTGGGACGTTGCGTGCCGCTGCTGCCATTGGGCGCCGGGCCTAATACAAACGGTAGAAAGCGATCGCTACGTGGCAAGTCCAATTGTTCAAAGTGTTGGAGGGCGATCGTCATAATCACATTGTCGCCCAGAATCTTGTTGTACTTAATGTCGCCGGCGTACTGGGAATAATCGGTGCCCGGTTGGGGACCGAGTCCGCCGCCGCGATCGACTTCGTTCACATTGAAGTAGGAAGCGCCAGCAAACACACCCGAACCACCAACCCAGCCTTCCACATTGGCTCGTGAATAGGAAGAGGCATTCGCGGTAGCCGCGTACTCTTGAAATGAGACTCGCGAATAGTCGCCAATCATCGGATTGGCGCTGCGGGTGACGATGTTGATGGCGCCGCCGATCGCGTCGCTGCCCCACATCACGGATTGCGAGCCGCGGACAACTTCGATGCGTTCGATCATGCCGGGATCGAACGTGGCGGCGTATTGGTTGGGGCCGGGACGCAGCACGCTGTTATTCAGCCGAATGCCATCTACCAAAATCAGAATCTGTTGACCCGTTAGACCGCGAATGAAAGGGGACAGTTGGCCGTTGCCCGTTTGTTGCAGCGTGACGCCGACTTCCTTCTGCAAAGCGCGGAACATCGAGGTCGCCATGCGTTCGTCCAGCTCTTGTCGGTCCACAATGGTGGCCAACTGCGGTGCGTCGAACAGCGACTGCTCGCTCCGCAAGATGCTGTTCAAGCCGGCGGTGTCCAACGGAACGCCGCCAATGATCTGGTTGCTCAACGACGGAAACGACTGGGAGTAAACGTCCGAGACATTGGGATTGAATGTCGGCGACTGATCGGCGGTGAACGAATCGACCACCGGCGGTTCGGTCGTATCCGGCATCACTTCCGGCCGAACTTCGACGGGAGGCAGCGTTGGGCGTTCCGTATCTTGAGCGATTCGCAGGGCGGTTGATTCCGAGACGATCGGGGCCAGATCTTGCGCGTCGAGCCGCGGCAAGGCTGGCGCGGTTGTCGTGGCGGCCGCCAAAGCCGCGCTCGCTAATAATCGCTTGAACATCTCGGAAGACTCCGTGTGGCTGGTCTGGGTGCATCGGGCGGGTCGATGCGGAAGCGTGGCGGGAATACGACGGCCCCATGCTGCCTTGCTTGTGTTAAAACAGCGAATTGGGATACTTCGTCCGTTAAATAACGTTTCGGCCGGTTCGCCCGACTAAATCCACTGTGTCGATTTTTTCGTCTCGTTGTCGCGCGAGTCGACGGTGCAGGATCAACCGCCATTCAGTCCGATTAGGGTGCGACATCGTGGCGACGCTGCTCTCAGCGCTCCCTTGAGGACCGTCGCCGCAAACTGTTTGAAGCCAGATGGTTAAGCGGAGACGGCGCGGGCCGAAAACCGTTCGCGATGGGCTGGAATCAGCGCAATTCGGACCGGTACGGAGACGGTTCTACAGTGAATTCAGGCAATTCTAGGTTGAATGAGGAGAATTCCACCGCGAACCAACGCCATTCAATGTGGTACGAAGTCGGTTCCACGTCGAACGGAACTGATTTCATGTCGAACCAAATCGGTTCGACGTGGAATGGAGTCGGTTCCACGTGGACTTGGGTTGATTCATGGTGGAATCGAGCTAATTCAAGGTCGAATTGAATCGATTCAAGTCGGAGGGAAACGGTCCCCGCTAGAACAAAGTCGCTTCCGGGGTGCAGAGCTTCTACTCCGACCGGGACGCAATTGCCGCTGGCCGCGATGCCTACAGATACTTTTGATACGCAGCCACGGCCAACTCGTCGCAGCGGTCGTTCTCGGGATGGCCGCTGTGACCGGCGACGCGCGTGTACTTCACGCGGTGGCGTTGCAACTGTTGATCGAGCCGCTGCCAAAGCTCGACGTTCTTTACCTCTGCCCAGCGGTTGCCTTCCTTGCGACGCCATCCGTTTCGTTTCCAGCCGGGCATCCATTCGCTCATGCCTTTGCCCACGTATACGCTGTCCGTGAACAGCTCGACCGCACAAGGCCGCTTCAGCGTCTCCAGCCCCTCGATCACGGCCGTCAATTCCATCTTGTTGTTTGTCGTCATTCGGTCGGCGCCGGATTTCTCCAGCGACTTACCGGACTTGAGATGACGCAATATATAGGCCCAGCCACCCGGCCCCGGATTGCCGCTGCAACCTCCGTCGGTAAATAGGTGAACTTCCGGTTGAAACGGTTGGCTGCTCACGACGTGGAACCTCGTTGCAAGATGCGAAATCGGAAGCCGGCGAGTGTACCGCACGAGTCGCCGATTGTCGGCGGGGCCAGTGTTGTAGGCCAGCTAGGCGACCGATTTCGCTTCGCACGGAATTCGTACTCGACGCGGTCAGGCTTCCCTACGCACTCAGCCACGATGCTGCCGATCGCTTTTCAAGTCGTACCAACATTGCAACGCGACCAACGCCACGCCGACGCCCAAGCCGGCCAACGTGCCTTGCGACAGACCCAAGCCAAACCCGGCGGCGATCGGATTGAAGCCCGGGTTACTCGCTCCGGCCAACACGCTTTCGTAATACTGCGGCGCCACGGCGCCCAGCGTCGCTCCGATCACCGAGCCGAGCGCGGCGCATACCGCCGCGCATGCGAACACAAAACCGACGTTCTTCCACGACGCGATTTGGCGTGTCGAGTGCGTTGTCGGTTCGGTCCGCGTGTCCGACTCGGGAGCTTGATACGGATTCGTTTCGGCTGACCGTAGCGGATCGGCGGGCGGCATAGGAATTGCCTCCAGTGGTTCGTGGCGAGAAACAGTTTCCACCACCATAGTCGCCTGCGCGGCGGCTGTGTCTCGCCTGCTTCCTTGAATCCCACCGAACTGGAAGCCGACCATCTCTAACAGTGAGTCCACGGATGACGCAGATACTCCACAAGTCAGTGGCGTTGAATCACGGTACGGGTTTGCAACGAACCCACATCGGAGCTTGGCGAGTCGACGACGATTGTTGGGGATTTCGAGTTTGGGCGCCGAAGCGGCAACGAGTGCGAGTCGCCTTTCTTTCGACCGAAAAGACGCGTCAGGTGGCCGAGGTCGTACCGTTGGATGCCGAAGCGGATGGCTACTTTTACGGTATGGCCGATTCCGCTCGGGTCGGAGCGCTGTACGGATATTTGCTGGATGATGACGAGCGACTGTATCCCGATCCCGCTTCGCGCTTCCAACCCGAAGGTCCGCATGGGCCTTCGCAATTGGTGGATGCGACCTCGTTCGAGTGGACGGACGAGAATTGGCCCGGTGTCAAGTTGGTGGGCCAAGTCATCTATGAGATGCATGTCGGCACGTTCACCCATGAAGGCACTTGGTCCGCGGCAGCTCGACAATTGGAAGAGCTGGCGTCGCTCGGCGTGACTCTCGTAGAGATGATGCCAGTCGCGGATTTTCCGGGGCGATTCGGTTGGGGGTATGACGGCGTGAATCTGTTCGCGCCGACTCGGTTGTATGGCACACCCGACGATCTGCGTCGCTTTAACGATCAGGCGCACGCGGCGGGCATCGGAGTCATTCTGGATGTGGTTTATAACCACTTCGGCCCGGACGGCAATTTCCTGCCGGCGTTCGCCGACCATTACTACAGTGATCGACATGCGACGGATTGGGGGCCGGCGATTAACTTCGATGGCGAAGGCTGCCAAGCTGTTCGCGAGTACGTGTTGGCCAATGCGGCATATTGGATCGACGAATTTCATTTCGATGGTCTCCGGTTAGACGCTACGCAAGACATTCATGATGATTCGACGCCACACATTATTAGCGAGCTTTCGCAACAAGTGCGTGAGGCGGCCGGCGAACGACAGGTGCTGTTAGTCGCCGAAAATGAACCGCAACACACACAGCTTGTTCGCCCAGTTCATGAGGGCGGTTGTGGGCTGGACGCCCTGTGGAATGATGACTTTCATCATTCAGCAATGGTGGCTTTAAGCGGCCGGAACGAAGCCTACTACAGTGATTATCTCGGCAGCCCTCAGGAGTTCATCTCGGCCGCCAAATACGGCTACCTATATCACGGGCAATGGTATGGATGGCAGAAACAACGGCGAGGCACGCCGACACGCGGTCTTACGCCCGCGACGTTTGTAAACTTCATTCAAAATCACGATCAAGTGGCCAATTCGGGGCGAGGTCAACGCGGTCACCAATTGGCCAGCCCCGGCGTTTATAAAGCGATTACGGCTGTTCTGTTGTTGATGCCGGGCACGCCGATGTTGTTCCAAGGCCAGGAGTTCGCGGCTTCGAGTCCATTCTTCTACTTCGCCGACCATCCCGACGAACTGGCAAAGAAGGTGTCGGAAGGGCGTCGTGAATTCATGGCCCAGTTTCGCAGTATCGCACAACCAGAAATCCAAGCGATGCTGCCTGACCCGGCAGATCCGGCAACCTTCATGCGATCAAAGCTGGACTTCGCCGAACGAACGCAGCACGCGCCGTTCTATGCGTTGCATCGCGATTTGCTACAGCTTCGACGCGACGATCCCACATTCCGATCACAGCGCCCATTGGCAATCGATGGCGCGGTGCTGGGCGACGAAGCATTTCTCCTGCGTTGGTTTGGCGAGGATCCGTCGGGACATCAGGACCGCTTAGCCGTCGTGAACTTTGGCCGCGATTTGCATTTACGGCCATCGCCCGAACCGCTGTTGGCTCCGCCGGCTGATTCATGGTGGGAGTTGCTCTGGTCGACCGAAGCGCCCAGCTACGGCGGTTGCGGCACGGCCCCACTGGAGACAGAAGACAACTGGCGCATTCCCGGACACGCGGCCGTCATCCTGCGGCCAATTACTTCCGAAGCTTTCAGGGAGCAACAACATGGCAACGGTCATTCGCCCGACGTTGAATCTTGAGCCATCCAATAATGAGCAACTTCTGACGCGCGAGTGGCTCGTAACCAACGGACTCGGCGGCTATGCGTCGGGGACGGTTAGTAACGTCGCGACGCGCCGATATCACGGACTGTTGATCGCCGCGCTTCCAGCGCCTTTCGGACGCACGCTCATGTTGGCTCATCTGTCCGAGCAAATTCGGTTGGCCGACAACGACGTTGTGAGATTGGGAGGCGAAGAGGATTCGGCAGGAACATTGCAGCTATATGGCGCCGAATACCTGACGGACTTCTGGCTCGAAATGGGATTGCCGGTGTGGCGATATGAGATACAAGGCGCCGTAATTGAAAAACGCATTGTGATGCCGCACGAGCAGAATACGGTGCATGTAAATTACCGGCTGGTTGAGGGTCAGGGTCCCGTGCGCCTCAAGCTAATGCCGATGGTTCATGCTCGATCTCACGATGCGCATGTGAATACGCCCTTGCCGCTGCCGTTCACATTGAAGTGTGTGGAAGATCGGTTCGAGTTGCAAGCGAACAATGAATTGCCGCCGCTGCGACTGCAAGTGGTTGGGCATGAATCGGCATTCACGATGGAGCCGCGCACGGCCAATGAATGGTTGTATCGTGTTGAGCAGCGTCGCGGATATGCCGCGACGGGCCGGCTGTGGCGGCCCGGTTACTTCCGCATCACCTTGGACCACGATCAACCAGCCACGTTGATCGCTTCGACCGAGAGTTGGCAGTCGATTGATGTGCTCGATCCGAGCGA
Organism: Pirellulaceae bacterium; assembly: GCA_041399085.1. Classification (GTDB taxonomy): domain Bacteria; phylum Planctomycetota; class Planctomycetia; order Pirellulales; family Pirellulaceae; genus JAWKTM01. The sequence continues at coordinate 54,225 of JAWKTM010000051.1, forward strand.
AGCGGCCGAAATGGAGCGACATCGACGGCAGCGGTTGCTCACGCGGGCTCGGCCGGAAGCGAGCCGGGGATTCGGAGCGGAGTTGGTCTTGGCGGCCGATCAATTTCTGATTCGCCCAGCGGGTCGTGTCCGGGATGCGACTCAGGCTCATGCGGCTGGCGACGACGTCCGCACGGTGATTGCCGGTTATCACTGGTTCACCGATTGGGGGCGTGACACCATGATCAGCCTGGAAGGGCTCACACTGATGACGGGTCGCCACGCGGAAGCCGGGTATCTGCTTCGCACATTTGCTCAGTATGTGCGTGATGGGCTGATCCCCAATCTGTTTCCCGAAGGCGGCAACGATGGACTCTATCACACG
>JAWKTM010000052.1:0-53893 GCA_041399085.1 Pirellulaceae bacterium
TGGCGAACAACATCGATAGGGGAATGGCCAACGCCACCACGATTCCGGCACGCACGCTGCCTAGCAGCATCAACAGCACGACGATCACCAGTACGCCGCCCTCGACCAAGTTGTGAATGACGGTGTCCAGCGTGCGGTCGATCAGATGGGCTCGATCGTACAGTACTTCGATTTCGACGCCCGGCGGCAGTGTGGTTTGGATTTCCTCCAATCGCTCCTTGGCGGATTCCACAACCAGGCGCGAATTCGAGCCGAGTAGCATCATCACCATTCCGGTCACGATTTCGCCGCGACCATCGCGAGTGACCGCGCCTTGGCGAGTCATGGGTTCGATGGAAACTCGGCCGACATCTTTCACTAAGACGATCGCGCCGTCGCCACGCGAATCGACAACCACTTGTTCGATGTCCTGCACGCTCGTCAACAACGCTTGCCCGCGCACGAATCGCTGTTCCCCTTGATGCACGATATAGCCGCCGCCGGCCGACGAGTTGTTCTGTTGGATGGCGGTAAGCACTTGGTCCAACGTTACGCCCGAGCTGGCCAACCGATCCGGCTCGATCTGAACTTCAAAGGTCTTATAAAAGCCGCCGTGGCTATTGATCTCGGTCACGCCCGGCAGTTCTCGCAATCGCGGCGCGATCTCCCAATCCAACATCGTCCGCAACTCCATCGGCGTATATCCATCGCCACGCACCTCGAACTGTAAGATTTCACCGAGTGCGGTCGTAAGCACGCCAAGCTGCGGATCGCCATGTCCGCCCGCCACATTAGCTCGGGCTTCCGGCAATCGTTCGCTCACCCATTGACGAGCTCGGTCGATGTCGACACCTTCTTCAAACACAATGGTGCAGACCGACAGACCAAACTTGGAAACGCTGCGCAGTTCTTCCACTCGCGGCAATCCACCCATGGTGATTTCGACCGGATAAGTCACATACTGTTCGACTTCCAATGGCGAGAGGAATCCGGCGTCCGTAATCACTTGGACTTGGACATTGGTCATGTCGGGCACGGCGTCGATGGGTATGGAGATGGCACAGTAGCCACCCATAATCGCCATGAGTCCGATGAGCACGATGACGAGAAATCGGTTTTCGAGTGATAGATCAATGAGCGCGGAGAGCATGGCGGGATCTCACAGGTGAACCGGAGGCGCGAAACGCCAACGGTGAGTGTTAGGCTGGAGTAAGCAAAGGCCAAATACGCCGCTCGCGCAGAAGCTATTGCGGCGCGCGTACTCGGCGTGCGAGGGCGAGATCGACCGACGTGGCTATTCGGCTAGGGTGTCGAGCAGCCATTCGGATTTGAGCACGAAGGCCCCGGCGTCGACCACCTCCATGCCGGGTTCCACGCCCGACAGGATTTCGATCGAGTCGGCGGTTTCCATGCCGGTCGTGATAGGCACGCGGCGAAACGATTCGGCCGATTCGCGGACGAAAACGAACATCTCGTTCTCGTGTCGCATCAACGCCGACAGCGGCACGACGATCGCTTCGCGAGCCGGTCCGCTGGGGAGCGTGACGCGAACGAACATGCCGGGCTTGAGCCGTTCCGACGTGTTGATGAATTCGGCAACCAACGGCAGCGTGTGCGAATCGGGGGACACCAATGACGCGACGAAGCGAACCCGAGCGGTTTGCGGCTGCGCATCGGGCGAGTCGGCTCGGAAGGTGACTTCGGCGTTTTCCGTCAACTGCAATGTTTCCCATTGCTGTTGGCGGAGATGAGCCGTGACCCACATTCGCTCCAGATTTGCGAGCGTAAACAGCGGTTGCCCGGCCGTCACGCGTTCGCCATCCACCACGCGCCGCTCGGCAATGACGCCGTCGATCGAAGCGTGCAGTTCGAATTCGCCCCAGCCACGACCGGCTTCGTTCAACTGGTTGTCGGAACTAGGGCCGAACAGCGTGGCCATTCGTTCGCGGCTGAGTTCCACTTGTTGTTGAGCGTGATCGCGAGCCACCTGTTCGGTGTCGCGTTGCAACTCGGCTTCGTATCGCGACGTTTCGCAAGCCGCTTGAAACGCGGCTTGGGCGATCTCCCGCTGACTGCGTCGTTCTTGGATCGTGCGCTGACTCAGCACACCTTGATCGCTCAACGATTCGCTGCCGGACAATGTGAATTCGGCCAGCAATAGCTTGGAGTAAGTCGCCACGATCGATTCGCGATGAGCGCCGAGCGGCCGTTCGCGGAATTCGCCTTCGATCTCTTGCATCGTGGGACGATCATCGAGCCGCGTCAGCAACGCATTCACATTCGTCGCCACGGACTTGGTCCAATCCAGTTTTCGCTCGACCAGTTTGAGTTCCGCTTCCGCATGCTTGACGGCGTCGCGAGCCTGTCCAACCTCAGGGCTAATCATCGTGGCTAGGTGGTCGCCCGACTTCACCGATTGGCCAGCGTTGACGAGAACTTTGCCGATCACCGCTTCGGTCGGCGATTTCACTTCCAGATAGTGAGCTCGGTCGTAGTCCAGCTTTCCCGGTACGGTCAGTCTGGGCTGGATCGTTTGGCGTTGAACTTGGACGGTATGCAGTCCGGCGCTTTCCTGCTTCTGCGTCGAGAGCCGCACTTCGTCGGCTGCGGCAGCGTCGGCTGTTTCCGCGTCATCGGCCTCTTGGTCGAGCGCGGCGTTCGTGCCAGCGGCGGCTTGCGGCTGCTCTTGGTTGCTCGGCGGCAGCCAGTTCCACACGGCTGCGAAGATGCCCAGCAGGACAACGAACAAGACGAATGCAAAGACGGGGCGAGTCAGTTTGAGCCGCGAGGCCCAGTTCCAGGCGGATTGTCGAGGCGTGCCATGTGCGTGTGAGGCGGTCGTCATGATGGAAACCCTTGCGAAAGACGCGAATGCCAGAGATTTTCGAGCGAATGACGCCAGGACGGCGATCGGCTCGAACCGGATAGTTCGCAAGGGGCGGTTTACAGCCGCAGAGTTTGTAGAGTCGCCAGACGCGCCGATAAAGGTCGCGGCAGCGCGGCAGAGAGTGAGGTTACGAGTCGGACGGGCTCAAACGGCAGAAGCCAGTCGTGCGGGGGCGCGACTTCCAGTTCCGCCGTGACTGGGGCCGGGGCGATTTCGCGACCATCGCTGGTCGTCGTTAATTCGCAGCGAAGGCAGGTCGACTGCGGATGGTCCTGTTCCGAATTCGATTGAGATTCTGGCATCGGCAGATGCAATTCGACGCCGAACAGCCACACATGGGCATGCAGTTCGTGCGTCGCGATCTCACCCTTGGTTTGCCGGGCGTGCGGTGTCTCGATCGGATCCGGCTGGATGAAGTGTTGGTGCTGTCGGTCGCCCTGTTCGTGCGCGTGGACCACTGTCACCGATGACAAATTCATCGCGACAATAATCCAGGCAGCCAGGAAACCGCGTAGCACGTTCACGCTTGATTACTTGCCGTAGCGACAAATCGAAAGTTGGAAATGACAGTCACACCACGAAGCCGAATAGATCGACAACAGTTGCTGAGTATATTCGCCGCGCTCGCTAACGTCTATTCGGAAGTTTGCGGCTGAACGCATGAGTGCGATTCCGCACCGACTATCTGTCGGAGATGCTCCTCTTGTCGGAAATTCGCCTCGCGCGTTTGCCGCAAGCAGTTCGATCGTGGCGGGAATTGTCAACTGTCACGTTACCAACCGTATTCGACGTGGACCAGAAACAAACCTTGCGGCGGAGCGGTCGGACCTGCCACGGTGCGGTCGCGAGCGGCCAGTACTTCGTCGATCCACGAAGGAGGCTGGTCGCTTCGCCCAACGATCATCAAAGTGCCGACGATGTTGCGAACCATGTTGTAAAGAAAACCGTTCGCTTCGACTTCGACAACGATTTGCGTCTGCGAACGATGCAGCGAATCGGCCGTGGCTTGGGATTCCTCGGACGCGGCATCACTCCGTTCGACATGGCTGTTTGTCGGGATATCGATGCCCGGCATGGGCTGGAGTCGAAACGGCGAGCAGACCGGCTGGCGGCGGACTACAAGGTCCGAAATCGTGCGGATCGTTGATGCACGCGGCGATCCAGCGGATTGAAAGCTGGCGAAATCGTGAGTCCCGACGAGCGAATTCGCCGCGAGCTGCATGGCGGCTTCGTTCAACGGGCGAAAGACTTGCCATGAATAGCGTCGCAGCAGCGGATCGCGCAGCCGGCCATCGTGAAGCAAGTAACGGTATCGTTTGCGTACGGCGCTCAGAATCGCGTCAAAGCCATCTGGCGCTTCTTGGACGCCGAGCGTAACAATGTCTTCAGGCAAGTTCGCGTTCAGAGCTCGCAGCAGCACTTGGCAAGGCAACGTCGAATCCGTCGCTAGACTGACCACTTGGCCCAGGGCGTGGACGCCGGAATCGGTTCGTCCGCTGGCCGTGACTCGCAACGCCTCGCCGGTTACCTCCCGCCAAGCGGACTCGACAGCCGCCTGAATCGAAGGGCCATTCGGCTGGACTTGCCAACCGACATAGTCCGTGCCGTCGTAGGCCACCGTCAATTTGAGAAAACGCATTATCCGCAACAGTCGAGCGAGGGTGGAAGAATTGAAGTCGCGAGGGCATCATAATAAGCAAAGTTCGCTGCTTGTCGCGGATGCGGTAACAGGATCGAATCAAGTCGCGGCGAACCGATTGTGAGTTCAAGCATTCCCCATTTCCTCGGATTGATCGCTTGCCCATGTCCATCCGTTCGAATCGCGGCAGCCGCTCGTGGCGTCGAGCGGTCGGTTTTCGGATTGGCGCGATCGTGCTGGGATTGCTGCCGCTCGTGATGCTGGAATTCGTCTTGCGGGCAGGAGGTTGGGGACGGCCAGGCGACGTGGACGATCCGTACGTGGGCTTCGCCAGCACTTCGCCATTGTTTCAACTCACCGCCGATGGGCAGAGCTATGAGATTGCGCCGGGGCGGCTCGAATACTTTCGTCCAGAATCGTTTTCAGCGCGAAAGGGGCCCCGCGAATTTCGCATCTTCTGTCTCGGTGGTTCCACGGTTCAGGGGCGTCCCTATTCCACGGAAACGTCTTTCACCGCTTGGTTGGAACTTAATCTAAAGGCTGCGGACGATCGCCGCGAATGGAATGTGATCAATTGCGGCGGTGTCTCCTACGCCAGTTATCGTTTGACGCCGATCCTGCGAGAAACGTTGGCATACCAACCTGACCTTTACATCCTTTACACCGGCCATAACGAATTTTTGGAGGAGCGAACTTACGGGGAGATTCGCCGCCATGCCATGTATTCCGACGGGCGGCTCGCGGCGATGGTTCGCCGTACGCATCTGTATGGGCTGAGTCGCTCGGCGTGGGAACAATGGTGGGAAGACGATCATCCGGCGGAGCCACGACCAATCTTGCCCGGCGAAGTCGACGCGTTGCTCGATTATCGCGGCGGACTGGAAGCGTATCACCACGACGAATTATGGCGCGAAGCGGTGGTCGAACACTACAAATTTAACTTATGCCAGATGGTGGGATTAGCGCGAGATGCGGGAGTGCCGCTACTGTTTGTTGATCCGATCTCCAACCAGAAAGACTCGCCGCCGTTCAAAGTGGAGCACGCTCCCAAGTTGTCGGCGGCGAGCAAGGCGGAGTTCGATCAGCGGTGGAACGAAGTGTTTCCTCAAGAAACGAATCGAAGCGACCCGCCGGCCGCTAGAGACTTGGGGCAAGTGACATCTGCTGAGCGTATTGATTTGTTGGGTGAGGCCAGTCGTATCGATCCGTTCCATGCGGCCGCGCATTTCGCGTTAGCGCGGGCATTGGAATCAGCCGGCCGACGCCACGAGGCGGCGGCAGAGTATGTGGCGGCAAGGGAAACCGATGTTTGTCCGTTACGAATGATTGAACCGCTACATCGGGCCCTTCGCAGCGTTGCCACGCAAACAGGGACGCCGCTGCTGGATGCCAACAACATCATCGCTGGAGATACGCCGGTCGGGCTAATCGGCGATGAATGGTTGGTGGATCATGTCCATCCGTCCGTCGCCAGCCATCAGCGATTGGCTGCTGGGATTTTCGACCAACTTGTGTCGATGGGGGTGATTGAGACGAATGCGGAGGTGGAGCAGCGAAGAGCAATTCTGTACGCTCGCCACCTTGAATCCTTGGATCCGGCCTACTTTGAACGTGGCAAGCAGCGGCTCGCGGGTCTGCGAATGTGGGCCGAAGGCCGTGCGAACAAAGTGCGAAACGGACCCGTCGAACACCATCCGTAGCCAAAGCTCTTATCGTCGTTCCCGGTCGAGGTCGATTTATGGCGACGATCGCGATCATTGACACAGTACCGATTGGCATGCCGCGCTGATTCCATAGGCAACGGCCCACAGCCGGATATGTGGCGGACGGCGTCATGATCCCGTTGGGGTTCTACGGGTAGTGTGGCGCAGTGCTATTGAGGCTGAAACGCGGGTCAGTCGGCTTGCTCTTCCCTTGTCAGAACTGCGTCCCTTGCATTCGGAACGCGAGGCCATGTTTCGCCTACAGGCCCATCCATGAACTTTGTTATGAGGTGAGATTTTCTGGACCTCATGCAGGAATTGGCTCTAGGAACGCGATATCACGACACAGGCAAAGTTAGGGTTTGATTTTGCCCGTTTCGTCTCCGTTCCTATATCTCCGTTGCGGAAGGAGCCCATTGTGAAAAAATCGTTTGTGTTCTCGATCGTGGGATTGGTCGGGCTGGCGGGCGCCGGTTCGGTCCATGCCCAACAGCCGTACTCGGCGACGCAGCCATCCTACTTCCTCCCACCCTACGCTGCTTCGCCCGCTCGCCTGCCGGACACCGGATACCGTGTGGCCGCCAAAAACTCGACGCCCGTCAATTCGGAGCCTCCTGCCTACGAAGAACCGATTGGCAATGGCGTTGAATACAGCGAGCCAATCGTGCCCGATAATTCCAGCTACTCGGCATCTTGCCCGAATGGTTCGTGCGGGAATCACGCCCACAGCTACGATAGCTATGACGGTGGCTACTATGGCGGATGGCTCGGCGGCTTCACTAACTATGATGCGTGCAATGCCAGTGTGTGGTTCTCGGCCGACTGGTTATTCATGAAACGGTCGAACGACTTTACTAACGCCCGCAACGTAATCAACGGTCCCGATGCGCGTGGCCCCAACGATTTGAACTTTGATTATGAGGGAGGTTGGCGTCTACGTGCCGGCGCCGCCATCAATTGTTGGAGCATCGAAGCGAGCTATTGGGAAGTCACAAACTTTTTGACCGAGGACGCGGGCGATTTGACGGCGGGCGTGGCCTTCGATGATGGAATCGGGGGGCCGTGGGCCGGACAGAACTATATTGACGGCAGTACGTATTTCTCACCGATTTGGCGAGCTGCTTCTAGCCCGCTGGAAAACGAGGAAAACGAAGGTCTTGGTCCGAATGTGGATTTTGCCGACGATCCGCCTGTGTATACCTCGGAGTATTGGTCCGGCGTGAAGGTGTTCGATTTGTTCCTGAAGCCGCGCTGTTATTCGAATGGCTGCACTGGCTATCGGTGGGGCGTGGGTTATACCAATATCCAATGGAGCGAGTTGAGCCGCGAAACGTTGCAAGGGACGTTCCGAGCCACGGACATTGCTGGCGGAGTTCCTAACGCTGGTTTAGAGCACGCCGCTTTGGTGCATCCATCGTATGGCGGTTTGACCTTGCAAGCGGGACCGGCCAACGGTTTCGATGACGAGACGGGAGCTGGTGGCGAGGATACAGTGTCCTTGTTTTATCAAGGCACGGCCAGCAACTCGTTGAACGGTGTGCAGATGATGTGGGATGCCCGCATTATGGCTCGCCCACGATTTCTCGTGGATACTTATGTTAAGGCCGGAGTCTATGACAACTATGCTCGTGGCTCGATCGAAGAGTTTTACACCGAGAACACGGCTGACGATTCGATCTACGGTCGTCACTTGACGGACGAGACACACTGCATAGCGTACTCCGGCAGCTTTGGGTTTGGCGGTTCGTTCGCCTTGACGAATTGCCTAGCCATGCGAGCTGGCTACGAAGTTATGTACCTCTCAGGTTTAGCGCTATCACCGGAGCAGATCGACGGTGTGATTGGCAACTCATATCGAGTGAAGACCGATGGATGCGCCTTGTTGCATGGAGGATGGCTTGGCCTCGAAGCGATTTACTAATGCGAATCGTGCTGGTGTGGTGGCAAGTCAGCCCGCGGCCTTGCTTGGCCGCGGGCAGCGACGCCAATCCTGTTCGTCGGACGACATACGGAATGGTGAATTTATGGTGTTGTAAGTAGATCCCCGAAGCCGCGACTGGCCGAATCGCTCCTAGCCAGCCGCGACACTTGCGGCTCGCGGCATGTTCTCCACTCCTCACGCCGCGAAGCCATACAAAGAAAGGCCGACAGCATCCGGGAAATGCTGTCGGCCTTTTGCGTTTAGCATGGGGGTTGCGGAACCGAGCGGCGCTACACGGCGGCTTGACTGCGAACCAGGAGTTCCGCAATCTGCACGGCGTTGGTCGCGGCGCCTTTGCGAAGATTGTCGCTCACACACCAAAAGGCGATCCCATTGTCACATGACAGGTCTTCTCGCACGCGGCCAATGAACACGTCATCTTTGCCATCGCAGTCTTGCGGCATGGGATAGCGCTTGTTATCCAAATCGTCGACTAGCGTAATGCCCGGCGTCGCGGCGAACAATTCGCGAGCTTCGGCGGCTGACAGCTTCCGTTCGGTCTCGACCAGAATGCTTTCGCTATGGCAGTTGGACACGGGAACGCGAATGCACGTGGGACAGATCCGAATTGAATCGTCGCCGAATATTTTGTGCGTCTCACGAACCATCTTCATTTCTTCGGACGTGTAGCCTTCGTGCTTTGGCCCACCGATCTGTGGGATTAAATTGAAGGCGATCGGATATGCGAACGTGCCGTACTGATAGTCTTGACCGTCGAGAGCGGCTCGGCTGCCGTTTATCAAGTCTTCTTGTCCGACAACGCCAGCGCCGCTGGTCGCTTGGTATGTGCTGACGATCACACGCTTGATTCGAGCCGCTTCATGGAGCGGCTTCATGGCCACCACCATTTGAGTCGTGGAGCAGTTCGGGCTGGCGATTACGCCTTGGTGGTCACGAACGGCATCCGGGTTGACTTCCGGCACGACGAGCGGCACGTCCGGGTGCATTCGCCAGTAGCCGCTTTCGTCGACGACAACCGCGCCGCTTTCCTTGGCCCAGGGCACAAATTCGGCAGCTACTTCGTCGGGCGTGCTGGCGATCACTAGGTCAATTCCGCGAAAGGCGTCCGGCGTCAGCTCGACAACCGTGTGCTCTTCCCCTTTGAATTCGATGGTCGTACCGGCCGAGCGTTTCGAGGCAATGAACGTGATTGTCTTGTACGGAAACTCGCGTTCCGCCAAGAGTCGTCGAACAAGATTCCCCACGGCGCCCGTTGCGCCGACAACAGCCAAATGCTCGTACACGGTCCATTTCCTCGCAATAAAAAACCACTCGGATGCGTCGTCACGTCCGACGCGTAACTGGCCAGTATAGTTCGTCAACGAAGCTACGATAGGCGTTCGTTAGCGCGCGGTGGTTCAGATCCGGCGTATGCAGGATCGTTGCGAGAAGAAGTGTCGCGATGCGACGCGCGTTCCGCTCCGACGCGGATCGTTCTCAAACGATGGCACGGAGTCAAGAAAAGGCCGGCTGGCCTGATCCTAGGCGGCGTAAAGTGGATCAAGACCAGCCGGTCCGGGACTATTCGATTGGGAAGCCAACGGGGCCTCGGCATCCATGTCTATGGGTTATCCCACTTGCCGATTAAGCGACAGTTTTGGAGGTTCCGCCGACTCGTCGAACTCACTATCGAATCGATAGTCTTTGGGTACGACCGTGACACCATTTTCGGATACGGTGAATCGCTGTTGATCCTCATAACGATCGAAACCGATATTGGTTCCCGGCGGTACGTAGACCCCTTTGTCGATAATGCAGTTTTTCACTCGCGCCCCTTCGCCAATTCTCACATCGTCGAATAATACCGAGTCGATGACGACGGCGCCTTCGTCCACGCGCACGTGCGGCGAGAGTACCGAGTTTCTTACGATCCCGCCCGATACGACGACGCCGGAACTGAGAATCGAGTTAAACAACTGAGCGTCGCTGCCGTTGGGGCCGGGCGCCGTTCTGGCTGGCGGACTGCGTCGTTCAAAAGTGCGGATCGGCCAATCTTTCTGGTACAGATTCATCGGTGGACGGGCGTGTAATAGCTCCATATTAGCTTGGTAGAAGCTGTCAATGGTGCCGACGTCTCGCCAATAGCGATCCACGCTGACGCGTCCCGCCGCGCCGCCGAATTGATAGGCGTAGACCGGCGCCTCGGTCAGCATCCGAGGCAAAACATCGGTGCCAAAATCATGAGTGGAGTTGGGGTTCTCGTGGTCTCGACGGAGCATGTCGCTGAGGGCCTCGGCATTAAACACATACACTCCCATAGAGACCAAGGCTCGCCGTTGATCGTATGGCAGACTCTTCGGTCGGGCCGGCTTTTCTTGGAACTCGATGACTCGATGCGACGAATCCACGCCAACCACGCCGAAACTACTGGCTTCGCGAATGGGGACCTCCATGCAAGCTACCGTGGCGGCCGCGCCGGTGCTGCGATGGTTGTGCACCATTGCGGCATAGTCCATGCGATACACGTGGTCGCCGGAAAGTACGACGATATCTCGGGCTTCGTTGCGTTCCAACAGATAAAGATTCTGGTAGACCGCGTCCGCCGTGCTCTCATACCACGAATCACCGGTTCGCATTTGAGGCGGAACTACCGTTACGTATTCGCCAATGGCAGGATTAAAGATCGACCAACCGTCGCGCAAATGTTTTTGGAGTGAATGTGATTTGTATTGTGTCAATACCAGGATTCGGCGCAAACCCGAGTGTTCACAGTTGCTGAGCGTAAAGTCAATGATGCGGTACTTGCCCGCAAACGGCACGGCCGGCTTGGCGCGGTCGGCTGTCAGGGGATGTAACCGTGTACCGACTCCGCCCGCCAAAATCACGGTAATCACATCGCGTAGAAACATAATCGCCGCTTGCTTTCCTCGGAAAATGCTCAGTGCCTGGAAGAATAGTGTCGCGGTAAGCAATGGTTGTGCCGGAGTTTGGCAGTAGGGTGTCGTAACATTCATCAACGGCCGGAAAACACTGTAAATGAAGAGTATTTTCGAGGACGAGATTTGTGAGACGCATAGCGTGAACCGGCTCTCGTCGGCCGGCGATGCCGGAGCATTGGGCGGGGGCTGCCTAAGAGTCGGGCAGCGAGATAACGAGCGACGGGGCGCGTGCGCGGAACCTGCGAAGGTCGCGAGAAATCACGTCGCGACTCGTCCATACACGAGTTCGCCGCTGTTTAAGGTAGCGCGTATCTCGAGCTGCGCCCTGGGGGCATCGGTCAATTCGAACAGGACGAAGTCTGCCGTTGAACCCACTGAGAAACCGCCACATCGGGCATCAATGAGCGCGGCGGGTTGCGAGGTTGCCATCAGGACGGCGGTGGCCAGATTGAGCCCGGCGAAACTCATCAGATTCGGAATGGCGACGTGAATCGGCAAAGCGGCGCCGGCTAGGTACTGACGCTGACCGGCCACAACCAGTCGTCCGTCTTCCAGCACTTCTACCGGCCCGATACTGGTTTCGTCATATCGACCGGGGGGCATGCCGGCCATTCCGGTAATGTCGCTGACCACGACGCAATGTTCGGTGCCTTTCGCGCGGACGAAACACTTTACTACCGCGGGTGGTAGGTGATGCCCGTCCACAATCAAGCTGGGTGTCAGACGGTCGTCGGCCAACTGATCCCAGATATAGTTGGGATGCCGTCGAATTTGGCCGTGAGCGCCGTTGCCCAAGTGCGTACTCATGCGGGCTCCGGCGTCGATTGCCGCGGCGATCTGATCCGAGTTTGCGGCCGTATGTCCGATGGCGACGAGCACCCCGCTGCGGACCACGCGAGTAATAAAATTGGGGGATTCTTCGTATTCGGGGGACATGGTGAGGATACGAATCTTGCCACGGGCCGCTTCTTGAAGCCGCTGAAACTCTGGCCAGTCGGGGGGGCGGACGTGCTCAAGCGGATGGGCTCCACGCGGCCCATCCTGGGGTGAAATGTACGGGCCTTCGAGATGGATTCCCGGCACTCGCTGGGCAACGCTGGGATTCGAGTCGATGGCCGATGCCACCGTCGCCAGAGAATGCTTGAGCGTTTCAAATCCGTGCGTGGTTGCGGTGGGGCATGACTGCGTGACGCCAAATGGGTCGAGGCCCAGGACGAGTCGCTCGACGCCGTCGGGTGTTAGCGCGGGATCATTCAACTCTTGCCCGCCGTAGCCATTCACCTGCAAATCGACAAACCCGGGCGCGATCCAGGGCGCGCGTGGGGAATGGCTATCGGTTGGCTCACAAGCGGCAACTCGTCCGTTCGCGATCGAAAGCCGCACTTGCTCGCCTGTATCGAATCGCCTTCCAACCAATTCCATTTCACACCTGCGCATTCGCGAAAAGTCAGCTCATCTGTCAAGTTCGCGGACAGGATAAAGCAGGCGGCGGTCGATTGCCACGATCGTGCGGAGAATGCCGGTTGTATTTCTTGACCGAATTCGGGAATAACCGGAGATCGTCGCGTCTCTTGCGTGCTAGACCTTTAAGACAAGGTGAAAAGCTGGCGTCGAGTCGCAATTGTTTTGCGGTCGCGCCGGAAGAAGTTCCAAGTTCCCCTTCCCGTTCATGAATTGGAGAAAGCCATGAAGTGGTTGGCCAGTCTGTGTCTGTTGTTCAGTGTTGCATTGTTCACCGTTGGTTGCGCCGAGCCGGCTCCGGGTCCGTCTTCGGAAGAGTCGGCCACGACGACGCCGGGTGACGAGGGCATGACCGAAGAAGGCCCGGTTTCGGAAGAAACTCCGGCTGTGGAAGAAGCCCCTGTTACTGAAGAAGCTCCCGTTACGGAAGAAGCCCCAACGACCGAGGAAGCTCCGAGCACTGAGCCGGCTCCGACCGAAGGCGAGCCGTCGGTTGAGTTGGATACGTCGGTTGAAAGCGAGAACTAAACTCGCCGTTTGACGGATTCTGCACCGTCATCAAGAACCAAAGCGACCGGGAAGCGTGTCAACATGCTTCCCGGTTCGCTTTTCTTGTCGCCTTAACGAAGTCCAACGTCGGAGGTGTTGGTCGGGCTGCGCTTCGTCTGTGTCTCAGTCGCCAAGTGGCGGTCGGAGCTCACTTGTTCAGAATCAGTTTGCCATTTCGAGTTTGACGAAGGCGATACAGTGTGCCTTCGTGCTCGATCAGCACTTCGCGGTGGCCCTGCAACAGTTGCTCGGACAGCCAACGGGGCAGCGACGCGGATTCCGTAGCGGTGGCTGCGGGGGCCGTGCCCTGTATTTCTCCATGTGCGTCGGAACGAGGCCGTTCGTTCATTGTCGACCTGCTAATCTCGATCTGATTCAATGGCTGGATCATTGCGAGTCTTTCAGGTTGTTATTGTGGAGGGGCATAAATCGCGACGAGGCAGCCGGCGAAGCCGACTGCCTGATCGTGTTGCGAATGCGTCGGGGGTTAGTAGTTGCCGACCACTTCGCGGCCATCGCGCGTGGTCAGCGAACGCCAGGTAATGATGTCGATCGTGTCGGCCACGAAGCGAGTCGAGCCGTCGGTTAGCGAGATCTGAGCTCCGCCAGGATGGTAGCTACGCGACGTGACGGTCGCGTAAGTCAGGTTCGTAAGCGAGCCCCCTTCGCGCGACGACGTGAAATCCACGTCGTAAATTTGGCCGCTATTCGTGAAGGGAAACTCGGTGTTCGGTGGGAAAGTGCCCGTAACGCCGGATTGATGGACCCGAGAGTCAACCCATTCGGTATGCCCCGAATCCGCTTTGAAATTGCCGCCATAACCCACGACCGCCGCCGGATCCGCAGGAATCGCAGTGCCGGCCGCGTTGGGGTTAGCCCGTCTCGCAAATATGGATTCCAAGCCTTGACCTCGGCGAACGCGATCGTCGAACTAGTGCCGTCGATCACGCTGTTAAAGCCGGTGGCGCTGTTGGGATAGAACAGGCCATTGCCGCCTTGGCGAGTGTTCGGATCGTAGACAAACCAAGTTCCGTAATTCCCGCCATAGTTCAGCGGATAATGTGTTAGCGCGCCGTCGGGGCGTTCGCGATCGTTGACTTCGCTCGGACAAAGAAGCGTGTCGATGCGCGAGCGAGTGACCAGCGGTTGGACACTGTAGGGCAGATTCCAGTCGATCAAGTCTTGCAAGTTCTTCTGCTCGATAAACGGCAAGATTCGGGCTTGGATCGACCAACTGGGATTTGTCACGCTCGGATTAAAGACGCCTCCGGGCGGAAACGTCGATAGGTGTCGTGATAGTTGTGCAACGCCAAGCAGAGCTGCTTCAGATTGTTGGAGCACGACGAGCGGCGCGCAGCTTCGCGGGCGGCTTGAACCGCTGGCAGCAACATTGCCACAAGCACACCAATGATGGCGATGACAACAAGCAGTTCGACGAGGGTAAAGCCTCGGCGAGCAACGACGGACGCGCAGCAGCGAGCGGGAACAGGACATGGAGCCTCCAGCGTCTGGCAAGCGAAAACAGGTGGGATACGTTGCCGGTAGGTTCGTCTGGCTGGCCGCAGGAGCTGGCTGGTTCGTGACGCGAATAGCGTCACGAGGTTGGCTGGCCGCAAAGCTGGCTGGAACAGTGCAACTGATACTCAGTATCAATACGACGGATTGTACTTCCTGCACAATCGTTGTCAACAGCCAAAGCGGCGGCATTTAGGAAAGCAGCGGCAGCGAAGAGGTTTCTCGAACGTGTGGTCCTACGACTCGCGCCGGTTGCTGCCTGGCAGAACGGACTTTCGCCAGTTCCATGGAGATTCACTCGTCCGGCGATGAATTGAGCGACGTACGCTCTCATCGAAGCGAGTCGCCTTGGCCGGAGTTGTTTGGTTGGAGCGAACCTAGGATTAGATCAGCTCGCGAATCGGCCCGACGCCGGTGTCCACCAGATACTGCGGGCGGCCATGCAAATCGGGGATCGTGACGTGACCGACGTCGATGCCCAGGTTGTGATAGAGCGTGGCAAAAACCTCTTGGAAGGCGACGGGGCGATCGATCGGTTCACCAGCCAAACGGTCCGTAGCGCCAATCACTTGGCCCATCTTCATGCCGCCGCCAGCTAACAAGGCACATGCGACTCGCGGCCAATGATCGCGGCCGACTTGAGCGCTGATCTTCGGAGTGCGGCCAAATTCGCCCCACACCAGAACACTCGTATCCTCGGCCAATCCACGGGCGTGCAAGTCCTCGACCAATGCCGTGATGCCTTGGTCGAAGGCCGGAAAGTCCTCACGCTCCCGTTTGAAAATTGAGTTGTTCGCTCCGCCGTGCCAGTCCCATTTGCTGTAGTTGACGGTAACAATTCGGGCTCCCGCTTCGACCAACCGGCGGGCGACGAGAAAGCTTTGCGGCACGCGTGGCCGTTGCCGTCCATGTGTTTCGTCGGATCGCCCGTGCCGTAGCGAGCTACGATTGCCGGATCCTCCTTCGACAGATCCAGGGCGTCCGCGAGCTGGGATGATGTCAGCACGCCCATTGCTTGTTGAGTGAAAGCGTCGAAGCCGTTCATCATTCCGCTGGCGTCCACATCGCGGCGGAAGCGGTCGATGCTGCTAAAGCAAACTCTGTCGATCGCCCAATCGGTCGGTCGTGATTCCGTTCAGCACCATGTCGCTCTTGGTCGGACCAAGCGGCCGAACGGCGACTGAGCGGCTCCGAGAAAACCTGACCGGGCTCGTTGTACGGTCCGTGCGTGCATTCATAACACAGGCTGACGAACGGCGGGGCCGCCGGATTCGCCGGCCCTTGCAGCTTGGCGACCGCCGACCGAACTGGGGCCAACCGCCGGCTGGTTGCCGACCTTGATGTGCGGCCCGTATAACATTGAATCGCATCGTGGCCGGACGTGCGCGTCGCTCAACGATCGGATAATGGCGAACTTGTCCATCATCGAAGCCATTCGCGGAAACAGCTCGCCAATTTGAATTCCCGGCACGTTGGTCGAGATCGGCCGCATCGGACCCGCGATCTCCGCCGGAGCATCGGGCTTCAAGTCGAACATATCCTGATGAGGCGGTCCGCCGACGAGATACACCAAAATCACCGACTTCTTCGACGTTCGCTGCCCAGCAGCCGCCTCGGCTTGAAACAGTTGCGGCAGCGTCAGCCCCGCCGCGCCCAACGCACCGATCTTCAAGAAATTGCGTCGGCTGAGACCATCGCAAAAACGGCTCGAACGGTCCCGCGGATCGAAAATCGTCAGCATGATGGCGGCTCCGGCTGGCATGAAGTGGCTTACGCGAATCAAATTGCGTGGCCTGCAATATATCAAACGAAGTTGATCGGTTCCAGCGCGACTCGCGTTCTCACCGCGATTAAATCGAGATGACTCGGAGTTGCTTCAACTCGCATGGTTCGTGGGCGAGTAGCATTTTCTTGTTTACGCGGCCCTGCTTCGGTAATTTGATAGGCCCCGACTCGCCAAACCGAATCCGTCGCTCACTGGCCGGGGTCGATTCGAACGGCGGGACGCATCGCAGGAGCCGATCGCTATGGACTCGTTTGAGAATGTCATCGGTCAAATACTGGCGCGCGACGGATTTTGGGTCCGGCAATCCTACAAGGTCCGACTGACTCCCGCGGATAAACGGGCCATCGGTCGTATCACGTCGCCGCGATGGGAGATCGATCTTGTGGCTTATCGACCCGGCGACAATCTCTTGAGAATCGTTGAGTGCAAATCGTACCTCGATTCGCGAGGCGTTCGATTCAAAGCCTTCGATGGCGAAGGCCGCGGCGGTAAGCGATTTAAGTTGTTCAACGAACCAGAAACGTTCAGCGTCGTATCGACGCGACTTGTGGAGCAGTTGTATGCGGAGAAAGCGGTGCTCGCGGCCCCAAACATTCAACTATGTTTGGCCGCCGGCAAAATCGCCCCGCGAGAAAGCGAACGACTTCGGATGCTGTTCGAGGAACGTCATTGGACATTGTTTGAGCCGGCATGGATCCACGATCAATTGGTTGCAATGTCGCGAGACGGATACGACAATTCCGTGTGTTCGATTACTGCGAAGTTGCTTTGTAGGGATTTATGCTAGGTAATCGAGCGAGGACGGTCGTGACGCCGCGTTTCGTCGTTACTTGGGGATAATTTGATGCCGAGCCGCAACTATTGCACGATGGGCCTTCGATCGTGGTTCATCAGAGGATTTACACTGACGGCCTTAGCGTTGCCGCCCGGCTGGGCGCTTGCCCAATACGATGTGTCAAGTGCTCGCGAGATCCATGTGTGGGAGAACGAAGAAGTTCGTTTTGGCCAGTTGCCGGGCGATGGTGTTTGGGATTGGCGGTGGGATCCAGGCAGTGCAAGGAAGTATCGCTCGGGTGAGTCGCCCGCTCATGTTTACACAACCAAATGGACGGACGGGGAAATTACGAAACGGCACGTGCTTATCTATCAATATAAGGACGCTCAAGGCCGTACAGGCGCCGGAGGCAACATTGTCGTCAATGTCCGTAAGTTGCCGCCGACGGCTGTCGAGGATCAGTTTGAAACGCTGGCGAGCGAACAGCTCGCAATCCCTAGATCGAAGCTTTTGGCCAACGATGCGGATGAGGTGACTCGGCCGTTGTTGCGACTGGCCGCCATCGATACGAAGAATACGCTAGGCCAAGTTCAAGTCACGGCGAGTGGTTTTCAATACGATCCCACGAGTTTCGCATTTCGCATGTTGAAGCGGGATACGTTTACCGATTCGTTTCGCTATCGAATCAAGGATCATGAGAACCGCGGAGCTTGGGCGACGGTCAAAATTAACGTGTCGGGCGCCAGCGAAAACAATTTGGAGGCTGTCCAGTGGACCACGGATTTCGACGTGCGCGATCTTGTCCTGCAACGCATAGATCAGTTCGAGAAGGATATGGCAAATACCTTCGGCCCGAAAAAGCTCGCCACTCCCTTGTTTCTACTCGACGAAGCGCCGTTGGCCCTGCGGAACAAGCTGGCGCCGCTCGAACGTGTGACGTTGGGAAATGTGGTCGGACGGAGTATCGCCATGCAAAGAAGAAGTGTCACCACGAACGAAGAAATGAATCCTAACTTCGTGTCGTTTGTTCGCTTTCCAATGCCTGGTGGATATGACATTACCACCGAGCCTAAAATGGCGAAGACGGGTCCCGGATCGTGGGAGGGTAATGTCACTTATAAGCTGGAATGGAAGGTGTTTCGTTGCTGGCCGCTGAAGACTTGGGATGAAAACCATGTCGACGAAGAGTATGGCGTGCAGCTTACCGCGACATTGACACTTGGCGTGTGGGGGAGACTATTTCAATCCCGTTACAAGACTCAATTCGACGAAACGCGAACCTATACCATTGGCGAACTGTGGACGGCGAAGCTGGTGGCGTCGAAAGGCGTTCCATTGAAATAGGTATGTCGAATCGGTGCAAGCGGCGATCTCTTTGCCACTTCCCGTTTTTGTTATCCCACGTCGCTAATTTCCAATGCTTCGCCGTAGCGATTCAGCACCTGTCGCTTCAGGCGGGCGAAACGTGGCGCTGATAGATCCGCGTCGGTATTGATGAAACGCTGGGCCGCTTGGCGAGCTTCCTCCAGCGTGTCGGCATCGCGGAGCAAATCCGCGATGCGCAGCGGCGGCAGGCCGTGCTGTTTGCCGCTGAACAGATCGCCGGGTCCGCGCAGCTTGAAATCCAACTCGGCCAGCGCGAAACCGTCGGTCGTGGCGACAAACGCCTCCAGTCGCTGCCGAGCGTCGTCGTTCGCCAGATCGGCAAACACGCAGACAAACCCCGGATGCGGGCCACGGCTCACTCGGCCGCGAAGCTGATGCAGTTGAGCCAGCCCGAATCGCTCGCCCCCTTCGATCGTCATCACGGTGGCGTTCGGCACATCGACGCCCACCTCGACCACGCTGGTCGCCACCAACGCTTGAATCCCGCCGTCGCGAAACGCCTGCATCACGGCTTCCTTCTCCGCCGGTTTCATCCGACCGTGAACCATCCCCAGTCGAAACTCTTCCAGCTCGCCGTTCGTCAACCGCTCGAACAACTGCTCGACGCCCACGGCCTCGGCGTCTTCGGTCGCGTCCACCAGCGGCGCGACCACATAGCCTTGCCGTCCCTCGCGCAACTTCTTACGGAAAAACTCCCACCACGATTCGCGTTTGTCCGGCTCGCCCAGATACGTGTGAACCGGCTGCCGATTCGGCGGCGTTTCCCGCAGCGACGACACCTCCAAGTCCCCGAACGCCGTCATCGACATCGTGCGCGGGATCGGCGTCGCGGTCATCACCAGATAATGCGGATCCTGCCCGGCCCGTCGCAAAGCGGCCCGTTGATGCACGCCGAACTTATGCTGCTCGTCGATCACCACCAACCCGAGCCGCGCGAACTCGACCTCCTTGTTCAGCAGCGACTGAGTGCCGATCACAATGTCGATCTCGCCGCCGCGAATCGCCGCCAGCAACTGACGACGCTCGGCCGCCGATTGCGAACCGGTCAACAAGCCCAACCGCACGCGGCTCTCGCGCAGATCGCGAGTCAGCGTCCGGATGTGTTGTTGAGCCAGCACTTCGGTCGGAGCCATCAACACCGCCTGACACTGATTCGCCACGGCCAACAGCAACGCGTACTCGGCCACCACCGTCTTGCCGCTCCCCACATCGCCTTGCAGCAGCCGATTCATTGGCGTCGTGAGCGCCACGTCGGCACAAATCTGGTCGATCGCCCGCCGCTGATCCGCCGTCAGCTCGAACGGAAACAGCCGCGTGATCCGAGCATCCACGCGAGCCGAACAGGGCAGGGCAGGGGCGTTGTTGTCGCGAGCCAAACTCGCTCGCCGCATGGCCAACGCCAACTGCTGCACGAACAACTCTTGAAAGATGAATCGCCGCCGAGCCTGCTCGAGCGCATCCATGTTTTGCGGCGTATGAATCTGAGACAGCGCCGGTTGGATCGGCCACAGATCGCAAGCGTCCAGCACATCCTCGGGCAACGTCTCCTCGACGAATGAACCATAGTGTTCAACCACGCCGGCCACGATTCGCCGCATCTGGCCTTGATTCAGCCCTTCGGTCAACGGATAGACCGGCAGAATCCGGCCCGAGCCGATCTCTTGGTCCGGCTGCAACCATTCGACCTTCGGATGCACAAACTCCCACCGCATCCCGTTGCGCCGCGGCTGGCCGATCAACAACACGCGTTGCCCCATCGCAAACTTGGGCCGCATGAACGATTGGTTGAACCACAACGCCCGCACGTACTCGGTGTTCTGCCGAATCAGCAGGCCCAGCATCGAGCGGCCCGTGCCCGTGTTCCGCTCGTCGATCTCTTCGACAATCCCTTCCAAGCTGGCCGGCTCGTCCTCGGAAAGCTCGGCCACGGTGGCCAAGCGGCTCATGTCCTGATAATCGCGCGGGAAAAAGAACAACACGTCGCTCGCCCGCCGCAATCCCAATCGCAACAGCAGCTCGGCGCGCGCCGGCCCGACGCCCTTCACATATTGAATGGGCGTCGCCAGTTGTTCGGCGGGTGTCTTCGCGGCCGAGGATTTCATGCCGGGATTATAATGCCCGCCCCACGGCCTGAAAACATTTGTTCAGGTGCGCGAGCCACCGGCCGCTCGGCTACACCCGCGGCGTGAAATCGTCGTCCAACGACAAGCTCACCAGGAACTCGGCCAGCAGATTCGCCGCGTGGTCGATATCGTCCAGCGAGATGGTTTCCACCGCGCTGTGCATGTAGCGATTCGGAATGCTGACCAAGCCGGTGGCCACGCCGTCGCGATTGATCTGCAACGAATTGGCGTCGTTCGGCGTCGCTCGGCCAATCGCCGACGGCTGGAACGGAATCTCGTGCTGTCGAGCGGTCGCCATCAGCCGCTCGGTCACCAGCGGGTTCATGTTCGGACCGCGAAAGATCACCGGCCCGCCGCCCAGCCGCACGTCGCCCTGTTGGCGTTTGTCGATCGTCGGGCAATCGGTGGCGTGAGTCACGTCGACAGCCACTCCCACGTGCGGATCGACGGAGTGAGCCGCCGTGCGCACGCCTCGCAAACCGATCTCCTCTTGCACGGTCGACACGGCGAACACCCCGTAAGCCGGCCCGCGCGAACTGGCTCGGCGACAAGCTTCGATCACCACCCACACCCCCGTCTTGTTATCCATCGCTGGCGAACAAGCCAGGTTGTTCAGCATCGGCCGCATGCCCAACGCCAACGTCACGGGATCGCCGATCCGCACGCGCGAAGCGGCGTCGTCACGGCTCTTCGCCCCGATGTCCAGCCACAGATCGTCCAGCTTCACGACCTGCTTGCGTTCCTCGTCCGTCAGCAGATGAATCGGCTTGCGCGAAATCACGGCGGTGATCGGCCCGTCGGCGGTCCAGATCGTCATGTTCTGCCCGATCAACTGCTGCGGGTCCCAACCGCCGATCGTCTGGGCGTAGATAAAGCCGTTGTCGTCGATATAGCTAATCAGCATCCCGATCTGATCACAGTGCCCGGCCAGCATCACGCGCCGCGGGGCATCGGGATTCTTCGCCACGATCACATTGCCATGCGCGTCGGTCGTCACCCGATCGGCAAACCCCTGGGCATACTCGCGCACGACCTGCTGAATCCGTTCTTCGTACCCCGAAGGACTCGGCGTCTCCAACAACCGCTGCAAAAACTCGAAAGCACCACGTTCCATGACAACTATCTCCCGACGAAACGAATTCCCAAGATCACGAATCGCCGCATGGTAATCGGTAAACACAAAAGCGCCACGCCGCGACCCGTCCAGCAACGGAAATCATGAAAGCGGCACGGCGCGAGCCGTCCGGTAACGCAAGGAATGGGAGCGGATCGGCGAAGAGGGAGGGAAACGCAAAGCGCAGATGCCAGGACGCAAAGGGAATGGGAGCGGCTCGGCGCAAGCCGTCCGGTAACGCATGGAATGAAAGCGGATCGGCGCAAGCCGTCCGGTAACGCGAAACCGGAGGGCTTGCGCCCATGCCGCTACGAAACCGGAGGGCTTGCGCCCTGCCGCTCTTATGTTTGTGTGCCTGGGGGCGTAGCGCAGCGAAGCCCCCAGCTATCGACGCGTTGATCGGAAGAGGGAAACGCAAAGCGCAGAGCGCAAGGACGCAAAGGGAATGGAAGCGGCACGGCGCAAGCCGTCCGGTACCGCATGGAATAAAAGCGTATCGGCTCAAGCCGACCGGTAACGCGAAACGTGCTTCCCGTTGGCGACTCTTCTGCCCTCGCGTCGTTCCGCCCTCGCGTCTTTGCGTCCTCGCGTCCTTGCGTTTAACTCGTCCCGGCGTCAAATCCCGTTCGGACCGCTGCGGGGCACTTTTTTGACTGGGAAAAGTATTTTTGGCGTTCGGTGCAGGCGGATTTGAACGCCAAAAGTATTTTTGATGCTCGTTGCAGCCGGATTTGGACACCAAAAATACTCGTCGAGCCCGGTGCAGCCGGATTTGGACGCGACGAATACTTTTGGCCTTCAATGCAGCCGGATTTGAACACCAAAACTATTTTTGGCCTCCGGTGCAGGCGGATTTGGACACCAAAAGTATTTTTGGTGTCCAATGCAGCCGGATTTGAACGCAAAAAGTCGCTTCGCGAGCGACCATCGGCTGCCCTGAGGCGTCTTTTAGAAAAAATGTCGCGTTGCCGCAAGAAAAGCCGTTGATTCTGTCGCGTTAATCCTTAAATTGAGGGGAAATCTGTGGCTTGTACGACCAGGTGGGTCAGAGCCCAGAGAAGCCCAATCGAAAGGGATCGTGCAATGGCGGTCAACCCAACTCCGACGGCGATCGATCAACTGTTTGCTTTGTCCGAAGACATGGCGGATGGCGCCGCGGCCAACGGCCAAACCGTTGGCTTATTACAGAACACCGAGGCTCGGATTCGGGCGGATATGGACGGGGCCCGGGCGGCTCAGCAGGCGTACTTGGAATCCCGGAATGCCAAGACCTTGGCCACGGCCGCCCAACGCGTGGCCGATTCGAATGGCCGAGCGTTTATCGGCACGGCCAAGAACGTGCTGACTCCGTTGCTGGGCAATCAACCTTCGCCCGAATGGAGCTTGGCGGGTTTCGTGTCATCGCTGGCAATCCCCAGAACCATCGCCGAGCGGATGAGTTTGTTGGGGACGTTGCGGGATTATTTCACGAGTCGGCCGCAGTATGAGAACGCTCCGCTGAATGTCACGGCCGAACGGGCGGGGGCGTTGTTCACGGCTTTGTCCGACGCTCGCAGCGCGTCGAATGCCAGCGTGGCGGCGGTCGGGCAAGCTCGCGTGGCCTGGTCGGCGGCTCGCGCGACTTTGGAACGGCGAGTGCGCGGGTTGATCGACGAACTGGAGCAGTTGATCTCGCCGGACGATCCGGTTTGGTATGCCTTCGGCTTGAATCCGCCAGCCGCCGACCAAACGCCCTCGGCGCCGGAAGGTCCGTCGCTGATCGTCCACGTGCTGACCGTCTTCGCCAATTGGGACGACGTGCCGAACGCCGATCGCTATCGCGTGCTGGTGCAGATCGACGGCATCGATGCGGATTTTCGCGCCGTGGAAAGCCCGACCGACAGCGACGCGACGCTGGGCCCGTTCCTACCGGGGCAAACGGTGCGCGTGAAGGTGACCGCCGTGCGCGGCAATCTGGAGAGCGCGGCCAGCGAAGTCGCCACGATCGTGATCCCCGAGCTGGAAGCGCCCACCGCCGCGTAAGGATGGGAGCGGCACGGCGCAATCCGTCCGGTAACATCATCGACGCGTTGATTAGGAAGAAGGAAACGCAAAGGCGCAGAGACGCAGGGACGCAAAGGGAATGGGAGCGGCACGGCGCGAGCCGTCCGGTAACGCATCGAATGGAAGCGGATCGGCGCGAGCCGTCCGGTGACGCGATACCGGAGGGCTTGCGCCCTGCCGCTTCGATTAAACCGGAGGGCTTGCGCCCGTGCCGCTTTTATGGGATGCGGTAAGCTATGGCGGACGGATCGGTTGGCGCGCTAAATGTCGGTGCGACTGACCTTGCTTCACATTCCCGAGCTCGATATCCTCCCCAGCCCTTATCGAAAATGAGCCAATCGTCGCGCGAGTTCGTCGAACGTTTGCCGTGGTATCTGCGGGCGGTATTGGTCGTCGGTGGCGCGACGGCCGTAACGCTGCTGGTGACGGCTTGGATGTTGCGAGCCGATTCGCGTGGCTATGGCACTCATCAACAATTGGGGCTTCCCCCCTGCACGTTTCAGCAATTGTTCGACATGCGATGCCCGTCGTGCGGCATGACCACTTCGTGGGCTTTGATCACTCGCGGCCAAGTGGCGGCGGCTTTTCAAGCGAACGTGGGCGGCGCGGTGTTGGCCGTGTTGGCGGCCGCGATCGGGCCGTGGTGCTTCGCTTCGGGCGTGCGCGGTCGGTGGTGCGGAGTGCAATTGAACGAGTGGGTGGCATTGATCACGCTGATTGCCGTGATGACCGTCACGATCATGGATTGGTGCGTGCGGCTGTGGTGGAGCGGTTGAATCCTTCGAGTCATGGATGACGCGATGAAAACACGACGAACGCTGTTGGGCGGTTTGGTGTGCGGGCTGACGGCCGCCGTTCTGGTATCGCAAACCGGTTGCGGCATCATGACTCAATTGATGTGGATCGCCAAAGGCGGCCCGCAGGTGCAAGCCGAATACGAGGGCTTGGAGGGCAAACGCGTGGCGGTCGTGTGCGTGGCCGACAGCGCTTCCTACGGCACCACGACGGCGGCTTCGATGTTGGCTCGCCGAGTCGAGGCCAAGCTGAAGACGAACGTCAAGGAGATCACGATCGTTCCGCAGGACGAGATCGAGGATTGGAAGGACCACAACGCCTGGGACGAATACGACTATCGCGAAGTGGGCCGCGGCGTGAATGCGGATCGCGTGGTGGCCATCGACTTGGCGTCGTTCCGATTGCATGAAGGCCAGACCATGTACAAGGGCCGGGCCGAGGTGACGGTGTCGGTGTACGACATGGAAGCCGGCGGCGAGACGGTGTTTCGCCGCAATGTGCCCGAGATCGCTTTTCCCGAGAGCGGCGGTCAGCATACGACCGACACGACCGAGCCGCAGTTTCGCCAGATCTTTATCGAGGTGCTGTCGCAACGCGTGGCCCGGTACTTCTTTGACTACGAGTTCCGCAATACGGTGGCTCAGGACGCGGCGTTGTTGAATTAGGGCGGAAGGCGTTATTGCGGCGGTTGGCCGTCTTTCCACACGCCGGCCAACTTCTGATACGACGGCGGCACGAGCAAACTGCCTCGATCGCCGGCGTGCCAGCCCGGAACATGATTCGGCTTAGCGCGGGCCTTGGACATCTGTTCCCAATGGTTGGCCCAACTGGCGTCGCCGTTTTGCACTTGGCCGTCGGCGTCGCAGTGGAACACTTGGCCTTCGCGATAGCTGCGCACGGCCAAGTTGACGACGGCCACGGCCGCGGCGCCCAGCGGCGGGTCGTTGTTCACCGCGGCCGGCGAATTGTTTTGAACCGCTTCCAAGAAGTTTGCAAAGTGCGCCAGGTCTTGATCGGCAACCGGTTGGGACTCGACCGATTGCCGAGCGAGCGTATTGTCGAGCGTCACTTGCGGGCGTTCCGGCACGTACTCGTAAGCCTGTTTGCGGCCGAACACATCTTCGTCGAACAGAATCGAAGCATGGTGGCCGCGAATCACATGGCGGATCGGGACGGCCGTGGAAACCATCGTGCTGCTGACCACGCCCTGCACGCCTTCGCGGAAGTCGGCGATGATCGACGCCACATCGGCCACTTCGCGATCATCGTATTCCAGGAAAATGCCGCCGCCCCCGACCACTCGGCCCGGATACCGCAAGCCCGTGGCTTTCAGCATCGCGGTCACTCGATGCACGAACAGATCGCTGTACATGCCATAGCCGAACGGCCAATAACAACGCCATTGGCCGAAGGTCGCTCGATCGAACGGCAGATCGGGCCCGAGCCCTTCGTCGACGCCGAGCCAACGACGCCAGTCGATCGCGTCGGGCGTCATCTCTTTCGTAATCACATTGTGCCGCGACATGCCGCCGATCGAATTGCGGAAGTATTCGGCTTGCCACTGCACGACTTTGCCCAGCTCGCCCGCGTTGATCCGCTCGCGCACTTCGTTCCAGATCGGCATGCTCGTGGACTGCACGCCGACTTGCATGACGAGTCCCGATTTCTTCCAGGCGTCGATCACTTCGCGAGCTTCGTCCAGCGTGTGGGTCATTGGCTTTTCGCAGTACACATGCTTGCCGGCGGCGAGCGAGTCGATCGTTTGCCTCGCGTGCCAATGATCGGGCGTGCCGATGCAGACGGCGTCGACCGCGTCGCTGGCCAGCAGTTCGCGATAGTCGATGAACGTCCGCGGCTTCACGCCCGTTTCGCGAGCGATGTAGTCGGCCGCTTGATCGCGATGCACGGAATACACATCGCAAACGGCGGTCAAGTCGATCGCGGCTCCTTGCTGCCGCAGCTTGGTCAGCGTCTTCACATGCGAGCCAAAACCGCGGCGGACCGGGCCCGATAAATCCGATTCGCAACCGCTGATTGGCATCGGCGGCTCGCGATTGCGGCGGCGAACATCCGCTCGGCCGCGGCGCCCGCAGCGGCCGAGGTTTGCAGAAAGCTACGACGATTGACGGCAGGCGTATCGGGCATGGCGGGAGGCTTTCATTCGGAGAGTTAGGAGAGGGCATGGCCGGCACGGACGCAGTCGCTATCGGACATTCCGGGCGGTTCGGCGAGAAACTGAAATAGAACTGGAGCGTCCGCCGAATGCTTGCGGGCATCACGCCGGACTTGAGCAATCGGTTCATCTTCCACTGAAGGTACAGCAGTCGAACAGGAATGTCCAAAGCCCGTGAACCCAAGTTTGCTGCCTTCTCGGCCATGTTCCACGTGTTCAGTACAGGCGGAGTTTGAACATGCATAAACAACGTGTAGAAACGGTCAGCGTGGCTAAATTCGAGATTGTTGAAAACCGGAGTGTCGATCCAAATCGAAAGGCCAGGTGTGAGCGTTAACGATGCGATGGACAAAATCCACATTGCCCACGCGAAATTCATCGAGAGACTGGCCCGAGGTGCGCGGGCCAATGGCAAGAAGGCGGTGAGTCCAGTAGTTGATGTAGATGCCCAAAGTAACGATCGACAACAGGAACATCAAAAATACGTTCCGTGGTCGTATGACGCTGTCGCTGTTTTCGGAATCCGCAGAACTTCGACGGTACTTGGCGGCATACGGATTTTCTGGTTGAACGCTCGTGGGTTGTCCTTGCGCGCGAAAAACTTCTGGGAATCGCCCCTGCGGACTTAGGCTTCGGGCTCGACGCCCAATCGACGTAGCTGCTCGGCCAGTCGCTCGGCCCGCTCGGCTCCGGTCGGGATTGGTTGTCGGTCGCGGTCGACCCATCGAAGCCAAGTGTCTTCGAGGTTTTCGTAGCGACCTGCCCACAGTTGCAGGCCCAGGCCAACATCGGCCAGCCAGTACGGTTCGTCGAGCGGTTCGTACTTCATGCCGATCAGGCGGAACACGCGTAGCGGCTGGTCGCCGAGCAACCGTCGCGGATCGTGGATGGCGTAGTAGGGCACTCGCAGCTTGGCGTCGCTGGCCAGCTTCTGCGTGGCTTCGCCGCCTTCGCGGTTCGATACGATTTCGATCACGACGTCGGGAGACTTGCCGTACTCCCACATCAGGTACGAGCGATTCGGCTTGTCGTGAACATCGCCCGGCAGCTCGACATCCACGGCCAGCAACACGTCGGGCACGAGCGGCGGTTGAGCGATGCCGTAGAACAAGCCAACATTGGCCAGCGCCACGAACGAACGCGACTCGGCGGGCCGCCACGAGGTATACAGCGGCTCGGTCAGCAATCGCTGTTGTTTCTCGGAGTAGATATTGTCCACGGGAGTGTCGTTCTCGGTAATCAGGTGATCGACGCTCGGTCGTTCGTCGAGCGGCAGCGGCTGATGCTCGACGGCTACGATCGTATCCGATGCCATGACGGAATTCCTCGGGGAAACGCGGTAAGTTTCAACTCGTGCCATTGTAAGCCGCCGACGCTCGGCAATGAACCTTTGGCGGGCGTCGTCATCGGCCATTGGCGAGTCGCGGGGCGAATGCGAAGTGGCGTAGCCGCGATTGCCAAGTCCTGTTTTGCGTTCCGAACCCAGCCGCTACATTGTGCGTCTTGCCCGGACTGACGACTGCTCCACCCTTTGAACACGGTATTTCCCATGGAAATGGACAAACTCGTATCGCTCTGCAAACGCCGCGGCTTCTTGTTTCAATCGAGCGAAATCTACGGCGGTTTGAACGGCTTCTGGGATTACGGACCGTTGGGCGTCGAGCTGAAGCGGAACATCAAGGAGGCATGGTGGCGCGACATGGTCAGCGGTCACGATGATCTGTCGACGCTGCCCGGCGCGCCCGAGCCTTATGAAATGACGGGCTTGGATTGCTCGATCATCATGCACCCGCAGGTTTGGCGAGTGTCGGGGCATTATGATTTGTTCGCCGATAAGATGCAGACCTGTCGGCAATGCAAACGGCTGTTCCGTGCCGACCATGTTTGGGGAATGCTGCAGGATTCCATTACGATCGATCCGGCAGGTGGTCAATCTAAACTGGAACCCGAAAGATCGATGAAGTTAATGCCATTCAACACTTCTTTATCGCGACCAATGCGGAAAGCGAAGAGGTTGGAATTGCGGATACGGTGAAGCGCGCCCCTAGATGTGTTTAAGTTGAAGAAGAAAGAAGCAGAAAAACTTGTCTGCCTGGGTAGAAGATGATCATCTTGAACCACCCGACTTAGATCCGTCTCAATACGCTGGATATGTCAATGACCAACCTTCTAACGGCAACCTCGTAGGGCCCGATCATCGACTGGGATACCTTAACCGCGCTCGTGATTTCAACTTGATGTTCAAGACAGCCATTGGAGCATTGGGTGATCCCGAGAAGGACATAATGGCCTTCCGGCCGGAAACGGCTCAAGGTATCTTTGTCAACTTTAAGAATGTGTTGGATAGTACGCGGGTTCGCATTCCTTTTGGTATCGCAGATTGGTAAGAGCTTCCGAAATGAAATCACGCCGCGGAACGCACATTCCGCTCGCGCGCGAGTTCGAGCGATGGAAATCGAGTTCTTCTGCCATCCCGATTCCTCTCAGCAATGGTATCGCTACTGGCGCGTCGACGCATGAAGTGGTATCAAGATTTGGGACTGTCCGGCGAACGACTGCAGTTCGCTGACACCACGCCGACGAACTCAGCCACTATTCGACCGGCACCGCGGATATCGAATACGCCTTTCCGTTCTTGCCGCCCGGTGAGTTTGGCGAGTTGGAAGGAATCGCACATCGCGGCGATTTCGATTTGCGCAGCCACATGGAAGGCAAGTTGGATGAGAAGAAGCGACCACCGTTGGAAGTCGGTTGAATGCCGAGGGCAAACCCAAGTGGCGGCAGCGGCAAGGATCTGACGTATCGCGACGACATCACGAACGAACGCTATACGCCGCATGTGATCGAGCCGTCGGCCGGCGCCCGACCGAAGGCGACGTTGGCGTTCCTCTGCGAAGCCTACCGAAGATCAAGCGCCCGGACGATAAGGGGCAGATGCAGACGCGGGTCGTGATGAAGCTGCATCCGCGCATCGCGCCCGATCAAGGCCACAATTTTCCCACTATGTCAAGAAAGAGACGGGATGCCCGAGGTGGCGCGAGATTTGTATCGCCAACTGAAGCGGCACTTCAACGTGTTCTACGACGAAAAGGCGCGATCGGCCGCCGGTATCGCCGTCAGGACGAGGCGGGAACCCCGATACTGCATTACGATCGACGGTGACTCGCGACGAAAAGACGGTCACTATTCGCGATCGCGATTCGCTGGAACAAAGGCGAGTGAAGATTGACGATGTGCTGGGCGAATTACAAAGCCATTTTTGACGTAGTTTGCCACCGGCACCTGCGTCGGAAAGAATGGGGCTTATAGGTATTCGAGAAACTTACAGAACCTAATCGCCCAGCATTCGCGGAGTTTCGCTCATGGCTGGTGTTCCAGTTATGTTTCGCCGGTCGACTACTTGGCTGCCGAACGATGTTCGCCTACGAAGAGCGAGTATCTGCGCGGCGAAGTGTTTGCCATGACAGGGCAGGTCGCGAGCATAACTTGATCGCGGGCAACTGCTTTGCTTCACTGCATTCCCGGATTATCGGACCGTCCCTGCGAAGTCTACCAAGGAGACATGCGTGTGAGTGTCACCAACGGGGCTTTATACGTATCCCGATGTTGTGGTCGCTCGTGACAATCCGAAATTCGAAGACGAGCATGTCGATACGCTGCTGAACCCCACGATGATCGTCGAAGTGTTTTCCGAATCGACGGCCGAATTCGATCGTGGCGCTAAGTTCGTGCACTATCGCGGAATCGAGTCACTGTGCGAGTATGTTCTGATCGCAGGACAAACGCCATGTGGAACGTTTCACTCGGCAATTGGACAGCACCTGGCTTTTGTGGGAGACGAATGATCCCCAGTCGACGGTCGAGCTCACATCCATCGCGTGCCAGCTTCGCGTGTCGGACATTTACGCCAAGATTACCTTCGCCGATCAAGACTCATGATTCCCGCCATCAGTCAAGTGTGCTCGCTGAATTCCTCATTCGAAGACGATGTGGATCAGTATGCGGCCGGTCAATGTCAGGCGATTGAAGTTTGGTTAACGAAGTTAGAAACCTTTCTACAATCGCACTCCGTTGACGACTTCCAGCGGCTGCAAGACGAGCATGGTGTGACGTTTCCCGTGGCCAGTTTTCAGGGCGGGATTCTCGCCAGCCAGGGCGAAGCTCGGCGCGTGGCTTGGGATCAATTTCGAACGCGACTGGACCTTTGCCATGAATTAGCCATCGGTACGATCGTCGTCGCGATGGATGTGGAACGGCCCATTTCTCAGACGGATGTGGAGCGAGTCCAATTGTCTTTGGTCGAGGCGACTCAAGAGGAGGCGGCTCGCCGCGATGTGCACTCCGGCTCTGGAATTTCAAGCCGGTTCGGCATTTGGCAATAATCTACAAACCGCGGCCGCGCTGGTGGAAGAAGTTGGAAGCCCAAGTCTCGGGCTTTGTGGATGTCGTTCATTTCTATACCAGGCCGAGTAAGACCGAGGATCTAGAATTATCTCACCGCCCAGAATCTCTTTCACGTTCAGTTAGCGGATTTGGCGGACACGCCACGCGAGTTCGTCGCCAGCCTGAGGATCGTACCGGGTGATGGTGATATTCCATTGCAGCCGCTGATCGATCGGCTTCATGCGATCAACTACGCCGGCCACGTTTTCATTGGAATTGATGAATCCCACAAATTTGGCAGATCCCGCGGCTCAAATCGGCGAGATTGGAATGACGGCGTTGCATAAGCTGTTGGGGCAAGCCAGCATGGGCGGTTGAGAATTGTGCAAGCGTTGTCTTCACCGCCGCACTCGGGAGTCGCTTCGAGCACTACGCTATGTGCGTGCGATTGAGGATATCTACAGTGGCAGGAATTCAATTCGGTTTCGCATCTCATCCGACGACAAAACTTGGGCGACAAGTTCAGGTCGCGGATAGCGCCTCCGATTGTGATTCGCAACTGATGTGCGTAGATAACGCCCGCAAATTCCCGTCCAGACTGTTGCCATGAATGAGCTAGAACTAAGAAGTCGTCATCCTGTGTAAAAACGACGCGATCAAGTTCCGTGGCTCGCTGGAGAATGGCCTCGTCACTCCCATGATCCGCATTGTCTTGCAGGGCTGTCAGGATCGAGATGCCCCGCCGCTCAAGTCCTCGTGCGATGGCGGAAGGAGCGTGGTGATCCAGGTAGAACCCCAGCATCACGAATTCTTTCCCTCGAGTTGAAGTTTCTGTCGAATCAAGGATGTACCGTTGCTTCGCAGTAATTCGCTGACGCGTTCCAGCCGATCGGCAATATCCTGGTCGATGGCATTTTGATGGTCATAATAGTAGGCCAGAGCGGAATAATTTGAGCAGTGTCAGATATTGAGTGTTGCCGCTGTATCTCTTCGGCGTCCCAATGGTGAGCTAGGCGGTCAGGAACAGTCTCGACCACTTTCGTTGTCGTGCCGGAAACGACCGGGTTCCAGCCTCATTGACTTCAGTGTGTGGATAAATAGCGACAGGCATAGCTAGACTCTCTTCCTTCGCTGGCTGCTGAAACGAACGCAGCAATTGTAGAAATTGTCGCGATAGCCATCAAATTGTGTTGACATCGTCGTTCTTGTCTTGCCATTGGGGCGGGTAAGGTGAGTTGATGGCCGATGCGGGCTCTGCATTTCCTTACGCCGCGGAAACGAAAGCGACGGTATAGCGATGCGTAGACGCCGTTGGCGGCCATTAGCTGGTCGTGGCGACCGTGCTCGACGATTCGGCCGTGGTCTAGCACCAGCACTTGGTCCGCATGTCGAATCGTACTCAGACGATGGGCGACCACGAAGCTGGTTCGTCCGCGCAGTAGTGTTCGCAGAGCCACTTGGATTCGGCGTTCCGTTTCGCTGTCGATGCTGCTGGTGGCTTCATCCAGTATGAGGATTCGTGGATCGGCCAACAGCGCTCGGGCGAAACAGATCAATTGGCGCTGTCCCGACGAGAGCGAAACGCCTCGTTCACCGACTTCGGTGGCCAACCCGTGAGGCAACGAGTTGATAAGGTCGGGGCATCCAAGGCGCTGAACTACTTGGATGATCTCTTCGTCCGTCGCTTGGGGACGGCCCACGCGAATATTGTCGGCCACGCTGCCTCGAAACAGGAAGTTCTGTTGAAGCACAATCCCCATGCGATGATGCAATGCGGCGCTATCAATGCCGTGTAGATCATGGCCGTCGATTCGGATTGTGCCTGACGTGGGCAAGTAGAACTTGGCGATTAGGTTGATGATCGTCGTTTTGCCGCTGCCCGTATGGCCGACCAAAGCGATAGTTTGGCCTGGTTCCGCCACAAAGGAAACTTCGTGCAATACGGGGCGAGTCGCGTCGTATCCGAAAGTAACACGATCAAACTCCACACGACCACGGATGTCTTCGAGCGGCAACGCATCCGGCGGGTCACTCCAATCCGGCGGCGTATCTAGTAGTTGAAACAGTCGCTCGGCGCCGGCCATCGCCGTCATCGCTTGGCTATATTGGTTGCCCAATACCGAGATCGGTGAGAAGAACATGTTGGCCATGAAGAAGAAGCTTACCAAATCGCCGATGGTCGCATCGCCCGATGGTTGCAATACCAACCAGCCGCCGACAACCAATAGGATCGCGATAAACAACTGGTTGTTCAGCTCTAGCAGGGGAATGAACAGCCCGTGGGTCTTGAGCACGACAGTGTTGTTGTGGGAGTGATCGGCGGCCAAATCATGAAACAGTCTTGCATTCTCATCCTGTCGCATAAATCCTTGGGTTACTCGGACGCCGTTGACTGACTCTGCCAAGGTCGCCACCACACGGCTATAAGAGCGACGCATCGCTCGTAAAGAGTCGCTTAGACGCCGGTGGAAATGGCGGTTAATCATCCACAATACCGGCGCCAATCCCAGCACAATTAGGAACAGCTTTGGCTCGTACCATAGCATCGCGGCGGCGGCCACGATCATTTGGCCGATTTGTACCAGGCTGACAAACAGCACTTCTTGAACGCCGATTCGCAGATCTTCCACATCGGACGTTACGCGGCTGATCACACGCCCCAACTTGGTGCGATGAAACCAGGCCATCGGCATCCGTTGGATGTGAGAGAATATCTCATTGCGGACATCGCTGACGACGGCTTCACCTAATTCCAACGCCAGCCGTTGGCGAAAATGCATCACCACTTGCGTCGACAATGCCAGCACGGCGAACGCGATTGCGCCCCAAATGACACCCGGCACATGGCTCGCTTGAATCGGCCCGTCGATCACGGCGGCAATGATCCAAGTCAGAGCTGGAAGCTGGATCGAGCGAATAATGACCAGCGCGAATAACCAATTGCGTTTTGCCGCGTAGGGCCGCGTGTACATCAGCAACCGCTGGATCAGGCCAAACTCCAGTGGCCGTTGCCGTTCCTCGTCCTGATCGCGAGGATCAACTTGTGTGAGCGAACGACGGGAAATTGGTAAGCCTTTCAAGATGACATGGCGGCGTCGATCGAGTGACGCGGGAACCGTTGGTCCAGCAGGATAGGACGCCACTCATCGTCTTACAAATCCAAATCGTCCAGGGCATCGACCAACGCATCAAGGTCATCCTTCGGCTGGATAGTCGCGGCTTCAGGGGTTCGAGTCGGCGTCCGAACTGGCATGCCAACAGCATCGCGTCCCGCCAGCAACAACTGTTCGTCGCGTTCGCGAGCGGCGACGGCCATCGCGTCCTCGTTCGATTCCGGCGCTCCGAACAACTTGGAGAGATCGATCTTCAAGCCGCCTACGGCCACTTCGGCGCCAGCGATGGCTGGCGTTTTGTGTTGCGGGAAGATAATCGCATTCTCCGGGCAGACCCGACTGCAAGCCGGACAACCTTTGCGACAATTGTCAGGTTGCTCCACCAGAATGGTTTCTTGGCCGTCGACTCCATATACGCCGAACAAACAAAAGTCGATACACTCCATGCAATTCGTGCAGCGGCTGAAGTCAATCACCGGATACCAACGTTCGCCCGCTGTTCGTCGACCTGTCGCAGATGACCGCCGCTGAGATCGAACGGTTACGGCGCGTGCTCGAAATGGCCCAACCGTTGTCCGCGGGCAGGAGGGACCGCCAATCGTCCGTTGCCGTCCGATGAGTATCGTTTACCGGGGTTGAAATCGGGCCAGACTTTCGCTGGACGCTTGACCGCTGATCCATGCGGTCTGCCAGCTGCTGGCGGAATTCTCCGCTGCCAACTCCTCTTGGATGCGACGCAGTTCGTCGACGACTTCGGTGGCGTTTTGGACGATTCGCCAGTCGATGCAGTAGATTCGGCGGTTCGGCAATTCCCGTTCGTCCGCCACTCGGGACTTTTCGGCGTCGTCCCAATCCTCGTCGTCCTCGTCCTCGTCATCTGGGGCCACAAGCAGCGATTCGCCAACGCGCCCTCGCACGCCGACACGATCCAGCGTCCAGTGTGCGGCTCGCGGATACAACCAGGAGAGAACGAGCAAGTCGCGCGGCGTCTGCTTTAGCGTCGAAATCGTGGGGCCATCGGGCTTGAGATCGTAGAGGTTGGGCGTGAGCAGGACTTCCGCGCCGTGCTCGGCCGATAAAGCTTCCGCAACCGCGGATTCCAGCGCTCGTTTTTCGGGGTGATTGCTCTGGCCTTCGGAAAGGACAATAGTCAGCGGGTAAGGCATGATTCGTCCGGGGCTGAGGTACAGGCGGGAATTTGGCTCGGCGTGGCTTCTATTGTAAGCAGCTTATTCAGTCCGTCCCACTGGATTCACGGCGAGTAACCGCAACCGCTACGGCTGGCAGGTCAACCGGACGGGCCTGGGGAATTCGGACCAACAGGTCTATGATTTTGGATTCACTCGACTCTTTCCCGCCTATCGCAAGTTGTCGCGCACATGCCCGCCAAAAAGAAAATGGATCGAAAATCCGCTAAGCCAACCGGACCGAAATCGGCTGGCGGCGTCAGCGGGCGACCTCGTGCTCAGGCTCCACGGCCGTCGGTCGCTAATCGAAGCGATGCGCGAGACAAAGCCGAGGGCGAGCGACTGCAAAAGCTCTTGGCATCCGCCGGACTTGGAAGCCGTCGCGAGTGCGAAGAGTTGATTACGACCGGCCGTGTGGAAGTGAACAGGCAGGTTGTGAGCGAATTGGGAGCCCGAGCGAACCCAACGGCGGACGAGATTCGGGTGGATGGCGAACCGTTGCGATTGGGACGCCGCGTGACGTACATGTTGAATAAGCCGCCCGGCGTTGTTTGCACGAACAACGATCCGTCGGGGCGAGCTCGGGCCGTCGACTTGATCGATTCACGCGACCGATTGTTCACGATCGGTCGGCTCGATCGCAGCAGCGAGGGGCTAATCCTCGTCACGAACGACGGCGAGCTGGCGAATCGCTTGACTCATCCCCGTTATGGCGTTGCGAAAACTTATCGCGTCGAAGTCGCTGGTCACCCGACGCCGGAGGAACTACGGCCGCTGCGCGAAGGTGTCCGTCTGGCGGAAGGTGTTGTTAAGGTCGAAGGATTGAAGATTCGTCGGCGTTTCGGCAAGTCAACGGAATTGGAGTTGGTGCTGACGGAAGGCCTCAACCGCGAAATTCGGCGGATGTTGGCCAAGGTCGGGCACAAGGTGTTGCGGCTGACTCGTGTCGCGATCGGACGGTTGATGCTAGGCGAATTGCCGACGGGAGCATATCGCGAGTTGAGCGGCAAGGATCTGCAACTGATTTCCGATGACGGAACCCGCGGTACGCGAACCAAACGGTCCGCTCCCAAACGCAACCGAGCCGCCAGCCGGCCTGGAAGCGGAGCTGGTCATAGCCGCCTCGCGAAGGCGAGTGGTACGAGGAGTACCGATGGCAAAGACTCAGCCAAGCGAAAGCGACCCGCCGGAAAGGGTGACAGCGCGGTTAGTCGCGGAAAATCGACAAAGCAGCAACGACGTGTCGGTGCTGTGATTTCCTATGACGACGAGTCCCAGGTTGCGGCGAACGAACCGAATGCAAATCAGTCGGCAAATACGGGCGGCAAAACGCACCGGCCGCGGCGACCTCTGGGGCAGCAAGCTCGACGCAAGGGAAAGCGCCAGTCATGAGCAGTCCTCTTCACGCGGCCTATTATGCCGACCAAGCGATCCAAGTGACGGCCGAAGTCGTTGCCAATCGGCAGATGGCGCGAGACACGTTTCGCATTCGTTTTCGAGCCCCCGAGATGGCTCGCCTCATCACGCCTGGACAGTTTCTGATGCTTCGGTTGTCCGGTTGTAATGATCCGCTCATTGGTCGGCCATTGGCTTTGTATGACACGGTCGTAGGTGAATCGAGCGAACCGTGGGGCGTGGATGTGGTTTATCTGGTTAAGGGAAAGCTTACGACTCGGCTCGCACAACTCCGCGAAGGCCAGCAATTAGATGTGTGGGGCCCGCTTGGAAATGGGTTTCTGCCACAAGCGAGTGAACATCTTGTTATGGTTGCTGGCGGAATCGGCCAGACGCCGTTCATGGCGCTGGCACGCGAGTATCTCGGTTTACGCAAGTATGGTGCGGCTGAGCGAGAAACACAGATGGCTCGACAGGTGACGCTGTGTTATGGAGCGCGTTCCGCCGATTATTTGTCGGGTGTGGAAGACTTCGAGCAGTTGGGTGTCGACGTGCGGATCGCCACGGATGATGGTTCTCGCGGACGCCGTGGCTTTGTCACGGATGAACTTCGCCAAGTTCTGGATTCCTCGCAACTCGCCTGCCGGATCGTATGTTGTGGACCGGAGCCCATGATGGAAGCTGTCGCCGAATTGGCTCGTGAACGGAACGTGCCGTGCCAAGTGTCGCTGGAGACTCCGATGGCTTGTGGTATCGGTATCTGTTTTACATGTGTTGCTAAAGTCCGTGATGAAACGGGCGATTGGGATTACAAGCGGACGTGTGTCGAAGGACCCGTGTTCGACGCCGCCAAGATCGATTGGTCGATTTAGACGATCCGTTGTAAAAGATGAAATGATGGAATTAGCTGGAGGCGAACTTCCACTGCAATTCCTATTTGAAGTGATTAGGTAGCGAAGTGTCTCGAATATTCTCCGCGCTGGCGGCAGTTGCCCTAGCACTGCTGGTTACCAATATAGTGATTGGTCTCTCGTTCGGAGACTATAACGGCATGACGTTGCGCTGGCTGGCGCTGACCCGGGATGTGCGCGAAGCGGACCTGCGCGAACGCCAGTCGCGTGGCGAAGTGGACGCGGTGAATTTGACGAACGAAAGTCTAGCCGAAGCGCGGTCCGAACTTGCGGAGCTTGATCCTGCGTTCAAATGGGCGAGTAGTTGGAAGAACTTTCATTTCATGTTCGGAGTCTTCGCAGGTTTAGTAACGCTGTTGGTTAATGCCGTGGCCGTGACCTACTTCATTGGAACCAGTCGTTGGTGCCGGGAAGTCGTGGACGCATATGGCATCGATGATTCGCCCGCGGACGAAAGTGTGCGACTGAAACGACGGACTTTCCCTTGGGCCGTGACCGGCATGCTCACCATGGTCGCGATCGCTGCCTTAGGAGCGGCTTCGGATCCGACCGGCAGCGTGCCCAACTCACAAAATTGGGTAATGGTTCACAGGATTGTGGCCATTGTGGGAACGGCCATCATTGGATGGGCGTTTTGGAATCAAGCTCATAACGTGAAGACGAATCACGGACTGATTGAGCTAATCCTGGCCGATGTGCGACGCGTGCGACGCGACCGAGGCATGGAGGATTTGGCGAACGATCATCCGTCGGCTCTTTCGGACGTTGCGGCGAATGCCGCTGAACGCACCGTGAGCTAGACGGCTTGCCCACTTTGCCCGCGGCTTCACAGGTGGTTTAGCGCCAAGTTTGGCGTCGCGTGTAATTGTTGTTCGTTTCACGCCGAGGAGATTCTTATGCGGGCTTGTGTGCAGCGGGTCAGTAGCGCAAGTGTCACCGTGGACCAGCAGGTTGTTGGTCGAATCGACCGTGGTCTGGTTGTTCTGCTGGGAGTCGGACAGGCAGATACGCAAGAAGATGCGCGGCAACTCGCTGACAAGATTACCAGCTTGCGAATATTCGAAGACGATGCCGGGAAGATGAACCGGTCGATCATTGAAGCCAGCGGATCGATGTTGGTCGTCAGCCAGTTCACTTTGTTCGGTGACTGTCGCAAGGGGCGTCGTCCCAGTTTCACTCAGGCGGCTCCGCCGGAAGTGGCCGACGCCTTATACCAAGCGTTCGTGGCGTCGGTGGGAGCCCAAGGTGTTCGAGTTGAAACGGGAGTGTTTCGCGCACATATGGATGTGGCCTTAGTGAACGACGGCCCCGTGACAATTTTGCTGGATACCACCCGATTGTTTTAAGCCATCGATATTGCGCTATCGGCGAAAGTGAAGTTCGCCAAACTCTCGCACGCGATTGGCGATCGCTGGTTCGACTGGTAAACGTTCCATGCTGCTTGCGCCATAGAATCCAACAATTCCTTCCGTGTTGTCCAAGATATACTGAGCGTCCGCTGGCTCGGCGATCGGACCACCATGGCACAACACCAGGATATCTGGATTCTCTCGCTTGGCCGCGTCATGCATGGCTTGAACACGTCGAGCGGATTCTTCTAGGGTCAGAGCCGTCTCCGCGCCAATCGAGCCCTTGGTCGTTAGTCCCATGTGTGGAATGAGAATATCCGCACCGGCTTTAGCCATGGCGGCGGCTTCGTCGGGATTGAAGCAGTATGGAGTTGTCAATAGGTTCATCTCGCGCGCCGTCCGTATCAGATCCACCTCCAAACCATAACCCATCCCCGTCTCTTCCAGGTTTTGCCGAAACTGACCGTCGATTAAGCCAACGGTGGGGAAGTTTTGTATGCCGGAGAAGCCCGCGGCATCCACTTCACGCAGGAACAGTTTCATAACGCGAAACGGGTCGGTCCCACACACACCGGCGAGTACGGGGGTGCGCGGAACAACCGGGATTACTTCGCGAGCCATCTCCATGACAATCGCGTTGGCATCTCCGTAAGGCATCATGCCCGAAAGCGACCCTCGGCCAGCCATGCGAAAGCGGCCGGAGTTGTAGATCACTAACAGGTCAATGCCGCCAGCTTCCGACATCTTAGCGCTAATTCCCGTTCCAGCGCCACCGCCAATGATCGGTTGCCCGGCCGCGACTTTGTCTCGCAGACGTGACAGAATCGCCTGTCGCGAAAAAAGTGCCATGTTGTGTCTCCCTAGGTGAATTGTCTGGTCACGAGCCAAATCGTCGCGCAAACTCGCCAGACCAAATATTCTTGAACGTTCATGCCGCGGTAGAGGTCTCGCTTCGTGTGAAGATCGAAACTCACACCGCTGGATGCCACTTCGGCCACCAACTCAGGCGCTCCACGAATGTAGTCGTCTTCGTCAATGACTGCATGTCCGCCGCAATCGGGGGCCAGCATCATCAAGGCATCAGGCTGGCATTCGTTGAAATCATCCAGTCGTACGGAAGGGTTGTCGGCGACCATCACGCCGGGAGTGTCCATCTCATACATCGACAGCCAAGCAATGAGTTTCGCATGAGGTCGGCCATGTTGATAAAACCGAACGGCGGCCGACAAGTGAACAACTTCATGTATGAGTTCAGCTTTCTTTAGATTGGAACAAGCGGCGTAGCGGCGTTCAAACTCGGCGCGAGTTAAATGATCACCGGGTTCAAGCAACGGAACTGGTTTGCCTGAATGACAAGTATCGGTGAAATGGGAAGGGGTTTGCGCGTCGGTCGACATGTCTATTCCCGATAGTATCGAGTCGCTTGTGCTTGAGTTGCTCTAATTTGGTTTTGTTAGGAGAGATAAGAGTTGTCGCGCTGCCGCTTCGGCGAATTCAGGTGCATTGATGTGGCGATCCAGTTCCATGATATCCAAGTTGCCGCGATCCTGTCGAATTGAAGCGAACAACGCTTCGCGGGCGATTGGATCATCGAAGGGTTGCCCTAGCTGGTCGATGGCGGAGACTCCTTGAAGCGGAAGCAGGATTGTCGCCGGTCCGCGCGATGTCGCGACCTTTTGGGCGATTTCACGGCCGATACTAGAATTCTCCTCGGCAGTGGTGCGCATCAGCGTGACGGTATCATTGTGTTGGTAGAACTTTCTTCCGGCGAATCGACCAGGAACGGTATCCGCCGCTCCGAAGTTCACCATGTCGGTGGCTCCGACCGAAACGACTTGCGGTACGCCATGACGTGCCGCGGCGAGTAGTCGGTCGGGGCCGGCGCTCAAAACTCCGCCGACCAATTCATCGGCTAGTTCCGTGGTTGTGATATCCAACACACCGGCAATTAGGCCATCCTCAATCAAAGACTCCATCGCGCGACCGCCGCTTCCGGTTGCATGAAAGACCAGAACCTCATAACCGGCGTTTTCCAACAATTGTCGCGCGTGCTGAACACAAGGCGTGGTCACTCCGAACATGGTCGCGGCGATCAACGGTCGGTCGTCGGGAGGATTCTCGACTTTGTGAGACACCATTCCGGCCATCGCATGGGCGGCATTTCCAAGCACGCGTCGACTAATACGGTTGATGCCCGCAATATCCACGACGCTGTTTAGCATCATGATATCCTTGTCGCCCACGTAAGGTCGGACTTGGCCCGAAGCCAGTGTGCTCACCATCAGTTTCGGCAGGCCGATCGGCAATGCTCGCATCGCGGCCGTGCCGATGGTTGTGCCTGCAGAGCCGCCGATGGCAATGACGCCCGCCACACGTTGCGATTCGAACTCGGAACGAAGCAGGCTTGCCACGCCGCTCGCCGCGGCGGCGATGGCCTGGCCGCGGTCGGCTCGGTCTCGCAACTGGTCGAGCGATACTTCGGCTGCCGCGAAGACTTGGTCTCGAGTAATATCCGCGGAAAACGTGGGAGTGCCCATACAACCAACATCTACCACCGTCACGGGCAGCGATAATTCGCTGAGCCGCTGGCGTAGAAAGTGGGCCTCATGTCCCTTGGTATCCAGAGTGGCGATGAGGTAAATACTATGTTGCATGGGATCGGAGTTGTTGGTGCGCGTGACGGCAAAT
Organism: Pirellulaceae bacterium; assembly: GCA_041399085.1. Lineage (GTDB taxonomy): Bacteria > Planctomycetota > Planctomycetia > Pirellulales > Pirellulaceae > JAWKTM01. The sequence continues at coordinate 41,815 of JAWKTM010000052.1, forward strand.
TAAAGCGTCGATGCGAATCATTGTGCGACGCGGAGAATCCACATTTCCTCGATTGCAGTGATTGTGGATCAGATCTCTAGTATCGCACCACATCTCCCGTTTCGCGGTTTGGAAATACGCGATGAACAATTTCCGTGGCACGTTGGGTCATCATCCGTAGATCGCTGCCAATTGCCAGGAACTGCATGCCTTGTTCGACGCGAGCCAGAGCTGAATCAGGATCCATTGCGTGAATCCCAGTTGGGGTGCCAACCTTCTTGCCAGCGGCAATGACGCGCTGAATCATCGTTTCGTGTTGTTCGGCCGTGGGGAAAGTGCCATCGGGCTGTCGCATCTGAAAACGCAGGTCGTTCGGACCGATAAAGATCGCGTCGACGCCTGGCAGACTGTATATGGCTTCAGCGTTCTCGACGCCGGTTGGACTTTCGGTTTGCAGCACGACGAGGATTTCGTCATTCGCTCGCTGATAATACTCGCCAGCGGCGGCGTCGAAATTCATCGCGTTCATGCCGCCACCCACGCTGCGATTGCCTTCGGGCGGGTACTTCGCCGCGGCGATGGCTACCTTCGCCTGCTCGACCGTGTCGACCATTGGAACCACAATTCCCCAAGCGCCGGCGTCCAACACACGTTTGATGAAGTGATGATTGCCTTCGGGAACTCGCGCTAGTGGTATACAGCCGGCGTCGGCGATCGCGCCGAATATCATCGTCGCTTGTTGCCAATCAATCGCCGAATGTTCGATATCCAAAGTCAGCCAGTCGAAGCCGAGGCGGGCCAAGACACGCGTGGCGTATAGATCGCCCAAGGAAAGCCAAGTGCCAAAAGTGGGTTCGCCACGGCGAAGCTTTTGTTTGACTGGATTCGTTCTCATCGGAATTCCTGCGTCGCGGAGGGAGACGGAAAAGCGTCCATTGTAACGCGTCGATTGTGGCTGGCGACGACTGCTCACGTATTTCCAGTGCGAAGCTGCGTCGCGAAAAACGAAAGGCCGACTCAATCGAGCCGGCCTTCGTAATGTCTCTAGTTATCGAGCGGAAATCAAAGCTTAGGTGGCGCTCGCTTCGGAGCAGGTTTGGCCATCATTCGCTTGGCATCATTGGCAGGAGCCGGTGCATTGCCGTTCCCGCCGCCGCCGTTGCCTGGCGGGGAGAAGTCGGTAAAGTCTTCCTTCCATTTCCAGCCGACGGGATTCTCAAGCTCTTGTTTGGCGAGCAGTGCCCACGGCGTACTGGGGTGGTCGTTTACGACGCGTTCCAATAGTGCCCGTGCGTTCTCCGCATCCTTCTCCATGCGGCTGCCGACGCTAATTTCGTTCGCCGGTTCAAGAATCCACGTGTTCGACTTGGGATCGTCTTGCTTCAGTCCGCGTTTGGCGGCGGCCAGCATGGCATTGTAAGCCTCGGTTCGGACCTTCACGGCCAGCACACGACCTAGCGCCAAATCATAGCCAGCTTGCCATCGCGGCGAGACTTCTTTCTCGCGATCGGCTTCACCCAGCTTCAGCACGTCATAGAGCGCCTGCATCCGCGGCTCTAACTTGGCGGCCGCCTTCTGAGCCTCGGAAAGCTCATTCGCGAATTCGGCTTCACTTCGCTTGACGAACCGAGTTTGAGGCTCTTCCATCGGCGAAATCCAAGACATCTTTGCCGCTTGCAACAACGACGTGCGAGCCTTGTTCGAGCTTACTCGGCGAACGTATTCGTCCTGGGAAACATAGTCGGGACGATACTTCCGCATGATGTTCGGGTCGAAGAAATGCTTCAAGTGCGCGGAAAACTCAGCCGTCTCATTGCGCGAGACTTCTCGGTTGACATTCCGATTTGGGTGCACGGCGAAGTAGATGCCACCCGTCTCGACGCATAGCCGCGTCAAAGAGAACGGACCAAAGCCCGAGTCGATCGGATCGGCGTCCTTGTTTCGCGCGCCGGAGAAATTCAACTTGATTCGCTCGGGCATGAACGATTCCGGACCCTGGTTGACTTGGCCCCATTGAGGCGTCTGATCGAAACTTGGATCGGGATCAACCCATTTGACGAGCGTCTCGGCCCGTCCGAACGGAGCCGGCACACCCACAACGTAAACGGGCATTTCGTATTGGCGGCACTTGCGGATCGTCGACTCCAGTCCATCTTGGTCGTCGCCGACTTCGTCCGTAAATGCGATCAGCATCACGTTGCGAGCAGGCTGGCCGGTATCGGCATCCGGAGCACGCAGCATGCGGTATTGGTCGGCTGCCATGTAGATGGCGGAAAAGACGCGTTCGACACCAGAATCGTCTCGCTTGATCGAGCCGACGGCTTCCTTGATCTCGGTCAGATTGTTCGTGGGCTTTTTCGTCAACAGATTGACTTTGTCGCCAAAAGCAATCACCGAAGTCAGCAGCGCGTCGCTCTCATGTTTCTTAAACTCCTCGGCTCCAGCGGCTTCGATCACCCCCAGTTCCTTGTAGATCCGCTCGAAGCGATCCAGGATTTCCGAACGCTGGCGAGTCAAGCTGCCGGATTGGTCGAATAGCCAAACGACCAATGTCTTGCGTTCTTGCAAAGACAACAGAATTTCGTGCGTGATCCGGTCCACGGCGCCGCTCGCGCCGGTCTCGCCGACACCTGCTGCGCCTTTTACTGGCAATGTGTTGAATTCCCGTCCGACCGCTTGCTCGACGAAGTTGTTGATTTCGATGACGGGCACTTCCGTGTCAAAAATCTCCTCGGCGGGCGAGGGCACTTCTGTCGAAATATCGGCGACGATGGGCGCCTGAGACATGGCCACTTCGGAACCATTGACGCTATGCGCGCCGATTTCCTCAGCGGGTAGCTCGCTATAAACGAACTCCTTGGGAAGCTCCAAAATCTCAGGTTCTTCTTCCACCAGCGGCGTTTCAATTGTCAGCACGACTTGGTTCGTGTGGTAAACCAGCGGCGTGAGACCGAGCGCCAGCAACAGAAAAACGTGAAATACGACACTGGCCACAAACGAAGTTGAATCGCCATCGAAAGGCGTATCCTCTTCACCAGTTTGCGCTTGCCACCAAGTGCGAAGTCCTTCAGCGACTTTCACGGCTGTTACTCCTCTGTTCGGAAACTCGTCGTTGCGTTGTCAGCCCAGCGTAGCAGATTACCGTAACTTATTCTCTACCATCGGCTTAATCGATGCAAGCAAGATGCATAAACTGCCGCTCGGTGCAAACTTCGCGAAACGGAATTTGCATCCCCCGCTTACGGTCGATGTCAGGTCGCGTCGCTTCGCACGCTTGGACCAACGTGGTTAACGTTCGCCAATGCGGAAAGTACTCGCGTCTTTAATGACAACTGACTCTGTTGGCACGGCTGAGCTATGGCTAAAGTGCCGGACTTTAGTGGTCCTTCGGCCGATAATCGTTACAGACTATCGGCAACTGCCCGCGTCCGCAGCGATATTCGGCACCGTGGATCCGGCGATTCGCGATGACTAGTTCGCGACGGAGCGTCTGGTTTATTCCCGCTCCATCCGCTCGCTTCGGCGCTCGTCGTACGCATCGTGTAACTTTTCCCGAACAGCAATCAGAATTCGTGTGCTGTCATCAGCTTGACCAAGCAGACGGAAGCCGCGTTGCTGATTTGCTTTGCGACGTTTCCGCCGCCCAAAACTTCGTTGACGGTGCCCGTCGTGGGTCTTACGATGGAAAGTCCACTAGGTATCCGAAGCTCTATTGAATCCCGCGGCAACCGGATCGTGTCGCCGCCGGGGTGACGTTGAGCTTGCCTGACCGCGATGGCCGCCGTTGCCGATCGCTTTCTTCAGGGGCTGTTCCTCCGTGAATCGAGGCTGAGTTTCATGCGTTTACGAGAATTGGTTGCCGTGCTGACGGTCGGATGTTTTCTGCTCGCGACGCGGAGCGTTCAAGCGGACGAGGCCGATGACAAGGTGCAAATTGCCAAACCGCAAGACATGACTCTGGATACCAAGGACGGCGTCGAGCTCCGCTGCACCTACTATCCTGGCGGCGTGATTCAGACGGATCGGGACAAGTTTCAGAAGATCGACGGCAAGAAGGTCGTGCCCATCATGATGATTCATGGTTGGGGCGGACAACGCGGCGACTTCGACGGGCTGGCCCGCATGCTGCAAGCCATGGGGCACGCGGTGATCGTTCCCGACCTGCGAGGGCATGGCTCGAGCACAACGCAGGAAATCCCCGGTCGCGATGCAAAGACATTGGAACTCGACCGCATGAACAAGGTCGATATTCTGGCCATGGTGGCGGCCGATCTTGAAGCTGTGAAAAGCTTTCTCAAGAAGGAAAACAACGACGCGAAGCTAAACATCGAGGCGCTGTGCGTTATTGGCTCGGAGTTTGGAGCGGTGCTGGCGGTCAACTGGTCATTTCAGGATTGGAGTTGGCGGCAATTGCCGAATTACAAGCAGGGCCAAGACGTTAAAGCGATGGTTCTGTTGTCGCCCATCCGGCAGTTCAAGGGAGTCTCCGCGGATGCCGCCATGCGTCATCCGGCCATTCGCAGTCAACTGTCGGTGATGATCGTTTCGGGGCGCGCGAGCGACGACTACAGCGACGCTCGCCGGTTGCACAACAACTTTGAACGGTATCACGAAGAGCCGCCCCAGGACCGGGAGGAGCGACTGGAGAAACAGGATCTGTTCTTCATTTCGCCAGAGACCTCGTTGGTTGGGACGAAGCTGTTAGCTGGGCGCGGGCTAAACGTTGCTCAGAACATCGCCGTCTTCATCAACCTGCGGCTGGTCAACAAAATGGACGATTTCAAGTGGCAGGATCGTACCAACCCGTTGGCTGGAGGCTAGTTGCCGCGGAACCGCCGAAAAGCGTCCGCAGGCACGGGGCTTAGTTTCGCCGGAAACGTTTGGTCGACTCCATTCGATGGAACGGACGAAGCGGCGGGCTGTCCAGACAATGATTCGTTTGCCAGATTCTCGGGCGATTGGATGCCATTGACCGACTGGTGGAAGTCCAAGCCCAGACGGTTTGCTTCCTCCATCGGCGCGGGATGGATGGGGATGACCAATTCTTCGCCAACGACGAGCAAATCAGGGTGCGAAATCTTCTCGCGATTTGCTTGGTAAATCTCCGGCCAACGTTCCTCGTCGCCCAGATAGCGTTGCGCCAGCGAAGGCAGTGAGTCGCCGTCTTTGATGCGGTGGCGCTTTTCTGGCACGGAGGATGTCGACAGCCGTTCGCGATGCGGTTGCAACCGAGTCGTCGGAATCGCTGGAGGCGCCATTGCCGCGGCGGACGGCGGCTGCTTGGCGATCGACGGGATCGGAATGGATGCCGCCAAACGATCTGGCAGCAAAGGACGACTTGCTGGCCGAAGGTCGGTTGAACCTGCCTGCGGTTTTGCCAGCGGCGCCGGCGTGCTGGTCGCAACACGCGGCGAATCCGCTACGGAGCGCCCAGGAATCGGACGCTCGTCAGATCGCGCGTGCGGTGGCGTCGCGGAGATAGGCTCGGGACGCAATTGCAGCGGAATCGTTAGCTCGCTAGCGGCCTGCTCCGCTGGTTCCACCGCCGGCTGTTCCGGCAACGCCTTTGGCGAAGGCTGCCGAAACGCATTGGCCGCGACGAGTCCGCCCGCGATCACGATCGTTGCCCAGGCAGTCGATCTAGCCCGACTCACGAAACTCGTACCTCCGCCACACACGTCGTCGATTTACCAAGCGGTCCGCCCCGCACTGTGGTCGTTCGGCGCACCGCACCGTAATCCCCATCGACATGAATCGTCGACCGACTGGACCGAAACCGGGGCAAGGTCAGCGGATCGCCGACGGTGGCCCGGCGAAATCGTGAATGGCGTCAACCGCTATGTAAACGCCAATGATTGCCGAACTGTTACCGCGCAAGAAAAAGGGGCGACCGGAATCGCCCCTCTGCTTAATCCAGTTTCGTGATTGCGAAAGGAACCGCCCGCCGGGAACTAGACCGCCGAAGTATTCGGTTTCTCCGAACGATTCGTCATCCACAACAGGATTGGCGAAGCGACAAAGATGGAGCTGTACGTTCCCACGATCACGCCAATCACCAGGGCGAATGCAAAACCGTGGATGCCTTCGCCACCCAGGAAGTACAGAATCAACACCACCAGCAACGTCGTCATCGAAGTCAACATCGTGCGGCTGAGCGTTTGATTGATGCTGGTGTTGATCATTTCGCCGGTCAGATTGGGACTCTTGCCTTTCACTTCGCGGATGCGGTCGAACACCACAATCGTGTCGTTCAGCGAATAACCGATCAGCGTAAGAAACGCGGCCACGACGGGCAAACTGATTTTGAATTCGTCCACCAGCAAGAAGCCCAATGCGCCAGCCAGCCAGTAGCTGACCGCGATCGCACCCAAGGTAATCATTACGTCATGCACCAACGCGACGACGGCCGCCAAGCCATACGTGAGCTTCTGAAATCGGAACCAAATGTAGGCCACAATGCCTAACAAACTGGCCAGCAGGGCTCCGATCGCGATCACTTGCGTATCGCCCGCCACCTTTCCACCGATCTTGCTGGACGACATCCAGATGGGTGTGGTCTCCATGCGGCGTTGCAGCGCGTTAAGCACCTCTTGGAATTGTTCTGGCGTGGCGGCCGCATTCACGTTCCATTCGTCATACGGCTTGTTGTCTTCGGGACGAAACGCGGGGCTGGTCGCCGCCACATTGAATTGGCCAACCGGCGCATTCGCGGCCTCAGCCGCTCGCTGCAATTCATCGATCAATGTCGGAGCACTGATCGGATGCTCGGGAAACGACAGAGTCGCCGTCGAAAAGACAGCCACTGCCTTAGGCGAGCTCTCGCTTTCATCTTCCGCCGAAGCTGGGCCGGCTTCCTCACCCGCAGCGTTCTCTGCCGCGGCGGGCGGCTCGGTAGCTGGAGTTTCCGTAGCTGGAGTTTCCTCCGGCTTAGCGTCCGAGGACGGTTCTGGCTGGTCGGTTGGAGCCGGTTCCGGTTTGGGGTCAGCCGCCGGTTCGTTGGCGGGCTCGGTGGTTGGTTCCGTAGGAGTCTCCGCCGGCTTTTCGTCTTTCGGCTCCGCAGTCGGTTCCGACTCGGCCGGCTGCTCAGTAGAAGGTTCGTCGGCCGGTGAATCGTCGCTTGCCGGCTTCTCGTCCGCAGGCTTCTCGTCAGCCGGTTTCTCGTCAGCCGGTTTCTCATCAGCCGCTGGCGCTTCTTCCGCCGGTTTCTCATCGGCGGGTTTGTCTTCCGCTGGCGGATCCGAGGCATCGCTGGCCGTTTCCGACGGATTCTCGTCAAGAGCTGCGATCCAGGTTTCCGGCGGCAGATCGGTGCGCCGGCTTGTCTTCGTGGCGTTCTCGTCCGCCGGAGCCGCAGGCGACTCGGAAGCATCGGTTTCCGCCTCGCCAGCCTTCTCGCTCTCGCCCGAATCGCGCGCCGCGACTTGGCGAACCGATTCAACCACTTTCAATTGGTAATGAGCGAGCGGGAAACTCTTGTCGAGCAACTCTTGAAGCGTCTCGACTTCTTCCAGCGACGCGTCAATCTTCCAAACCGAGTTGACCGGCTTATCCTGCATCTCCAAGTGCGTCAGCGTGTAATCGACCTTCGTGCCTTCCGCGGTCGTGACACCCTTGAGCATGTCATCCACGCGCTGACGGACTTCAGCGTCCGGCATCGGTTCCTCCAGCGTCATCACGACGGACACGCCACCGAGAAAGTCGATGTCGAAGATGCCGGCGCCGCGGCCGATCACGCCTACGATCCCGACGCCAATAAGCACCAGGGAGACGACAACCGCCAAACCTTGCTTGCGAACGAAATCGACATGCGTGTTGCTGACCAGTTGCATCATGTTCAGCTTGGTCAACACGCGCTTGCGTTCGGCAATGTCGAACACCACGCGAGCACAGAAGATGGCCGTGAACATACTCATCAGGATGCCCAAGATCAAAGTCACGGCAAATCCGCGAATCTGATCCGTTCCGATCCAGTACAACACGATGCCCGTAATCAACGTGGTCAAGTTCGCGTCGACGATCGTCGTCGTCGCTCGGCTGAAACCATTGCGAATTGCCATTCGCAACGCGGCTCCGCGATGCAGTTCCTCGCGAATCCGTTCGAAAATCAACACGTTCGCGTCAACCGACATACCGACGGTCAGCACCAAGCCGGCCAGACCAGGCAACGTCAACGGGGCTCGCATCAGAATCATCAGGGCCAGCGTGAACAACAAGTTCGCGAGCAACGCCAAGCTGGCGACCAAACCGGCAAACCTGTAGTAAATCAAAATAAAGACCAACACGGCGCCCAAGGAAATCATGATGGACGACGTGCCCTTGCGGATCGTTTCCAAACCCAGGGTCGAACCGATCTGGTTTTCGGTGATCGGCGACTTCTGCAAGGTCGCGGGCAACTTACCGGCCTGCAACACGCCGACCAGAAAGTCCACTTCTTCTTGCGTGAAGCGGCCCGAGATCTCGCCGCTGTCGCTGATGATGCTGCGAATCACCGGAGCGGAGAGCAAGTTGTTATCGAGCACGATCCCCAGATTCCACATCTGGTTCGTCTCTTTGTCCGGCGAGTACTCGCGAGTCAACTCCTGAAACAGCTTCGCTCCGACGCCCTTCAGCCGGAAACGAACGTTGGGATTGAGCATCTCGTCATAGCCGGCTTGGGCCGAGGCCAAATAGTCGCCCGTGACGTCCCAATCGTCCTCCGACATCAACACATCGATTTCTTGAACATCTTGCTGCTTCAGATAGGAAGCCAAATTAATGCCGGCGGGAACATCCAAAATCTCGCCCGTTGCCGCATTGCGGATGATGTCGCCCGAAACGTCGACTTTGAAGGGACGAACGCCGTCTTCCTCTTCGCGAACCCGAGCGACACGGACCCATTTGCCCAACCGCTCGCCGCTGTCATCCACCACTTCGTCCCGCAGTCGCCGAATCGGGTCGGCCGCCATCTCCTGGGCCGCCAGCAGCAATTGACGATGCTTGGGACGCCGCGTCGCGACGATACGAAACTCCAACGCGCCGGCGGTGCTGATCCGTCGCTTGATCTGTTCCACTTCCAAAGGATCGGTTTCGGGAACGATGATCTCGATCTGCCGATCGCCGTAAGGTCGCACGACAATCTCTTTCGTGCCGGCCGGATTGATGCGTTCGGAAATCGCTTGCACCAACGCCTGATCGACACGATTGCGACGCGGCTGGCCCATGTCGGCGTTCTGCTCGACCTCGGCATCTTGATCGTTGCCGGCCAGCGTCTGATCCGATTCCAATTCGTAAATCAGAATCGAACCGCCGCGCAAGTCGACGCCAAACTGCAGCTTGCCCATCGCCACGATGCACCCGGCCGCGGCCAACGTGCAGAGGATCAAGCCGATCTTCCAACCGTAGTCCGCCATCCGCATCGATCGGGCCAGAAAGCTACCGATCACGAACGGCAAAACCAGTACGGCGACCGTCGCGGCGATCACGATCAACGTCTGCGATTGAACGACGCCGTCCGCCTGGGCGAACAAAACGGGAAGCAAATGATTCAGCGACATGACTGTTTGTTCCTGGTTCCCGAACCATGCAATGTAGGGATGAAGCGAAACGCCCAGGTGTGCGGGCGAGCTCGCGATGTCATTTAGCGACTAGTCTTTGTCCTTGTCTTTATCCTTCGTCGTGCCACCGTCGTCGGTGATTACCCGAGCGATGGCGCTGCGTTGAACTCGCAGCCGAGTATTGCTGTTCTCGTCGACACGAATCGTGACTTCGTCGCTGCCCGAAACGTTCACGACCGTTCCGAAGATGCCACCGATCGTAACCACGCGATCGTTCTTCTTCAGTTGGTCCAGCATCGAAGCCACCTCGGCTCGACGACGACGCTCGGTGCGGAAGATCATGAAGTAAAACAGCACGCCGATCAAAATGAACGGAATCAGCGGGCTGGCGAGGCCAAACATGCCAGGCGGCTCCGCCCCCTTGGCTTGAGCGAACAGACTGCAAGATATCTGAGCGAGCGGCGAGAGCATGAACCAACGTATTCCTGCGATCCGGGGCCACTGATCCGCTCTGCGCCCTTCGGGGTCGACAACGGAACGAGCATTGAACGATTCAGCCTGACAAAGGCTCCGCCACGGCCAACCGAACAGAAAACGGCCCGACATCCATCGAGAAGCCGGGCCGGTAGCCGCGATTTGGCGCGTAATCATAAAAGCTTGCGCCACAACCAGCAAGGGCATCCGAAGCCTCGTAATCACCATGAGTCAACCCGCCTTCCCAGCCCACGCCAAGCCCTGGAACTCGGCTACGATTTCCCGCGCACGATTCGTCCCGCAATCCATCCGCTTTCCCGGAAAACATCGCGCCGCGAGTTGTACGGCAAAGGTGAAACGAACGCTGAAACTGCTTGCGCGGCAGATGATCGCGGTAGTCGGCTCGGTATCGGAGGTCCGGTTGACGGGACATGACGCCGAACGAATGCACCGAGCGGGGCCAGCCGCCAGCCTGTCGCAGGAACTCGTGCTTGTACATCATCCACACGATGGCGAGTAAGGCGACGAACGCAGCCACGGAAAACGCAAGCTGTATCTTCCTTCCAGCCGCCATGAATGAAGAGCGGTGAAAGGCAGGGACAGTCACGGCCAGAATGAACCCACCCAAACCACCGCAGACCGTCCCAGCAAAGTCGCCATGTCCGTGTAGATACCCAGTCAGCCATCCCGCAAACGCGAAATAGGCGATTGCGAATACGCCATACGCGAAGCCTGACTCGCAAGATGCAGAATTGGAAAGCGTCCCGCTGGTCGAATCGCGACCGTTTGCGAAGCCGCGAAGATAGATCGCCGTGCCGTTGGCGATCACTAAGCCGACCACGCCACCAATCGCGCTGCCGAAATCCTCTTGCTGGCCGCCGCCCAGCCACGCAAGGAACGCGCCAGCAATCGCACCTGCTCCGGTGGCCAACAAGATAAAGAGCGCCCAGTTCATGTAAGTGACGTCCGTACTGGCGTCGCGTGTTCGATAGAGACTAAAACCACGCCGTCGATCTTGGCCACGCCATGGCGTCCATGACATCGCGTGCTGCTGGTTGCTACCGATTGGCCCGCAGTGCGTTTCCTGACAACGCATTCAGCTTATCGGCAGTCGGTTGGTCCAGGTAGAACCAAATCGATGCCTGACCATTGTCCTTGTCGTAGAACCGCTTCCCATCGCGTTCGATGTCGCGCATGACCGCGCTGATGGTCTTCGGATCGGCCCAGTCGTCGTCGACCGGAATCTCGAAGTGCCGCGGTTGTCCATCGACGGTGTACTTCAGCCAAGCCGTTTCATTCTCGATGTCAACGAAGTCCTCCGCGTCGGCAATCAAGTGGGGTATGCCAGCGACACGACATAGATTCTCGACGATCATCACATAAGAACCAGTGTCTTCGATGCATTCCACATCGAAGTTCCATGCTCTGTCGCAAACATTCCGTCCCCACGGTTCGCGTTCGACTTCGGAACCGAGCATGAATAAGAGCGTGTCGTACGGTTGGTTCTCGTACTCTTGGCGATCGCATGAGTACAGCAAGTCGTCAACCGTAACTCCGTCGTTGAGTTCCAGGCCCAATTGCGCGAGCGTCTCTAGTTGCTCTTCTAGCGTAACCGTCGGCCTGCTGGGTTGTGGATCCACGGTGGGCTGTTGCTGACGACCAGTGAAAGGAAGCAACGCGCACAGCCATTGGAATAATCTTTTCATCGCGAGCCTCGACGGGTCGAATTGCCGAAGTAACCGAGTGGTACGGAATGAGTGATTGTGGAAGGCCCCAAGTCTCGAAGAACCGGCGAAACGAGATTCAGCCGTTAAACCCATTGTCAATTTCGACGCAATATGCATGCTGACTCGTTGCTTACTCGCCATCGCCTTCACCGTCGATAAAGTCGATGGAAACTATCTGTGGGACATCGCCAGCATATTGGCAGTAGACGTCATAAATCCCATCGCCACGACCAGTGCGGCATACAAACATTAAAGGGTAATCATCATTGCCCACGGGCATGAAATCCCATTGCGTGTCCATGAAAATTGCGCGGTCAAAGCTATTGTTGGTCTGGACACGGAAGTACAGAAACGGATAGTTCGCGT
>JAWKTM010000053.1:0-53813 GCA_041399085.1 Pirellulaceae bacterium
CGGGCTGTTCAGCACGAACAACTGCTGAAGCGGCGTGGTCGTCGGTTCGCGCCGCGGGCTGTGTCGCTCGGCCGACGGGAAATCATTCAAGGCCAGCACCGTGTCCACTTCGCGGCGATTGATTAGCCCGTACAGCGTGCGGCGACGATTGTTGGCGTCGGCAAGCGACATCGGCGTGCCACCGATTCGCCGGTCCAACGAATCGGTCACCGCCAGCAGCGCGTCTCGCCAAACTTCGATCTCCAACCGTCGGCGATTCATGCGACATAGCCACCGATTGTCGGGGTCGGACTCGTGATCGGGCTTCGACCTATCCGAAACGCTGGACTGGCGATAAGCGGCGGACTGCACAATCTGGCGGTGCAACCACTTCAGCGACCAGCGGTGCTCGATGAATCGTGCGGCCAGTTCGTCCAACAGCTCCGGGTGCGAAGGCCGTTCGCCCTGCGATCCGAAATCGCTGGGTGTCGTCACCAAACCGCGGCCGAAGTGATGCATCCACACACGATTCACGATCACACGTGCGGCCAGCGGCGCGGCGTCCGTCACGATCGCGTCCGCCAGTTCCAACCGGCCGCTGCCATGCGTGAACAACGGCGGCTCGGCCTCGGTCGACAACACGCGGAGAAACCGCCGCGGCACAATCGGACCGAGGTTCGTCGTGCTGCCGCGTCGCTGGATCGGCACATCGCGCGGCTCGCCCGGTTTGTAATCCAACTTGGTCTGATTCGGCCCGTTTGGCAGCACGTACAAACTGGCTTCGACCACACCGTTGGCCGACGGCGCGTCGAAATTCGGCGTGCCACGCAGCTCGGCGACACGCTGATCCAATTCAGCGATCTTTGCCGTTTGCTCGTCGGATGGTGACTTCTCTTGACGCAGCTTTTTCAGCTCGGCTTCGATCCGCGTGACTTCGGCGCGAGCAGCCAAGACTCGAGCCGCCTGCTCGTCTGGCAACATCAACCGATCGCCGATTCGCGAGCTGGCGAACACTCCGGCCAACGCGTAGTAGTCGTCCATGCCGACCGGATCGAACTTGTGATCGTGACAGCGGGCACAGGCCAGCGTCAGGCCCAGAAACGTGCGGCCGACGGCGTCGATTCGCTCTTCCCATTCCTCGGCCACGACCGTCGCGATCACATCGGGGGCCAGCTTCAGCTCCTTCCAATACGTCGGGCTGAGCCCCAGGAATCCGAGCGCCGGATAATCTTCGGGCCCGGTGTGTGGCATCAGATCGGTGGCCAATTGCCGCCGCACGAATTCGTCGTAAGGCATGTCGTCGTTCAAGGCTCGCACGACCCAATCGCGATACAAATGAGCCGAAGCGGTCGACTCCAGCCAACTGGCCGTCGTATCGGTGTACCGCGCCAAATCGAGCCAGTGTCGCGCCCATCGCTCGCCATAGTGCGGCGAAGCCAGCAAGCGATCGACCATCCGCTCGTAGGCGTCCGGCGACCGGTCCTGCAGGAACGCTTCGATCTCGGCCATTGTGGGCGGTAGGCCGATCAAGTCGAAGTACACACGCCGCGCCTGCGTGCGGCGATCGGCCTGCGAATTGGCCCGCAAGTTGTGTTCGCGGCGACGCTCTTCCAACAATCGGTCGATGATCGAGTCGGGCGTCTCAATCGCAAAATCGTCGAACGGATTCGGCAGGGTGGCTTCCGGAAGAACGGCCCCGTTCCCCACGATTCGGCGCAGTGGCTGAAACGACCAGAACTGCCGGCCGGCCTCGTAGTCGATCGCCGACTTGCGGGCTTCGGCCGTCGTGCGATCCGTGGGCATCGCCGCGCCGTCTTCAATCCAGCGGCTCAACAGCCGCACGGTTTCGTCCGGCAACCGGCCGCTCGGCGGCATCTCCAATTCCGGGTCTTCATAGCGAACGGCCTGCATCAACAAGCTGGCCGCCGAGTCGCTCGGCACAATCGCCGGCCCGCGATCGCCGCCGCGCAGCAGTCCGTCGCGCCGATCGACTCGCAAATCACCTTCGACGGTGTCCGCTTCGGCCGAATGGCATTCGTAACAGTGCTGGGCCAAGATCGGTCGAATGGCCCGCTCGAAATGGGCGACGGCCTCTGGATCGGCGGCCGGCGAATCCGCGGCCATTGGATTGGACGATTGCATGCTGTCCATCTTTCGGCTGCTGAGCCGATGCGTGATCGTGGAACGCAGAAAAGCTGACGCCAGCGGCGATAACCACTGCCGGGATTTGAAAGCCGAATCAGTGGAGTGGAGCGAGGCGGCCGTCGCCGGGAGTTTTTCGCCTTTGAGCCGGGGGCCGAACGCATGTCTGTCAGCAGCACTACGCGTGCGATGCTGATTCGTGAACCTGACCGCCAGGTTCCGCTCGCTAAGTTGGCTCGACCGATCGATACGGCCAAACTTCAGCGTAACCGGTAAGCCAGGATAACGACCTGAGCTCCGGAATGACAGGAAAGCGGTCTCGTGCGGACGGCGCGCGTGCGAAACGTCGGCAATTCCGACCTTCTTTCTTCTACGTCCGATTTGTTGGCAAACGTTTGACAGCGGCGAAATCAGCGTGCCCGTTTTTAATGGCGATAACGCCGACGGAACTCACGACGAGTTCCTCGATAAAGGCAAACCGGTCGTGAGGCCGGGACATAAGCCATGGGTCTCATTCGAGATCGCCAGGCTGCCGCAGGGCATCTTGTTAGCCAGTTCCAATGCCGTTTGCATTGGGTGGCTGGAACGTGTCGTGATCAGCTCGTGAATGAGGCACCATCGCAGGTATCCGTCGTTGCGTTGTCCTTGCGCCCTGTCGCGCGATCGTCGCTACGTCAACGCTTTGCCGTCGCTTCCGCTTCGCGAAATGTGCGAGAGCACTTGTCGACGGCAATTTCTTTGGACGCGGCCGTTCAGTTGGGCCAACGACCGGCCAAAGGGTCTTCGCGCGGCGTTCCACCCACTCGCGACCGAACGGATATGCCGCAGCTCTGTGAATATCACCGCCGTCGCCACATCTTGCCCCAACAACTACGTTCGCCTCCACCTTCTCTCGCAACTACTTCCCCAATCATGGTGGGAGGAAATCATGAATGCCACTGCTCCGCCGAACTCGAAAGCCCCAAGTTCTTGGTCGCTTTGTACGAGGCCCAGGACCGTTTGAGTCGCCCACCCTTGCATCATGATGGTCTTTATGGTAGGCATATTTGACGCCCGCCATCAAACCTCGGATATATCTGCACCGTGGACGCGCGCTTCAGACCGAGCCGTGGACGCGGCGGCGATAGCTGGCGGCTGGCAGCCCTGATCGAAAATGCCGCCGCGCTCAAGATCGCGCCCGTGGGGAATACTTGGTTCGCAACCCGGTTGGCGGCACCATTATGATGCAAGATGGTCGATTGGAAGCTTTAAAGGCTGAGTTCCTCGCTCGCTACGGCGAAGACCTCGATGTCGCATGGGGACGCTGGGACTCGGATACGCGGACAATGGAGGTCAGCGACCAGCTACGGCGTTGACCGTATCGCTCACGTATTCCAATATGCCGCTCTTCTTCGGTAAGATGTTGGGAACGGACTCGTATAATGTGACATCGCAGGCCACCGCGATTTATCAGCCTCGCGATATCATGCTGGTCTTGGACTTCTCGGCGTCGATGAACGATGACAGCGAGCTGACTGCGATTTCAACCGTAGGCCAGGAGACGGTCGAAGCGTCCTTATACCAAATGTGGCTCGATTTGGACTCTCCCACATACGGAAATATGTCCTTCACGCCCGAGTGGGTCACGATCCCCGGCAATTCCTTGTCTTTCGATGTTACGTGGAAATTGACCGAGGTGGACGTGTCCGCCGCCCAGAACATGCAACAGGTTCGGCTCTATTTCGACAACGGCTCGACCCAGTCGTTTAATATCTCATCGAAGTCGGGTACATGGAAAGGTACGGGCAGCAAGTCGGGGCGACGCATCGACAAGGTTCGGGTAAAAATTGGCGGCCAGTATGAGACGGTCGACTTCTATAACAACAGCCATGTTCGACGGGGATTGGAATTGGACGGAGTCGACTATCCGTCGCAGGGAGATTGGGACGACTATATCGAGTACGCTCGCTCTAGTTCCAGCAGTATGCCTTGGTATGATAGCGCTGTTTACTCGGCCGGCTATCGCGGCAAGTTCGGGTTTTTGACCTTGGTCAATCATTGGAACAAGAACAAACCCGCATACGACCAGACGCCGATTTTGTGGAAGGTTAGCGCTCAACCCGTAACGGCCGTGAAGAACGCGGTCGATGTGTTTATGGACTACATTCGGCTGGTCGATGTCGACGACCGAGTCGGGCTGTCGGTATACAACAGCAGCAGCGGTATGGGCGAATTGGAAAGTGAGTTGACGCTGGACCTCGATTTTGTCTCGGACGCCGCGCGTCATCGGCAAGCGGGTCATTACCACGATTACACCAACATCGCGGCCGGTATGCAAAAGGCACGCGAAGAGTTTGAGGCGAACGGGCGTGTTGGGGCTCGCAAAATGATGGTCTTGATGACGGACGGCAACGCGAATTGGACTCCGTACGGCTACAACACCAACGCCGCGCGTAACAACGTCTACGACGAGGCCGAGTTGTGTGCGGAGCTCAAGATTCCCATCGTGACGATCAGCCTCGGGGCCGGTGCGGATGTGGCGTTGATGGAGGACGTAGCGGAGATAACAGACGGGCTGCACTTCAACATTCCAGGCGGCTGCACGGTCGACGAGTACTCGGAAGAGCTAATGGAGGTGTTCCGCCGTATCGCCAGCGCTCGCCCGTTGTTGCTCGTGAATTGAAATCCCCATGCTTTTCTAATGCCATGAATCCACAGGCGATTCATGGCATTAGTTCTTTAGGTGGGGTTTGCGGTGAAATCGGGTCGGTAATACCCGCAAAATTCATAGGAATCGGCAGGCGGCGTGGAATTCGCCATACGTCGGGATGAGAAAAGGTCGATATCATCGTTTGGTTCGCGCTGCCTTCCCGCGGCGCGGACAGGAGGCAAGGAACGCCCAATTGAGCAAGGAGGCTCCTTATGCATCGGATTCTCGCCCTCCTCTCCCTGTCCATGTTGTTGTCGCTGGTTGTCGAGGCCGCTCCCGCAAAGGCGGCGGATTCTCTCGGCACGTTGTTGCGTTCGCTGGATGCGGTCAACTTCGAGATCGTGCTGGGACGCGTTCACGCCCAAGCGGCTCGCTATCGGCACGCTCGCCCAAACTCTAGCAAGGACGAACGAGCGACCGCTCACGAGACCGTCTCGTTCAGCTTGCGAGCCGGCATTCCAACGTTGCATTACGACTTTCACGACGACGCTCGGCGAGTGACGCTGGACATTACCAGCGGCAATGAGGTCGAACTCGTGCAGTTGGACCTAGGCGCTCGTCAAGTGACGCCGGTCCACTTCCATCAACCACGCGACGGACAACTTACGCTGGAAATTGAAACCGCCAGCGGTCCACAATGCTATTCAGCTCCGAGTCTCTGGCATCTGATGCTGACGGAGCCAGCGGTGTGTCGCGAGCATCTAACGCCGTTGTTGCATGCGATTCGTGGCGACTGGCAGTTGGAAAAGCAGCTTCAGGAGATTCATGGCTCGCTGTTGCAAGTGGCGTTGGACGATCTCGCGTTGGATCGTCTGTATGTGCAACAGTTGATCGCCAAGCTGCGAGCGCCCGAATATGTCGATCGGCAATTGGCGATGCGCGATCTGCGGCGCTGCGGCGTTGGCGTGTTGCCGCTGTTGGAAACATTCGCCGACGATCAATTGGATTCGGAACAGCGAGTTCGCTTGCGGCATGTGCGCGAGCAACTGGAAATGAGCACGGGCGATTCGCCCGACCGCGTGGCCACGTGGCTCAGTTGCGATCAATCCGTGTGGTTGACACTGTTAGCCGCCGAAGACACAAAGACCAGCCAACTGGCCCGCGAACATCTGGCTCGCGTCTTTCAACAACCGATCACGTTCGAGCATGTGGCCAGCAACGCCGATCGCCAACGACAAGCGGACCGCATCCGCAGCCGTTTGCTAAAGTCGCCCTAAAGCGACCGACAGGCACGTGTCATGTAATTCATGCGATGCCACTTCACTCACTGCACGGACCGGCTGGCATCCCTGGCTGCCACGCGACCGCGAATTGAGAACAGTACCACATGGTAGAACTTGAAACGCCGAGGCGCGGAGAACGCGGAGACAAAAACATCTCTCGGCGTTCTCCGCGCCTCCGCGTTTACCCTGCTTCTGCTTAAGGTCACCGGCTCTCTCTCCGCATCATGAAAGCGGAACGGGCGCCCAGCCCTCCGGTACACCGCATCATGTAAGCGGAACGGGCGCCAGCCCTCCGGTACCGCGTTACCGGAGGGCTCGCGCCCTTCCGCTATAATGGTCACTACAAAACATAATAGCCACTACGTAAGAATCTCACTCATTACGCGGCCATAATCAATTTCCAATCGTCGGCGGCCGGGATACGTTAAGCGACGGTTGTCGAGCCCCAATAGATGCAGCACCGTGGCGTGAAGATCGGTCACATAGTGGCCTTCGCCCAATGCGTGGTATCCCAGTTCATCCGTCTCGCCGTGGACGAATCCTTTCTTAACGCCCGCGCCGGCCAGCCAAATTGTGAAACCATTGGGATGATGATCGCGGCCATCGGTGCCGCCGTTGCGTTCTTCCTTACCGGGCGTGCGACCGAACTCGGTGCAAAACACGACGGTGACCTCATCCAACAATCCGCGTTGTTTCAAGTCGCGAATCAATCCCGCGACCGGCAGATCGTGCGACGCACACAGCTTGGTGTGGTTCTCCTTCAGCTTGCGATGCGAATCCCACACACCATAGGCCGACGGAAACACTTGGACGAACCGCACGCCTCGCTCGACCAACCGCCGAGCCGCCAAGAGACGCTGGCCAGCCAATCGCGTCGCGTCGTTGTCTAGGCCGTACAGTTGCCGCGTGGCTTCGGTTTCTCGCGCAAAGTCGATCGCTTCGGGCACGGCCGCTTGCATGCGAAACGCCAATTCATAAGCCCGAATACGAGCCCGCAACGCTTGGTCTTCGGGATATTCGACAGCCGCTAGTTCATTCAATCGCTTGACGAGCGCGAACTCATTTCGCTGCTGCTCGGCCGACTGTCCGGCCACTCGTCGCCCAAACGGCAGCGGGTTGTTCACGTCCAGCGTCAACGGTACTCCCGCATGTTCCGGTCCCAAGTAATAGGAATCGATCGACTCCTGCGTGGTCGAACGGGTCGGCCCGCCCAGCACCACGAACTTGGGCAGATTCTCGTTCAACGTTCCCAGGCCATAATGGGCCCACGATCCGATGCTGGGCTGTGTCTCGTCCAACCGGTGTCGGCCCGTGTGAATTTGATTTTCGGCGGCGTGGTCGTTGTCGGTCGTCCACATGTTGCGGACGAAACACAGGTCGTCGACAACGCCCGCCAGGTGCGGCCACCAGTCGGTCATTTCGATGCCGCTTTGCCCTCGCGGCGACCAGCCCACCTGCATCGGATAGATCGTGGGATAAACGTCCCGCACGTTGATCTCTTCGGCGGGCACCGACCGAAACCGCTTCTTGTGCAGCGGCGAGAGCACCGGATTCTCGAACGGCGTGTCGGCGTAAGTCTTCCCGGCGTATTTATTCAGCGCCGGCTTAGGATCGAACGTCTCGACATGGCTGTAGCCGCCGGACAGAAAGATCCAGATCACTGCCTTTGCTTGCGGCGCATGATGCAAGGCGGAAGAGGTGGAAGCGGACGACTCGACAGGCGCGGTCGTGTTTCCGTCAGCGACTTCGTCGGCTCGAACGATTCCACTCGTCGTGCAACATCGCCCGAAGCGCTGGCCAGTGAACCCCATCCGAGATCCGCCAGAACGACCGCCAGTTGGTTCCGTAACTGCAAGCAACGCTGCATCGTCGGCTGACTCGTGGATCGCGTATCGTTCTGGCAAATCCTCAACGGATCGTGATGAAGTCGTTGTGATTCAGCAGCACGCGAATCAAGCTCGCACGCCGACGACGGTTGAATCGGCCGATCTGCCGGTCGCCTGTTGGTCCAGAAAAGCGACACACACACGTCGCTCGTCGTCAGTTGGTTGCCGCGACAACAGGCTCTCGAAAGCCGCGTCGACAAACGATTCGGACGCCGTCTGATCGGCCGCGCTTAACTCGGCCGACAATCGGCTGGCCACTCGTTGGCTCGCCGCGTGAATCATCTCGTTGTTCGTCAAAGCCAACGCCTGTTGAGGCATGATGCTGCGGCTGCGTCGATAACATTCCAGCGCATCCGGAGCGTCGAACAACGAACCGAACTGGCTCTCGCCGTCCGCTTCCGGTTGGCAACAGAAATAGAGGCTGCGTCGCGGATTGGTCAACGCTTCGCTGTTCTCGAACTCTTGCCCGCCGATCTTCAGGTCCAAGCCGCCCGAAACCGACAGCACGCTGTCACGCACCACTTCGGATTCCATGCGACCGGTGTTCATTCGCCAGAGCCACTGGTTCTGTGGATCGACCGCGAGATTCCGCGAAACCGTGTCTTCGGCGGCACTGCGTTCCTCGCTGGCCGGATTCGCCGAGCTTTGTCGCCGATACGCTTGGCTCGTCACAATCAGCCGATGAAGATGCTTCATGCTCCAACCGGACTCCATGAATTCGACGGCCAGCCAGTCCAGCAACTCGGGATGCGTGGGCCGAGCCCCGTTCTGGCCGAAGTCGAACACGCTGGCGACGAGCGGCTGGTGAAAGTGCCGCATCCAGATGTGATTCACGGCGACGCGAGCGGCCAGCGGATTCTCGCGGCTCGTGATCCACCGAGCCAACGCTCGACGACGGCCGGTGCTCGTGGTCGGGTACATCGGACCGAAGGGCGAATAGGCATCGGTCGCCTCCGCGCCGGTTTGTTCGGCCGCCGCAATGGCCGCTTCGGCTTTGGTCAATTCGGCTTGAGCCGCGGCAAACTGTTTTTGAGCCGCGTCGATTTCCTTCGCGCGGTTCGCGTCATCCGTAGCCTTGGACTCGGCCACGGCCAACTGCCGCTCGGCCGAGTGTCGGTTGGCGATTGCCCGACGCAGATTAGCTTCGCGCTCGCACCGCGCGGCTTCGGCGATCAGCCGTTGCAGTTCGTCCTCGCGGCGACTCAGGCGAGCGGCAGATGAGAATGTACCCATCGGGACGCTGGCAGCGTCCACCACGTGGCCGATGCCGCCAGCATCGGTAGGTAAGAATTTCGCTGCCGATCGCCTCACGTCTTCCGGCAAACTGCCTCGATACTGGGCGTTATCGGCGGCAATTCGAGCGGCGACGCTGGCTCGGCTCGCTTCGGCCGCGGCATGAGCGGTTTCGGCGGCCGTGACACGCAACTTCACCGCTTCGACCGCCCGGCTTGCCGCTCGCAGCCGAGCCGCCTGTTCGCTCAACGAAGAATTGCCGATCGTTGCGGACACGATCGAAGTCGCCGGCGATTGGCAGAACGACGACGCCGACCAACCGTGGCGGCCGACCACGTCTCGCCCTTCGGCATACGCGGGTGACTCGAAGTCGATCAACACAACTGCCCGCGATGCTTCCGCCGAATCAGCGACGGGCGGTGTGCGCCGAGCGGCACGGAGCCACTCGATCTGGTCGATCGCCGCGACGCTGCCAGTGTGGGCGTCGAACGTAATGGTCTTCGTCGGATCGCCGACCGGATTCCAACCGTTGATCGCCACGCGCGTGCCTTCGACCAACACGGTGGATTCCGCCGCGTTACTTGCAGCCGCGGCCGCTGTTCCGACGACTGGCGCCGGCTTCTCGCCCACGCAAACGATTCGCAACGTCGCCGTATCGTCGTCCGGATGAAACTTCCACTCGAGATCGAACCGAGTTTGCCCGGCGGCGAAGTCGTAGCGTCCAATCTCGAACTCGCGAAACGAACCGGGCTCGTATGCCAATATCCGCCCCGCATCGAACGCCACGTAGCCAGCCGTCAAACCCTTCACCGCATCACGAGCCAATTGGAAATTGAAATGCTTGTTGGTCAGCAGACGAAGCTGAAACCGCAATTGGTCGCCGTCTTGCAAGGAATCGACTTCGCGAAGCTCCAGGTTCAAAATCCTGCGGCCGGTCGTCGCGTCCAACAACAACGATTGCCGACCGGCGATCGCGTTCGACTCGCCCGCGGCCCGAGCGGCTTGGGCGGCCGCGTCGAACTCCGCCGCTGCTTTCGTTTCCGCGGCCAACAGCGCCGGCAACTCCGCGTCGCTCGCCGCGCGAGCTGCCGTTAGCTCGCCGCCCGCCAACTCGATCTTCCGCTCCGCATCGGCAAGCTCCGTCTGCTGAATGCTCGGCCGCAAGCCCGGATACCAAGCCACCGGCGGCAACTCCGTCCGCTCGATCGCGACCGGCTCGTCGCCAAACACGGCGGGCAACCCCGGCCGAATCGAGCCGCGCTCCGTCAAGCGATTTCGTTCGTCGCCGCCCGTATAGAACCACGTTGGCGCGTCGGGCTGCTTATCGAAGACGCTGACCGAGCCGATTCGCACGACCTTTCGCAGCGTGCTGTAGTCGTACTCTTGAAACGGCCCCGGATCGGCCTCGCCCGCCACGCGATCCTGCCGAATGCCGATCGTCTCGAAGAACGCTCGGAACCGAAAATAATCTTCGTGCGTAATCGGATCGTACTTGTGATCGTGGCAATGAGCACAATTGAACGTCAGTCCCAACATCGCCTTGGCGGTGTGCTCCACATTGTTTCGCATCCAATCGTTCGGATTTAACGCGTACCAATTGCGAATCAAAAACCCGGTCGCCACCGCCGCTTGGTCGTCGTCCGGGGCGATCTCGTCGGCGGCCAACATCATCCGCAACATGTGGTCATAGCCAGCGTCGTCGTTCAGCGACCGCACGATCCAATCTCGCCATCGCCAAATCTGAGGAGCACTGTTCCAAACATCGGGCACCGAGCGGCGGCCGTACCAATCGCTGTATCGCCACACGTCCATCCAGTGCCGCCCCCAACGTTCGCCGTAGCGTGGCGAAGCCAACAGCCGGTCGACGACCCGCTCGTAAGCGTCCGGCGAATCATCCGCGAGCAGCTCGTGCAGCTCGTCGCGCGACGGCGGCAAACCGATCAAGTCCACATACAAGCGACGCAGCAACAAAGGTCGCTCGGCCCGTGGAACGGGCGTGAGCCCATGTTCGTCCAGCCGCCGCTGAATGAATGCGTCGATCGGGTTGTCCACGGCCCCAGCCACGTCGGTCGCAGCCACGTCGGTCGCAGCGGCGGATGCGGTCGGGGAATCGACGCCTTGCGGAGTGGCCGCCGACGGCACACTCGGTCGTCGCGGCACGCGAAACGCCCAGTGGTCACGCGGATCGGGCTCAGGTTGCTCATCGCTCGGAGCCGCCGCTCCGGCCGCGATCCACACGCGAATCTGTTCGATTTGCTCGGCCGACAGCGGCTCGCCTTCGGGCGGCATCCGCGATGCGGCATCGTCCGATGTCACGCGTTGCCACAACCCGCTTGCCGCCGGATCACCCACGACAATCGCCGCTCCGCCGTCGCCACCGCGAACCGCCGCCGCGGCCGTATCCAACCGCAAACCGCTCTCCTGTTTCAGCGGCCCGTGACAAGCGTAACAGTGGTCCCGCAACACCGGCTTGATCTGCCGCGTGTAATCCACCTCCTCGGCCAGGGCCAAGCGTTGTGGACTCACCAAGCCCGCTGCCAAAAATAAGAGGATGACCAGCGTCCTCTGACCGAGACGCCGAACGCGCGCGAAAGAATCGGGGATGCTGCGTGCCATCGAACACTCCTGCCTTGGCCAACCGTCTCACCGCCGCCGCCCGTCCCGTGAAGGCCCAGTGTATCAGTTTCCGTCGAAGGATGGAAATAATGGCAAGCCAGGCCCAAAGAACGCAGCGCCTCGGCCTGTCCTCATCAACGGATCGCCGCGAGGACCAAGCCCTTCCCTCATGGTATTCAGGGAGAAACCACTTAAGATCGTGCGCAAAGCCGCTCCGTTTCAATCCGCAGCAACAAAGTGTCAACAAAAACACCTCGCCAAGATGCGGAGAAAGGCTGTGTCGGTCGTGCACTTGTAGGCTGTCTGAAAAGTGCTGTCTGTTATGTTTTTCCTCTGGTATAGAATTCGTCGAGATCAATTCATGACTCGAAGGAGATTGGCATGGACGCCAGCTATCCCAGCGAATCGACGAATAAGGGATGGGGAATACCTCAGCCCAAAATACCCAAGCGGAAGACCAAACGCGGGCGTACACGAGAAGTGCCATTCCGACAGATTCTCAACGGGATACTCTACCTCAACAAGGAAGAGTGTCAGTGGCGCGCTCTACCCCAGGAGTTTGGCCCCTGGCAAACCGTTTACCACTACTTTCGTCTTTGGAATCCCAACGGCCTGTGGCAGGAAATTAACGACGCGCTGGTGGGAATTGCGGACGCGAACGCTCGCAAATGTGACCTCTTGAAAAGCTATCTGGGTTCCACATTACAATTGAGGTCCGGGGGCTCGTCTTTTTGGATAACCCGGAAGCGGATTGTCGTCACCATGCGGGTGACGAGCCAGTGGAGCGCGACTGTAGCGACCAGGAGCAGGGTGAGCCATGTCCAAGAGACGGTCTCGGTGACTTTGGATTCGGTAGCGAGAAAATGACTCCAGAAGGGCGATGCCGCGGACAAGGTGATACATCCCACAAGTGCTGTTCGGTGCTTGCGTTTCATGGGTGTCCTGCCGATGCCGATGGGGACTGGCCGCGTTCGTGGGCGGATCGTGGCTTTGGCTTACGACGTAAACGGATAACCGACGCGTTCGACCGGCCTTGTGGGAACGCTGCTGGGGACACGGTTAATTTCTGGGCCGGCACGTTAGGTTGTCAAATTTCGCCGATAGGGCTGCGGCCAGTGCATGGCTCGGGGGCGATGCCATGTTGAATGGGTGTCGTCTGGGGTGTAAGTGTCGCCGTTTTGGAGTTCAGCGGGGACGGACGGGAGTGGGGGACTCGGCAGGAGCCTCGGTCTCCCGTTTTTTGGGGGGGACTCGGCAGGAGCCTCGGTCTCCCGATTGCGGACTCGGCGGGAGCTTCGGTCTCCCGGTTGCGGACTCGGCGGGAGCCTCGGTCTCCCGGATGTGGGAGCGGTGTCGCTGGAAAAGCTTGTCATCCGAGGGCTGTGGGGGTACAAAGGGCCGTTGGGACGGGGACGTTTGCGATGGGAGATGGACGATGCAGGTGGCTTTCGGCGGAATATTGATGCGGCGGCGCGTGGGCGCATGGCTGGTGTTGGGTAGCGTTGGGTTGGCAGCGATGGGGTTTGTCGGGCCGGGAGATTTGCGGGCCGATGGGTGGCACAACGCGGCTCTGGCGACTTCGTCGTTGGATCAATGGATGTCGCAAGTAAAACAGGCGATGCCGAAGGTCGAGCTGAGTCAGAAACCGGCGGCGAAGGATGGTTCGTCCACATTGCGAGCCGGAGCTGGCGCGGCGGGGCTGCGCGAGGCTTTGGCGCGTGCGGGTCAGCCGGCGAATGACGATGCGGAGCAACCGGCTGCGGGGCGAGGGCCGGTGAGAGGCGGTTCGCTTCAAGCCAACATGACTCCGCAAGAGCAGGCGTTGATGGCTCGGCAGGTGGCTCAGTGCTTGGAAATCCTGGCTTACATGGATCCCAAGAACATCTTTCCGCGCGAGTTTCCCACGTTTCAGATGCAGCAGATTCCGGCTTATCGCCAGGCGGCCAAGGGCGTGCTGGCGGCGACCGGCGATGTCGGCAGCCAGGCCGTTGTGGCTCAGATTCGGTCGCATTTGACCGGAGCGTTTCAGCAGCAACAACGCGACGTGTCGTTGAGCAATCAATACGCGAAGGACTTGTTGGAGTTGTTGGGAAACGCTTTCGATCAAGGCAACGTTTCGGTGGACGAGGTGGCGAGCTTGCGCGAGGCGACGATTGGTAACAAGCCGCCGGAGTTGGCGGCGTTTGCCAAGTCGGTGCGCGATCTCATTGAAGAAAAGGCGGGGTCGTTGCCCAGCTTGTTGGATTGGTATGGCGAAACGCGGGCAGCCGCTGGAAAGACGAAGCTGCGAAACCAGATCGAGAAGGCGATTACCGAATCTCCGTCGGCCGATTTGGTGACCGCCTTGGGGCACGAAGCGGTCGACCCGTTTCGGATCACGATACTGCGGCGGTTGGCGAATGACCTGCCGAAGCTGAACGAAGCCGATCTGCTGGAGATGCTGGCGGCGGATTTGGACGACTGGCTGTTGGCGTTGGTCGAGCAAGAGTTGGCTCGCCGATCGCCGACGTATGCCGACGTGCAGACGATGATCGAGGACTTCGGCACGCTCGGTCGCCGGACGAACGGGTCGCTCGCTACGCGGGCTCAGTTGGTCAACGCGTTTCTGCGGGCTCCGATCACACAGTGTTTGAAGTGGCTGGGGCAGGGGACGAGCAACTGAATGCGATTATCTGGAAGCAAGTCGACGTGCGGATCGCTCGGGCGGACGCGGACCGCAAGGCCGATTATTTGAGCCGGGCGATGGCGGTGTTGAAGGCCGAGTCGGTGGACGAGTCGATTCGCGTGCAGTCGATCCTTCTGATTGGTCGGATAGGAGAGAAGTCGGCGGCGAGGGACGTGGTCGAGTTGCTGCCGTCGATGCCGGCCAGTTTTTTCGGGCCAACCGGGCGGATGTTGAAGGAGCTGACCGGGCAGGATTTCGGCCCGATGACCGGAGATGGTTTGGCGGCGGCTATCGTGGCGGCTCGCAAATGGCGGATGTGGTTGGAATCGCAGGGGCTGTAGATGCGACGCGGCTGGCGATGGATGATCGCGGCGGTGTCGGCGGCGCTGCTCGGTTTGCTGTTGATATTCGCCCAAATGGATTCGCGCGAGCGGCAAGCGGCCAATGAGGTCGCCGCGCGTCAAGTTGCCGACTGGAGCAACGACGGGTGTCGGCAGTGTCACGAGGCCGTGTGGGACGAGTGGCAAGCGTCGCGGCACGCGGGCACTTGGACGAATCCGCAAGTGCAAGCGGCCTTTCAGCATTTCGGCCACGATCGGCAATGTGAATCGTGCCACGCGGCCGAGCCGATTCTGTTTCGCCCGCCCGACGCCGCGCCGCGACTGCGACCGGCGTCGCGCGACTCGGGCGTGGATTGTTTGGTTTGTCATCTGCGCCGCGATGGGACCGTGGCGGCGGCTCGAACGGTGGTCGACGCGCCTTGCCGCCCGGTGAGTTCGGCGGAGCTGGTCAGCAGCCAGTTTTGCGGCGCGTGTCATACGGCGATCTATCGCGACTGGCAGGAGAGCCGCTTTCGCGAGGAGAACAAGACTTGTCAGGCTTGTCACATGCCGGCGGACGACGCGCGGCCCGGCGGTCGCGGACATCTGTGCACGGGTGGCTATGACGAGTCGTTGGTGCGATCGGGCGTGCGGATGCAGTTTCATCAGCAGGCGGACGAGCTGATAGTTGAAGTGACCAATCATGCGACCGGTCACAACTTTCCCGGCGAGCGGCACAATCGCGTGTTGATGTTGCAGATCGTGCAACACAACGCGGACGGCGAGACGCTGGATATCCAGCAGCGGACGATCAAGGGGATTACGCCTTTTCGCGGCGAGAGTTCGGCCGAGCAGATTCGCGCGGGCGAGACTTACGCGGATCGGGTCGAAGTGGTCGCGGGAGCGGCGACGGCGCGTGTCGAACTGTTGCTGAAGCATTTTCCGTGGGAGCGCGAGGAGCAGGCGTTGGTCGTCCACGAAGCGGAATTGCGGGTGCAATGATGCGGAGTGCGGAACACGGTGTGGCGAGGTGGGCGAGCGGCTGGCTTTGGATCGTGCTGGCGATCGCGATGGCGAACGGATGTGCCGGCGACAACACGCCGGAAGTGGTTGTGTACGTGGCGGTCGATCGACAACAGGCCGAGCCGGTTTTGAAACAGTTTGAAGCGGAGTCGGGCATTCGCGTGTTGCCGCTGTACGACGCCGAGGCGGCGAAGACCACGGGCTTGGTGACGCGGTTGTTGGCCGAGTCGCGGCGTCCGAACTGCGATGTGTTTTGGAACAACGAGATGGTGCAGACGATGATGCTGGCCGAACGCGGCTTGTTGCAGGCTTACGAATCGCCAGCGGCGGACGGGATTCCGGCGGCTTGGCGGGACGATCAACGGCAATGGACGGGCGTGGCAACGCGAGCTCGGGTGATTGTGTACAACACGCGATACGTCAAACCGGAGGAAGCGCCGCGACGATTGAGCGATCTAACCGACCCGCGTTGGCGAGGCCGCGTGGCGGTGGCTAATCCGCAGTTCGGCACCACGCGAACGCATATCGCGGCGCTGTATGCCGCCTGGGGGCCAGAGGCGACGCAACAGTTTTTACGGGACTTGTTGGAGAACGAAGTCCGCATTGTGGATGGCAATGCGATGGTGAAGAACCTTGTTGCTCGGGCCGATCCCGACGCTTCACCGATCTACGTGGGATTGACCGACACGGACGATGTGTTGGCGGGCCAAGCGGCGGGCGAGCCGGTGGCGATGATCTTGCCCGATCAAGGTGAGGGCGAGAGCGGAACGCTGGTTGTTGGCAGCACGGTGGCGATGATCCGCGACGCGCCGCGGGCCGAGTCCGCTCGGCGGCTGATCGACTATCTGTTGAACGCCGAAGTCGGTCGGCGGTTCGCGACGCCTGAAAGCGGCTACCGGCCGGTGCGCGAGGCGGGCTCGGCGGATGGCGACATTCGCGCTTTGGAGATCGAGCTGCCGGCGTTGTTGGATCAGCTTGAGCCCAGCAGCCAATGGACGGCCAAACATTTTCCGCCACGAGGTTGACACGATGCGTTCGTGGCGAGGCTGGTTGGCGTTGCTGGTTTGTCTACTGCCGCTCGTGCCGCAGGTCTTGTTGTGGATGCCCGACGCTCAGGGCCAAGCGGCGACTGGCTCGGACTTAGCTGGTTCGGGATTCGACGGTTCGGCGCTGGCGGCGAGCATTTTGGTAGCGGCTGCCGCGGCTGCCTTGGCCTTGTTGATCGGAGCGTCGTTGGCGGCGTTGTTGTCGTTGACCGACTTTCCGCTGCCGGCGGTTTGGGCCACGATGGCGTTGCTGCCGTTCATCTGCCCGCCGACCGTGTGGACGTTGGGGCAGATGTATTGCTACGGTCCGGGCGGTGTGATGGAACGCGTGCTGGGGGATGATTGGCGGCCGATGTTGAGCCGCGCGAACACGGGGCACTATCTGGCAACCGTCGTGGTGTTGGCCGAGGTTCACGTGCCGCTGGTGATGTTGATCGTGGGGCGGGGGTTCGAGCGGCTGCATCAAGCGGGTTTCGAATCCGCGCGGTTCTACTTGTCGCGACGTCGATTGTTCGCTTGGATGTTGACGGCCGCGCGGCGGGAACTGATCGGCGCGTATCTGTTGGCTTTCGCATTGGGTATCGGCAATTTTGCGGTGCCGCATGTGTTGCAGTGCCGGTTGTATGTGATCGAAGTCTACATGCGTTTGACCAACTATTTGGATGTGGCGGGCGCGGTGCGAGCGGCGGGCATGCTGTTGCTAGTTGCCATGACGGCCGGCTTGTTGGCTTGGTGCGGAGAGGGCGGCGTTCGTGGTTCGGCGGCCGACGTGTCGCGAAGATGGCGAATGCCGTTGGGACGGGCGCGCTGGCCGCTGCTGGTTCTCGTCGCCGGTTACTTTGCCGGAACCACTTGGCTGCCGTTGGCGGCGATCGCATGCGAGTGTCAGTCGTTCGCATTGTTTTTTGAAGCGGTTCGAGACGCCGCGCCGGAGACAGCGAACAGCTTGCGATTGGGATTCGGCGCGGTGTTATTGGCCTGCGGCTTGGGGCTGCTCGTGGCGACACTTGTCGGACGACACGCGCGACGATCGCCGGTCGATGCCGTCGTGACCGCGACGTTGGGAGTGCCGTCGCTGTTGATTGGACTGGCGATGTCGCGGTTGGCTTATCGCACCTGGCCGGTGGACTTGTCGATCCTGGGCGCGAGCAGCTTGCTAGTCACGATGGGGTTGGCGGCGCGGGGCTGGCCGTTCGCGGCGCGGTTGCTAATCAACGGTCGCCGAGCGGCATCGCCCGCTTGGTATGAAGCGGCGACGCTGGGCGGCTTACGCGGCTGGCGTCGTTGGCGTTGGCTGGACGGACCATTGTTCGCCTCCGATTTGGGCGCGGCGGCGTTGTTGGTGTTCGTGCTGGCGATTGGCGAAGTGGAGATTAGTCAGCTACTCTGCCCGCCCGGCGGCGGAACGTTGGCGCTGCGGTTGTTTACTTATCTGCATTTTGGGCCGACGCACGTAACGGCCAGCTTGGCGATGTTGCAGTTGTTGTTGGCCGTGGTGCCGGTGTTTGTTTATTTCGTGTTGGCCAACCGGGTGTTGCGGTTGGTGTGAGCCCGTAAGTGGTGTGCGATGGCGGTCGGCGTACAGTGTCGCGATGTGAGCAAACGATTCGGCGCGGCTTGCGTGTTGAACGGCGTGAGTTGGACCGCACGCGCCGGGGCCGTGTCGGGTTTGGTCGGCGTGTCGGCGGCGGGCAAGACATCGTTGTTGCGGATCATCGCGGGCTTGGATCGAGCGGATTCGGGCACGGTCGAGTTTCCACGCGACGACGCGAGTCAGTCTACGGCGGCGAGAGCTCAGACGCCGCGAATCGGCATGACGTTTCAGAACTTGAGTCTCTGGCCGCACTTGACCGCCCGGCAGCATGTGGCCAGCGTCCTGCGCGTGGCCGCGCGGGATGGGACCGTCGAAGCGTTGCTGGCAGAGGTGGGATTGCCGGCGAGCACATTCGATCGGCGGCCGGCGGAGTTAAGTGGTGGCGAAGGTCAGCGGTTGGCGCTCGCGCGGGCCTTGGCGGTGAAGCCCGAACTGTTGTTGTTGGACGAACCGCTCGCACAGCTCGATACGCCTTGGCGCGATGAGCTGTTGTCCGTGATTCAAACGGCGGCGATTCGGCACGCGACGACGACGATCTATGTCAGTCACGCTTGGCGCGAAGTCGCCGCGATCTGTGATGACGTCGCCGTGTTGGTCGATGGACGCGTGGCTCAAGCCGGCTCGACGGACGAGGTGTTCAAGAGTCCCGCGAATGAAACGGTCGCGCGGTTGACCGGGCCAGTGGTTGGGTTGCCACGGGCCGCGATCAACGCCGGGCAAGTTTCGCTCGTTGGCAACTTGCCGGTGTCGTCGGGCGACTCGATATTTGTGCGTCCGCAACAGGTTCGCTTGGTCGAGCCAAGGGAAGCGAATCGGTGGCGAGTCGCGGAGGCTCGGCCGTTGGATGCCGGTTGGCAAGTGACGCTGGAGCAAGTCGACGCGTCGGTTGCGAACTTGAGCGGCGTGCCCGCGTCGAAAGCCGCGTCCGACAGTGGTTTTCGCATCGGTATTCGATCGCAGCAACACGCACCGGTGGGCAATCTGGTTGGGCTGGCTATTGTTGATTGGGAGCGAGTGCTCCAACTTGGCGGACGTTCGATTTTGTGAGACGACAACCTCACCATTGGCAACCGCATCGTGAATTTGTCGCGTATTCAATTGTTTCGCGATCACGTCCGACTAAGATGCTGAAAACGCTAATGGCTGGCGGGATAAACCCATTAGTGATTCGTTTGATGTCCAACTGTTTGAGATTTCCAACGCTGGAGGATTGCCGCATGAGTTACCGCTTTTCCCTGTTGATTGCCGCCTTGGCGTTGGCCGGTTCCCTGGCGCCGGATACGGCGTCGGCCCAGAACGCACATCCGAACATCCTCGTCATTTTTGGCGATGACATCGGACAGTCGAACATTTCGGCGTACACGATGGGCTTGGTTGGCTATCGCACGCCGAACATCGACCGCATTGCCCGCGAAGGGATGATCTTCACGGACTACTACGCCGAACAAAGTTGCACGGCTGGACGATCCACGTTCATCACGGGCCAGTGCACTTATCGCACGGGATTATCCAAAGTTGGACTTCCCGGAGCGGACTTGGGATTGCAAGCCGAGGATTGCACGATCGCCGAACTGCTGAAGCCGCACGGTTATGCCACCGGCCAATTCGGCAAGAACCATTTGGGCGACCGGGACGAATTTCTACCGACGGCTCATGGTTTCGACGAGTTCTTCGGAAATCTCTATCACTTGAACGCCGAAGAGGAACCCGAGAATCGCAACTACCCGCGCGACCCCGCTTTTCGCAAGAAGTACGGGCCGCGGGGCGTGATCCGAGCCACGGCGGGCGGCAAGATCGAGGATACCGGGCCGCTGACCAAGAAGCGGATGGAGACGATCGACGACGAGACCTCGGACGCGGCGGTCGACTTCATGAAGCGGCAGGTGTCGGCGAAGAAGCCGTTCTTTTGCTGGTTCAACGCAACGCGAATGCACTTCCGCACGCATGTGCGTGACGAGCATCGGGACGAGCCGGGACTGGCGGCGCGAACCGAATACGCCGACGGCATGATCGAACACGATAAGCACGTCGGTAAGTTATTGAGCAAGTTGGATGAGATGGGTGTCTCCGACAACACCATCGTGCTTTATACAACCGACAACGGACCTCATAAAAACACTTGGCCGGACGCCGCCATCACTCCATTCCGCAATGAGAAGAACTCGAACTGGGAAGGGGCTTTTCGCGTGCCATGTGTGATTCGCTGGCCTGGCAAGATTAAGCCGGGCAGCGTCTCGAACGAAATGGTTAGCGGTTTGGATTGGCTGCCGACGTTTCTAGCGGCGGTCGGCGAGGCCGACATCAAAGAGAAGCTGATGAAGGGCCACAAAGCGGGCGACAAGACCTATAAGGTTCATTTGGACGGTTACAATCTGCTGCCGTACTTGACCGGCAAGGAAGAAAAATCGCCGCGCAACTCGTTCTTCTACTTCAACGACGATGGCCAGTTAGTAGGCATGCGTTTCGAGAACTGGAAGCTCGTGTTTCTCGAACAGCGAGCCACGGGCACACTGCGAGTTTGGGCGGAACCGTTCACACCGCTACGCGTGCCGAAGATGTTCGACTTGCGGGCCGATCCGTATGAACAAGCCGATATTACGTCGAACATTTACTACGACTGGTTGATCGATCACGCGTTTCTATTGGTTCCCGCGCAACAGTATGCCGGGAAGTTTCTGGAGACGTTCAAAGAGTTTCCTCCACGTCAGCGACCCGCGTCGTTTAATTTGGACGACGTGATGGAAAAGCTGAGCGAAGGCGCGGCGAAGTAGCGTCGCCTGACTCACATACTATTAAGTGTGAGATATCTAAACACCATGAGCCGCGTTGGAATTTTCCCAACGCGGTTTTTTCATTTGGAGTGCTCCGCCTCGTCGGAGCTTTCTTATAGGGGACAACATCGCGTCGCACCTCAATTCTGCGCAATTCTCATAATTCATTGGAGACAAGTCCCGACTACTTCTCCGCGGGATAAACCGTCCGCCAATCACGTTTCATATCCACAATGGTCCAGCCACGCCGCGGAGCTTCGTCCAGCGCCTTGTCGAGTTGGCCGATCGTCGAGGGCCGGTCGTAGGCGAATTCCCGTTCGCCGTCGGTGTGATGAACGATCAGCCCGAATCGCGGAACCGTATCCGTCGTGTCGCGAGGGATGGTCGTATATTGCAGCATCTGCAAATCGCCATCCGAGTTTCCTCCAGCGAAGATGGGCCGCCGACCAATATGCGAATGGATACCGACCGGCTTGCCTTCCTTATCATCGATCAAGTCGACATCCGATAGCTTGACCAACGTCGGCTTTCCGTCCCGCATCTCGAACTTCATCTTGAGGCTGCTGCCGACGACTTGTTCCGGCGGAATGCCATAAACCTGCTCGGTCCACGGCCGCATGAATTCGATGCCCCCGCCGGAGACGATGTAAGTTTTGAAGCCGTTCGCGCGCAGGTAGTCAAGCAGCTCGAGCATCGGCTGGTAGACCATTTCGGTGTAAGGTCGACCGGTCTTTGGATGCCGCGCCGTTTTCACCCAGTCCCGAACCACTTGGTCGAACTCGTCGATCGTTAGCCCGGCGTGCGTGGCCGCGATGATTTGCATCAGCCCCGGCTTGCCGCTGGCGGCGACGCCCTTTAGATCCCCGCGCAAAATCGAGGCGAATGGTTCCTCGGACCGCCAATTAGGATGTTCTGGCGCGAGGGCTTGTACGCGGTCGAGCGCGAATGCGAGCTGGAAGTACAACGGCTGTTCACTCCAGAGCGTGCCGTCGTTGTCGAACGTGGCAATGCGTTGCTCGGGGCGAACATAGGTTGGCGATCCTTGCCGAGTCACGTCGTCGACGAACTTGATGATCGCGCTTTTGGTGGTCCCTTCGTTCCACGACGGAAGCGGATCGGCGGCAAACGTGCCTCGTAAGGGGACCGCGAGAACAACGATGAGGAATGCCAGAGTCGGAAATTGGCGGCAGCGGTTCATGGTGAAAACTCTTGAGATGGTGGTGAAGCGCTGCGTCGCGCGGCGGTCATGCTGAAAAGGCCGCGGCGAGTAGCGATCAACGCGGGGGCGAAAAAACGTGCAATTGCCGCGCTCCATGATAACCTTGCGGTTCGCCTTGCTGGTAACCAAGCCGACTTGCAATGGGAGCACGTGATGTTGCGACGAGTTTGCTGTCTGGCGTTGTGTCTCGGGTACAGCGTCTTATCTGTTCAAATCGGGGATGCTCAAACGAATCCGCCGAACACGTTGAGCGGCCATGCGAGCGGCATCGCCACGCTAGTTTCCGCGCCGGATAATCGGACGCTGATCTCGGGCGGGCTGGATCGCTCGATTCGATTTTGGGACTTGTCCAACGGCAGTTTGTTACGGACGTTGGACCAACAGCCTGGGCAGATTTTGTCGTTGGCCGTTAGCCCGGATGGTCGCACGTTGCTGGCTGGCGGACGCGACGGATCGATCAAACGCTGGGACGTTTTCGTGCCGGGCCCGTTGCGGAGTGGGTTCGAGCATAAGGCGGCGGTTGGCCAATTGGCGGTTTCCGGCGACGGGAGTTGGGTCGTTACGGGCGACGCTTCGGGCACGTTGCGAATTACGCCGCTGGCCGGAGAAGCCGCGTCGCGCGAGCTGGCTGGAGCCCTGGCTGGATCCAATGCGGAAATCGTGCGGCTGGCGATCAGCAAGGACGGCGCGCTGCTGGCTTCGGCCGACGCCGACGGCATCGTGCGATTGTGGAATGCGGCGGACGGCGCCGAACTGGGGAAGCTCGGCGCTCACGCGGGAGCTGTCTCGGGATTGGCTTTTCATCCGACCGAGCCGCGTCTGATGACCGCCGGCGCGGATGGACTCGTCCGGCTTTGGCAGTTGCCGGTTCAGCCTCGCCGCGAGCTGGCGGGACACGTAGCGGCGGTGACGAGCGCGGCGATGTCCGCCGACGGCAAGCTGGCAGTGACCGGCAGCGCGGATAACTCGGTTCGCTTGTTCGATCCAACGACGGGAAAGCTGATTCGCGATTTGCCCGGCGCGACAGCGCCCGTTCACAGTGTGGCTTTGTCGGCGGATGCTTCGATCGTGGCCGCTGGCGATGAAGCGGGCAACGTGCGGTTTTGGAACGCGGCCGACGGCGCGGACCGGCTGCACTTTGCTGGACACACCGGAGCGGTCGCGGACGTCGCGTTTCATCCGACTCAGCCGATCGTGGCCACGGCCGGAGCGGACGGTTCCGTGCGAACTTGGCGTTTGCCCGAGGCGGCGAAACCCTTGGCGGGACACACGATGCCAATTCAAACCGTGGCGGTCAGCGCCGATGGCACGCTGGCCGTGACTGCCGGCGCGGACAAGATCGCTCGACTCTGGACGCTGCCAGCGGGAACACTGGCTCGCGCCTTGCCGGCTTCGGCCAACGCCGCCAGCAGCGTCGCTTTCAGCCCCGACGCCAAATTGCTCGCGATCGGCGAAGTCGACGGCGCGATTCGGTTGTGGAACACGGCGGACGCCTCGGCGGCGGGTGAACTGTTGGCTCACGTCGGTCCGGTCGTCGGGCTCGCGTTCAGCGGCGACGGGGCACAACTGCTTTCCACCGGTGAGGACGGGACGATGCGACGTTGGAGATTGCCCGTCGTGCCGTCTCGTTCATTGGCTGGAAACGCCGCGGCGGTCACGGCGACCGTGGTTTCGCCCGACGGCAAGCTGATCTATACGGGCAGCGCGGACGGAGCGATCCGCGTATTCGATGCTGCGACGGATAAGGTCGTGCGGCAGTTGACGGGCCAAGTCGGCGCGGTGACGGCGCTGGCGATCGACAAAGCGAACTCGGTTGTCGCGGCGGGCAACGAGACCGGTGAGGTTCGGTTCTGGAAAACGGCCGACGGCGCTCCGTTGTTGGCTGGCGACGGTGGGCGTTTGCTCGGACCGCCGATCGTCATCCGCGCGTTGGCATTTCATCCGAGCGGCAAACAGTTGGCGGCGGCTGGCGACGACGGCGCGGTTCGCGTTTGGAATCTGCCGACGGAAACGAAGCGAATCGCGGGCGGTCAATTGACCGATGCGGTTGCCGCAATCAGTCCGAACCGAGCCAAGATCGCGACGGCTGGCGTGGTTGGCGGCAAGCCAACGATTCAGATTCGCGACGCGGCGAGCGGCAATGTGCTGGGGAACATCGTGGGCCATGAAGGGCCGATTACCGGCGTGGCCTTCAGCGCGGACGCGACCAAGCTGGTTTCAACATCGGCCGATAAGACGGTGCGAGTGTGGAATCTGGCCGCAGCGGGCTTTCCCGCTTTGGGGCAGTTCGACGGGCACATGGCCGTGACGCGCGCGGCGGTCTTTTCAGCGGACGCGAGCCAAGTGTTCTCGGCTGGCGACGACAAGCAGATCCGGCAGTGGACGGTTGCTGACGCGATGGAAGTTCGTGCGTTGGCGGGTCACTCGGCGGCGATCCAAACATTGAAACTAGTCGGCGCGACGCTGATTTCCGGCGCGGCCGACAACACCATGCGGACTTGGAACGCAGCGAATGGGCAACCGATTCGAGCTTTCCCGCACGGGGCGGCCGTGACCGCAACGGCAAGCAACGCCAACGCCACTCGGCTGGCTTCGACCGGCGCGGACAAATCGGTGAAGATTTGGAACGCGGCCGACGGAAAGCTGCTGGCGACGATCGCTCCCGAAGGTCCGCCCGCCACGGCTCCGGCCATCAGCAACTTGGCGTTCGATGCGGCCGGCACGTTGCTTATCGGCGGCGGCGCGGGCGGCATTCGCGTGGAACGAAGCAGCGCGATTCAAGAGCGGTTGGCGACAGACGCGGATGTGCGAGCGATCGACTTCGCGGACGGCGCGGCCGTGTTGGCCGTCGCGGCGGACAATGCGATCGTGTCGCCAACGCGTGCTCATGTGCTGACCATTGCGGCTCACACGAAGCCGGCCGCCGGCGTGGCTTTCTCGGCCGACGGTAATCAGATTGTCAGCAGCGGCGCGGACGCGATCGTTCGCCTGTGGAACGCCGCGGATGGCAAAGCGATTCGCGATCTTGCCGGCCCGAAGATGCCGGTGGCTGGCTTGGCCGTGGCGGCCGACGGCTCCAAGCTGGCGGCGGTCTCGGCGGACAAGGCGGCCTATGTGTGGAATCTGAAGGCTCCGGTAGCCGCCGCGCCGCTGGCCGCTGAACAGACTCTCGCGTTGGAAGTCAATCCAACGTCAGTCGCCGTGAGCGCCGACGGCGGGCGAGTGGCGATTGCGACCGAAGATGGCCGCACGATCCTTGGCGATACGAACAGCGGACTGGTGCTACAACGTTCGACGCCGCACACGGGAAAAGCGACCTCGATCGGTTTTGTCGCCGACGACTCGACCATCGTTTCCGGCGGCGAGGATAAGGGCGTCGTGGTTCAAACATTGGCGGCGTTGCCCGCGATACCGGTCGTGCTGCCGGCCGCCAACGGAGTAACGGCGAAGCCGACAGCAATGGCGATGTTGCCTGCAGCGACGAAGCGCTGGCGATTACGACGGACGACAAGCGACTGCTGTTGTTCGACGTGGCGGATGGAAAAGCGGCTGGGGCGGCCACTGCGCTGCGGCGGCTCTGACCAGTGTCGCCGCGAGCCGACGCCGCTCAGTTGGCGGCCGGAGGCGTCGACGGCAATCTGCATTTGTGGCCAGTGGATGCGAAGGGGCCGGGCCCCGTGGTGGCTGTCAAAGTCGGTTCGCCGATCAACGCCGTTGCGTACAGCCGCGACGGAACCCGCATCGCCGTGAGCTGTGCGGACAAGGTGCTGCGCGTCTACGATTCGGCGACCCAGCAGCCATTGGAACAACTTGTATTGGCCGACGCGGGATTGACGGAGTCCGCCGCCGACCTGGCGTTTCTCGCCCGGCCGAAGCCGCCCGCGATGGGCCAGTCGGTGTTGGTCGCCGGAGGGAACGTCGCGGCGATTCATTCGCTGGCTCTGCTGCGATCGTGGTCGGCGCATGAAGGCGGCGCGCTTCGAGCGTCTCATTCACGGCGGACGGAGCGAAGTTGGTCAGCGGCGGCGCGGACAAAATGGTTCGCGTGGAACATGGCGGATGCCGCCGCTGGCGGTTCTGTCCGGCGCGGCGGACGCGATCACCGACGTGGCCGTCTCGAAGGATGCAACGCTGGTCGCGGCGTCGTCCGCGGACAAGTCGGCTCACGTTTGGAAGTTGCCAGCCGCCGCGGCAGCTCAACCGATTCCGGCGGAAGCCGCTTTGGTTCACGACACACCGCTGCGAAGCATCGACTTCGGTGGCGATGCTTCACGATTGGCTGCGGCTGGCGACGACGGTGTGGTGCAAGTCTGGGATGTCGCGACGCGGACTCGGCTTCAGCGGTATTTGCCACGCGGCGGAGCGATCACGCAAGTCGCATTGGCCGACGATAACGTCACGCTGCTTTCGACCTGCGTCGATCAGACCGCGGCCGTGGATACCGTGGCGGCGAGTCTCGTCTTCGGGGCCGATCCGCAAGCGGTGACCGACGCCGTGTTCACGCCGGACGGCGCGGCCATCGTGAGCGTGGGCAGCGAGCTGGCGGTGAAGCAGTGGGATTTGACGGGGAAGCTCGGCCGACAATTGGCGGGCGCGAAAGCTGCCTTCGGTCGCGTTGCGGTGCGAGGCGACGGAGCTCAGATTGCGGCGGCCGATGTCGATGGGCGGCTGTACTTGTGGAACGCCGCCGATGCCGCTTTGACCGCCACGATCGAAACCGGAGCAGCCGTGACGGAACTCGGGTACAGCCCGAAACACGAGCAAATCGTGGCGGCCGGAGCGGACCAGCAGCTTCGCGTATTCGCGACCGCCGACGGCGCGATGTTGCAGACGCTCGCTTCCGCAACGCCGCTGACGACCGTCGCCTTCACCGCCGATGGCCGCCAGATGTTGACCAACGCGTCGGCCGGCGAGGCTCAGCACGGTTTCGCCGAATGGGCATTCGCTTCGCCCGCGGAGCTGGGAGCGTGGGCCGGTCACACCGGCGCCGTCTATGCTCTGGCCTTCAGCCCGGACGGCATGTGGGCCGCATCGGCCGGCGCGGATCAAACCGTCCGAATTTGGAACGTCGAAACGGGCCAAGTCGCAAAGCAGCTCAGCGGGCATGCCGCGGCGGTCTACGGTTTGGCGTTCCAAGCCGACAGCAAGCAATTGGTCTCTGCCAGCGCCGACGGTTCCGCGCGATTATGGAACGTGGACAGCGGCGCGGAGGTTCGGCAATTCGTGGTTCCCGTCGCGCCGGCTGACGAAACGGAGTCTCCGAAGCCAGTGGCCCCATGTCTGGCAGTCGCCACGCAAGGCAATCTGATTGCGACCGCCAACAGCGACGGAGGCGTGTATTTGTGGAATGCGGCGAATGGCCAACTGGCAAAAACGCTGGAAGCGTTGGACGGAGCCGTTTATCGCGTCGCCTTCAACGCGGACGCCACGAAACTGCTTGCGGTGGGTCATACCGGTCGAATGGTGATAGGGAACATCGCGGACGGGAAAACACTGCTGGACACATCGGCTCCCGCGGTCGCCTACGACGGACGACTCACAACCGACGGCTCGCGGCTCGCCATTGCCGGAGCCGATGGAAACGTTCACCTGCTCGACGTGCCCGCCGCGGCTCGTTAGTTGCAGCTAATCAATTGTCGGCGTTAATCAATGTGATAATTCCACGCCGTCAGCGTTACACCCAGACAAGCGGCCAGGGTGGATGTGGCGGCCAAGACACCGTAGGTAACACGCTCGTCGACCACATAGCCATTAAACGTTGCACCAAGGCTGCCTAGCCCCAAGCCCATCGCAAAGCTAAATCCATAACACAAACTGCGGCGGCTTTTGGGCGAGTATTTGGCTATGAGCGTGTTATAAATCGGTTGGTGCATAAAGTGGACGAGAGCGAACAGCGCGGCCGCTACGAATCGCTGAGTTCCGTCCGCCACGGCCATCCACAATAAGAACGGCACATTGGCGATCGTAACGCCGGTCAATTGTTGCTCCAGGATCGAACGCTTGGCGAATCGCCCCGCCAGATACTGACCAACGCAACCGGCTAACAACGCTCCCGACGCCCATAACATGCCGGTCGTTTGCGCCGCGACGGTTGCCGTTTCCACATTACCCGGCGAATTCGTTTCGGCCGCCGTGCCGCTGGCCGTAAGATACCGCGGCAGAAAGCTCATCACGGCCGAATAGACGAAACCTTGCATCATGGCCAATACGGTCAAGGTGAAAAACGAACGCCAATCGGGCGCGATCTTCTGACACCGAATCCGCCGCGGCTCAGCGGCGCGCTAGATCAATGCGACGCATCCGATCGCTGCGGTCTAACAGAACGAAAATCGCTCCCAACGCCAGGCCGGGCACGGCCAGCAACCAATAATATTGCCGCCAAGTCCACCCATGTCCGATCAACCACCAAGCAACCAGCGGTGCCAAGCCAATACCGAGCGAACCAAAAATGCCATGCAGTCCGTGAGCTCGAGGACGGTTGTCGGGCGTGGTCTCCAAGGATATGAGTGTGAGACCCGCGGGATGGTAGATGCTGGCGAACGCTCCCATTGCGAACATTGCCGCGAATAACAGACCACGTTGGTTAATGGAGCCCACGGCCACACACATGAGACCACAGCCGAGCAAGTAGATCGCGACCATCCGTTTGCCGCCGAATCGATCCACCAACCAACCAGCCACCAATGCCCCGAGTCCGAATGTGAATCGCCAACTGTTTGACATCAGCCCCGTCATGCGCTGACCGGCCACCGGGTCGCCAGGATAATAGTCGGCCGCCAAACGCTGTTCGACGCTCGGCAGCGAAAGCTCATAGGTATGCACCAGCGCATGGGCGCACGACACTAGCAACACCAGCCGCAGCACCCGCCCGCTCAGCATGCATGGCTCGCTTTCGCCAAGCGTTCCAGCGTGGCGGACGCCGCGCCGCTGTCGATCGCACGAGCGGCCAACCGACCGCAGTTGGATAACGAACCGTCGACGCCGGCTGTCCACAGGGCCGCGGCCGAGTTCATGACGACGATGTCGCGCGGCGGTCCCAGTTCGCCGTTCAGAACGCGTCGGATCATCGCCGCGCTGCCGACCGCGTCTTCCACGGCCAACGACTCGAGCGTCTTCGCCGAGCAACCAAAGTCTTCCGGCGACCAAGCCAGTTCCGTCAGCTTTCCCTGGTCGAGCAGCGTGACGCGCGTCAATCCGTTCAGCGTTACTTCGTCCAGCCCATCTTCGCCGCAGACAACCGCCACGCGCGGAGTCCCGAGTTGCCGCATCGCCTCGGACAGCAGCGGCCGCAACTCCGGCCGACCGACGCCTAACAACTGAAACGGAGCGGACGCCGGATTACAAAGCGGCCCGAGCAGATTGAAGATCGTGCGAATTCCCAGTTCGCGCCGCACGGCCGCCACATGTCTCATCGCCGGATGCAGCGACTGGGCAAAACAGAAACCGATGCCCACTTCATCCAAACAATGCTCGACCGTGGCCACCGACGCCTCGACATTCACGCCCAACTCGGCCAACACATCGGCCGAGCCGGTCTTGCTGGTCATTTTGCGATTGCCGTGTTTCGCCACCGGCATGCCCGCGGCAGCCGTCACGATCGCGGCCGCCGTGCTGATATTAAAGGTGCCGGAGCCATCGCCACCGGTGCCACACGTGTCGATGAACCGCTCGTGCCGAGTCCGAATCTGCGTCATGTGTCGCCGCATCGCCGCGGCCGCTCCGGCCACTTCCTCGGCCGTCTCGCCCTTCGTCGCCAGCGCCGTCAGCAACAATGCGATCTCCGACGTGCTGCATCGCCCGGACATGATCGAGTCGATCGCGGTCGTCATCTCGTCCATCGACAAATTCTCACCGGCGGAGACTCGCCCCAACAGCGCTTGCATCATTCATCCAACTCCGTGGCACGATTCGAGGGCCGAACGTCGAAAGCTCGCATTCGCGGGCTCGTTGATTCCGCCCAAGTCTAGCCGCTCGCCACGCCTCGCGCCACTTGGCAGAATTCAGGTCGGAAACAAGAATGGCCGGTTTGATTTTCGCGACCGTTTCGACCGTTTCGGACGAAGACTTGTCGCGCCGCCCGTCCGTTCGTTTTGCCGCCTACCACCATTGAGTTCGCCATGTCCACGTCCTCGTCCCCGCTTCGGATCCAACGCATCGACACTCGCAATGACGATGTGCGACAAACGCTCGACGAGTTGCGAACGCGCATGAGCCCGCGCGGCAATGTGGTTAGCGAGCGTGGTCGGCAATTAACGATCGACGTGTTTGGCGAGCCGCTGTCGCCGCAGCAGGTGGTCGAGCGAATCTGTGGCGACGTGCAGCGCGAGGGCCTGCCGGCCGTTCTGCGTTACTCGCAAAAGCTGGATCGCGCGGAGCTGACGGCCGATTCGCTGCGAGTGAGCAACGAACAGCTCGAAGCCGCTCATCGCCAAGCCGACCCGGCGTTTCTGGAAACCGTGCGTCGAATCCGCGATAACGTGATGCAGTTCCAGCAAGCGATCTTGCATCGCGACGCCACGGTCACTCGGCCGGACGGAGTGCGGCTGACGCAACGCTACGTGCCGCTGCGGCGGATCGGGATTTGTGTGCCGGGCGGAGCGGCCGCGTATCCGTCGACTGTGCTGATGACCGCCGTCCCCGCGCTGGCCGCCGGGGTCGAAGAGATCGTGGTGATCGCGCCGCCCACCGATTTTGGCGCGAACAATCCCGATGTGTTGGCGACGTGCCACGAATTGGGAATCCGCGAAGTGTATCGCGTCGGCGGAGCTCAAGGCGTGGCGACCTTGGCCTACGGTGTCGAGGGCGTGCCGGCGGTCGACAAGATCGTGGGTCCGGGCAATCTGTTTGTCGCTTTGGCAAAGAAGCATGTATTCGGCGAAGTCGATATCGATTCGATCGCCGGGCCGAGCGAAGTCGTGGTTCTGGCCGACGGAACGACGCGAGCCGATTTCACGGCCGCCGACCTGTTGGCTCAAGCGGAACACGCGCCCGGCGCGAGTATCCTGATCACTTGGAGTGAAACGACATTGGAACGGACCGCCGCCGAGTTGGAAAAACAAGTCGCTCGGTTGTCGCGTGAGGACGTGACGCGGCAAAGTCTGGAATCGTTCGGCGCGTTGATTCTAGTGCGCGACGAAGCCGAAGCGTGCGAGCTGACCGATTCGATCGCGCCCGAACATTTGCATATCGCGGTGGACGACGCCGATCGGCTGCTGGCCCGCATTCGCAACGCGGGGGCGACTTTCCTGGGCAATTG
The DNA here is from genome assembly GCA_041399085.1 of Pirellulaceae bacterium. Taxonomy (GTDB): domain Bacteria; phylum Planctomycetota; class Planctomycetia; order Pirellulales; family Pirellulaceae; genus JAWKTM01. Next base: position 31,663 of record JAWKTM010000053.1, read on the forward strand.
GACGCCGGTCGCTTTGGGCGACTACGCCGCCGGCCCATCCCACGTCCTGCCAACCGGCGGCACGGCCCGCTGGGCATCGGGCCTGTCAGCGAACGATTTTCTGCGAAGCGGCAGCGTCATCGAGTACAGCGAACAAGCGCTGCGAAACATCGCCCCCGACGTGCAACGCATGGCGGATAAGGAAGGCCTAACGGCCCATCGAGCCAGCGTCGACATCCGAGTCGCTGCACCATGTCCATAGTCCAGTCCTAGCCAGCGAAATTCTCTCCCCGCTCAGCCGCGAAAGCCTCCGTAGCATTTAGTCGCCAGCGTCAGACTGTGGAAAACGACTCCCAAAAGACTCCGATAGTCGCGACGGCACAATTCCACACCAAACGGCCTCCAATTTTTCGCCTTTAACCAGATATTTATACCAGCTCCACGGCAAACCGCCCGCAACTTAATGGCAGCCTGTGCCGCGAACGGCTGCTCAAATATGTTCCTGCCTGTTTTATGTGTCTGTGCTCTATGTGTTTGTGGGCAACGACGCGTGGTCGTCTTTCTGCCTCCCGCCGTTTGCGTTGACGCATGTTGCGTCCGCCCAAATCGCGCATGTTCCCGGATTCTATGAACCGCGAGGGAACCCGAAACGACCCTTGCCCGGCGCCCATCGCGCGACGGGGCGCCCACTAGCCGAAGATCTCGTGCCGCGGAGACGCATCGTCCCGCAACTAATCGCGTTATCCACTGGATTGGAAGATGTTCCGATCCCGAATTGCTTTCGCGATGGTTTCGGCGTCGCCCGGCGTTTAAAGGTGATGCGTGCCCAGCCGGAAATCTTGAAACTGCGGTTGCACGAAAAGAACTAAGAGGTACAATATCTGTAACTGTTGATTTTGTATCTGTTCGATACCGACCGCCAATCAAGTCAGGGGAAAAGCCCAATGCCCACGGCACGAGTTACGAAGAAAGCCTTCCTCGAGGACCGACAAGGTGTCAAGTTTGTCGACGTTGTTAAAGATCCAGAGCAACCTTTCGACTGCGTGCTCGCGTTCTTCAACGACGAGGATCGGCAACGTCGAATGGAAGAATCGGAACTGCATCATGACCGCGCACCGCTAACGGCGTTGTGCGCGAGCTCGAATCACTGACTGAAATCGATCAGTTCTGGCGGGCATGCATTCGAGGCGCAGCACACGATTGCGACAGGCGATTGGCGTTTTGGTTCGTATGATCATGGAACGTCGGGGGTGGCAGAAAACCGGCAAGAAGGGTTCACTCGGCGTGCGATCGACCCGGACCGAAGGGACGCCCATACATAACAGTGGAGGGCTGGCATTCTGGTTTGTCCGGGCCGAACGATATGAGCGGCTGGAGGGAATGCCGTTTCTCACGGTGAACGAACGTCAGCGACGATACGATTCAGCGCCCCAACATTCCGGCAACGGAACACGCATCGCACGCGAGAGGATCAAACGATGAGGATCTTGGATTGGCTAGCCAGCTCATTCTCAAATCGCAGCAAAGCTCTGTCGCTCTACAGGCGGGGAATGGCAAAGGCGAAGAAACATAATCACCAGGGCGCGCTGGAGGATTACACGACCATGATCGGAATGACGAGCACGCCATCCGATTTGTTAGCAATGGTTCTCTACAATCGGGCGCTTGTCTACGTTGCCACGGGTGATGAACCCAAGGGCGCCGCCGATCTTGGCGCCGTGTTGGCGATGAACGAGGCGTTGGTGAATGTGAAGACAATGGCCCGCCAGAAGCTTGCCAGAATGGAGTCCCGCGCGAGCAAGGGGTAACGTGCAAGATTCCCGTGGGAATCCTAAACACCGCAGTAGTTTTCATTCGAGGAATTTGTTCATTGGGCGTGGTCGGATCTAAACGAGTAACGCTGCTCTTATTGACGCCAGCGTTTTCCGACCCCAGAAGGTCTCAGCGGGAGTTAGGCACTCGCTGACACTGGCAACCCAGTAACGGCGTTTGCCGAGCGTTTTCGCTGCCAATTATCGGCTGTGTTGACCGCTCCGCGAAGCTGCCAGCGTCCCTCAAGACGCGCCGAGTTTTGTGGCTTTCTTGTTTGCTCAAAATTCACCAAGAAGTGGTGTTGGCACTCGAATCGGCCTGATCGGCCCTTGGATCTAGCACCCCCAGAGTTGGCGAATTGAATCGTCCGCTCTCGCGCAGCGCCTAGGGGTAGTGCGCGGCTCTAGTCGGATGGAATTGACAACCACGCCGTGGTTGATCCACCGAACTTGATATTGAATAAATCGTTGAGGTCCCTCGCCCAGCGCTGGCAAAGAACGCCATGAGCGTGCTGATAGCGCTACCTGCCGAAGTCAAGACATTGAGTTCAGGCTTCCGAGGCGGATCATGAAGGAAAATCATTGAAGACATTTGAGGAACTAGAATTGATTGCGCCAGTGCGACGTGCCCTGGCTGACGAACGGTATGAGACACCAACGCCCATCCAAGCCATGACGATTCCGCCAGCGCTTGAGGGACGCGATGTCTTGGGCTGTGCTCAAACGGGAACTGGGAAGACGGCCGCGTTCGCGCTGCCGATTCTGAACCGCCTGGGCCAACGAAATTGCGGGCTCCAGCCCAATCGCCCGCTCGCCCTGGTATTGGCCCCTACGCGCGAACTGGCGATTCAGATTGGCGACAGTTTCGCCACCTACGGCAAGCATCTCCGGCTCCGGCAGGCGCTCGTGTATGGCGGTGTCAGCCAAGTGAAGCAAGTACGGATCTTGAGTCGGGGCGCCCATATTCTGGTCGCCACGCCCGGTCGGTTGCTCGACCTGATGAACCAAGGCCACATCGATCTTCAACGTTTGGAAGTGTTCGTTTTGGACGAAGTGGACCGGATGCTCGACATGGGATTCCTCCCGGATCTCAAACGAATCATCAGCCAACTGCCGAACCAGAGACAATCCTTGTTCTTTTCGGCCACCTTACCGCCAAAAATCGTGGCGCTGGCAAACCAATTGCTACGAAAACCAGTCAGTGTGAACGTTACGCCGAAGTCGCCAAGCGTCGAGAGGATCGAGCAGCGTGTGCAGTTCGTCGAACGCAGTGGCAAACTGAAAGTGTTATGCAAGGTTCTCACGTCGAACGACGTGGATCGCGTACTTGTGTTTACCAGAACCAAGCGAGGCGCCAATGTGCTCGCGGAGAAGCTCGTCAGCGGTGGTATCACGGCGACCGCGATTCACGGCAACAAATCGCAAAACGCCCGCCAACGGGCGCTCGCGGCTTTCCAGTCCCGACAAGTCCAAGTGTTGGTAGCCACCGACGTTGCCGCTCGCGGAATCGACATTGACGGCATCACGCATGTCGTCAACTTTGACCTTCCAAGCGAGCCGGAAAACTATGTTCATCGGATCGGTCGCACGGGCCGTGCCGGAGGAGTGGGAGTCGCTCTCTCTTTTTGCTCCGAGGCGGAACGTGGCGACTTGGTCGCGATCGAACGGTTCATCGGCAAGAAGCTGGATATCGTCGCCGATCAACAACGATCGCGTTCGCAACCCACCAAGGCTCGAGGGCGAATCGCCTCGGAGACGAACAGTGCGGAACGTGGCCGCGGCGGGAGAGCGGGGGACGCCCACACGCAGCAAGAAAAGCCTCGACGGAAACGAAGTCGAAGCAGATATGCCAAGCAACGCGTGAGGCAGACATAGTAATCCTCATGCCGGTTACCGACGCGCCGTCCGACCGACCAATAACGATGCCTTAAGGAGAATAGTTATCGCGAAGAACCAAAACACCTACGCCAAACGACAACGCGAAATGGACAAGAAAGTAAAGGCGGAGGCCAAACGCGCGCGCCGCGATCAGCGGAAGCTGGAACCTTCGAGCGGCGTGAATCAATCCGAGGAGGCTCGGGGTGGTGACATGACGACTCCGGAGACGGATCCCATCAACTCCAAAGAGTCTAGGTAACAAGCGATCACCCATCGCATTGTTGCCACACACGTGAATCGAACAAATTACGCGATCAAGAGATATACGATTGTTTCACGTATCTCCAAGGAATCGCTAAACCCCATTTTGAGAATTGAGTAACAATTATGGCAGAAGGCAAAATCAAACGTATGACGGACCGTGGATTTGGCTTTATCGAAGATGGAACGAACAAGGATATGTTTTTTCACAGCTCGTCGGTGCATGAAGGCCGCTTTGACGATCTGCGCGAGGGACAGAGAGTATCCTACGACGTGGGATTAGGGCCGAAGGGGCCGCGCGCTGAGAATGTGAGAGTCGTGTGACCGCCAGCCTCGGGCCGCTGTCACCAGGGCGAACCGATTTCGCGCCTTCAGTAGCGACTCATGTCGCAAGCGTTCTGTCGATGTCCGCAAACCAGCCGACACCGCTCCTCCCAACGCGCGCTCAGGGTTACCGTCTTGGGTGCGACGCCATCCGTTGTTCAAACGCTCGCATTCTTCCACAATGCGAGGCGCGTTGGGCAGGTGCGAAGCGCGGGACACGCATCAAGCGTGAAAGGCGGTTGGCGGAATCGGGCACGACGGCGGTACTGGCAAGTGGGTTTGCCACTTGGCAAGGACGATCTTCGAAACGCAGCGCGGTAGAACTCATGCGGAAGACGGTTCGCGGCTATGGAAAACCCTTCACCGGCAAAGCTCGTCCACCGACGTGCATAGGTGAAAGAGGATGATCGCAATCTGGAGTTGTATCCTCGCGGCGGCGATTCTGGGCGGACTGGTCGTTCTTTTCGCCCGCTATATTTCATTATGGCTCCAAGCGTACTTCACCGGTACGCATATTGGTCTTCTGGACCTCGTGTTGATGTCCCTGCGGAATTCCAACCCGAGGGCCATCGTCCATTGCAAGGTCATGGCGGTTCAATCTGGCTTGGCGGACCTCTCGACCAGCGCCATCGAAGCTCAGTACTTGGCGGGAGGGGATATCCATCGCGTCACACTCGCCCTGATCGCCGCGGATCGGGCTGGGATTCCCTTGGATTGGAATACGGCTGCCGCGATCGATCTTGCGGGTCGAGATGTGATGGAGGCCGTGAGGATCAGCGTCAATCCGAAGGTTATTGACTGCCCAGATCCGAAGGACGGCGGAGGCGATACGCTGTATGGCGTCGCCAAGGACGGAATTCAGCTTCGAGTTCGTGTGCGCGTGACGGTCCGTACCAACCTATCGCAACTTGTTGGGGGCGCAACGGAAGCCACGGTGGTCGCCCGTGTGGGCCAGGGCGTCATCTCCGCGATTGGCACTTGCGAAAGCTACCGCGAGGCGCTCGGCGATCCAATGGTCATTACTCGGCAGGTGATTGCGAAAGGGCTTGACGCCCAAACAGCCTTCGCCATTGTCTCCATTGATATTGCCGACATCGACGTGGGGACGAATATTGGCGCCAAGTTGCAGATTGATCAGGCAGAGGCCGACGTCCGACTCGCAGGCGCCGCGGCGGAACAGCGGCGAGCCATGGCGATCGCCAAGCAGCAGGAGATGAGAGCCGAGCTGGCGATGAGTCGCGCGACGGTGGGGTTCGCCGAAGCCGCGATTCCGGCGGCGATAGCCATGGCATTCCGAAAGGGGCAGCTGCGCGCAAGGCGCCCACGACGTGATACCAACGCCGACCCGATAAGGTCCAGCGAAGTCGCGCGAAGTCATTATCCGAGGCAAAAGGCGTCGGCGCCTACATCCGTTGACGATTGGACGAACTCGACTTCCCTTCGTCCTCCGAGCCGTGATACGAAACTTGAATCTCAAGAGGGAGATACACATGGATAACACCAGCCTTCTGGTTGTCGCAATGGCGGAAAAATGCCGACGCGCGATCCAGCAATGGGATGAGTATGACTCGCGCCTGCCAAAGGCGCTTCAGCAAAAACACCTGTTATGGATGTGCGACCAGATCGAGGAACATGCGGAAGTCGGGCCCGCCAACAAGCTGCATCGCTGGATTGGATTCGTTCAAGGAGGCATGCTGGCAAACCGGATGCTTGACCTTGACGACCTGAAGGAAATGTTCGACGACGCGAAACTCGCACATGGAGAAGCCAGCGAAGACTTGGAAGACTTATTAGACCACTTGGATCCCACCAGCTTGTTTGAATTCGACATTGGTGGACAAGGGTAGGTGATGATTGCCACACTGCCTGGGTTCGTGAACATAACACACAGACACGCATGCGCCGCGTCCGCCCAAGCGTATACGGTTACTACTCGGCACGTAATTAGTCCATGAATCGTCCACTTGACGGAGGCCAAATCGCCACGTTGACGGTCGTCTCGGAAGCATTCGGTTGGCGCCGGCCAAGAGCCGTAATGCGATCGATGCCAAGACTTCGAATACGGAGGATTAACCAAGACCTGAAACGAAGCGACGGCCAGCACGTCGCGCGATGGGTTGCTCGACGAGTTTTGCCGATTCTGCCCGAAGGTGATTCGGTTGAATTCGGCGGTCCAACGCTCGGTCAACGAAGGATTGTCGGACCGGAATCTCTCGGCGCAATTCCGCGAACATGCAATCGAACGCCAAGGCATCCCGCCTGTTAAAAGGTATCCAAGCATACCAGTACCGGAAGCTTGAGCGATGGCCGAACATGGGCAAGCGATCGATAGTTGACCAGAAATCTGACGGCTATCGATTGAAGGAAGCATCCAAGAATCAGTGGAGGACGACCTGGTTACTTTGAAACCGGATTGACGAACGACACATGAGTAACCGCTGGCGTACGCTCCGGAACAAATACACTTGAGAGACACAATACAATGTGGACACCCAATACAACCGCGAACGAGCAGACCCAACTTCAGATCGTAATGAAATACGCCGCCGAGCTTGAATTGGAAGTAGATCGGCTGCGCCGCCGTGATCAATTCCTACAGCAGGAGGCGCGGGATCACATCCGATATACCGAGGAACTGTGCAAGCAGACCCCACAGTCACAGGACGAGGAGTCGACGCTTCGAGCCGTCATGGAGGCGTGCGAAGTGTTTGCCAAGCTACAGCGAGACATGCACGAACCCACCGGATACCATCCGTCCTTCGACCAAGTCGTCGCAATCGCCCTGCGACCGCTTTGCGAACAAGTCTTTCGCTGGCAACAACGCTTGAGCGGCGCGGGCAATGCGGTCATGCGGCTCGATCTCCAACCCGATACGATCAACTGGTTTCCCGCTCGATTACGCCATATCCTGGACAATCTGATTTCCAATGCCCTGCGGTATCGCGACCCTGCGAAAGGAGAGATCCGCGTCGGCCTCCAACTGCGCATTGTCGACAATCACTACGAGTTTCGATTCACCGACAATGGGCGTGGGATTCCAGACGATAAGGCAGCGGGCATGTTGGAATTATTTTATCGGGCCGCGCCGACTCGCAGTGCCGGACTTGGCGTCGGACTGGCTGTCGTCAAGTTGCTGGTAGAGCACAGTTGCGGAACGCTTTCGGTCCGCAGCGGAGAAGGACTGCATGTGTTTGCGCGGCTTGATCCGGCAACGGCGGACGGTTGGTCAAATGAGGAAGTCGTGCGTCAGTGGCTGGCTTAGGCTCCACCGCGGACGCTAGACCAGGAAGATACGGGGCCGCGCAGTGATGGGTTGCCGACCAAATGAAAGACCCAAAACGTGAGGCTCGGTTGCTGTCGGCCTTGAAGGCCCTGACTCGCGGTTTAGTGGCCAGTTCGCGCCCGGCGGGGTTATTGGAAGAGTCGCACTGGCCGTGCCCGCTTGAGGATATGCGAGCGACAGGCTCCGTGCGAGAAGGAATGCTGCCGGGCTTTTCGTTGGGCAGCTATCTGTTGTTGCTGGACTATAGCAGCCGTTTGGTGCGGCAGGACAAGGCTCGCGTCTCGCCCGAGGTCGCTGGCATTTTCGAGCACTTGGGCACCGGCTATCCCGACTGCAAGGCAACGTCGCCGGTGTAGCGAGCTCCTCTCTCATCGGCTGTTTCTACGAAACTCTTCGTTGACATTACGAAACGCTTCGTATATCATCTCTCCTGGTTAGGGAATTAAGCCCCTTCGAGGATGAAAGAGATGGCGAAACAAAACTTGCCCAGGCCGACCGATGCCGAGTTGGCCATTCTCCGCGTGCTCTGGGAACGCGGGCCGAGTACTGTCCGGGAAGTGACCGACGCGCTGCACGAAGAGCGTGGAACGGGGTACACGACCGCGCTGAAGCTGATGCAGATCATGACCGACAAGGGACTGGTTCTGCGCAACGATTCGCAGCGGACTCACGTCTATGAAGCGGTGGCGGCGGCGGAAGAGACTCAGCAACAACTAGTCCGCGATCTGCTTGAACGAGCGTTCGGCGGCTCGGCACAGCAGTTGGTGTTGCAGGCGCTCTCGTCAAAGAAGGCGTCGCGCGCGGAACTCGCCGAGATCCGCAAGTTAATCGATGAGATGGAAAAGAAGGCGAAGTGACAGGGCGGCTGATTCAGAATCAACACGCACCCATAATCTCATGAGGTCTGCTCATGGCTACCATTCTGCATGCGTTGGAATTGCCGGTGATCGAGGCGCTCGGTTGGGCTTTGGTCCACTTTGTGTGGCAGGCGGCACTGATTGCGGGACTGCTGGTCGTGGCGCTGATTCCGCTGCGACGAGCGTCGGCGCGGGTTCGATATCTCATCGAGTGCAGCGTACTGTTCGCGATGGCCGTCTGCCCGCTGGCGACATGGGGCTGGATCGCGGCGACGGACCGAGCGCCTGAAGCGGCAGTGGTCATTCCGATCGATGGTCCTATCCCGGCAGAAGAATCGACGCCAGCAAACGCCGTCGAGTTTGCACCGATGGTGTCCGTTGGTCCAGACTTCGACGCGCTACCGGATCCGCAGCAAGTCGTCACAAATCCGGAACCGATTGAATTGATCCACGAACCGACTGCTCCGCCTGCCGCGCCAATTTCCGTTTCATGGCCTGAACGATTTCGACGCGGGCTGGCTCCGGTTTTGCCATGGATGGTGGGAGCATGGTTGCTCGGCGTGATTGTTCTGTCGCTGCGGTTGGCGGTTGGCTGGCGAGTCGTGCAAAGGTTGAAACGGATGGCGGTGACTCCGACGGACGACGCTTGGCAAACACGAATGCAGAAACTCGCGAGACGACTGGGCGTCACACGCACGGTGCGGTTGGTCGAATCAACGCTCGTCGAAGTGCCGACCGTGATCGGATGGCTCCGCCCAGTGATCCTGCTGCCGTTGAGTCTGCTGACCAGCCTGACACCGCAGCAGTTGGACGCCGTGCTCGCGCACGAATTGGCTCACATCCGGCGACACGATTATCTCGTCAACTTGCTTCAAACCGCGATTGAAACCTTGCTGTTCTATCATCCGGCAGTGTGGTGGCTGTCGAGCCTGATTCGCCGCGAACGAGAACACTGCTGCGACGATCTGGCGCTGCGAATGTGCGACAGTCCCGTCACCTATGTCACGGCGCTGGCGAAGATGGAGGAGTTTCGCACCAGTCCCCGCCTCGCGGTCGCAGCCAGCGGCGGTTCGCTCGTCAGCCGCATTCGCCGCATCGCCCTCAGTCCTGAGATCGACTCGCGCCGTTCGGTTTGGTGGAGCGCCAGCCTCGTCGCTCTGACCGCAGTCGCAATGCTCGGTCTGGCAACGTACTTCACGACGCACGCGGACGATTCGACGAATGAGACTAAGCGTTCGACTGCAACTACCAATGATGCCGCAACCGCGACGAGCGAAGCGAAGGCAGACGAAGCGTTGCCGGATTCTCCACCGTGGGGCACGATCACGAATGGTTTGCGTGTGCGAGTCGTGCCGGTTTCGGACTCGATGGACGAAACACAGGTTGACGTCTCGAAGAGTGTTTCGAGCTTTGAGACGCTCGATGATGTGATGTTGGCGGTGGAGATACAGAATGCTTCGGATCAGCCCGTCGCGTTGAGGGAACTGCGTTACGGCGCGAACTACGGGGACTCGGCGGGGAAGCTGGCGAGCGATTGGTTCGGGCAGTTCTTGTTCTCAATCGAGTACTTCGATGCGGAGGGCCAGCGGGTCGAGCGGCCGGAGTTGATTCCGGTTGGGAACAGGACGGAGATGACGGTGGATGGGGCGTTGCAGACGACGATCGATCCACAGCAGTCGGTAAAGATGCTGCTGCGACCCAATCGCTGGATCAGCGCGTTGTCGCAGCAGCCGTTGATTGGGAAGCAACGCGCGATCGTGCGGTATCGTGGAGCCGTGGCTGACAAAGCAGTCGAAGTTGTGGCTCCGGCGGTCGAATTCTCCGTGACGAAGCGCGGGTATCGGCCTAGCGGTGCTCTGCCAGCGCAGTTGTGGGAAGATCCGAAAGATAATCCGGAATTGGAGCAGGACATTTCGAAGCAGCTCGTTTGGGGCGAGCCGGTCAACGGCCTGCGTGCTGCGCTCGATGTTGTTCCGGAGAGTCGCGGCAAAGGGCTGAGCCACGGGACAAGACCGAAGCTCAAACTCGTCGTGCAGAATGTGAGCGACCAACCGATCACGTTGGCGTCGCTGATGTGGCTGAGCGAACTGCCAGTCAAGGCGAAGCGAGATAGTCGTGGCTCGCTCCGCGAACCAACGCCCGGTGGGTCGAAGACGTCGGAAGGAACGCCTGAGAAAAATGCGGATTCTGGCGACAAGACGTTGGATCGCGGAGCAATCCACGACAATGAAGACATTCCCATTCAAAACACTTGGTACACCGGATCCACGCCTGCCATTCGCGCGAGGCTCAAGCCTCAGCAGGTCATTACGTTCGATGCCGGGAATCTCGGACTCGCGGTGACGCAGGAACGCGCGGATGCCTTCGAACATGTGACCAATCGGCGGTTCGTCGCGCCGAGCGGCAATTACACGCTGCAGGCGACCGAACGCTTCGGGACCAGTTTTACACTTAAAGATGGCGACGGAAACGTGCTTGTTCCCGTCGACGGTGACTTCAGAGGCAATCTAACAACCGGCGCGGCGACGATCGACATTTCGAACGAGATCGTCGAAGGCGAGATCGTCGATGCCGTGACTGGCAAGCCGGTGGAAGGAACGACGGTCTATTTCGTCATCGTGAAGCCGAAGACCGCGACCTCGGACGAACTTCCGGTCGGTAACTTGTTCTGGGGTCCGAAGTCACCGTCGAAGATCTACTTCACGATCATGCCTGAGGATATCGCTCAACGCCCGGATCGCGACGAACTCGAAATCCGCTGGGGAATCGGCAATCACCCGGACTACGAAGACTATGCACCGACCGAGCGCATCCCGCTGAAAGAATTCTTCCACGAAGGTCCAAAGACTGCTCGCGAGGTGCTCAGCCAGATCAAGCTGATTCCGAAGAAAAAGGTCGATGCGAAGGCGGGAACGTCGTCGCTCAACATTAAGTACGACATGCCCGGAGCCGAAGCCGAGACGCGGGTGCATGTCGAACGGATTGCCCGGCTTCCGTCAACCGATTGGCGGCGCGAGGAATATGGCAATGAAGAGTACGGCACCGTTCGCTTCAGCCGGCTGAAGAATGGCCAGTCTCTGACGTTGGAGAATCTCCCCGCTGGCCGGTTCCAGGTCAGTCGCTATCGGCTGGTGGACATGGTTCGTGAAGGAGAGGGTAAAGCTCTGCAACACGCTCGTCTCGACATGCAGATCATCGAACTGACATCCGGTGAGACGCGAACGGTTGACCTCTCTCGACCGGCAGGCCATTCGATTTCGGGAAGCGTGAAAGTTCCTGCCGAGTGGCAGGTCAACACGTTGGTCGTGCATGTCTGCAACGACAGGGTCGGCGGCAGCGGGACACTCAACCATCCCGACGTCCGGCAGTTCGATCTACTCAATGCCGACGCTACGGGGAAGTTCAAAACGGAACCGCTTTTACCCGGTCGCTACAAGCTCGTTGTTGAGGGCTATGCCAATCACGCCCTCAACGTTTCTGGCATCATCGCGCCCAGTTGGGAAGGAACGGCCGAGGTCACGATTTCCGAATCGCAGGAGCCGTCACCGATCGAAGTGAGTTTGCATGAACTGAACCGTGAAAGATGGCTCGAAGACCAAACCGCCGCTGAGCGAGATTCGCGCCGCGCCCAAGTAATCGAACGGTTTCAAGGAACGTGGGCGATGGATATCTGCGATTCCGAAGTCGCGGGATTTGGTGATTCGCAGGACATCGTCAAGAATTGGCGCTGGGCCGTCAACGGCAACGAAATCAAATGGACTCGGTCGAATGGGAATTTGGGCTCCTGTTTACGGTTGACTCCGACAAGTCTCGAAGATCGATTTCACGTTTCTCGACGGCCGCACAAAGGCGAAGTGCTTGGGCATGTACGAGTGGGGCGGCGTCAACAAGCAGATGCTGTAATGAGCGTGCAAGATCGGGCGAGGTCGAGCGGCCGAAGTCGATCTCGATGCAGAGCGGCGGACAAACGTCGCTGATCTTCGTGCAGCCGATGGACGCCGCGAAGGAACTGGCGTCGCTGCAAGGAACGTGGAAGTTTGAAATCATTCAGACCGACGGCTGGCCAGCCGATCGGCAAAGCTGATCGCGGGACGTGGCGACGAGCGGCAATGGGTTATCCAAGGGAATGAAATCGTCTGGACCAGTCTGACGGCAAGCCGATCAAACTGTCATTCACGATCGTCCACGAAGTCGCCAAAGCAGATCGACGCGACGTTTCTCAGCGGCCCGCACAAAGGCCAGAAATGTCTCGGCATGTACGAGCGCGGCGGAGTCGGCGGCAAGACCTTGTGGTTCTGCCTGACCGATCCCGGATCGCAAGCACCGCGGCCGACCAAGGTCTCGTATTCCTATAAGGAAGGCCGCACGATGATCGGGCTTTCGTTGATGGCGGACGCACCCTTTGAAAAGAAGGCGGAACAGGCAGACGCGGATCGATCGGAATTGGCGGTCCTCGTCGAGTCGTTTGCAACTGCCCGGTACACCTGGGAGCAACACGACATCGTGCGAGAGATCATCGAGTTGGGCGACACGGAGGCGATCTCTCAGATGGAAAAATTCCTGAATTCGGAGAATCGAGGGACGAGATGCAATGCGGGCCTTGTGCTGGCACGTCTGGGTGATAAACGGGGGTTGGACTGCATCATCCAAGAGCTTCAAGACACGAAGGCTCGTCCAACAACCGAGGAAGTCAACGAAGGTAAGAACAACGGACCAAATCAACTCACGCAAGACAGATACTACGCGGCACTTCTCCTGGGCGAACTGGCGGACAAGGCGGCGGTTCCTGCACTCATCGCGGCGACGGAAGACGAAACGATCAATTACCGCGCCGCGATCTCGTTGGGGGAAATTGGAGACCGACAGGCGATTGCTGCTTTGCGCAAGATGGTCGAAGCATTCCCCAAGGAACGGCTCTGGGCAGGATATGGTTTGGCGGCATTGGGAGAGTCCGATGGCTTCCAAATCCTGACTGAGACAGTATCTGACGAAGCTTGGACGCTGAGACGACATGCTGTGGAAGCTCTTGGCAAGATTGGAGACTCGAAAGCAGTGCCAATCCTTGAGAAAGCACTCAAAGACGAGCACGCGAATGTCCGGGTCAGTGCTGCCCGCGCGTTGGGACAAATCGGAGATCCCACTGCTCTTCCAGCTCTGACGGAGGCTTTGAGCGACACCACCGCCACGGAAGTCAACGCTCCGACAACGGTCAACGTCGAGGCACAAAAGGCGATTGACGCCATCCACGCCAAAGAGAAGCTGCGTGAGAACTTCAATCCGGCCAAGGTGCTGCCGGACTCGCTGAATGTTATGTCCGTCGGCTTCGACAACGAGGGAAAACTCTGGAGCGTGGCGACTCGGAACAAAGTGACGGTTCGCAGTTGGGATGTGGAGTCCACTGAGAAGCTGAGCGACATTGAACTCGTGACCGACAAGCACGCGAATCAGTATCTGAGTGGCGAACTGCAACTGTCGCCCGATCGCTCGCGCGTCCTGGCGATCAGCGATGGGAAGGTCATCGTCTGGGATTCCAAGACGGGTAAAGTTCTCTCGCAGTTGGAGCCGCCAGACGGGCGGCGCGCCCATCGTGGTCTGAGTTGCTCGACCGATTTATCACGAATTGCGTGCGGGCTGATGCAGGCCGGTGGTTTCCTATCGCCAGACGCGGAGGTTGCAGTTTGGGATGTAGCCAGTGGTCAGATTCTCAAGACATTGACGCATGCCGGTTCGGTACAAATCCAAAGCACAGCGTTGTCTTCCGACGGACACTGGTTGGCGACGGGAAGTCAGGAAGCGGGACTCTGCATCTGGGACATGACTTCAGGCGAACTGAAGCATCATCTTCCCAACGCGAATACCGGCCGAAAGCATCCGGATGCTGAAGTCTCACTGGAAGGAGCCAGTCAGGTCTTGGCCCTGTGCTTTTCGCCGGATGGCCGACAACTGGCGATGGGGGATTTGCTGGGAGTGAAAATTCTCGAAGTGACGTCGGGCAAGGTGCTGCACGAATTGCCGCATCCGTATCGATTCGGTCGTAGCGGCCTGGTCTACTCCTCCGACGGCGACCTGCTCGCTCGCGTCGGCACAGACAAGACGATTCCACTCTGGAACGCTCGAACCGGAAAACTCTTCGCCGAATTGCCGAGCGAATCGCACCGCGGCGGCTTTTCCAGAGATGGCCAATGGTTTGCTGCGGGACTTACGGACGAAAGGAATGGGACTCGGCTATGGAAGCTGACCCGGCAGGCCACCGGCAAAGCACCCCCGGGTGCGGTGAACAGCAAATCTTCCAATGACAGCGACGACGCGACCGGTCAGCAAACCAAACGCTGGAAGTTTCGTGTGTTGGACGGCGACACGGATCAGCCGGTGAGCAATGCGCGGTTGCGAATCGCTGCGTGGGCGAGCAACAACGCACCGACAGACGTGGGTGCGAACGGAAGCGCCGTCACCCGCGATTTGGACGATGTAAGCGGATCGGACGACGGGTGGCTTGAGGTCGATCTGCCGGAGGGTGGCAGAGTGGTTGTCGTCAGCCGAGACCCGCGTTTCTTTCATGTGACTCATCAAAGCGAAAAGGTTGGCTCGAAGCATCAACACTTGCTGCGCTGCTGGCGCGGCAGTCGTTTCACGGGGCGCGTGCTGCAAGCCGATTGGACACCGGCAGCGAATGCCACGCTGAATGTCGGCGCTCGCGTCCTCCACACGGCATGGATGGACCGGCTGGGTATTGACCACAAAATCTTCATGTCGTGGGACCACGGACAATGGCCGAACTGGACAACGTCGGTGACGACCGATGACGATGGCCGGTTCGATGTTCATGTACCACCAACCACAGCGGTCAGCTACGTCAGAGTCGGCTCGGCCACACTCAGCTTCATCGCGATCGACGACACCGCCGTTCGCAACAGCCATCCAGTTAGTCCGCTGCTGAAGCATGTGCCGTTCATGGTCGAGTTGAAACGCGAAGCGGCGACGGATGGAACGTTCGACGCCGGTACGATCAAGTTGGAAGCGGGCATCAGTCTGACCGGCAAAGTCGGTCGTGCGGATGGATCGCCTGCCGCTGGCGTCCAGGTCTGGGCCGAGCCGATCGTCAACATCCGACGCGACGCCTACGAATTCAGCCCGCACGCAGGACGTCATTTGCTGACTGATGAGCAAGGTGGTTTTCGGTTCGCTCCGTTGCGTCCCGGTCCAGTTAAACTGACGGTCCGTGATCGGTCGCGCGATCAGGACGGCAAGCCGACGGGGCCCAGCTTCCCAACCGTGTTACTGGGAGCGGAAGTTCTGTTGCCGCCGGGCGCAATGCAAGTCAAGAAACTTCTAACGATCCCGCAGCCGGTGTGGAAAGCGCGCCGACCGGATTCGGTTGAATCCCCATCGGGTGAGAAAGGCGAAACGCTCGATGACGATTCGGTGCAGATGAGTCTTCCGAGTCTCAACTGGTCCGCACCGGTTGTGACATTCAAGTTCGCGGAAGCACACACGCTGGATGCCTTGCGGTTGGAATTGCTGCCGGACACGCGCTTCGATGATCGGCGACTGGGGCGAATCCCGGGTCGCGAGCTGAAGCTCTTCGAAGTCAAGCCGCATGTCGTCTTGGCCGATGGCACGGTGCAGACTTTTGACTGGCACCAATGCATCTTCCTGCAGAATCCGGACGACACCGAAGTCGCGACGCTGATCGATTATGCCACTGACACTGGCTGGCCAGTTCCGCCATTGGCTGAGGAGCAGGCTGCTCACGAGCTGGTCTTCCGTTTGAAACAGCCGCTGGTCCTGAAACCGGGCGATGTGCTTTACCTCGAAATCGATTCCGGCGGCAGCAATGAGCTGACACGCTCGCCCGCTTCCGCGTTGCCTTCCCGATTCAAAGCAAAGGCGGGTAACGCCAGCAAGCCCGCAAAAACTGATGTATCGGCCGACCCCAAGAACTCACAATTCAGTGCCCGAGGGCAAGAGATCGCCATTGCTGTACTAGTGCCGCGAATTCCGATTGATGCTTCATGAAGCCAGACTCCACCTATTTACACAGACGGCTCTCGCGTCAGCAGTACGGTCTCGCCATTGATTGATTGTAGTAGTCAATGAGCGCAAGATGCGATCCTGCAGTCATCCAATGAATGGAAAGATCCGAATCGCGTCAGCTTTCGAAGTGTTCGAACGGATTTCCAATTTGGTTCAGCCAACTGCAATGCTTCGGAGTATAGAGGAAGTGGATGCGATGGTTCTGGTCAGTGAAAGGCTTGGCGTATGCCAACGACTCAACGCGCCAGTTCGGCCTTTGACAAGGTCGGTTTCCAATTCGCATGAGGCGGCAACGTATCGAACCGATTCGTTCCGGGCTGGTGTTTTAAATTGTCGGTTATCAAACGCAGTCACGGTCGGGTCGACACCAACCCGTCGATGTTCTCAAGAAAATCTTCTTCAGTCCGAGTGTGGCGAATTAGAGGTGATAAGATTTGACCAGTGGCAATATGAAGGTTACCAAATAGACCGAGCGTACCATGTCGAATGTGCACATACTCGCGGCACTCGATGGAACGGGCCGGTAGCAAGTCGACTGCGATTCTTTGAAGAGCTGAATCCCAGTCTGCTCATCGATCGAAACAGTATGAAGACCTTGCCGGGTAGAGGCGATCGCGTCGCGACCGACCTGGCAGACGCCAAGAACTGAGCGTTCGCGGTCATCGATTTTGGGGAACAGCCAATACTTGTTTCGATGTGGTTGAACATCGGCCCGATTTTAAAGTCCGCACATGGGATACGAAATGATTCGACAACGCCTCGCTTGATGGCTTCGTCGGCAACCTCACGAGCAGTAAACCGTGAGATCGGACGTTGCGACTCGGCATCGTTCTGCAAGCGACGAACGATCGCTGCTTGCTGTTCGTACTAAACCGTGAAGCTTTACCGCTTCAGGCCGATCGGCAAACAACTGCTCGATCTGCTTCTTCAATTCTCTCAGCGATTCCGTGCATTCTACCGAAATCAGCCGCTGCCAGCCGTCCCGCCATCGCTGCCACACTGACTGCTGTGGGTTCAGTCGACCAGTTCGCCAATCTCCTCATTGTTGAGACGCAGCGCCAACAATACAGTTAGCACGCTGCACCAACCGCACCGATGCGGTGCGTGAAGCGACCTTCTCAGTAGCTCGTATGCTGGTCATTGATTTGGCAGCCTCCTGGCACGGCGACACCCTTACAGCAAGCCTGCGCAAAACTGATGTATCGGGCCGACCGCAAGAACTCACAATTCAGTGCCCGAGGGCAAGAGATCGCCATTGCTGTACTAGGCATGCTAACTAGCGTCGTTAGGTAACACGGTGCGGAGAATCGGTAATGGTGTCTAAGGAATTGATTGCGGCGTCGACGCGGCCGTTAGTGTTGGCCGTGCTATCCAAGGGTGAAAGCTACGGCTACGCGATCATCCTGCGGGTTCGCGATTTGTCTGGTGGCGAACTGGAGTGGTCCGAGGGAATGCTCTATCCGGTGCTCCATCGCCTCGAACAGCAAAAGTTGATCGTGAGCCGTTGGAGTGAGTCGGAAAACGGCAGGAAACGAAAGTATTACCGGCTCAGCGCAGCGGGTACACGAGCCATGCAATCGGAGAGGCAGCAGTGGTTTGCTGTCCACGAAACACTCGCAACACTTTGGGGAGCGAATCCATGTTTGACTTAGAGCGTGCAATTCATGACTGGAAGCAAAGAGGACAGCGAGCCGAGTCGGTCACGCGAGCGGACATCGGTGAGTTGGAAGAGCATCTGCGTGAGTCCATTGCAGGCCTTGTCAATAAGGATCTGACCGAAGAAGAAGCGTTTCTCGTCGCCTCCATCCGACTGGGCGAACATGCTGCCTTAGGTGAAGAGTACGGCAAAGTGAATGGTGTCACGGTTTGGAGTCGACGGGTTCTCTGGATGGTATTTGGCTACGTTGGTGGGATCGCTCTGGCATCCGCCATTTCGGGTTTCTGCATGTGCATAGGCACTCTTTCTGCGTATCTGGGCTACGCTGGCACGCCCGCCGGCTTAGCAGGGGTAATCGCCGGGTTAGCAAGCTGGGCAACCGTCGTGGCGTTGCTGTATCTCCGCACTCGGCAGAACGACGCGACTCCGCGAAGTGAGTTCGTTTCCACGGGCTGGCTGGTTGCTGTGGTTGTACTCATGGTGACAGGTACCGGAGCACGGCTCGTCGCGAGCAATGTACACGCCCAAATGGTACCGATGGATCAATACGGTACGTCGGTGTGGTGGACGAGCATGGGAGGACTGGCCATCCAATGCAGCATTATGCTCGTGGGGACTGGACTCATTCTCACAACAAGAGCACGGTTGTCTCACCAGTCGATACTCAGCGTGGATTAGTGTCGATGCCAAGTGAACTAACCTAATAAACCCTCGCGTGAATCGTTTCCTTTTGTAATGCGTCCTTTAATCACACTGAAACGGAGTACCGATCGTGACGAAAACAGTTGCGGCCATCGTTTGTCTTGCGTTGTTTGTCGTCTGTTCGACTGCATTGGCGCTCTATCACATTTCTGAAACGGGAAATTGGCCGACGGACTGGCCCGCTGAACTCGAACCACTTCGCAAACAAGCCCAAACCATTACAGGTCCGACATGGGAGTACCGACATTTTGCGATACGGTTCGCGGATCGCGATGAGTTCGAGGCGGCCTGGCCGCATCTTTTGAAAGTCAAGAGTGCGGGCGCGCCCATCTTTCTGGTGCGCAAGGCATCCTTTCTCGGCAAAGGACGAACTGGTGTCGTCATCCACTGCCCACCCGAAGGTTGGAAACAACCCGAAACACCAAACAAAGGATATCCTGAAGAATCCCAAGCTCGATGGAGCAACACAAACTACATCGAACTGGTTGTTGATGGAGAGATCGTTGACCTGAATCGCATTCACTTGCCAACTGGAACGCCAATTGTTGACGAGCGATTCACGATTTGCGCTGAGAGCGTAGAGAATCGGGAAGGCAGAAAATGACCGCGCCGTACCCGGGCCGCAGCTTTTGCAAACATAGTGGTGCGTTGCCACCCGTCGAACGGATGCGTTGACGGACAATGACAACACCGCTCTTGCGCGACCGAATCGTTTTTCACCTCTAAGGTTCATCGGAGTCCGTGACATGAAACGAATCACAGCAACCATCTCGATCTGTTTTGGAATAGCGTGTATTGCCTTAGCTGTGTCATCGCACGTTCATCTGCGAAACCTCGCGCAAAGCTCGGCACCGGTTGACGCGTCCGAGCATCTGGCCATTCGCATCCTGGCTGCTGGCCTGCTTGACAACGTGAGTGCAGACACCATTGTTGCAGCAACATTCGTTCGGCAATTGAAACTTCGGGTTTTTGCGATTGTTGTCATTGGACTAGGGTTGATTCTAGTAGGCGGGCTTCTGCTGCTGTTGCCACGTAGATCGGGGCGCGTAGCAAACGATCCTTCCATTGCGCCGACCACGCGTTTAGCTAAAGGATGATCGTTCCCGCCATTCTGTTAATTGTCATGAGTCGCTTGTCATGGCAATGCGCGCAGCAATGTTGGCGTTTCTGCACTACCGCCGTTTTGCGTTAGCTCAGGTTTAGCGGACACGGGAACACCTTAAAAATCGCAGGCGGGGAAGCGTACCGGATCTTCGAACGGCGTGACTGAGCCGCGAGGCCACGTACACTGCGCCGATAGAATTGCGGCGCACGGCGAATCCCGCGCGGTGCGACGAGCGAGGCACACAACCGCCGATTCACTCGCGATCCACTGTTTTTCCTCGGCGAGGCCGCTTGGCAAGAGCTGGTCCCGCCGCCGAGACGGCTGACGAGGTGATTCTCGCCTCCATCGCGTGGATCTGTCGTAAAGTCATTGCGGAACGACTCTTCTGTCGCCTGCCCGAAAGCGCCGGGCGCCTGCCCGAGCTGCAACTGCCCGAACTGCCGTGCACCTGCCTGAAGCTGCCGGGCAACTGCCTGAAAGCTGCCGGGCACCTGCCCGAAAGCTGCCGGGGCCGCCTGTCCGGAGCTGCCGGGCGCCTGTCCGGAACGTCGGGCGCCTGTCCGGAAACGCCGGGCGCCTGTCCGGAAAACGCCGGGCGCCTGTCCGAAAGTCCCGCTGTTCCGGAACATACGGGCGCGTCCGTCCCGGCCGGCCGGCTGTCCGGCGGCGTCGGGGCGCGCGCCCGGACAGGAATCGCAACTGCGCGCCGTAGTTCCGCAACGGCGCGGAGGTTCCGCATACCTGCCATCGCCTCTTCGGAACCCGCGACTCCGCGTTTCTACCTCTTCCACTTGGGAATCGCAATGCTGCCGTCATAACGACTGAAATTCTCCGTGTGATATTGAGTCGAAACACGGGTATCAACGACCCTCGCATCATTGGTTGAAAACGCCGAGTCGACGAGGGTCGCCGTGTCACCTCCGTCTATTGGCCGGATGCGTGGCTAGCGACGACGAACGTTATTGCGTTGACGCTGGGATATCGAATGCGAATCGACCGGCAACGGCGGTCTATTTCGGTTGAGCTGGTGGGCATTCCCTCGAACGTCTGGCATTTAGTTCGATATAATGCAGCCACTGCGTCGGCACATTGTCCTCATAGAAGATGGCGTCCACTGGGCACTCGGGAATGCAGGCTTCGCAGTCGATGCATTCATCGGGATGAATATACACCATCTCCGAATCCTCATAAAAGCAATCGCAAGGGCAGACGCTCAAGCAAGCCTTGTCCTTGCAGCCGGCGCAGGGCTGAGTCACGACCATTGTCATACTGTTTTTCCTCCGAGCAAGAGTTTTGGAAGACGGAATGGGTACCGAAGGAGATGAGAATCGGGACGGGAAAGCGGACATCGAAAGGCGAAATATTTCGGATCTTCCGAACCGCACGTCGCGGGACCTCGTCGAACTGTGGCGGGAGGGTTCGCAGGATGCAGCGAAGATTCTCTTGGCGCGGTACGAGGTCCGCTTGATTGCTCTGGTCGCAGCTCGTCTAAATCGAAAGTTTCGCGAAAGCATTGCGCCCGAAGATGTCGTTCAGTCGGCCATGGGCAGCTTTTTCCGAGCGACCGGTGCTTGTGCCAAGCCGTCGATCCAATTCGATAGCTCCGCGTCGGCTTGGAACATCCTGGCCACGTTCACACGTCGCAAGTTGTCGCGGGCAATCGAACGCGAGACGGCATTCAAACGCGGCGGTGGCTGGATCAAGACGCCTCTCAATCAACTTGATCTCAGCCTCCAATCAAGCCCTTCCGCGAAAGAGGCCGACGAGATTTTGGCCGACATTCAATCGTTGCTCGGTCCCGATCAATCGTTACTGCTCGATTTACTGCTGGAGAATGCGTCTCAGAAAGAAATCGCGAAACGACTGAAAGTGGACGTGCGGACCGTCCGTCGGCGCATCGCCGCGATGCGAGACACCGTCGCAGGCAAAGTCGCCGGAGGCAATGAATCCAATGAGCCCACAGCCGAGTCGACCGCCGAGACTATCCATCTACCTAACATTTATTATCGACAGTTCGTTCTGGGGAAACTGGTTGGCAGCGGCGCGCTTGGAAAAGTCTATCGAGCCAGATTACAATCCGATGGTCAAGTCGTCGCCATAAAGTTCATGCACCGACATTTATGGGGCAATCCACAGTGCAAACTCTCGTTTCTAAGTGAGATTGACCACGCGTCGAGGATTCATCACCCTGGCGTCGTCAAATACCTTGGCTGGGGAGAGTCGCCTCATGGTGGGCCATATTTGGTCTGCGAGTATATCA
>JAWKTM010000054.1:0-51270 GCA_041399085.1 Pirellulaceae bacterium
TCTGCGAAGTGCGTTTGTTTGATGAGAGCAAAGAGATCATGGCGGGGCATAGTATCGGTCCTACAACATGGTCGATCGGTTGGCTGCGGCGAATCCCTGGCGTGAGTCCGTGGGTAGCCACGCCCATGCACGGAGCGGCTCATTTTGTCTGCGTCGTCCGCATGGTGCAAGCGAAGCGGCGGTTGGCCTTCGGTGTGAGCCGTTGAGACCGGCATCGGTTCGATCGCGCGAACCGATCGACGTCTGTTGATCGTTCGCCGGCCAGACGCGATACTGGCCTCGTTCCCCGCGCTGCGTTTCAGTTGTTGAAGCGGCGTCGCCTGAGGCAATTCGTCAGGATTCCAAAATGTTGCGAGTGTTCGATAACGGCGTTCGTTTGTGCGACGGCATCTCCCGCCGCGAATGGTTACGGATCGGCGGAGTAGGCCTCGGCGGTTTGACGTTGCCCGTGTTGTGGCGTGCCCAATCGCAAGCTGCGACGCATGGCGAGCCGGGGTTTGGTCGAGCCAAGTCGGTGATCGTGTTGTTCTTCTCGGGCGGCGTGCCTCAACATGAAACCTGGGATCCCAAGCCCAACGCGCCGGCCGAAGTGCGTGGCGACATCGGCGTGATCGCTTCGCGGACGCCCGGCCTGCAGGTCGGCGAGCTGATGCCGAAGACAGCGTTGTTGACCGACAAGATCGCCGTGCTGCGGACGATGGTCACCGGCGACAATGCGCATTCGTCCAGCGGTTATCAGATGCTGACCGGCGTGCCGCACGCGCCGCTGAATCGCGAGAACGCATTGCCGGGCAAGCCAAACGATTGGCCTTCGCTCGATGCATTGGTCCGGGCGTTACGGCCCACCCAAGGCGGTCTGCCTCAGTCGATCACGCTGCCTCGCATCCTGGCCAACGTGGGCGACAAGGAATGGCCGGGCCAAGGCGGCGGGCTGCTCGGCCGGCAGTACGACCCGTGGGCGTTGACCTGTGATCCGTCGGCCAAGGACTTCACGATTCCCGGCTGTGGCATGGCCGAGGATGTGACGCCGATGCGTTTCGATCGACGGCGGTCGTTGCTGGCTCAGTTCAATCGTCACCTGGACGAAGTGCAACGGGGCCAGCGCGTGCAGCGGTTCGACACGCATGCATCGCAGGCGCTCGAGCTGCTGACCGGCGGCCGAGCTCGCGCGGCATTCGATCTCGGGCAAGAGTCCGAGGCGACTCGCGAGCGATACGGCCAGGACCAGTTCGGGCAAAGCGTGCTGCTGGCTCGCCGATTGGTCGAAGCCGGCGTGTCGCTGGTGCATATCAATTGGCCGCGGATGGACGAGAAAAAGAACAACGGCAGTTGGGACACGCACGCGGCCCACAGCGAATGCCTCAAGGGCTGGCTGATGCCGATGATGGACCGCGGCTACTCAGCGCTGCTCGAAGATTTGGAAGCCCGCGGCATGCTGGACGGCTGGTCTGCTGGGTGGGCGAGTTTGGTCACACGCCGAAGATCAACGGCAACGCGGGCCGCGATCATTGGGGCCGAGTGGGCTTCGATCGCCCTGGCAGGCGGCGGAATCCAGGAAGTGCTGCGTGGTGTTGGGCGAGACCGACCTGGCGGGCGAACCGCTGACCGAAGCGGATCCGCCCGTGCGACTATCTCGCGACGGTGTTCCATTTGCCTGGGCTACGAACCCGACACGATCGTCCACGACCTGGAAAACCGCCCACTGCCGATCTCTCGCGGCCGAGTGCTCACGGAGATTCTGCGGCAGGCTTAGTCGAGCGGACCTGCGCCTGCCCTGCAGCACGGAAGTTCTCGAATCCGCATTCGGCAGTTTGCTAGCATTGCAAGGCAACCACGGCCGAGGAACTCACTATGCCAGCCTGTTCTCCCGGGCACTGGCAGGAGCCTCGTTCTCCCGGATTGGCATTTCGTGCTCGTGCTCGCTCAGCGAAGCGGTACCTCGTAACCGCGACACGGCGAGAGGACTGGGAGACCTTCGGTCGGTGAGCTGTGCGGGGACGGGATATCCGCGCACAAGCGCGGCCTTGGGTCGCGCTGGCGGTGGCGCGGACGGTCGCGTGCGGCGAACGGCGGAAGAGCGCTGGCTTGGGGCTCGTGGCACGCGGCGTGGCGGGCGAATAGTCCCGACGCCGCGGTTCGATTGTTTGCGAGTTCCCGTGTTCGACTTGACATCTACTAGCGCTCTAGTACGATGACGACTCAGAACTACTAAGCCGCTAGTAGTTGCGACCGATCTAACGGAAAACGTAGTCCGAGTAGCTCATGACGCCCAAGCCAACGGAACGCGAACTGGACTTGCTGAAGATCTTGTGGGAACGCGAGCGGGCCACGGTGCGGGAAATCTACGAGACGCTGCACGCTCGCGATACGCAGTTGGCTTACACGACGGTGCTGAGCCTGTTGCAGACGATGGAACGCAAGGGATTGGTCGGGCACGAAGCCGAGGGCAAAGCGTATACGTACTTTGCGGCGGTGCAGCGGGAACGGACGTTTCGTGAGCTGGCCGGTTCGTTTTTGGAGCAGGTGTTCGGCGGCGCGATGGACGAGTATCTGGTGCGAGCGATGGAGTCGCGCCAGCCGACCGCGCGGGAACTGGACCAGCTTGAGGCCATGATCGCGGACTACAAGCAACGCCGCCGATCGCGCAAAAAGGATACGCCGTCATGAATGCTTGGCTGAATCCATTGTCCGCATGGTTGATCGACTATTACGCCTTGGCGGGCGGCGAATTGCTGTTGGTGGCGATCGTGTTGTTGTTCGTGCGTCAGCCCGCGCGGCGGGTGTGGATCTGTCGGGCGGCCGTGTGCGGGCTGTTCGTATTGCTGGCCGTGACTTTGACGCCGGCTTGGCCGCGCGTGTCGTTGCGAACAACCGACAATCTGCCCAGCGAAACATGGCAGCTTGCGAGCGATGACTTTCCCGCGGCGACGGCGGACAGCCGCGCGAATGTCGACGCCTCAGCGTCAGCAACGGAAGCGCCCGCGATCGAAGCGTTTTCGCTGGAAGAAGCGGGACTCTTAGCGCCGAAGCAACACAATCGTTCGGAGTTTAACGGGAGACCCGAGCCGACTAAGCGTTGGGTTATAGCGCGATTCGACACGCTGCTGAGTGCGATGTTTTTGTTCGGCGGTGGTTGCGTGGTTTGCTGGTTGGTCGGCGGATCGCTGATGGCTTGGCGGCTGCGATGGCTGGCGCGTCCTGCTCCCGCGCCGGTGCAGGACTTGGCCGCACGATTGGTCGGCGGCCATTCTCGAAGCTCGATCGTGTTGATTAGCGACGGCGTTGGACAGGCTTGTGCGATCGGCTGTTGGAGTCCACGCATCATTTTGCCTTCGCGGTTTTTGGGGCAGGAGACGTGCGAAGCGTTGGACGCCGTGCTGGCTCACGAAGCCACCCACGTGCGGAACGGCGATCTACGCACGTTGGCTGGCGTGCGGCTGCTGACGCTCGTGCTGTTTGCCCATCCGTTGTTTTGGTGGCTGCGAAATCAACTGCGAATCGACCAGGAATTGTTGGCCGACGCCGCGGCGGGTCAGAGCGGCGACGCGGCGGAATACGCCGAGATTTTGTTGAACTGGTTTCGAGCGAATCGCGTGGAGCGGTCGCGAGTGTTGACGGCGTCGTTGGGTTTGTGGGAACGGCCTCATCTTTTGAAACGGAGAATTGCCATGTTGTTGAACGACCAGTTTCGTGTGGAGTCGGCCGCGCCGCGCGGCTGGCGTGTGGTCAGCGGCGCGGGCGTTCTGGCGCTGGCGGCTGCGTTGTCGCTCGTCACACTGCGGCCCGAGACGCGGGCGCTGGCTGACGACGCGAAGCCTGCCGAGCAACCGGCTGAACTCGCTGCTGAGCAAGCCGCTGAACCGGCTGCGAACGCTTCGGCCCAGTCGGATCCGGAAGCGGCAGCAACGCAACCAACTCCGGAACCCGCGGCAGCCAATCCGCCAGTTACGGCGAACTCCGAGCCGGCGGAGGAAACCCCCGAGTCGCCACCAGCGGAAACGCCAAGCAAATCGCCAGTCAACGACACGAACTATAAGGACGCCGAGGAAGCTTTGCGCATCGGTTTCGCACGATACAGCTCGCGCAAGTACGACGAAGCTCGCGAGCCGTTGGAAGCCGCGTTAAAGCTGGCCGACAACGATGCCTTTCGTCTGCGAATTTACCAAGCCTTGAAAGCCTCGTATCGCCGCATTCCCGATTCGGAGCCGATGCTCAGAGCGTTGGACTTCACGTTGCGGCACGCCACGACCGAGGCCAAACGATCCATTACGCGAACCGAGTTGATAGCTTTCGCCTATCAGCGTGGATTGGCGGACATCGTGGTCGAACGGTACGAAGCGGCACTGGCCGAGAATGGCGAAGATCAAATCGCGCTGTTCGTGCTGGCGGACGCCTATGAACGGTTGAAAGAAGATCCGGCCAAGGCCAGCGAGATGACACGCCGTCTCTTGGCACTGCAAGACAAGCCGGGTGAGCCTGTGAACGTCGCCACGTCGGCTCAGCTCGGGCGACAACTGGTTCAGCAGAAGAAGAATAAAGAAGCAGCCGCGATCTTCGAGCAAATCGCGCCGCTGGACGAGACGCTCGCCGCCTGGCATTGGAAGGAAGCGGCGGTTGCTTGGCAGCAAGCTGGCGATATCGACAAGGCGGTTGCGGCGGCGCGGAAGTCGGCTGCGGCTCAGCCCGAGCAGCGTTCGCAATTGCTCACCCACTTCTGGCATCGAGCGATCGGCGAGATTTTCCTGGCGGGCGGCGAGCCCAAACTGGCGGTCGATCATTTGGAGCAAGCGATCGCTTCAACCAACATCGAAGGCTATCTCAACGACTGCCAATCGGCTTTGGCAAAGGCCAAGTCACAACTTAAGTAGTCACCTTCAACCGTCACCAATCGAGGTTGTGCGATGTCTCTGATCGCTCGCTGCGCCTGCGGCCAATCGTTTCAAGCCAAACCGGAGCTTGCCGGTCGCCGCGTGCGTTGCCCTGCATGCGGCGGCGTGCTCGTTGTGCCCACGCAACCGACGGCGACGATCGGCGGTCCGAATTCGCTCGCCGCTTCACATCCCGCGACTAGCTCAACGCCGCCGGTGCGCGGGGCGAATGGAAACGCGGGCGGGCAGTTTGCGAACGCACCGTTGACCGCCGAGCTAGTCGCGCATATTCCCGCTTCGCCGTCGCCACGACCGCAAATGCCACAATCGCCGGCAATGCGTGCCGGCGGCAAACCCAAGCAAGGGATGAACCCGTTGATCTGGGTCGCGGTCGGCGTGGGCGGCATGGCGGCGGTTCTGCTGATCGGCGTTGTCTTGTGGTGGACGCTTTCCTCCGGCGACGATTCCCCGGCGGTCGCCGCCCAGCAACCGACGACTTCTTCTTTTGGCGACAATGGCCAGCCGGTGTATTCGTCGCCGAGCACAGACTCGAATGGCCCGATGGCCAGTTCGTTCGACAATGGCGCGAGCAACATCGGCGCGGGCGGCGACAGCGTTCCTCGCAGCGAATCCGTTCGAGGCGCCAGCATCACGGCGAATCCAACCAACGACTCGGAGACAACCAACCCCGCATCGACCAATGGTTCGTCGAGCAACACTTCGCCGACCGGCGCTTCATCGACCAACGCGTCACCCAACAACGATGCGTCTGCTTATCCACGCGTCACGTCAATGAAGGACGCGCCCGTCGGTTGGGCCGTAACGTTTGATCCACCCAAGTCGCCTTTGAGTTGGCCGGAGAGTGTCAAGCTGAACATTCCCACGCCGCCTCCATCCGACCGAATTCTCTATTCGGCCACGCCTTCGACCATCGCGGCCTTTGGCTTCAACATCACGGGCGGCCAGCCAGAAGCGTGGAACTTGGCCACGCAAAAACGACTGGGGCAATTGAACGACAAGATCAAGGACGGAAACAACGTCGCGCTCAGCCCCGACGGCCGCTACTTGGCGGTGAAGGGCAAGGAGCCCAGTTCGATGCAACTGTGGTCGTTCGCGACCGGAAACATGGAGAAAGAGTTTCTTAGTGACGAAGCGACATTGCATTTACAGGCGTTCGCCTTCTCGCGTCCCGATCGCTTGGTGACGCAAACCTTCGGCGCCACCGGCGGCAAGTTTCGCCGTGTGCTGCGAGTCTGGTCGATTCCCGACGCCAAGCTGTTGCATGAGTTCGACACGCAGCATTCATTCACGCACGCACAGATGGCGATCAGCCCCGGCGGTCGCTATTTGTTCGGCATCCACGGTGCGAACAAGCTGCACGTGTTTGATCTCGACAACGGGGTCATTGCCGGTCACTTGTCGCTGGATGATGTGATTGCGGATCGGGCGGGCGTGTTTCGCGGTATGACTTTCTCGCCGGACGGGCGGCAACTGGCGTTCGTGTTTTCCGACACGAATTCGACCATTGCTTTTCTCGATCCCGCGACGGGCAAGCAGGTCGATTCGATTGCCATGGCGGGCAAGCCGCCGACCGCTTCGGCCTATGCGGGCAAAGCGGTCGAGTGGTTAGGCGATCGCGGCTGGTGCTTGTTCGGCGGCACGGTTATCGAACGGAAAACGCGACGCGTGGTTTGGAACCTCGACTTGCACATCTCCAGCCGCTTGACTGCCCGCGCCTCGTTGCCCGGCGGATGGATCGCTCAAGGCGGTCCGTACAACCAGAAACGATTGGGCTTCGTGCCGATTCCGTGGGACCAGATCAACGCCAGCCTGGCGGCACTCGAACAATCGGGAGCGGCTCATCTCAGCCCCGGCAAATCCGTCAGCTTGAACCTACAGGTCGGTGAACTGCGATATGGTACCGAGCCTGATACGCGGGAGCGTTTGGCGGAGATTTTTGGCAAACGATTCGACGGCGACAAGATCTCGGTGGCGGATGGCCAGCCGGTCGAATTGAAGGTTGTTTACAACGAGGCAGCGGGTGAGACGCTGCAAGAACGCCAGGGATTCTTCGGACCGGCGACGGGAAGGACGGTTCAGTCCACGAACGTCAGCATGCAACTGGCACTCGGCCTAGCCGATGGTTCCCAAACGTTTTGGACTGACACGGTCGTGTATAACCCGCGTTCCGTCACGGTGCGAGCCGAAGAAGCCAACGAGGCAACCGTGCGCGACGCGATCTTCCAGCAACTGTTGTTCACGCTGTCCGAGACGCCGATCCCGTATTTCGTGCCTCAAGCCGCGAACCAAACGATGCTGCCCGGCACGACGAGAATCGGTTACGACAAGTAGGTAGCTGCTAGTTAGATAGCTGCCGCGAGCACGATCCGTGGCGCCGCCGCGATTTCCGAGTTGCGAAACGTCGCGTGAGCAAAGATACTGCGCGGAAGGAATTTTGGGGCACGGAGCTATCCCGCGCCGTGTCCTTCGCCCGCCTTCGCTTCCCGCCTAATCCCGCCGAGACTCCGCCTGTGATTCGCTTCGCCACCTGCGTCGTTGTTTGTTTGCTTGTGATCGCCGCGCCGCTGTCGGGGCGAGCCGAACTGCCTGAGATTCGCTTCGACCGCCTGAAGCCGCTGGGCGCGGTGGCTGGCACGGAAATCGAAGTCGAGATTGCGGGAGCCGAAATCGACGGCGTCGACCGATTGCTGTTCGATCATGCCGGGATTCAAGCCGCGCCGATTCCCGAAAAGGAAAAGCACTTTCGCGTGACCATCGACGCCAACGTGCCGGCCGGAACGTACGACGTTTATCTGGTCGGCCGCTTCGGTGTGAGCAATCCGCGGCTGTTCGCCGTTTCGAAAGGTCTGACCGACCAGCAAGACAATGGGCAGAACCGGACGATCGAGACCGCGCAAGTCGTCTCGATGAACTCCGCGGTCAATGGAACCGTCGATGGCAACAGCGAAGACTTCTACCGTTTCGCGGCCGCTGCCGACCAACGCGTGGTGATTGACTGTCAGGCTCAGCGTCTGGATTCCGAACTGGATGCGAACATGACGCTCCGTTCGGCGACGGGCTCGCTGATCGCCAGCAGCTCGGATTACTTTGGCCAAGATCCGCTGATCGACTTTGTCGCGCCGGCTGACGGCGAGTATATCGTGGCGCTGCACGATCTATCGTATCGAGGCGGCTATCCGTACCGATTGGAGATTACGGACCAGCCGCGTTTGGAAAACGTCTTTCCACCGGTGATTCGAGCCGGCGAGGCGACAGAGTTGACGGCCTACGGTCGCAATCTCGGTTCGCTGGGTGGTCAGCCTTCGACATTGTCTGTCGACGATCGGCCGCTGGAGAGTATGCCGTTGCCTGTGGCCGCGCCGTCCGCGGAGCTATTGGATTGGGGGCAGTATCGCTTTCTCAATCATCCAACGCATCATTCGACCGCGCCGACCGCCGCCACTTGCACACTGCTCGGAATGCAAGCCGTTGCCAGTGGAATGGGCGGCGCCTGGGACGCGCAACCGTTGTTGGTCACCAACAACCCCGTGACGATCGAATCCGAAGCCAACGACACTCAGGAGACGGCCCAGGACGTTGTGCTGCCGCTGGTTGTCGCGGGCCGCTTCGAC
Source organism: Pirellulaceae bacterium (assembly GCA_041399085.1). Classification (GTDB taxonomy): domain Bacteria; phylum Planctomycetota; class Planctomycetia; order Pirellulales; family Pirellulaceae; genus JAWKTM01. The sequence continues at coordinate 8,501 of JAWKTM010000054.1, forward strand.
AAACCACGCGACGCGGACTGGTATCAGTTCACCGTGACGGAAGACGGAGCTCATTACTTTGATGTGTATTGCGAACGCATTGCTGGCCGCGCGGATCCGTATTTGGTAATCGTCGATGATCGCGGGAATCGTGTGACCGAGCTCGATGATTTCGGGCATCGCATCAACGCGTTCGATGGCCACCTGCGCGATCCGTCTCAATCGGTGAATTTGTCGAAGGATCGGCAGTACCGGGTGTTGGTCCAGGATCGCTATCAGCGTGGCGGGGCCCGGTACCAGTATGTGCTGGCCGTGCGTCGAGCCGAGCCGGACTTCTTCGCCGCCACCATCCATCGCACAAATCCCAATCCCGGCGGAGCCAACGTTTTCAAGGGAACGGCGACTTACTTGGACGTGGTGATCCATCAGGCCGGCGGCTACAACGGCCCAGTGACGCTGACGGCCGAGAATCTTCCGCCCGGCATGCATTTTCAACCGACGACGATTACCAACAATACGCGAGGCACCTTCGTCTTGTGGGCGGATGACGATGCGCCGGATGCGACCGGCTTCGTTCGCTTGATCGCTACGGGCGAAGTGGACGGGCGCGAGTTTCGCCGCGAAGTTCGCCCCTACACGCGAGTCTGGAACAACAGCGGAACGAGTCGTCCGCAACGAGGGCTGGCCGTTGCGATTCGCGAGCGAGGCCCGTTTGATTTGCGCATCGAGCCAGAATCGTTGGAAGTCGAAGCGGGCCAGGAAGCGTCGCTGAAGCTGCGCCTTCGCCGTCTTTGGCCCGAGTTCGAAGCCAAGGTAACAGTTCAGCCGCTAAGTTTTCCGGGCCAATTTCAGCTCGGCAACTTCGAATTCAATCCGAACCAAACCGAAGCGGAACTGAAAATTAAAGTCCAGCCCAACACGAATCCGGGACGCTATACGCTTTCGGTATTGGGTCAGGGGCAAGTTCCGTTTAACAAGGATCCGGCCGCCGAACAACGCCCCAACACATTGGTATCGACGCCTAGTCGTCCGGTCACGTTGATCGTCACGGCGCCCAAAAAATAACGCCCGATCGCTCAAGGGTTCCAAACTGCGGCTGATATTGATCAACAAGTGCTGCGGAAACTTGTCGACTTGTCAGTCGATCAACTGTTGCTTCAGTCGTTGACGCTCGGCGGCCGAAAGGTCCCGCCAGTCGCAATCGGCCAAGCCCGCCGCCAGCGCCCACAGCAGATTCAAGCTCACGCGCGGCTGCCGTTGCTTGACCAAACGAAAAGCCAACGCCGGCCCGATACGGCGCAAGTCGGCCACCGTGGCGATCTCGACGCTCCGCAACCAAGCACCGCTGGCTGGCCCCAAGTTTCGCAGGTTTTCAATCGGTTCTCCCAAATCAGAGTCGACGCTCGAAAACCCCACATCCGCGAACTTTGCTTCCAATTCCGACTGATGTTGCCCAGTCGCCGTGTGAATGATCACCGCCCGATGCCGCCCCGCGCTTTGCACCTTGCGCACGCCGTGCCCGAAACCTTTCAATCGGCGACGGGCTTGCGACGCGCCCAGATTGACGTATAGATGCTGTCCCTTCGGCGTGGCCATCGCGGCATTCCTTCGTGTCCGTGGACAATGGTTGACAGGTTCGACTCGGCTGTTAATGCTGACACACTTCGGCTGGCGCCCGTTCAGCTTCGCGGCAGTCCGCCAGATAATCACTCGAAACTATACCCAGCAAGGAACCAACCCATGACGAATCTCTTCACGAACCTTCCATCGCTGCTGCTTGCCCTCAGTTTATCTGGGATCGCTGCCATGACATTTGCGGCTCCCGCTGGCGCGGAAGACGCCAAGTCCGAGAAACTGCTGAGACACGTCGTGCTGTTCAAGTTCAAGGACGAAGTCACCAAGGAGCAGGTTCAGGAAGTTGTCGACGCTTTCGCCGCGTTGCCGAAAAAGATCGACGAGATCGTCGACTTTGAATGGGGGACGGACGTAAGCGTCGAGAACAAGGCCGCCGGCTATACCCACGGTTTCGTCGTGACATTCCGCAACGAAAAAGGTCGCGACATCTACTTGCCCCATCCGGCCCACCAAGAATTCGTCAAACTCGTCGGCCCCCGCTTGGACCAAGTGCTGGTTTTCGATTTCTGGGCCAAGAAGTAGCCGATTGCCAGATTTATAAAGGCCAAGGTTGCTCCTTTGGCTAGCTCAGCCACTCGGCGAGTCGCGGCTGCAGATAATACTGCAACTCGTCGAGTTGGCGCTGAGGTCATCGGGCGGTTTCGTGGGCTAAGCCAAAATATTTTTTACCACGTGTCCATGAACATCGGTCAAGCGGTATCGGCGGCCTTGAAACTTGAATGTTAGCCGCTCGTGATCGATCCCCAAGCAATGCATGATCGTGGCATTGAGATCATGCACATGCACACCGTCTCGGACCACGTTATAGCAATAGTCGTCCGTCTCGCCGTAGGAAAAGCCACCCTTCACGCCGCCACCGGCCATCCAAATGCTAAAGCAGCGAGGGTGATGATCGCGACCAAAACTGGCGCGATTGCCCTGAGCGTAAACGGTGCGTCCGAATTCGCCGCCCCAGATAACAAGTGTGTCGTCCAGCAGTCCTCGCTGTTTCAAATCTAACACCAACGCGGCCGAGCCTTGATCGGTCTGCTGAGCGAGTCCTGGATGGCGCCCAGGAAGATTACTGTGATGATCCCACCCGCGATGGTAGAGCTGAATGAACCGCACATCTCGCTCCGCCAAGCGTCGTGCCAACAAGCAATTGGCCGCGTGCGTGCCGGGCGTGCGAGCGTCTTCACCGTACAATGCGAAAGTGCTTTCCGGTTCGTCGCTAAAATCTACCAATTGCGGCACGGAGACTTGCATCCGGAAAGCCATCTCATAGGCGGCGATTCGTGTATCGATTTCCGGATCGCCGATCTGTTCGTGACGCAGTGAATTAAGCTTCTGTAGCTGGTTCAGCATCGACCGACGTTCCTCTAACGACTCGCCGGTTGGATCATTGAGATACAAGACCGGATCACCTTGCGAACGAAGCTTTACACCTTGATGGCTGGACGGCAGAAAGCCGCTGCCCCACAATCGTGAATACAATGGCTGAGCTTGTGGGTCGGTACAATGCGACAGCAACACAATGAAGGCGGGCAAGTCTTGATTCTCGCTGCCCAGGCCATAACTGCACCACGACCCGAGGCTGGGACGGCCCGGTTGTTGATGTCCGGACTGCACGAAGGTGATCGCCGGATCGTGATTGATGGCTTCGGTATGCATCGAGCGAACAATACACATCTCGTCCGCGATCTTGGCATGATGCGGCAATAGATCGCTGATCCACTGGCCGGATTGACCATGTTGTCGAAACGGCGAAAAGCTCTTGGTGACAATGAACTGCTTTTGCCCCGCGGTCATGCCGGTGAGCCGCTGACCTTGCCGTACGGCGTCCGGCAATTCCGTTCCATCTAACTTTTCTAGCGTGGGTTTATAGTCGAACGTATCCACTTGCGATGGAGCGCCGCTCTGAAATAGGTAGATAACGCGCTTAGCGCGAGGGGCGAAGTGCGGAAGTTCCGGTAGTCCCGCAACGAGTGATTTCGCCGCGCCTTCAGCGACCGCGTCTCGTGCGAACACTCCGGATGACTGAAACAAGGTAGCCAGCGCCGCGGCACCGATCCCTAGCGATCCCGTTCGCAAAAAGTGACGACGTTGCTCTCGAAATAATTGTTGTTGAATGGTATTCATTGTTTAGTCGCTAGATGATTGTTCTTACCGATTATGCGGAGCGGCGCGATTCGTTCGGCACCGCGTAACCGGAGGGTTTGCGCCCAGGGTTTTAAAGCTGTCATTGCAACAGTTTAAGCGAGACCCGTTTTCGGTTGTTGATTTCTTTCTGTGTGGAAACATGATTGCCTCGGTTGCCGCTGATCGTTTTCTTGCGTTTCGTCTTTTGTTTGCGATACCGGTTGGTGTGATATTTTCTGGCATCGACGCGATTCGCCAGCCAGCGAAGCTTGTTCGCCAGTTGCTTCGGAGTGAGGCCGGCGAATGCCGCGGTCCACTCCGCTTGCTCGATCGCAATCTCCATGCCTCGCCAAACACCGCTCAGTTCGTCCCACAAGTAATGCTGCGAATAGCGGGGCGACTTGACCACATTCGGATCGTCCTCTTCGACCGTGGGAAGCGGATGGGCGGCTTCCAACGCCGCCAACACAACTCGCATCGCGTTGTACAACACCACGCTCACACAGAAACCAAACAAGGCCGCGTCCGGGTAGCCCAGCGTGTTGATCTCGCTGCGCAACGTCGTGGCCAACTTGCCAAACGCCGTCTCAATGCTCCAGCGATCCAGGTAAGCTTCCGCCGCCTTCTTTCCCGAAACCTTCGGCGGAAGGTTGGTCAACAGATGCACTTCCGTCTCGCCCTGGGCCGTCGGCTGGTCGCGCACAATCGTCAAGCGGCGCACGGTCAATTCCTCATCGCCGGCGCTGATCTTCAGCGTTTGTTCGTACAGCACGCCCGTGCTGACGCGTCCCAATTTGCGGCGTTTTCCCAGCAACTCGCCCGACAGCGAACGATGCTGGCGGACCAGGAAGTAAGCGCCGCGGCGGCTGACTCCAAACAACATCTTTTTCGTGCAGTAATGGCTGTCGGCGATCCAACATTGCTTGCGAACGACTTTTTCCAGGAGCCGGTCAAACATCGTCCGCTGGTTCGCGTGACCGTCCTCACACACCAACACGTCCTCCAGCAATTGTGTGTGAGGATTGAGGATCACGATCGTATGTCCGGGCAAAGCAGCGGCTCCCAAACCACGCAACTCCAGCAACCGATGCTCGGTGCCGGCCAAGTGGTTTCCGTCAACGAGGCGCACGTCGAATCCCGGCAACGGCCCGGCGGCAGGCGCCGCCAAAGCGGCCAAAACCTCTCGCAAATCGTCAGCCGTTTGCCGGACCAAGGCTTCGGAAACTTCGGGTTCGATACCAGACAGTTTGTTGTAAACCGATTGGACGGAGACAGAAAAGCGTTCGCTTTCGGCTACATAAGCGGCGTTGACCGAGGGCCGGATGGTGGTCACGACCAAGGCCATCAAGTCCGCGCAGGTGGAGAACGCCAGCTTGCCATCCACTTGCCGGACGGCGTTTTCCCGAAACAAGGCATTCATCTTATCGGCGGCAAACACATTTTCCAGCGTGCCACGCAACATCACACTGATGGGACTTTTTTTGATAAAACGATCAAACACCGGCGCAAACGTCATGGGGAAACCTCCGAGAAAGACTGAAGCCGTCCTCCAAGTGTCGCAAGATACCCAAAGCAGAAAACCCCGCCCCGCAACGCTATCCAGCCGCGATAGCTTTAAAACCGGTGGAGCCGGCCACTCCGGTTTCGCACCACCGGACGGCTCGCTCGTGCCGCTTCGATGACACGTGTCGCCGGCAAAGGTGAACGTCTGCCACGCCCGCCGACACGTGTCGTTGCCGAAGTTGAACGCCTACCACGCCCGCCGACACGTGTCGCCGCCGAAGTGAACGTCCGTTGGACGCGGATCGGTGTGTGCCTGGGGTCGAGCGAAGCGAGCCCCCAGACGCAACGATTGGAGCGGTAGGGCGCGAGCCCTCCGGTTCCGCGTTACCGGACGGCTTGCGCCGTGCCGCTTCGATGGCGCCTACCGGACGGCTCGTGCGATGGCAAGACAAGCTGGCGGTTCGATTCTGGCTCGCTAGACTGACTCGTTTTAATCCGAGACGTGTTGGATTCGCCGCCGCACGCTGTCCCGCCCTCTCGCCGCTCGTTTCCAGGAGAATCGCCGATGCCCGCTGGCCCACTCGCGCGTCCACTGATCCGCGACGGTATGTTGTTCGCAATCTGTTTTCTGAACCTGCTGCTCGCGCCCGCCCTGTCCGCCGTGGAACCCAAGCCGATGCCTTCGATCAAGCTGACCTATCCCGAAACACAACTCGGCTCGCAAGTGGACGATTACCACGGCACGACCGTGGCCGATCCGTATCGCTGGCTGGAAGATCCCAACAGCGACGAAACCAAGGCATGGGTCGTGGCTCAGAACCGCGTGACCTTCGGCTATCTGGAGTCGATCCCCGAACGGGCCGAGATTCGACGGCGGCTGACCGAACTTTGGAACTACGAGCGATTCGGTTTGCCGCGCCGGCGTGGCGAACGGTACTTCTATGAACGCAATGATGGATTGCAGAACCAAAGCGTCTTGTATGTGACCGACGGTTTGGAAGGCGAGCCGCGAGTGTTGCTCGACCCCAATCGGCTTTCGGAGGACGGCACGGTGGCGTTGGCCGGCTGGGTCGTTAGCGAGGACGGCCGCTCGTTGGCCTATGGGATCGCTCGCGGCGGATCGGATTGGCGCGAGTGGCACGTGCGCGACGTCGAAACGGGCGAGGACCGGGCCGATGTGTTGCGGTGGGTCAAGTTCTCCGGCGCGTCGTGGAAGAAGGATAACAGTGGTTTCTATTACAGCCGATATGATGAACCGAAAGCCGGGGACGAGCTGACTCAGCAGAATTATTATCAGAAGCTGTACTTTCATAAGCTCGGTGATCCCCAAGACCACGATACGTTGGTATATGAGCGTCCCGACGAAAAAGAATGGGGCTTCGGCGGCCATGTGACCGAGGACGGACGTTATCTCATCATTTCGGTCTGGCGTGGGACCGAGCGTAAGAACCAACTGTTCTATTTGGACCTCGCGGCCAGCGGCAACGGCGCCGGCGGAGCGGACGAGGTGGTGGAGTTGCTGTCGGGTTTTGATGCCGAGTATGACTTTATTGGCAACGATGGCTCGACGTTCTTTCTGGCCACGGACAACGACGCGCCGATGCGACGCGTGATCGCCGTGGATTTGGAGCAGCCGAATCCGGAGGCTTGGCGCGAGATCGTTCCGCCCAGCGAGCATGTGCTGAGCGGCGTGAGCTTGGTGGGCGACCGGTTCTTTGCCGAGTATCTGACCGACGCGCACTCCCGGATTCGGGTCTTTGATCTGGCGGGGCGTCACGAGCGCGACGTGCAGTTGCCAGCCATCGGTTCGGCCGGCGGTTTTGGTGGACGGCGAACGGATCGTGAGACGTTCTACTCGTTCACCAACTTCACGACGCCTGGCGCGATCTATCGTTATGACATTGCCACGGGCGAGAGCCACTTGTTCCGCGCTCCGAACGTGGCTTTCGACCCGGCCGATTATGTGACGCGGCAGGTGTTTTGTACCAGTCGCGATGGAACGCGCGTGCCGCTGTTTATCACCCATCGCCGAGATCTGGGGGACGGGCCGCACCCCACGATTCTATATGGTTATGGCGGCTTTAATATCTCGCTGACGCCCGGTTTTTCGGTGGCGAATTTGGTATGGTTGGAACGCGGCGGCGTCTATGTGGTGGCTAATTTGCGCGGCGGCGGCGAATATGGTCGACAATGGCATGAGGCGGGGATGAAAGACCGCAAGCAGAATGTGTTTGATGATTTCATTTCCGCGGCCGAGTATTTGATCGAGCAGCGGATCGCCACGCCGAGCACGCTGGCGATTCGTGGCGGCAGCAACGGTGGTTTGTTAGTCGGCGCGGCGATGACACAGCGGCCCGAGCTGTTCGCGGCCGCGATTCCGGCCGTGGGTGTGATGGATATGTTGCGGTATCACAAGTTCACGATTGGGTGGGCTTGGGTTTCCGAGTATGGGTCGTCGGACGACGCGGCCGAGTTCGCGAATTTGATGAAGTATTCGCCGCTACATAATCTCCGCGCGGGGACTTGTTACCCCGCCACGATGGTGACGACGGCCGATCACGACGACCGTGTCGTGCCGGCTCATAGTTTTAAGTTCGCCGCCGCGCTGCAGGCGGCTCATACCGGCGATCCCCCGGCTCTCATTCGGATCGAGACAAAGGCAGGTCACGGTGCTGGTACGCCGGTGTCGAAACGCATTGATGCGGCGACGGACGAACTGGGGTTTCTGACGCGCGAATTGGGGCGAGGGAAGGAGTGAGGTTTGTGTGGTGTGGTGTGTGGTGACGCTACTTTCGCGGAGCGAAAGGCGACGCTAATGTCGCGGAGCGAAAGGCGACTATGCTCATGAAAGCGGCACGGCGCGAGCCGTCCGGTAACGCGAAACCAAAGTAATTGCGTCCTACCGCTCCAATTGATTGGGTGACTTGTTTGCCGACGGGTGTTAAGAAGGAACATCGCGATGCAACACGATACGGCGTTTCAGATGTCGGCCTCGAACATTCGCTTTGGCAGCGGAATCACGGCCGAGGTGGGAATGGACCTGCGCGACTTGGGCGCGCGGCGCGTGATGTTGGTGATCGATCCGGCGCTGGTCGACTTGCCCGTGGGCCATGTTGTGCGCGAAGCGATCTCGGGTCAGGGCGTCGATTTCGAGCTGTTCAGCGCGGTGTCGGTCGAGCCCACCGACGCCAGCTTTCGCGCGGCGGCCGAAGCGGCCACGGCGGGCGGCTTCGATGCGTTCGTGGCGGTGGGCGGCGGCAGCACGATCGACACGGCCAAGGCGGCGAATCTGTACTCGACCTATCCGGCCGACTTCTTTGACTATGTGAATGCTCCGATCGGACGCGGGCTGCCGATTCCAGGGCCGCTGAAACCGCTGATCGCCATTCCCACGACCGCCGGCACCGGCAGCGAAACGACCGGCGTGGCGATCTTTGACTATGTGGAACAACACGCCAAGACCGGCATCGCGCATCGCTATCTCAAGCCGACGCTTGGCATCGTCGATTCGGACAACACCCGCTCGCAACCGGCGGCCGTCGCGGCCTCGGCTGGCTTGGACGTGCTCAGCCACGCATTGGAGTCTTACACCGCGCTGCCATTCGATCGGCGGCCCAAGCCGGCTCGTCCGCTGGAGCGCCCGGCCTATCAAGGCGCGAATCCGATCAGCGACATCTGGGCTTTGCGGGCTTTGGAGATTGTCAACGAATCGCTGTTGCGAGCCGTCCGCGACACGAGCGACGACGAAGCTCGCGGTCAGATGCTGCTGGCCGCCGCCATCGCCGGCATCGGGTTTGGCAACGCCGGCGTTCACTTGCCGCACGGGATGTCCTATCCCGTGGCGGGCATGGTCAAGCGGTTTCGGCCGGACGGTTACGCGGTCGATCATCCGCTGGTTCCGCACGGCATGTCGGTGATCTTGAACACGCCGGCCGTCGTGCGTTTCACCGCGGCGGCGGCGCCCGAGCGGCATCTTCGCGCCGCGGCCGCTTTGGGAGCGGATGTCGCGACGTGCGTGCCGAGGACGCCGGTTCGGTGTTGGCCGAGCGCGTCACGTACTTCATGCGCGAAACCCAGATGCCCAACGGGCTGGCGGCGGTCGGCTATACCGAAGCCGACATTCCGCAACTGGTCGCCGGCACGCTGCCTCAACACCGCGTGACCAAGCTTTCGCCGATCCCGGCGGGCGAAGCGGAGTTGACCGAGCTGTTTCGGCAGTCGCTGCGAATTTGGTGATTCCAGGCGGCGCGAGCCGATTCGGGTCGCATTTCTATTGACCCTATTCCAGTCGCGAAGATACACTTCCGCCGTCGCTTGCGAGTCACAAGCCGTGGCCTTAAACGCGGCACTTCAATCCGGAGCGATGGAACTGCCCCGCCTCGACTCTCACCGCTGATTTTCTCACTTTCCATCGGAGTAGACACGGATGTCGCAAACTCTGGCCGTAATCGAAGTCGGCTGTTTTCCCAGCGTTCCAAACCGATCGGGGCAGACCAGTTGCCAATTCGCGAACCGCCGATTCGGCGACGTGACGTTGCTGGAATGGGTCGTGCGTCGTGTATCGGAAGCCGAACATTTGGATCGCATCGTGGTGCTCGCTCATGACTGCGACGCCGAGTGTGCGCGGCGCGTGCTGCCCGGCGATGCGACGGTGATCTCGGCCGCCGAACGCGATTCGCTGGCTCGATTAGCCGGCGTGGTGCGAAGGTTCGATGCTTCGGCCGCCGTACGCATTTCGCTCCGTTCGCCGCTGGTCGACCCGAGCTTGATCGAGCGATTGGTGGTCACCGGAAATCAACATCCGCGTGTTGACTACGTTGGATATAGTTGCCGCACGGGCGAGCCGGCGATGCGATCGCATGTGGGTCTGTTCGCCGAATGGGTGCGAGCCGCCGCGCTGGTTCGCGCCGACCGATTTGCCACGCGGCTGACCGATCGCGAAGAGCCGACGCGTTTCATCATGTCGCATCCCGAGATCTTTCAACTGAGGTTGCTGGCCGTGCCCGAGCCGCTGGATCGAAATGATTTGCGATTGGCGGCCGAGCGCGAAGAAGACTGGGACCACTTGCATACGATTTACGACGCACTCGGCCCCGACGGGCTCGACTGGCAACACATCGCCGGCCTGTTGCAACAACAGCCAGCTTTGCGCCAGCGGATGGCGGCGTTGAACTCCGTTCGCACGGCCACGCCGGCGCGAGTGGCCTGACCGGGGTCGGCAAAGCCAAGCGTCGTGAGCCCGATTCGTTGCCCCCGCCCGAACAGCGTTACTGACCCGCCGTTACGAGGGTTGTGCTGATTGCACGCCAAACTACACTTCCCCCCAACGCCGAACGTCGCGTGTGAGCGGGCAGGCAAAACGTGACGGGCGCGAGGTTTGCTTGACCTCTCCCGCAAAGGAATTGGACCGATGCTCCTGCAACGTGCCTTGCGACGCCGCGAAACTCAGACGCCGACGCCTGCCATCGGCGAACTGCCGCTCGCGTGTTCCGACTCGACCGCTTCCGGCCATCCTCAGGAATTGCGTTTGGCCGGCGTAATTTTCGATCCCGCCGGCGTGCTGTACGACGGCACGTTGTGGGTGCGATGGTTGTTTCAGTTGCTGTCGCGCATGGGCATGTATTCGCATTTCACGGTCTTTGCCCGCGTGTGGGAAGAAGATTACCTGCCGCTGATTAACTTGCAACAAGCCGATTACTGGCAGACGATGCGCTGGTATTTGACGTCGCTCGGCTTTACGCCGGCACAGTTAGACGAGGTCCAAGCGGCCGGGCAGAGTCGCCGCCGCGAATTCGAAGAGAACGCTCGTCCGTTGCCGCACGTGCGTCAGACGCTCGAGCAGCTTTCGCGGGCCGGGCTGTCGTTGTCCGTTTGTTGCAGCGGCCCGTGGACCGACGAACAAATGACCGCGCGGCTGGAACGATTGCAATTGGCCGATCTGTTCGACGGCATCGACTCGCGCTTTAGCGGCCCGAATTCGGAACCGACGCAACGCGATTTGGTTTCAGCCCTAGCGGAAACGATGGCCGCTTCGGAATTGCGAGCCGAGGAAACGGCGGTCGTGAGTGCTCGGATCGCGACGTTGCAGGCCGCTCGGAGTTTGGGCGCCGCCGCGATTGCCGTGGATGCACAGAACTTGATCGACGAGGCGACGATGCTGGCCACGTTCGACGAGCTTTCTCGGTTGATCGTTAGCAATGCGGCTTGCACGCGGGCGGGGTGAAGCGTGGCGGGGAAGCGACGAGCGTCGTCCGGCAGCGCCGAATCCGTGCCTCGCAAGCGACGGGGCCCGCGCACTAAACCGGCCGTCGCGGAACTGACGCCGATCCGTTTCGTCGTCGACCGTGTCGTTTCCGGCGGTCAAACGGGCGTCGATCGCGCGGCGTTGGATGTGGCCATCGAATTGGGAATCGAACATGGCGGTTGGTGCCCGCGTGGGCGTTTGGCCGAGGATGGCCCGATCGCCGCGCGATATCAGCTCCGCGAAACCGATTCGCCCGACTATCCGCAGCGTACCGAGCAGAACGTGCTCGATTCGGACGGGACGCTGATCGTTTATCGCGAGCGGCTAACTGGCGGAACGAAGTTGACGGAAATGTTGACTCGCCGGCATTCGAAACCGCTGCTCTTGGTCGATCTGGCGACCGAGCCGGACGTGACCGCGATGCAGAGTTGGTTGCGTGGGCAAGCGATTCGGACGCTGAACGTGGCAGGTCCGCGCGAGAGCACTTCGCCTGGCATCGCGCGGGAAGCGGCCGCACTCTTGCGCGATTTGCTTTGCGAACACTGGTCCGAGTCGTCCGACGATCCCGTGCAATAGCGGACTGCCATGTCGGGACGACGGCACATCGCCGCCGGTGTTCTCCTGGGCAGACTGGCGGCGGGAATTCGCTACCATCTGCTGGACGTCGTTCTCTTGGTCACTGGGCATTCACCGATCTCATGTCCGCGTCAACCGATCCTCGCCACTCCGCTTCCTCGCAAAAACGCTCCGTCCCGGCGGTTGTCGCCGGTTCGCGACCTTGGCAGCAGCGATTGGGGAAATTCTTTGCCCGTCCGGGAGTGGAATTGATAATCGGCGGGTTGGTGTTGATCTCCGTTGGGTTGACGCTGATTGAATTCACGGTGGCCTCGAATGACGGGACGGGCGAACATGAACAGTTGGTGTACCAACTGGCGCTCGCGAATGACAGCGTCACGATGGTGTTTGTGGTCGAACTGGCGCTGCGATTCATGGCCGCTCGCAGCAAACGGCGTTTCTTTCGCGAATACTGGATCGACTTGATCGCGGTCCTGCCGCTGTTTCGCGTGTTCCGAGTCGCGCGGGCCGTGCGGCTGCTGCGTTTGCTACGGCTGCTGCGGCTGTTCGGCGTCGTCTCGCGACTGTCGATTCACTTTCCCGAAGTCATGCGGCGAGGGTTCGTCGAGTATCTCTTTACGTGCGGCATGTTGGTTTTGACGGTGTTATTCGCGACCGGCGCGATGATGTACTTCGAAGGCCAGCGCGAGACCGCCACTGGTTACGCGACGGAAACCGACGTCGCGAGTAATAGTTCCGACGCGGCCGATAGCAGCGACGTGGATTCGGACGAAGCCGCCGCGTTTGGCTTTCAAGACGCCTTTTGGTTTAGCGTCTACTCGCTGTTCGCGGGCGAACCGATTCCGAACGCTCCCCGGACGTTGGCTGGAAAGTTCGTTTCGGTTTTTGTGATGTTTATGGGACTCACAATTTTCGCCATGTTCACGGGCACGGTCTCGGCCTTCATGGTGGAAAGACTAAGAATGGAAGGCACTGGCATGCAGTGGGACGAGCTTTTCAACCATGTGATTATCTGCGGTTGGAATAATAAAGCCGAGATTATCATCCGTGAGTTCCGAGCGTCCCGCGGTTTCAGCGAAAAGGCCGTGGCCGTGATCTCTCAATTTGAGGGCGAGCCGCCCCAGGTTGCGGCGGACCTTCGTAAGCAGATGATATTCTTAAACGACGATTTCACGCGCATTCCCGCTTTGGAACAAGCGGGCGTCCACCGCGCGTCGACTTGTATCATTCTTTCCGATCGACACGGCGGGCGCAGCGAACAGGATGCGGACGCGCGCACGATTCTGGCGGCACTCACGGTCGAGAAACTCAACCCGGCAGTCTACACCTGCGCCGAGTTGCTCAACCGTTCTTACGGAACCCATTTGCAAGTCGGCAACGTCAACGACTTTGTTGTGAGCGGTGAGTACGGGGCTTATCTACTGGCCCACGCCTGCATGAACAAGGGAATGATCGGCGTTTTCAGTGAACTTATGACTTATCAGCATGGCAACGGCTTCTTCCGCGTACCGCTGCCAGCATCGTGGGTCGACCGGCCATTCGTCGACGTTCTTACGGAGCTAAAGCATCGACACGACGCCATTCTCGTCGCCGCCGAAACCCCACAAGGTCGAATGCTAGTCAACCCCCGCGACCACCGCTTTTCCGCCGGCGACCAGCTAATCATCATCGCCGAACGCGAACCGCAGTTGGGAAGTTAGTCACTCAATCTAAGAGCAATACTGGACCGCGGCGGGCTTGTTGGTAGAGGTCGCGCCAGCGGGCGGAGTTGTCGTTGGGAACCAGACGAGTGTCGGCGCCGGGTTGATAGAACGGCATTTTGCCAAAACGGGCGGCATCGAGCATGAAGTTGACTCGACCGTTGTTCGCTAAGTACATCTTCGAACCATCGGTCCAGGTGGTTTCGATCAATCGCGGCGGATCGGGGCGGCGAGCGGGTTTCGGGACCGTGAATCGTTTGACCACGTCCCAATCAATCTCATATCCCAAACCGGGCGTAGTGGGAACTTCCGCCACGCCTTGGTTCAGTTCGATCGGCTTTGTCAGCAACGTGTGAGTATAAAGTTGGTGGCAATTCACCGCGGGCCAAGTTGCGTGGCTGAGGACTCCGCCGAAATGCAACGACCAGGCGGCGGTGATGCCGGTGCCGACCAATTGGAGCCAGAACGGCAAATCGGCGCTCGCCGCCGTATGCCCGCTCTTCATCAACCGGCTTGCTCCGCCGCCTACCACAAACCCATCACACACACTTTCCTTGATCGCCACCTCCGGCGACGGATCGCCATAATGCATCGCCACCGCCACGTCCGTCGCGTGGCAGATTCTTTGGTTGCCGCGAATATCGGACTGCGGGATCGGCGTCTCGAAAATTGCCACGCGCGGATTCTCGCCCAATCGGCGAAGGATCGGCAGGGCTTGTTCGGCGTTAAGTAGCGTGTCGTTGAAGTCCATATCGATCTTGAACCAATCGGGCACCACGCGCGAGGCCGCCGTCATTTGCTCATCCAGATCGAACCAGGGTCGCCCCTTGGTCTTGTAGGCGTGGTAGCCGAGGCTCTTGGCCAGCGTGCATTCCGCCGCCATGTCGGCCGCCGAAGTATCGATGTTCCACCACGACAGCGGCGTGCGCTGATGAACTTGCGTTCCCAGCAACGCATGGATCGGTGCATCCAGCGAGCGGGCCACGGCGTCGAACAGCGCCATCTGAAGCCCGGCGCCCAGTGTGTCGTCCCACATGATCGAGGCGGCGTTCTGCCCGCGAGCACGCTGAACATCGTCGTCGCGCGTCGCTCCCCAGGTGTAATACAGCAGCGTCTCGCCGAAACCACGGACGCCGTTCTTGAGCGTCACGGTGACGATTTCCGAGTATCGCCAATGCGGCAACTCGCGATCCATATTTCGCGCCGGTGTTTCGCGGTACGGCACGCGCACGGTGACTCGTTCGATATCCGCGATCGTAAAATGCCGAGCCGAATCCTTGGCCGGCAGTCGGGGCGGTTGAAACGCTTGAGTCGCGGCCAGTCCGGCTCCGATGGCAGCCGTGCGTACAAATTGACGGCGAGTTGGTTGGCCGAGGGAACGTCGCGGTCGGTCGGTACGTCGAATCATCGTGGCGGCTCCGAGCAAGTGGTGTCGAGTACGGTTCCATCTTAAATCGAGCCGCCACGCGTGGCGACATTTCGCTTGCCCCTGTTTTGCCACCCGAGTATTTTCATGGCTGGCGTCAGGTCTCCGCGTTTAGTCTTACGGGAAGCAAGAGCGTGCCTTCCCGACCGAGCGTTTTCAAGGTTGTCGGCGGGGTACGCATCGCGGTGATTTGGCCAAGTAATACTGAGAGATACGTAACTATGCGTCGCCCACGGGATCATCGTCGAACCAAACGTCCAATCCTGCGTCGTCGTCGGTTGTCGATCGGGCCCGAGCGGCTTGAGTCGCGGATCGTGCTGGACGGTCAAACGGGAGTAGCGGCCGAGATCGCGGTCGAGTCGACGAATTCAGCCGCCGACACGAACGCCGATGCAGCGACGCGTATCGCCACGTTCGAATCGGACGAGTCGCTGCGGCAGTATTTGTTGGATTCCGCCGTCGCGCGATACCGAGACCAATTCGGACAGCCGGCGACCTGGTGGGCCTATCCGATGTATTACAGCGAACGCGTCGCGGCGGTGGCGGACGCGGGGATCAGCCTGGACTCCGCGAATCTCTCCTATCAAGGCACGAACATTCAAGTGGCCGGGGTTGATGAAGGCGATTTGGTCAAGACCGATGGCGAGTTCCTCTATATTGCGAACGCCGACAAGATCAGCATCATCGACGCCCGCTCGACGGATGATCTGAAGATTGCCGCCGAGTTGGACAACGCCGATTGGATCAGCGATTTGTTCGTCAGCGGCGATCGTCTGACGGTGATTTCCACGCATTATGGTTTAACGCCACAATTTGGTTTGGCGATCGATGTTTGGTCGCCGATTGCCAGCGAGCCCAACACGCTGGTGCGGGTGTACGACATCGCGGATCGGACGTCGCCCGCGTTGGTCAGCGAGACTAGCCTGGACGGTTCGGTGGTGACGACGCGGCGGATCGACGACCGCGTGTATCTGGTGCTCAATGATTATTTGAACTTCCCACAGCCCGAAGTGCTGTGCGATGGAGAGGTCACGCCGCCGCCTGCCAGAATCAGCCTGTGGTCCGATTATTGGCCGGCGCCAGCCGAGCCCACGGGCAAGGGCTGTGTTTACGAAAGCGAAGCGGACTATGTGAGTCGAGTCGGCGGTTCGATTGCGGATCTCGCGCTGCCGCGATTCGATGTTAAGGACGCAGCGGGTGACGTGATCGTTGAAGGATCGTTGCTCGACGCAACGGACCTGTATCAGCCTTTGGCCGATGAAGTTTGGAACTTGACCAGCATCGTGACGTTCGACGTCGGCCAATCGGTGCCGCAACCGGAAACGGCCGTGGCGACATTTACCACGGCGACATCGACCGTCTACATGTCAGCCGACAATGTATATCTGATCGACGCACAATATTTATCCGATGGCGCTTCGACCGCCATTCAGAAATTCAACTTGGACAGTGAAACGGGCGGCGTCACGCTGGTGGCGACCGGTTCTGTTCCGGGCACGACGATCAATCAGTTCGCGGTGGACGAGTACGCCGGCTACCTGCGCGTCGCCACGTCGGAAGGTTGGGGCGAGGAGCGATCGAACAATCTATTCGTGCTGGGGCAAGACGGCGAGGCGCTGACAACCGTCGGCTCGATCACGGACATCGCGCCGGGCGAGAGTATATTTGCCGTGCGATTCATGGGCGAGGAAGCTTACCTCGTGACTTTCCGCTTCGTCGATCCGCTGTTCACGATCGACTTGTCCGAGCCGACCGATCCGGTCGTGGTCGGCGAGCTGAAGATCCCCGGGTTTTCCAACTATTTGCATCCGGTGGGCGAAGGGCTGCTGGTGGGATTGGGCCGCGATGGCGAAGCGTTTGCTTCCGATCCGCAAGTTTCGTTGTTCGATGTGGCGAATCCGTCCGATCCTCAGCGGATCGATCAAGTGGTCTTGAGCGGGATGTGGGCGAGTTGGTCCGAAGCGTTCTCGAATCATCATGCCGTTTCTTACTTCGCCGAGTCGGGCATTCTGGTGTTTCCGATGCAGACCTACGGCCCGTGGGTGGAGCTGGACGGCCAGTTTCAGAATCGCATGGAGAATGAGTTCTGGGTGTTGCAAGTCGAGCCGGGCGCCGACGATCCGCTGCGGCTGCTGGGAAGCATTCAACACGATTCGCGACCGATGCGGGCGATTCGCATTGGCGACGTGTTGTTGACCGTTTCCGAAGATTTGGTGCGAGCCAACCGGCTGACCGATCCGACCGTCTTGATCGACGAGCTGCATTACGGTCGGATCGCTCAGGATGATTTCTATACGTTGCCGCGGGGTGTCGAGCAGCTCACGCTGTCCGTGTTGGCGAACGATGCCATCCCAAGCGACGCGACGATCGTTTCCGTGGACCAGCCAGCATCCCGTGCTCAAGTGACGATCGCCGCCGATGGAAAGTCGCTCACTTATTCGCGTCCGTTGTTCAGCAACGACATGTTCGCCGACACCTTCACTTACACCGTTGAAAGCGGCGGTCGCACCTCGACCGCGACGGTCACGATTTATCTTCAGCCGGAGCCGACGCCGGACGAGAACCAGCCTTACAACGATCGCTTCCGTGTCGAGCCGGGCTCGACCAAGAATCGTCTGGAAGTGTTGGCGAACGATTTTCCTGGCGTCGAGTTCGTGCAGGCGCCGCAAGTGACCGAGGTATCCACGCCGGACGCGGGCGGCACGGTCGCCGTCAGCGACGATGGGCAAGCCGTGGTTTACACGCCCGCCGAAGATTTTGTCGGCACCGAGACGTTCACTTACACGGTCGATAGCGGCGCGTCGGCCACGGTGGTCGTCGTGGTCGGACGGCCCTCGCCAGTGATCGGCGTGGACGTGAAAGTGGTGGACGCGAACGGCCTGCCGGTGAACGACGTAAAAACGGGCGACGAGATTTGGGTCGAGGTCCATGTCGAGGATCTCCGCAACTCGCCGGAAGGCGTCTTCGCCGCTTACGTCAATTTGCAGTACGATCCCGAACGAGCGACGCCCAGCGGTCGCATCGAATACGGGTCGGAGTTCGCGAACGCTCGCCGGGGAAGCGAGACCCAAACGGGCCGATTCGATTCAGTCGGCGCCTCGGCCGACTTGACGGCTACACAAGGCAAACAGTTGCTGTTTCGCATGCCTTTCACCGCCGCGACATCCGGCGAACTGCGTTTCGACGTGACGCCCGTCGAGGATTCGCCGGCCAGCGAGATGTTGGTGTTTGGCGTGAATTCGGCGATCGATCCGGAAGCGGTCCGGGTTACTTCCGCACCGCTGGACATTCGCAACGGATTTCACAATCGCGATCGACGCACGGATACGGACGGCGACGGCGAAGTTTCCGCGATCGACGCACTGATGGTGATCAACGAGCTGAATCGTACCGGCTCGCGGCGCTTGCGTGGCGTGGCGGTGCGCGTGGCCGAAGCCGAATCGAGCGTGTCGCCGATGGTGGACGTGAACAACGACGAGTTCGTTTCGCCGATCGACGCGTTGCTAATAATCAACGAGCTGAATGCCCGAGCCGCCGCGGCTGGTGAATCGGGCGGCGAGTCGACGGTGACCGCTGCGAGCGGCTTGGCGATGTCGCTCAAGTCGTCATCGCTTTCATCGACTCTGGCGACCCACGGTGACTTGCGGCGCGCCTCGCCGAGCGTGGTCGTCGACGAGGTTTCGCCTAGCGTGGCATGGGTTGCCTCCGACCAGTTGGGCGGAGTTGGTGCGTCGGACGGCGAGGCGGAACGATTCGCTCTGAGCGGCGCCAACGGCATGGATTGGCACGCCGCCGCCGACGAATTTTTTGCGGGGCTTGAGAGACTCGGGGAATGAGAATGTAATACTCCCGGTGGTGCCATCAAATGTCTCGATTCCGGCCGCAAAAGTTTTCGGCTGCATTGATTGACGAAGTTTGATATGTTATTGGCTCGGTAGTCGGCGGCGCGGGGCGCGGTCGGCATTAATCACTTCAGTAGGTTGCTCTAGCAAGTGATCCAGCCATGATTCAGCTATTCGGTCGTTCGCATCGTCACTGCGATGGCATTTCCCGGCGTCATTTCTTAACAGCCGGAGTCGCTGGCTTCGGCGGCTTGACGCTGGCCGGTTTGCTGCGAGCCGAGGAAGCGGCCGGCGTGCGAAGTTCGCGGCGGGCGATCATCAACGTTCATTTGGACGGCGGTCCGCCTCAGATGGATATGATCGATCCCAAACCGCAAGCGCCCGTGGAAATTCGCGGTCCGTTTCAACCGATCAGCACCGCCGTACCAGGGATTCAGGTAACCGATCTGCTGCCGAAGGTCGCGTCGATTGCCGACCGATTGACGTTTGTGCGATCGCTGGTCGGATCGGCTGGGCGGCACGACGCGTTTCAATGTCAATCGGGTTTCGACGACAAGAGCTTGGCAACGTTCGGCGGCCGGCCGGCGGTAGGTTGTGTGTTGACCAAACTGATGGGTTCGCCCGACGACGTGGCGCCCACGTTCGTCGATTTGATGCAGGGCCGGCCGATGGTTCGCGACAGTGCGCGTCCTGGATTCTTAGGGCCATCGTACAAACCGTTTCGCCCCGATATCTCCGAGGCGTTCGCACGGCCGCTCGAAGCCGGCATGGTGAACGAACTGGCTCGCCGCGGCGCGAATCACACGGTGAGCCTGACGCTGAACGAGTCGCTCGATGCGCGGCGGTTGGACGATCGCCAGTATTTGCTGGGCCATCTCGATCGCATGCGGCGCGAGTTGGATGCAAGTGGCTCGATGAACGCGG
Organism: Pirellulaceae bacterium; assembly: GCA_041399085.1. Classification (GTDB taxonomy): domain Bacteria; phylum Planctomycetota; class Planctomycetia; order Pirellulales; family Pirellulaceae; genus JAWKTM01. The sequence continues at coordinate 28,448 of JAWKTM010000054.1, forward strand.
TCGATCGCTTCACGCAACAGGCGGCCAGCATCTTGACATCCGGCCAGTTCGCCGACGCGTTGGATATCGGCAAAATCGATCCGCGCGAGTTGGCGATGTACACGGCTCCGACTACGAATCTGGAACGATTCACGACGGCCGAGGACGAGTTCTCGATGCGCAAGTTTCTGCTCGCCCGGCGACTGGTCGAGGCCGGCGTGCGTTGCGTTAGCGTCAGCTTCAGCGACTTCGATACGCACAGCGATAACTTCGGTCGCATGCGGCACATGTTGCCGATCTTGGATCATGGGCTGCACGCGCTAATCACCGATCTGGAACAGCGCGGCATGCTGGACGACGTGGCGATCGTGTTGTGGGGCGAGTTCGGCCGAACGCCCAAGGTGAACTCCAAAGGGGGCCGCGACCACTGGCCGGCGGTCGGCATGGCGATGTTGGCTGGCGGCGGCATGAAGACGGGACAAGTGATCGGGGCGACCGATCGCACGGCCAGTTCCGCCACATCGCGGCCCGTCCATTATCAAGACATCATGGCCACGCTTTATCACCGGCTAGGCATTGATCCATCGCGCACCACGTTGATCGATCCGACGGGCCGACCGCAATACTTGCTGGATCGCGGGCAGCCAATCGAAGAATTGGTGTAAGCGGCCGAGCGGCTAATCGCTTTCCATGTTAGCTAATCGCGTCGCAGATTCGGCACTTCGGGCGTGCGCTGTTGGGCGTACCAGTCCTTCCAACGTTGCTTGTCATATTGGAAGTTGACTCGGTGGATCGCCGTCAGCGCGTCGAGTGCGCCGCGATTCGGCAGCTCGGTCTCGACCAACTTCGGGCCGCCGCCTTGCGAGAACGTGCCGCCTCCGGCTCCATCGTTGCTGAATCCGGCGTTGCTGTTGCCGACTCCGCCAGTCTGAATGATGAACTTGTGTTTGGTCGACAACGCGTCGATCAGCGCCACGGTCGCCGACGGGTCGCCGATGCTGCCGAGTGCGACGGCCGCGCGGTTCACGACCACGTTGTCCTTGTCCGTCAAGTAGTTCACCAGCAACGGAATGGCCCGTTCGCCACCGAACGCAATCAATTGATCGATCGCCACGTCGCGAACTTTGGGATCGGGATCTTCGGCGGCCAGTTTGGCGAAGGTGGCGATTCCCAGCGGCGTCTTCAGACGCCCCAAGGTCTCGACCAAGATGACCCGCATTTGCGGAAACTCTTCTTCGCCAATCAAGTCAGCCAAGCCAGCGGCGGCGACTGGATCGTCTAGCTGACGCAAGTTGCGAAGTCCTTCGTCCGCTTGGCTTCGCCCCTTCACAATCCAACCGCGCCACATTTTGATCTGCTTGCGCCATTCCTTTTCGCGCACCTCGGCGGACTCGGCCGCTTCCTCCAACGCGACTTCTTGCGGCAAACGCCACGAGCCGCGATAGCGCACGTAGCCTCGCGATTCCATGAACTCGTCGGGCCGCACCCATTGGCCGTCGAGAAAGCTGAAGCCCAGCGCGTAACGTGCTTCCTTGTTCTCCGGGTCGTACTCGAGCACCTTTTCCAGATGCCGACGACGCAACTCGGGCAAGCCGATGCGCTCGCACCACGTCGCCATCTTCAGATTGCCTTCGGCGCTCGCCGGCATGCGGGGCAAGATTTCTTCGTAGCGCGCCTCGGCGGCCGTCTTGGAAATCACTTCCTCGACCTGGTCGGCGGCCAACGTAACTTCGCCCGTGATCGTGGCCACCACGTACGTAGCGCGCGGCTGCTGATCGGCGTTGACCAAGCGGCCCTCGATGCGACCGCCTTGCGTCAAGACGAAAACTTCGGCGCGTGCTCCGTTGCTCGCCGTAAAACCGATCGCCATCAGCCAAAGAGCTGGCCAGATAGATTGTCGACGCACCATGAATCTTTCTGCGCTACATCCGCGGAAGAGCTTTGCCCTGCAAGTTCAGTATAGGAACAGATTGCCGGCCCGAACATGAAATTCTGGGCGGCGGTCGAAATGGCGGGCCGAAAACCGCTGTCGCCGCAAGCTCTGAAGACATCGTAGCCCGTTTGATTCCTGTAATCACCACAATCGTTTTCGACCGCATTGGCCACATTCCCTGGCATCCGCTTTGCGTTTCTCTCCTTCCGGAATGGAACGACGATCAACCAAAACTCACTACGAGAAGGAGGCGAGGATATGTTGACCAAGATGATGATCGGAGCCGTCGCGACGATGGCATTCATGGTAGCGCCGCTGGCAGCGGAGCAGACCACCGCTCGCAACGCCGAGCAACCCACGGCGACGACGTTCGCTAAACGGAACTTGCAACCGCGGGCTCAACGGCCAGACCACGTTCGCAATTCGGCGCGCACGGCGCGGGACGGCGACCGGCGAGTGAACGACGTGAGGCGATGGGGGCGATACAGTCGTCCGTACCGCGGCTATTACGGTAATTACGGCAACTACGGTTACCGAAGCTACTATCGCAGCTACTCGCCGTATCGCTCGTACCGGAACTATTACGGCTATCCCAGCTACAGGTACGGCTACCGAAATAGCTATCGTCCGGGGTTCTATTTTGGGTTCGGCTACTAAATAGGCTTGTCTAGCGACAGCTTCAGAGCGGAAACCCATGAGCCGCGGATGACAGAACGCGGCGGAGACGACAATTAAGTGGTCTCCGTCGCGTTCGCTTTTCTTGGTGGTCGCGACGCCGGCTCGGCGCCGGCGGGAACTGACCATCTTCTTTAGGCGACGGCAGATTAAAAAACACCAGCACCCAGCGCAAGCAAGTGAGTTCGCCGACACACTCGCTCGCGCGTCGTGCTCATATTTCGGTACATTCTCATCTGCCGGTCGATTTATCGGCTGAAACCAGGAGCGGCGACGATCGTCGCAACATTCGCTCCGTCGTCGAGATTCCAGAGTCGCACCTCGCCGTCGAAGCTGCCCGTGGCCAAGCGCTTCGTACCGTCGTGGTATGCAGCGCTCAAAACCCAATCTTGATGGCCGCCCAACGACCGAAGCTGCTTCTGTGTCTTGGCCTCGAAATGCCGAGCCGTCTTGTCGGCCGAAGTGGCGAACAGATGGTCGCCCCCGATCACAAGCTTGTGGCCTTCACCGCCTAATGCGACTTCGGCCGTCTTTTTGCCGTCGTCAATCTTCCAACGATGCAGCTTGTTGTCGCCGCCGCACGAGAAGACCTCGGCGCCATCGGGATGAAACGCCACGCCCATCACCGGTTGATTGTGGCCCGCATAGGTCACTAAAAGATCGCCCGTGTTGGCGTCGAAGACCTTGGCCGTCTTGTCGCGACTGCCCGACACCAATTTCGATCCATCCGCGTTCCAAGCGACTGCCATGACCCAATCCGAATGGCTGGCGATTGTGCGCTGCTCTTCGCCCGTTTCCACGTCGAAGATGCGCACCAAGCTGTCGGCCGCGGCCACGGCGAGCCGCTTACCGTCGGGCGAAAAGGCGATGTCGAGCACCACGTCGCTGGTCGAGTTGAGCACGCGTGTGACCTCGCCCGTTTCATAACTCAGCAATCGCACTTCACCCAATTTGCCTGGCGCTCCGCAGCCCACGGCCAGCGTCTTGCCATCGGGATGAAATTGCAGGGCGTAGGTGCGTTGGCCAATGTTGCCGATGCGACGAGCCAGTTGTCCGTCCGCCGTGTTCCAGACCGTTAGCTCGTGATAGCCGCCGGCGATCACATGAGCTCCGTCCGGGGAAAAAGCCACCGCCGTGATTGGCATCGTCGCCGGATAAACTTCCGGCGCGGCGGGATGCGTTGGCGGCGGCACGATCGAAGCCAGCGGCGCGTCTTCGGCCGAGCCATCGTAAGCCGCGCCCTCTTCGATCCATCGCTTCAGCAGAGCCACTTGCTCTTCAGGCAGCGGATCGCCTTCGAGCGGCATGCGCTCGCCTTCGTCTTCCGTGATGATCCGCCGCAATAGTTCGCTGTCGTCCAAGTTCTTGGCCGTGACCGGGGCCGCGGCTGAATCGCCGGCTTGCATCACGCGCGAGAAACTGTCGACACGATAGCCGCCTTCGGCCTTCTTCGCGCCGTGACAGGCCAAGCAGTTATCGAGCAGCATCGGCGCGATGTCTTTGCGGAAGCTAACGGGCTCGGCCTGAGCCGCTCGTGAGACAAGTCCGAGGCAACCGATCGCCGCCAAAACAACGAACCAACGCCGAACAATGGAACTAGGAAAACGCATGGCGAAATCTCGTGGGTATTGAAGTCGCGAAAGCGCGACATCATCAATGTTGAAACAGGAATTCGTTAGTGTTCAGCAGCGCCCAGCAAACGTCTTCCAACGCGGCGGCCCGATCCTCCTTGCCTTGCAGGTGATTCAGCGACGCTTGCAGCTCGTCTTCCGTGGGCGGCCGACAAACGGCGGCCAAATACAACTGACGCACGACTTCTTCGTTCGAGGCATTAGCCGCCATCAGTTTGCGAAACCGATTCTGCTCGTGTCGCAGTTTGCCGTAAATCAGCGGGCCGTTAAAGAACTGAATGGCCATTCCCAAATTCGAGTCGTTGGATCGCTCGCAGGCACATACCGTCTGGCGTTCCGGTTGCCCGAATACCTTCAGGAAGTCGTTCTTCACCAGATCCGGCGCGGGCAGTTGCGTCGCCTTCACGCCGGCCGGCAAAGCGCCGAACGATTCAGGCACGGCCGTCACGTGGCAGATGGCGTCGAGCAGTTGTTCCGCACCCAACAACCGCGGCTCCTGATGCGAACAATATTTCGCGTCGTCGCGGTTGAAGTCGTTCGTTTGAAAGCTGGCTTGATACGTGCGGCTGTTCAGAATCGTCCGCAACACGTGTTTGCGGTCGAAACCATGTTCGGCAAAGTCAGCGGCCAATGCGTCCAGCAGCGCGGCGTTCGTCGGTGGATTGGAGTCGCGGAAATCATCCACCGGCTCCACGATCCCGCGCGCAAACAGGTGGCTCCAGATTCGATTCACTTCGATCTTGGCGAAGTAGGGATTCTCCTTGCTCGTCAGCCACTCGGCGAACGTCACGCGTCGATCCGCCGCGTCGACTTCGTCCAGCGAACCAACGCCCGGCAGCCACGGCTTCATCTGTTGGCCGGTACGCGGCTGAGTCACTTCGCCGGTTGCCGATGTCCAGACAAACATCTCATCGGGACGCCGAGTCTTCTTGCGTTGCACGCGTTGGAAGAACGCGCCCATGCCGTAATAGTTATCCTGCGTCCAGCGTTCGAACGGATGATTGTGGCACTTGGCACATTGCAGTCGAGCGCCGAGGAAGATCTGCGAAATCGTCTCGACGCAGTCGTTCATGTCGGCCGCCGTGCGATAGAAATTGGCTGGCGGCGTGCTGAGCGTACTGCCGCTGGCGGTCAGCAACTCGCGGGCGAACTGGTCGTAAGGCACGTTGTCGCGCAGCGCTCGCTCGACCCAGCGGTGATATTTGAAGACGCCGTCGTTGCCGACTTGGCCGTTCGTTAGCCGCAACAAATCGCCCCACTTCAGCGCCCAAAACTTGGCGTACTCGGGTCGCTCGAGCAACGCGTCGATCAACCTCGCTCGCTTGTCGGCCGCCGTATCCGCCAAGAACGCTTCGGTCTCTTCGATCGTCGGCAAGACGCCGATCACATCCAGATAGACACGCCGCAGGAACTCGGCATCGGTGCACGTGTCCGACGGCAGATATTGCAGTTGCCGCAGTTTGGCGTACACATGTTCGTCGACGTAATTCGCGGCGGGCGGATCGTTCCAGGCGAAGCCTTCGATATCGCGGACGAACGTGAAATTGACGGTTTCAATGTGTTCGAGGTAGCGAACCAAAATCGCCGCTTCGCCGCGATCGTGAGCCACGACCAAGCCGGCCGGCGTGGCGGAAGCGATATCGTCGTCCGACGACGAGTACGCGGCCAACGGCGTCACATCGCGCGAAGTCCCGTCCGAGAAATGGGCGATCACCGCGAGCTGTTGTGTGTGCGCCGGTTGTTTGAGCAGTCGAGCGCCACCGGGATAAACCTCCAGCTTCACACATCGGCTGCGGCCCGGCGGATCGGGTCGAGCTCCCTCGGCAATCCAATCCCGCAACACCGCATAGGCCGGATCGTGCTTGGTCATTTGCAGCCCGCCACCATGCGGCGACTTCATCAGCGGCTTTAGCAACAACAGACTTTGTTCCGGCTCAAGCACGTTCGTGCGACGGCCGAAGTCTTCGCGGATCAACGTCAACTGATCCAGCGACGGATCGAACGCTCGCAACGACAGCCGAAAGCCGCCTTTGCCGCTGGGCGAACCATGACAAGCTCCGGCGTTGCAACCTTGCTTGGACAAAGCGACCAACGCCCCGAACTCGAACGAAACGGGCTCGACCACGCCGAAGCCACTCACTTCCACGGGAATCGTTGCCTGCTGGCCGCCCGCTTCGATTCGAAGCTCGGCCGTCCCATCGGCGATCGGCATCGCCACGCTGCCGCGCACTTCCACGACCGCCGGATTAGTCGAAGTGATCGAAGCCGCACGCGTCAGATCTTGCAGCGATTGGTCGGCATAGAAACCGGTGACGACCAACTGTGCCGATTGCCGAGCGCTCGTCAACTTCACGGCCGGCGGAAAGACTTCCAATCGCGCGGGCTGACCGACTTCGATCGGCGCCAAGTCATCGGCGAGCAGCGGATTCAGCTCGTGAACCATTGACCCGAGCCAGACCGCCAACACCAAACGCCCGAGCACTCGAACGCCTGACACGAATCGTCCGCATGTCGACATGATTGATTCCTTCCCCATCGAAAAAACGCCCAGCGACATCGGTTATCGCTGCTGGTGTTGTCCTCATCAAAACGGTTTCAGCGACCAACGCCGGCGGCCTTTCGAGCGGTACATCGGCGCGGCTATGACGAAGTCGCTGCCTTCCTACGGCAGCTTCACCTCCAGCTTGCCCGGCTGGCTGGAAGCTGTGAAATCCTTCCCCTGAAACTTGCTGGCCGCCTCGACCGTCAGTTCCTCGAACATGACCGCCGCAGCCTCGGCAGCCGCTCGCAACTCGACTTCCAATTCACTCTGATCCGCCGCGATCATCATCGACTCGTCGCCCGTGACGCCCGCCGGCAGCTTCGTCCATTTCAGCGTCACCGGCTGCGGATCGTCACCCGCGCGAGTCAAACGAATCTTGACCTTTTGCGATTGGCCCGCGACCAACGGCCCGGCTGCTTCGATTTGAATCGTCAACGGATCGATCACCTGCCACGGAAGCTCGAACGACTCGAATCGCCCGAGCGACTTGAGTTCGCCGAACACCTGGAAACGGCCAGCAAGCATCGCCGCGGCGGCGTCCTTGGGTCCGGTGATTGTGAACGTGTATTGATCCTTGTCGGCCTTGACCGCAGCCGAAAAACCGGCTGGCAAGGATTCGGGCAACACGGTCACCGCGTCTTTGAATTCCGCGTTCTTTCGTTCCAGCGTCAGTGCCACGGCCGTTTCGCCGATCGGCCGCGCGAAGTACACGGGCTTCTCCGGCGGCTTGAAGCCGAAGAACGCGTCGCCCGCCGCAGCGCCGCTGATCGCCACCAGACCGTCTCGCCAATTGGCCGGATCGGTCACGAACGGCGTTCGCGTGCGAAGCAAGTCCGCGCTGCGAGCCACGGCAAAGTTCCGCGGATTCTCGACCGCTTGGCCGATCACTCGCACCACTCGCAACACGTCTGGCGACCAACCGCCATCCGCCGCCACGAACAACCGATGATCCTTCGCGCCGGCGGGAATCATGTCGTTAATCAACCGCAGACCAGCCGGCCCACTGCTAAGCGACAGCTTGATCGGCCCGTCGTAGCCGAACCGCGCGATCTGCAAATCGACCGGACAAGCTCCGGCGGCTGGCTGAACCTGGAAGCGGTCCCGCGTGGCTTTGTCGTTCTTGATCGTCAAGCCGAACGTGCCGCTCGGCGCGATCGACACGTGATAACTTTGCTCGGCGTCGCCGCGATGCAGCAAGTCCTCGACCTGCAGCCGATACACGCCGTCGGCTGGAAACGTCACGTCGAACGACCACTCGTCGGCGTCATTCACGGGCGTCTCGACCACTTTGCCGCCCGCCTCGTTAAACAACCGCATCACCAGCAGCGTCGGCGAACCGAGACTGCGAGTCGCGCCGGCGATCCGAGCGACTTGCCCTTTCGCGGCCACGAACTCGTAATGATCGACGTCGCCGGGCGATTCCAGCCGGCCGCTGATTCCGCACGGCCAAGCCACACGATTGGCTGCCGTAAGATCGTTGTTCGGCTCGGACTCGATTGTTTGTGTCCACTCGCTCAAACCGAGCTCCGCCCAATCCGACGACTGACCGCCCGGCCGCTTGGCCGAGACTCGCGTGGCCGCCAACAATGGATCGTTCGGCAGCGAGACGATCGAAGAGATTGCTTCCGCCGCATCGGGGCCGGAAAATGTGAACGATCGCGTCTCGCCGATTCGCGCGACCAATGGCATCGGTGTGGTGGCCAATGGAAAGTCGCCGATTCGCAAACGATAGCGACCGCCCGCGGAATACTTGCTGTCACGCAGCTCGAGGACGTAGTTTCCCGCCGCGGCGAACGTGTACGAGAAACGGCAGTCAGGCCCGTTCGCCGGATCGTCATCGACGGCCAGCAGCTCGTTGCCCGCTTCGTCCAGCAATCGAACGAACGGGTCGAATCCCGAATGAATTCGCCGCGCCAACACATCGACGGCAATTCGCTGACCGGCCGCGGCGGCGAAACGATAATGGTCGAACGAGGCTCCGTTGCTGACGCCATCCACGGCGCAGAGCGCGGGGATCTCTTGAGCCGCGGCGGGCGAGTGGTTCGCGCCGTTGTCGGCCACCGACGGCAAGTCGTCGACCACGAGCGCGATTGGTTCCGTGTTGCCGGTCGAGTTGGCGACCAGCAGTCCGCCCGGACCGATCGGCACATCGGCGGCGGTAGTGACTTTGATCGTGGCTTGTTTGGGTTCGACGCTGACGATTTCCACTTGAGCCGGAAAGCTGGTCCAAACTTGCAGCGGCTGAGCGAACTGGTCGCCGTGCAGCACAACTTGCGTCGTCTTGCCTGGCTCGACAGCCGCCGGCGACGCATGGCTGAGCGTCGGAGCGGCTCGGCCCACCGAGGCAAACGCGATGGCAATGCACACGGCCGGCAGGCATCGAAAGCGAATCATGGCGGGAACCTTGCAGGTGGGAAGGATTCGACCGGCAGGACTGTTAGCGGCTCCGTCGCGAAGCGCACAATCCGCCGAACTCGAACATTCGCTCGAATCGGTTGGCGGGCCGTTTATTGTGAACGATCGAACAGCTACGGTCAACAAATCAGGATGCGTTGATTTCAAGCCGGCAGGCCGACTCGTTTAACCCGCAGCCGTAGGCGAGGACGGCCTGCTCGACGGCCAACCTTATTCTAATGAGTTTCCAAGAGCGAAACCCCGCACAGGATTTTTCAGTACCATCTCCTTGCATTCGTTGACATGTGTTGCACGTCACCTGGATTCGTCGACGGCAATACGAGCAAAGCTAATGTCCGACAACTTCTGGCGGGTGTTAATCATGATCCATGGTTATCACGTTATATGGGGCACGTACGGATTCTGGCTACCCAACGATCCTCGCGGGTCATGGTCCGATTTTGTGTACTCCTGGGAGATTGCTCGCTTCGGCAAAGCAACTAAATCCAGCGATCGCTCGGTCGTCGATCCCAAGCAGTATGCGACGTGGCGAGCAGTCGCGCGTCGGTCGCTGAAAAATCCGCCCGTGAAATTGACCGTCAGTCAGGCTCTCGAAGCGGCTCGCGGCTTCGCACGCTTCACTGAAAAAAGCAACTTAACGGTGTGGGCATGTTCCATTCTTCCCGAGCATGTGCATTTCGTCCTGGGCCGACATCATTACAAAATCGAATCGGCGGCTAATCTGCTGAAGGGCGAAGCGACTCGACAATTGATCGAAACGGGCTTGCATCCAATGGCAGAGCATCGAACCTCGAAGGGGCGATGGCCTTCGATGTGGGGAGAGAGTCAATGGATCGTCTACCTAGATACCGAGGAGGCAATTGAAAACGCTATTCGCTATGTCGAAGAGAACCCCGAGCGAGAAGGAATGAAACGCCAACGCTGGTCGTTCGTAAGGAAGTTCACAGGCGTTTCTAAAAACGGTTGGACTACCTACCACTGAGGCAGTCTTCCTGACCTGAGACGGTGGATCGAACGGTGCGCTCGTCCGCCGATTCTCACCCGTCCTCGCCTTCGGCTGCGGGTTAAACGATTTGTGCGACCGCTTACTTTGGTCGGCATCGCACATACCGGGCGTCGTGCCACGAACCTCGACAATCGTCGCGTCCGTGCCGGTTGCGCGAGCTTTGCCGATTCTACCGGACGCTCTCACTGGATCGGCCTGCGAAAGGGCGCAAGTCACGCAAGTTGACGCGGGCTTGGCGACGATGGAAGGCTGTATGGAATGCGTTTAATTAGCAGCCCAGGCAGACATTGTCATCCACGGCGACGCCAGCGGTTGGCTTGATCCTGAAGCCAATCGCTCGTCGACCGTTTCGGCTGCTCGGCACCCCCGAAGGGATTCGAGGCTTTCACCATGCGAGCGACAACTTTGGCTAAACAATTCCCCGACTATTTGAAGCTTCATCGCGAAGAACCGGCGGAATGCCAAGCGCCCGGCTGGAACGAGCTGCCGGGGCTGAAGGCCTTGCAGCGCGGCTTCGAGCAGACGACCGGCTGGCGGTTGCGCTGGACCAGCGGCGCTGAACCGTCCGCCGCCGACGCTTACTCGCAATTGATCGATGACGGCTCCGAACGACCTTTGGGCCACATGGTGGTCGAATCGTTTCGCGACGACAAACCGCGGGCGGCGGCGTTACCGATCGAAGCCGTGAGACCATTGGCCGATTCGCTGAGCCAGATCATTTCGGAGCTGGCGCGCACGCAGCGTGTCGTGTGGCAACGCGAGGCGGAACTCGCGGCCGGCGTGCCGGTCTCTTCGCGGCCGGATGAAGCGCGGCACTTGGCCGAGCGGCTCGAGTCGGTGCTGCGCGCCGGCGCCGAAGGCATCCGCTGCCAAGCGGCCGCGTTGTACTTGTTGGACGAAGCCACTAGTCAGTTGAAGATGCGTTCTTGCTGGGGCCTGCCGAAGACGCGGTTGCTCGAAGCCGCTCGACCGTTGCGCGGCGCGGTCGCGGACCTCGAAGCGCTTCTGGGTCACGCCGTGGTGCTGGAGAATTCGGCGCTGCTGCCGCATTGGAAGTCGCCGGAGCCTTATCCGGCCGCCGTTTGCGTGCCGGTCAGCTCGCCCTCGATTCCACTGGGGACGCTGTGGTTTTTCAGCGACGTGACCCGCGACTTCAGCGAACGCGAAACGCAGATGGCGGAAGTGATCGCCGGTCGCTTGGCGGCCGACTTGGAACGAGAGATGTTGTTGACCGAGGGTCTGCGAATCAAACGATTGGACGAGCAGATCGACACGATTACCAAGTGGCAGCGGTCGCGGCTGCCGACGGTCAAGCCATTGATCGACGGCTGGCAGATCGCCGGCACGAGCGATTCGGGCGACGCCGCTCGGCGCCAGTTTCACGATTGGTTCGTGTTGCCCAGCGGAGTGCTGGCCATGACTGTCGGGAAATCGGAGGGTGAGTCGCTGGCCGCCACAATGAATGCGGCGGCAGTCCATGCAGCGTTCAAGGCTCATAGCGCGCACCAGCGCGACACCGGCCGAGTTTTGAACTGTTTGAACGAAACGATTTGGACCAGTGGCAGCGGCGATCAATTCGCGTCGCTGTGCTACGCGCTGTTGCATCCCGAACGCTCGACGCTGGAATGGTCGTCGGCCGGAGATGTACGAGCGATCTTGGTGCGCGGCCGAGCGTTCAAGTCGCTGGCGTCCAACGCGCCGCTGTTGGGCAGCGATCCCGATGCGTTCTACAACCGCCAACGAACGCGGCTCCGTCGCGGCGATACGTTGGCGATCTTCACGACAAATCTGGGCGCTACGAGCGAAGACGAATCGACCTTGGCTCAGCGCATCCGAGCGTCGTTGCGGCTTTCGATCGACGAGCTGGCGGAATCCCTGCGCGAGTCGCTTCCCACGCACGAAGCCACCGGCGAACGAACGCTGCTGGTGTTGCGACGGCGTTAGGCGACTTGGCTGTTTCCCCGCCCGTGCTGTTCGGCGCGCGGCGGGCGAGAGGGCATCGAGTTCACCTCGCTTGCCTGCGTCTCGGCGTTTTGCGCTTCGACTTCCAGCTTGACACGCCGCAGCGTGCGGCGGATGCTGACCACTTGCTCCGCCTGCCGCCGATTCCGTTGGACTGGAAGGTCGGGCGGCTGGCTTTCCAGCGAAGCAATCTTTAGCAAGTGAGTGATCGAATGGGCGTTGATTTCGCAAATCGCCGAGCGTCGCGCGAGCGGCTGGATGCTGTTTCGCGACGGGCTGTTTCGCGACGCGCTTTTTTGCGAGGCGCGGGCGTGGCGTTGGCCTTGCCGCTGCTGGATGCGATGCGGCCGTTGCGAGGCGCCGAAGCCGAAGCGGCGGGTCCGCGACGGATGGTGGCGATCGAGACCAACATGGGGATTCTGCCGCAGTATTTCTTTCCCGAACAAGCGGGCGCGAAGTATTCGGCCACTCCGTACTTGGAGCGGCTGGCGGCTCATCGTTCGCGGACGACGGTCTTTTCCGGCGTCAGTCTGCCCGGAGTGACCGGAGCCCATGCGGCCGAGAAATGTTTTCTCACGGGGACACCGCATCCCGAACGGGGCGGCTTTCGTAACGGCGTGTCGTTGGATCAATTCGCGGCGGAGCAGATCGGCAACGAAACTCGGTTCCCGTCGCTGACGCTGGCCATGAGCAACGAGAATCCGACGCTCAGCTACACGCGCAGCGGCGCTCCGATTCCTGCCGAGAAAAGCCCGCGGAGATTGTTCGAGACACTGTTCGTGCAGGGCAAGCCCGAGGAGATCGAGGCGCGCGTCGAATCGTTGCGTCAGGGACGCAGCACGCTGGACTTCGTCGGCGACCAATCCCGGCGGCTGAACCGTTCGCTCTCGCCAGCCGACCGTCGCCGGATGGAACAGTATTTGACGGCCGTGCGCGAACTAGAACGGCGGCTGCATACGGCCGAGGAATGGGAGTTTCGGCCGAAGCCGAAGGTGGACGCCCAGCCGCCCGAAGATAATCAGGATCCGCGGCAGTTCGTCGAGCGTTCGCGGATGATGTTCGACATTATCAAACTCGCCCTGGAAACGGATTCGACTCGGATCGTGTCGTTGTTCATCGACACCACCGTGATTCATAACATCACGCATCACGGCAATCGGCCCGAAGTGCTGGCCGAGCTGCGTGGTCACGAAGAGCGGCAGTTCGATGCGCTGAACGGCTTTCTCACCACGTTGACCGAAACGTCCGAAGCCGGTCAATCGCTGCTGGATCGGACGATGGTGTTGTACGGCACCTGCATGGGCAGCGCGAATTCGCATTCGAATGTGAATCTGCCCGTGCTGTTGGCGGGCGGTGGATTCCGACACGGCCAGCATTTGGCGTTCGATACCGAGAACAACTATCCGCTGTCCAACTTGTATGTCTCGATGTTGCAGCGGCTTGGTTTGGAGGTCGACCAGTTCTCGACGGGCAACGGCACGATGCGCGGATTGGAGATGGCGTAACCACGATGCGAACTCCGATTCTCTCCGACGCACGGCGTGGTTTCCCTTTCAGCCCGTTCTTGATGTTGGTTGGCGCGTGGTTCAGTGGCATATGGATCGCGTCGCCAGCTCGAGCTGACGACTTTCCCACACGAGCCGATGCGTTCATTGGTCGTTACTGTGTCGAGTGCCACGCGGGCGATGCGCCGGCCGGAGCTTTGGATTTGACGCGTCTGCCGCGCGACCTCCACGATGCCGAACACCTTCGCCGCTGGGTCAAGCTTTACGATCATGTGGCTTCGGGACAGATGCCGCCAGCGGATAGCGAACAGCCGACGGCGGACGAGCGCGCGGCGTTGTTGAGCGTGCTGAGTCGCGAGTTCATCGCCGCCGAACGCGCCGCGGCCGATGAGACGCCGCGACTGCGCCGACTGACTCGGGCGGAATACGAACACACGATTCGCGATCTATTCGACATGCCAGGAATCGCGCTCGCTGGCAATTTACCCGCCGACGGCTCGGCGCATGGCTTTGACAAACACGCCGAAGCGCTCGATGTCTCGCACGTGAATATCGCCAAGTATTTAGAGTCGGCCGATCACGTGTTGGATTACGCGATTGCGACTCGGCCGAATCCGCCGACCATCCAACAGCGGCGAATTTCTCTGGTGAATCGGGGCGGATTCGTCGCTCACGTGGTGATGAACGGCGACGGCGTGCTGCTCAAGGACAAGCGACCCGACCCCGAGTTTCCGCCCGCCGCCGAGCAGAATCATTTGGACCAAGGGGCTCATGAACGTTGGGGCTCGTTTCGCAACGGAGCGACGGTCGGATTGTTTCGCCACGAAGACGAATCGTTCAATCCGTACTTCATCGAACACGTGACGATCTATCCGGGGCGCTATCGCGTGCGGACTTCGCTGTGGAGTTTTCAGTGGGATAAAGGCCAGGTGTTGCCGGGGCGCGGGACGGAGGCGGGGCGGTTGTCGGTCGTGCAGTTGACGGGTGATGGACGCGGCGGCCAGCATCCTAGCTACGTGCTGGGTTACTTCGACGCGCCCGATACGAAGGCGCTGGAGCACGAGCTGCATGTGTGGCTGAATCACAACGAGATCATCGGCTTCAACACGGCGTCGCTCGCTCCGACGGCCAACTACGCTCGGCCTGGGCGAGCGATGGCGTTCACCGGTCCTGGGATTGCGATCGACTGGCTGGATATCGAAGGACCGCTTCATGAAGTGTGGCCGCCGCGCGGGCACCGGTTGTTGTTCGGCGATTTGCCGTTGACCGAGTTTGACGCCAACGAGCAGCCAGGCGTTCGGGCGCCGCGGCGCGTGCGCGTGCGGCAGTTGGGCGCGGGGATGAATCGGCCCGATCCAGAACCGGGAGTGTGGACCGTGCGAAGCGAATCGGAGCTGGAAGACGCGGATCGGCTTCTGACCGGCTTCTTGCCAAAGCTGTTCCGCCGTCCAGTCGATGAATCCGTGCGGCAACAGTACCGCGAGATCGTGGCCGAACGCTTGGCGGCCGGCGACTGTTTCGAGTCGGCGATGCGGGCCGCTTATCGGGCGGCGATGTGCGCGCCGGACTTCTTGTATCACATTGAACCGAGCGCGCGGCTGGACGATTACGCGTTGGCTTGCCGGCTGTCTTACTTTCTGTGGAATTCGTTGCCCGACCAGCAATTGACGGCCCACGCGGCGGCAGGCGACCTGCGCCGGCCGGAGACGCTGCATGGTGAAGTGGAACGGCTGTTGGCCGATCCGCGCAGCCAACGTTTCGTCGACGATTTTTTGGGGCAGTGGCTCAAGCTGCGGCAGATCGCGGCGACCGATCCCGATCGAAAACTGTACCCCGAGTTCAGTCCGTATTTGCAGGATTCGATGTTGGCCGAATCGCGAGCTTACTTCCGTAAGATGTTGGACGGCGATCTGGATGCTTCGTATTTGGTTAAGTCGCCGTTCGTGATGGTCAATCAAAAACTGGCCACGCACTACGGCATCGACGGCGTTTCGGGAGCGGCGATGCGGCCGGTGACTTTGCCCGCCGATTGCCCACGCGGCGGAATCTTAACGCAAGCCGCCATTTTGAAAATCACGGCCAACGGCACGACCACTTCGCCCGTGCCGCGCGGCGCGTTTGTGATGGAACGATTGTTGGGCGAGCCGCCAGATTTGCCGCCATCGAACGTGGCGGCGATCGAGCCCGATGTGCGCGGCGCAACAACGATCCGCGAGCAGTTGGCAAAGCATCGCGAAGACGCGATCTGTGCGACTTGCCATCGCCGCATTGATCCGCCCGGATTTGCCTTGGAAGCGTTTGACGTGATTGGCGGTTTTCGCAATCGTTATCGGTCGATTGGCGAAGGAGATGCCGCGCCGCGCGGTTCGATCGACCCGTTCATTCCGATCGGATTTAAGCTCGGTCCGGCCGTGGATGCCAGCGGCGAATTGCCCGATGGCCGCGAGTTCACGGACGTGCGGGAGTATCAAACGCTGGTTGCGGAAGATGCGACGAAGCTGCTGCGAAATTTGGCGCGACAATGGGCTGTCTACTCAACTGGCCGCGCGGTGCGTTTCGCCGATCGACCACGGATCGAACAAGTCGTTCAGCGAACGTTGTCTCAAGGCGGTGGCGTTCGGACGCTGTTGCACGAATTGGTTGGCAGCCCGCTGTTCACCGGCGATGACAACCCGATCGAAATGCCGGCCGAGGTGTTGGCGTCGTCACGGAATGTCGAGGATGACGCGGAAGCGACTTCGCATCGGATGATAATGACCGCTGTGTTGCCGGCGGTTGATTCGCCGGTTCAAGCAGAAGTCGCCTCAGTCGCGCCATCCGAAACGGCGGTCGAGTATTCGTTCGACGAAGCTCATCGTGTTCGCGTCCGCGTCATTGGCCTATTCGAGCCGCACCGTGTCGACGATTTGAAGTCGGCGCTAGCGGAGTTTCCCGAAGTGCTTTTCGTCGAAATTGACGATGCGACCGCCGAAGCGACGCTGGCTTATGCCGCCACAAGTGAGCTGTTTCGCAACGGCAATCCAGAACAGATCGTCGAGCGCATGAACAATCGCTTGCGGCAGCTCTCCGGCCACACGTTGGGCATTCAACCGCCAGTCGCGACGCCGCGCGATCAACTCGAGCGAATCGAATGGACGATTCGCGGGTTGGATTGCCAAGCCTGTTCGTTGGCGGTTTACGACATTCTTCAACGAATGCCGGGGGTCGAGCACGCAACAGCCAGCTTTCACACGGGAAGAGCCACGGCTTTAATCGATCCGACGAAAACGGACCGCGCTACGATCGAAGCGGCATTGAAGGCTCGCGGCGTTACTTTCGAGTGAGCAAGCAACACCGCTCGGCTCACGCCCACACGAAACGCGCCTATCGTCGTCCGCCGTTTTGCTGTTCGTGTTTGCGTTCACACTCAACGCATAACGCCGCGTAAGGAATGACCTCCAGGCGTTCTTCGGCGATTGGTTGATGGCAGTTCTCGCATTCGCCATAGCTGCCTTCGCGAATGCGGGCCAGCGCGGCGGTGACGGCTTCGAGCAACGTTTCTTCGTTTTGCTCCAGAGCGATCTCGGCATCAACACCTTCGGCATCGTGATCGGCGTTGTGCGTCGGCAGATGCGAGAGTTCGCCTCGCGACCGAATCGACTCGGCCAGATCTCGATCGATCACGCGAATCGAGTTCGTCAGTCGGTCTCGCATGGCTTCCAGTTGCGCGCGAGCTTGTTCGGTGGCTTGACTGTCCATGAATGGCCGCTCCGTGGTATTAGAAATCCGTGACCTGGGAAAGAAGTTCGTCAGCTTCGCACGCATTGTGCCATTCCAGCCCCGGCATGACAACGCGAGTCGCACGTTTTCTCGTCACGCACGATTAGAGACTGAAGTCCACGTACTCCGCTTCGCAGGCAGGGCCATAAGAAACCCGCAGTCGTCGCTGCTCGGGAAACATTCTGCAGGCAAGCGGTCGTCGACCAGTATTCACCGTGCATGCAGACCGTACCGTCGTCGGGATTTCGGTCGTCGCCATGATCGGACATCCACGCCGCGAGTTGCTGCTCGCTCAGCCGCTGGTCGGTGTTCAACAGACGCGAAAGCCGATCGTCGCGGCGTTCCGGCGATTCCAGCACGCGGCGGCCGCGCAGCCCGTCGGGCGTACAAGGCGCATAAACCGCGTCGGGCGAGACTTGCATCTCGCGCATCCGCGGCAGACGAAACTGGTTGGTATGGAACAGCAATCCATCGGATCGCGGTCGCTGCATGGCGCTGCGGGTGCTCGACAACTCCAGCCGAGCGACTTGGCCTTCCGCGTCGGCCAGCATCAACATCGCGCCACCGCACCGGGGCAACGACATGATCAACTCCGATGCTTCGCGGACATTTGTGCATCGGCACAGAGCTTCGTCGATCGCAAACGAAACGGGCGGCCCAACCGAATCGTTATCCGTGGTCATGGCATAGTTGTAGGTGATACAGAGGCCGGCTTCGTTGATGCCGTCCACCGTGCCACTGAGCGGAGCGAATGTGAACTGCAGCGAACGCAACCCATCGTCCGGCGCGATCTCGCGCAGTGTAAAGAAGCGTCCGATCAGCGGAACATTGTCGAAATTGTGCGCGACCATCGCGTGACCGGTGGTGGTGCGTCGACCGCGAGCCGCGATCGCCGTACAAGCGGCCAGCGGCACTTCGCAGGTGACCGAATCAAGACTGGTCATGACGGCTTCGAACGCGTGGTACAGATACAACGCGTCCAAGCTCACTTCCGCGCCTTCGGCCATGCCATCCAGCCGTTCAGCCTGCTTGGGAAAATACCGACGAAACGGCTGTTCCAACGTCCAGCGAGCTTGATACTCCGCCACGTACTTGAACAGCGAATATGGCATCCACCACGGTTGTTTGACGCGAAACGATTCGTACTCATACAAAACGTCGCCGACGGCGGTGATTTTGTCCCGCAATGCCGAACCCAATCCCACGCCTACGTCTCGCGGGCTTCCGATTCCGCTTCCTTCTACCTTCGGAATGATACGTTCAGTCAACATGCCCTCTTCCCTTACAAATGCTCCTGCGAAACCGGCAAGCGTCGTCGAAACTCAGAGATGCGTTTTCACGGCCGGTCACGAAGTACAACCGACGCAAACGACGTGCCGACCCCGCAAACGCCATAGCCGCCGAACGTCGTAGCCGCCGCACAAGGCGACTAGGAATTATTAGCGCCTTCGCACGGCGCGATCAGGGGCGCGGTTTCTTCAAACATCGTGACCCGATTCTTCACACCGACTGAATCTCGCTTCTGTTACGATCTGGGCGTCCTCGATGCGCCGTTGGTTGGAGTTGTTGATCGCCGTTCCATAATCGCCGCCTAGGAAGCACTGCCATGCCCGCCTCGCTCGCCCACATTCATGCCGAAACACCCATGGGAGCCAACTTGATTGCCAACGGAGCCACCTTTCGCGTCTGGGCGCCGAAGGCCCGCGAGGTATACGTGATCGGCGACTTCAATGGCCGTAAGCGCAACGACGCCAGCCTGCTGACTCGCGACGCCAACGGCCACTGGCTCGGCTTCGTGCCGGGCGTGCAAGATCGCCAACGTTACATGTTCTACGTGGTTGGCGAAGGAAGCGAAGGACCGAAGCGCGATCCGTACGCCAGGGAACTGGAGACGCCGTTTCCCAGCGACTGCATCATCCGCGAAACCGACTTCCCGTGGCATGTGACGGGTTATGAGACGCCACAGTTTCACAACTTTGTGATCTACCAATTGCACGTCGGGACGTTTTATACGCCGAATTTGCCGAACAAGGGCGGCACGTTCTTGGATGTGGCCAAAAAAATCCCGCACCTCGTGGAGCTTGGCGTGACAGCTTTGCAGCTCTTGCCGATCCAAGAGTTTCAAACGATGTTCAGCCTGGGCTACAACGGCACCGATTATTTCTCGCCCGAGATGGACTTTGCTGTTGAAGACCGCAAGCTCGCTCCGTATGTGGCCGAGGTGAATAGGCTGCTGGACGCCAAGGGGCTGCGCCGATATGCGATCGACGATCTACGTGGCGAGATGAACCAGCTCAAGGCGCTGATCGACTTGTGTCACATTCACGGCTTGGCGGTGCTGTTAGACGTTGTTTATAACCACGCGGGCGGCGATTTTGGCGATCAGAGTATGTACTTTTTCGACCGGCAATCGACCGCTGGCGGGCATGGCAACTCGCAGTATTTCATGAACAAAGATCACGCCGGCGGATTGCTGTTTGATTTTGCGAAGCCAGAAGTGCGCGACTTTTTGATTCAGAACGCCAAGTTCTTTTTGGACGAGTATCGCGTGGATGGCTTTCGTTATGACCAGGTAAGTGTGATCGACCATGACGGGCAGCCTCATGGTTGGAGCTTCATTCAGGACTTGGCATCCACGGTTCGCCATCATCGACCGAGCACATTGGATCACGCGGAATATTGGGGCGTGAATCCCTACATAGTGAAAGACCCACCCGCGGGCGCCGGATTTGATACCACGTTGACCGATGGTTTGCGAATTGCCATCCGCGATGTGATCGCCAACGCCTCGCAGCCGGACGAGCGCCCGCTCTCGATGAGTGGCTTAGCCCGTAGCTTGTGGCCAGACGGCTTCGATCGGCAATGGCAATTCGTGCAAGGACCCGAGAATCATGATTTGGTGTACCGAGACCGCGAGCAACGCGTGGCGCGATTGGGCGATCCATCGAATCCACGCTCTTGGTACGGACGCAGCCGAGCTCGCGTGGCGACGGGCATTTCCCTGACCGCGCCTGGGATTCCCATGCTGTTCATGGGGCAAGAGTTCTTAGAAGACAAACAGTGGGCCGACGACTATCAGAATCATGCAGGCCTCTTGTTGCATTGGGCGGGCGTGGATAGTGGCGACAAGCAGATGCTGGACCATCTACGGTTCACCCGCGAATTGATCCATTTGCGATGGCGCTATCCCGGTTTGCGCGGCCAGGGTTTTCGCGTCGTCCATGCGCATAATGAAAACCGCGTGCTGGCCTTTCATCGTTGGGTGGCAGGCGAAGGGCATGATGTGTTGGTCGTGATCCACTTGGCGCCCTATCACCGTTATGACTATCGCATTGGATTCCCAGGCGGCGGCGATTGGCAGGAAGTATTCAACAGCGACGTGTATGAGAACTGGGTGAACCCAGAGGCCGCCGGAAATGGTGGACGGGTACATGCCGACGCCATTGGAATGCACGGCTTTTCCCACAGCGCCGCGCTGACGCTGCCAGCGAACAGCCTATTGGTGTTCGCCCGGTAGTGTGCGTTTCTAATTATGGAGTGCTCCGCCGTGTCGGAGCTTCTCTTTTTGGGTGAACGGCAGATGAGCATTTACCCATATTTTGGCACGACGCGCTAACGAGTGATTTGACGAACTCACTTGCTAGCGCCGGGGGCTGGTATGTTTCGATCTGCCGCTCGCCCTAATTCGCAGCGATCGGTTCTCGCGTGGTTTGATTCCCCAGCAGCTAAATCGTTTTAGCTGGCCGGGCCCTTCTGAGACATCACATAGATCCCCGGCGCGGCGAACGTGCGAACCGGCGGACAAGTGACGACGGGCAGCAGCGGAGCGAAACGCGAGCGACCGTACTTGAATCGCAAGTATTGCGACGTGAGCCAATCGCGTCGCGGAAAGTGCTTGGCAAGCAGTTGGTCGAGTTCGCTTTTTGAGAATCCAGCGTGCGCGCCGAACTCGTTGCGAAACCGTCCGCGCAGCCGAGCCGACCAGTCTTGCAGGTTTTCGCGCAGCTTGTTGCGCCAGGTGCTTTCCCAATCGGTTTGTTGATGAGCGCCAATCGCGCTGACCACGCGTTGGCGATTCGGCGTGCCGATGAACAACCAGCCGCCGGGACGCAGCACGCGATGGATTTCGGCCAAACTGCGCGGCGGGTCGTCGACGTGCTCGATCACGTGGTGATAAAACACGGCCGAGAACGTATTGTCGGCGAACGGAAGATCGGTGACGCTGCCAACACCGATGTTCAAGCCTTCGATCGCGCGCAGATGCTCGTCGGCGTACAACTCGATGTCGACCGCGTCGACCGTGCAGTGAAACGACATGCGGATATAGGCCGCTTCGTGTCCCGCGCCGCAACCGGCGACCAGCAACCGCAACGGCTCGTCGCTGCCGCTCGGCAACCGGCTCTGGAGTTCCCGGCAGAAAAAGGCCGCGCCGGCATGCGAAGCGACGTGAGTTGAACAAGCTTCGGCCGACTCGGGGCCAACTGTCGAGTTCGCGGTGGCCGCATCCACGGCGGCGGCAGTTTCTTCAGGGACTTCAACAGCGGCATTCATCAATGCGGACTCCATCGACCGAGGGCATCTACGGGAACAGACAACGGACTATTTCCAAACGTAGGTCACGTTTCGACGAGCGAAGAACGACCGGACTTGATGGTTGGAACGCCTGAAGCGGTTGCGCGGATTGGCGGGCCGCTTTCGCCAGAAAGAAGCTCGGCCAGCCTCGCATGCCGAGTCCGCGGCCGGTTCTGGCTCACGCAACAACGGGCGCTGATCCGAATTGACTTTACGGCGTCCGATTGTCCATAATCCAGAACCTGCCACAACGATTCCCACCTTCGGAGCTTCATCCATGAAAACCCGCACGGCTCGATGCGCTGGCCCGGTAAGTCGCCGCACGTTTTTGCAAATTGGCTCGATGGCCGTCGGAGGATTGGGATTTGGCGACATGTTGCGGCTGCGTTCGCAAGCCGCGGCGGCGACGGCCAAGGCCGAGCCCGATACGTCGGTGATCTTCGTCTGGTTGCCGGGCGGGCCGCCGCACATGGAAACGTATGACATGAAGCCGAACGCGCCGCTGGATTATCGCGGCGATTTCCGGCCGATTTCGACGAACGTTCCCGGCATCGACGTCTGCGAGTTGTTGCCGATGCACGCCAAGATCGCGGATCGCTATACGCTGATTCGCTCGGTGGCGCACGAGTTCGCCGATCACGGTGGCGGCCACAAACGATTCTTGACCGGTCGTAAGCCGGCCGAGCCGACGGGCTTCGTGAACGACGCGCCGGCCGTCGGCTCGATCGTGGCTAAGATGCGCGAGCACCGCAACAACGGACTGCCGAACTACATCAGTGGCACGAATCCGGGCCGAGCGGGCGTGGACGTGTACAGCTTCGGGGCAGCTTACCTCGGCCCCTCG
>JAWKTM010000055.1:0-50860 GCA_041399085.1 Pirellulaceae bacterium
GCTACACGAACGACTCGAACGACCGCAGCCCCAGCGGCTCGCGGACCGCGAACGGTTCGCCGTAACGCGTGCCAATCAGCTTGCCGAAGTACGCGGCCTCGTCCCGCAAACGTTCCAAAAACGTCGGCGGTTCGGTCGGGCGGCCGACGATGAACTGGCTCTCATAACACCGAATCGACGCCGCCTTGGTTTCCCAGTGCGAGCTGATATCCAAAACAAACGCCGGCTGGATCGCTTGCCGCAAATGCACGCAGTAGTAATAGAAAATCCGCTCGGGATGGTGCGGTTCGCCCGGAATGTCGCATTTCGTTAGCTTCGACCAAAACCGAGCCGCTTCGACCAATTCGGTCGCCGCCGAATGATCGGGATGCGCGTCGACCCAATACGGGGCGAACAGCCAACGAGGCCGCGTGCGGCGGAAGACAGCGGCCAACTGATGCCGCGCTTCCAAGGTGGCTTGCAAGCTGCGGTTCGGCAGGCCCAAGTTCTCTCGCCACGCGAGCCCCAACGTGCGGCTGGCTTCGGCTGTTTCGCGAGCTCGAATTTCCAAGCTGCCGTGCGGCGTGGGTTCGCCGTTGGTTAAATCCAGTACGCCAACCGCCTTGCCCTCGGCCAGAAACCGGCAAATCGCGCCGCCCATTCCCAGCTCGGCATCATCCGGATGCGGCGCGACAACCAATACGTCCAGCGATTCGAGCGACATGAGCGTCTCCCTGCGAGCACATCGTCAGCGGCAACCAGTTCGGCCCGCGGCTTTATGCCGCGACGCCAACTAGTACGGAACATCGCCTAACGTCGCACGGTTTGGCGGCGATCGCAATTGGGCTAGACCGCCAAGCGGCGTTTTGCGACATTCCGCGACCGTCACTTCGCGGCTGGGAATCAACTCATGCGACACAAGTACGCTTGGCGACCGATCGCCTGGACATTGCTGCTTTCAACGCTGGCTTTGTTGCCCAGCGGTTGTTCGTTCTTTGAAGGTCTGCGGGGCGACAAGTTCGCCGACGATGACGCGAACTGGGGCGAGTCGCTGCGACCGCCAGAAAAGAAAGGTCAAATGGCCGGCTTAAGTGAAAAAGCACGCCAGATCGAACGCAACGTCGGCTATCGGTAAATTCCCTTATGAATGTATGTGTCGTCCGAGTCGGATTGATCGCTGCGTCGCTGCTGGCAGCGTGCGGCTGTGGCACGACCAAATCGCAGACGGCGACCGAACAACTCTTGATGTCCGACGCCATCGATCGGTCGGTCGCCAACATCGACTTCACCGCCTTGGCCGGTGAAAAGGTGTTTCTGGATACGCAATACATCCAGCCGATCAAAGGCTTTGGCTTCGTCAATTCCGAGTACATCATCAGCTCGCTTCGCCAACAATTGGTGGCCGCCAATTGCTTGCTTCAAGAGAAAGAGAACGAAGCCGACTACGTGGTCGAAGCGCGCGTCGGCGCGCTCGGCACGAACATGTACAGCGTCACGTACGGCGTGCCGTCGACCAGCTTGCTCAGCTCGGCGTCGGCCGTGTTGCCGAACGCTCCGCCCGTTCCCACGATCCCCGAAATCTCGTTCGCCAAACGCGACGACCAACGCGGCGCCGCCAAGATCGGCGTGTTCGCCTATCACCGCGAAACCAAACAGCCCGTGTGGCAAGCCGGCATTTCCCAGGCTCGCAGCGAAGCCGGCGCGACTTGGATTCTCGGCATCGGACCGTTCCAGCGCGGCACGATCTACGACGGCACTCGGTTCGCCGGCTCGGAGCTGTCGATCAAAAAGAAGCGAGCCGAAGCGGCGGCCCGCGGCGACGACCGGGTCGCCTACGACCAAGAGCACGTCTTCCCCACGCCCTGGCGCGATCCGCCCATCCCCCTGGATTCACCGGCCGAAGCCGTCGTGTTGGAGCCCACGCCCGACAAAGTAAAAGCCGCCGGCTACCAGCAAAACATCTCCGACGAACCGCCTGCTAAGAAATCGCAAAAGCCGCAGGACGACGAGCAACCGGACACCGACTAACGCGAATCGGTAACGCTCGCAATCTGCAAGAACAAGGCTCCCGCCAACCCGACCCCGGGAGAACGAGGCTCCCGCCGAGTCGAGCCAGGAGGAACGAGGCTCCTGCCGAGTCGAGCCAGGAAGAACGAGGCTCCTGCCGAGTCGAGCCGGGAGAACGAGGCTCCTGCCGAGTCCGACGCACGCGCTGTGCGCGGGTCTCCCGACCCCGCACAGCTCACCGACCGAAGGTCTCCCAATCCTCTCGCCGCGTCGCGAGTACGAGTACCGCTTCGCTGAGCACGAGCACGAGCACGAGCACGAGCACGAAATGCCAACCCGGGAAAACGAGGCTCCTGCCGAGCCAATCCGGGAGAACGAGGCTCCTGCCGAGTCGTGATCCCGGAGAACGAGGCTCCTGCCGAGCTGAACCAGGAACAACGCGAGGCTCCTGCCGAGTCAGGCCAGGAACGTTTGCCCCACCGGTCCCCAAACGTCGCAAAGCGCAGCCCCCAAACGCTCACCTACATCGTCCAAATCAGGCGTGCGCGAAAAAGCCTCCAAACGCTCATTTACAGCGCGCGTTCAAACGCCATCTCGCACTCTTCAACGACGTTTGCCGAGCCCAAACGACGATTTACAGTCCAAACGCTGCCTGCATCGCCCAAACGCTCGGTTATACGATCCAAACGACACGGCAGCGTCCAAACGATCTTTGCAGAGCCCAACGCCGCGCGCAGTCCCCGAACGCCATTGACACGCCCAAACGTCGCTAGTCTCTAAACGCTCGGCGACACTGCGTTGAAAAGGCAGCCGCGCGGTCCAAAGACCACCTCCCGCAGTCCAAATCAAAGTGCTGCGTCCGGGACCGTGCCATGCAGCCCCCAAACGACAGCGCGTGCGTCCAAATGACGGCAGCCCCTCAAACGGCGCGCAGCGTCCAATCACAGCGCGCTCCCCAAATCGCTGACTCCCCTTCCAAAATTCAACGCAACTAGCTTCAAATAAACGACGCTTGCGTCGCCGAGTCGAAACGCCTCGTCTCGCGTCGTGGCTTCACACCTAGCATCGCTTCAAAACTGCCAAAACAGCCGTCAGAACCGAAACACCACGAAAGCAAACAAAGTCCCCACCCGTTCCGACCTGCCTCGAAAGCTACTTCAGATGCCGATCCCAGTTCCCTTGCGTCTTAGCGTCTCGGCGTCATTGCGTTCGGCGTCTTAGAGTCTTGAATTCTTAAGAAGTAGATCATGCTCCGCATGACTTATTGCGTGTCGTGTTCGTTGTGACGGATTACCTCTCGCGTCACGGGTTATCCCGTGTTGTTGCAGTATTGCGGCATGCACAGCATGCCCTACATCTACTTGTCGCGTCCTTCGTGGTAGCCATTCTTTCGCTCATCATATCGGCCCCAAATTCCAACCGAGGCCTTGGTGCCTAACCGCTCCCGTTGTTGCTTCGCACGCCGCACGCGATGCCGAAGCTGGGAACTAAACCTCGTCCAACTTTGGCAGTGTCCACGGGCTGCGGTATTCGGTGCGGGATAGTAGGGCGTTGGCGGCTGCGTCGTTGCCGAATGAATAGCTGGCCGCGTCGAACTCGACCGTGCGTCCCACTCGCCATGCGACGTTGCCGAGATGACATAACAGACTTGATGGATGACCCACGGTTTCGAGATCGGCGTTCGGTCGCTCGCGGCTGGCCATGCACTCCAGGAAATTCCGCACGTGTCCCGTGGTGTTATCCGAACCGCGTTCCTCGCTAATCAATTTGCCCTTCGGATCAAACGCCCGCCAACGTCCGTTGCCGATCACTACGGAACCTTGATCGCCGTAGACCGCCGAGCCTTCGGGTTCGTCGTGCAGATGATAGGCGGTCCAGATCCGCATCTCATATGTCAGCAGGTAGCCGGGATAGTCATATGTGACCATCAAGGTATCGGGGAACTCTTGGTCGTCGTCAAAGTAGTACTTGCCGCCGAGCGCCGCGATCTTTCGCGGGATGAGCGGCAGCTTTTCTCCTTGAGCCGCCACGGCGGTGGCCAACGCCCATCGAGCCACATCCAGACGATGGACGCCGTCGTTGCCGAGGTCGCCCGTGCCATAGTCGAAGAACCAGCGCCATGATCCGTGCCAGCGACGCACGTTGAACGGACGAAGCGGCGCGGGCCCCAGCCAAGTGTTGTAATCGAATCCGGCCGGCGATTCGCTGTCAGCCGGGTGGCCGATCGAACCTTGCCGCGAGCTCTCCCAGGCTTTGGCAAACCGCACGCGACCAAGGTTTCCGGCCGCCAGATACTTCATGGCCGCCGCTTGCAACGAGCCGCTGCGGGCTTGCGTGCCGAGCTGGATGATTCGCCCGTGCTTCTTCGCGGCCGCCACCATCGTTCGGCCTTCCAAGATGTTGTGACCGTCGGGCTTCTCGACATATACGTCCTTGCCCGCTTGGCAAGCGTGAATCGACGGCAACGCGTGCCAGTGATCGGGCGTCCCGAGCACCAGCGCGTCGACCGAATCGTCCTCCAACGCTTGCCGATAATCGGTGATCGTTTGCGGAGCTCGGCCGCGAATGTCTTTCACCTGACCGGCCCGCGACTGCAACACGCCGGCATCGAGATCGCAAACGTACTTGACCTCAACATCCGGCTGAGCGGCGAACGTTGACAGCAGCGAGCCGCCTCGGCCTCGCACGCCAGCCACGCACACGACCACACGGTCGTTGGCCGCGGCGCGGGCCTGTCGAGCGGTTTCCGTCATCACGCCGCCGACGGCCAATGCAGCTCCGGCCAGCGATCCCGAATGCCCCAAGAAACGTCGTCGGTCCATGAGTTCCTCCGCTCGGAATAGAAGACATCGAAAAGAAGCGAGCCAGATCGTGTCGGCCGCATGTCGAAGCGGCGACAGCACCTCTGGCCATCGTGCAACACGATAGCGAAGCCGCCTGACGTTTGCGAGCAAATTTGGGTTGGCTGAATAATCCGAACGCTCAGCGCTCGGCCGCCTCGCCCGCGCCCGACTTCAGTTCTTCCAGCTCGGCCTGAAGCGACTCGATCTTGCGATCCAGCTCCAGCCGCTCGCGATGGCTCTCGCCCAGCTCCTCGCGCAGATGCACGATCACGTTCAGATACCGTTCGATCGCTCGTTCCAGCAGCCGCACGCGTTCGCTCTCGGGCAGCGATTTTTCCAACTCCGCATCGCCGGGCGCGACCACTTCACGTATCTCACCTCGGCCGTTTCGCGTGACGAAGAACCCATCGCCGCGTTCGATCTGAAAATTCGGCCGCACGAACTGAGCGACCCTTTGCAGCGACGCCGACGGCAGCTCGACGCCGCCCTCCAACACCACGCGTTTCTTCTCGACTTGATCGCCGCGAGCCACCAAAAACTCGACTTCGTCTCCCGGCTGCTTATGCAGCACCGGGCGAACCGCTTGATAGACCGAGCGGATATTCACGCCGTCAGCCGCGAGCACTCGATCGCCGACTTCGATCCCCGCCTTGGCCGCCGCACTGTTCGGCTCGATTCGCCGCACAACGATCTCACCCTCGTCGCCTTCCAGCACCATGCCGACCGTCGGACGACGACGTTTCAAAATCACGGCCGAACCATCGCGCGGCGTTTCGGGGCGAGCGTTCAACAGCCGTTGCACATGCCGAGCGGGAACGGCGTACGTCCACCCGCGTCCGTTCGACTTTCCGTCGACCGCCGTCACGATCCCGAGCAGTTTTCCCTCGGAGTCAACGATCCCCGCGCCGGCCGAAGTCTCGTCGCTCCGCAAATCGCATTGAATCAGCGGCGGGTAGCCGTCTTCGAGCATCCGGTTCACCCCGGCCACGATTCCCAGCGAAACCACGGCGTCTTCCGCGCCCCAAGCCGCGGCGCTCATCACCCACGAACCGACTTTGGGCTCGGCCTCGTTCAGAGTCACCGACGCCGTCGACTTGCGATCCATCGACAGCAACGCCAACCCCGAATAGTCGTCGATCACGAGCAGCTTGGCCGTCGCTTGCTCGCCGCCCGGCAACGTGATCCGAATGTTGGAATCCGCCGCGGCGAAGGCGCTGGTGACCACCAATTGCTCGCCCAGCGTCACGCCCGAGCAGACGGTGACCATCGACTTCCGATCCGTCGATTCCGCCGAACCGTCGCTGGCTTCGCGTCCCGCCAGACTCACACGCACGGTGACCGTCGCCGCCTGTAGCTTCTCGGCCGCCGCCTCGAAAGCCGGCGGTTCCGCGGCTCGCGAGATCCCCGACTGCGCCGCTACGGAAATGGCTGCCGCGATCAACCACAACCACACGCGCCAAACACTGCCAGCCAAACTGTTATGCGCCATCTCAGATGCCTGGGCTCAAAATAGGTGGGAGAAAACCTACTGCCTGCTTCACAAAAACTTAGATCGCCACGCGCGGCTCGCCGGCGTTGTCGTCTTCCAGCAAGTCGATATAGCCTTCCAGTTCCGGGCTGGACAGCGGGGGCAACGCGATCACCGGCGTCACTTCCAGCGGCTGTTCGGTTGGCGCGAAATCACGGGCCGCACCGGAATCCTCCGCTTCCCCAGGTCGCGGCGAGTCGCCAGAAACCAGCGGGCTCGAAGGCCGCACCGCCGCGCGAGGAACATACCATCCGATCTGGAAAACCAGCGAGAGGCAAATGGCTAAGCCAACGAGTCCCGCCGCGACGCCGACCAGATAAAGGCCCACCGGCTGCCTTGAATCGAGCCGGTCCGCTTCTGCTTTCGGCGACGGCAAGTCGGACACAGTCTCCTCGGACACAGTCTCCAACGTCCTCGCGGCCGAGCCAAACGGATACTTGGCCGCCAAGTCGCTGGCGTCCGTCCGCAATCGCTCGGCAATCTGCCGCAACGAATCGTCCAGCAACAATTCGCCGTCGGCCGACTGCGGCGCGTCATCCGGTTCGATCAATCGTGGTTCAAATGGCATAGTTCTGATCTTCGTTCGGAAAAGCGGGCAGCTCCCGCAGGTCGTTTGGTTCGCTTTCCAGCCGCTGGCCGAGAGCCAACAGGCCGTGATAGATGCGCGACTTGACCGTCCCCAGCGGACATTGCAGCACGTCGGCAATCTCTTCGTATCGCAAGTTCTCGCTGAACCGCAACACCAAAGTTTGCCGCTGGCCATCGGGTAATTCGTGGACCCGCGACCACAGGCTCTGTTTCCATTCGGCCGCCTGAATCGGCATATCGGCCGCCGGCCCGGCCGTCGGACGCGACGACTCTTCGTCCCCCAGCACTTGCAATTTGCGGCGTCGAGTCGCATCGCGCCGACGCTGCTGCCGTTCCAAATTCAACAGGATTCCGTACAGCCAAGTAAACGGGTTGCTCTGACCCCGAAACCGATCCAATTGCCGCGAAGCCACCAAGACGTCTCTTGCGCCAAGTCATCCGCATCCCAAGCGTTGCCGGTCAACACCAGCGCGCCCGGTGAATCCGGGGCAAGTAGTCGTTCGTCAGTTGATCGATATCAATCCGCGGCATGAAGCTGTCATCAAGGAATCGCCGTAAGCTCGTCACCCTCAGGCAATCCAAAAACGGTCGGCCGCAACTCGCCAAAGCCCCACAACCAACCGCTAACGCACCATCTATCCTAGCCGTGAGTGACACGGCCGGGGCCAAAGTTCTCCGAGCGACCAATTTTCCACGCTGCTGCTGAATAAGCATCCACGGGAGTGCGAAGCTCCCGCTGAGCCGAACAAGTGCGAAGCCGCTGAGCCGAATCGCCGGCCTTTTTCGTACACGAAGAAAGCTCCGACAAGGCGGAGCACTCCAAAAGCTCCAAAATGCAGAAGCTCCCCGGCGAGCCGAACGGGTGCGGCTCGCTGAGCCGATTCCGGGATCTGAGCCGAATCGCTGGCCTTTTTCGTACACGAAGAAAAGCCGGGCGGGCATCCGCTCCAAAAACCGGCTACGCCAAAATCTCATGCACGATTTTTCCGTGGACGTCGGTTAGGCGGAAGTCGCGGCCGGCGTGGCGGTAGGTGAGGCGGGTGTGGTCGATCCCCATCAGGTGCAGCATCGTCGCGTGGAGGTCGTGGACGTCGACTTTGTCGCGCACGATCGAGCGGCCGATGTCGTCGGTTTCGCCGTGAACGATGCCGCCGCGGATTCCGCCGCCGGCAAGCCAGATCGAAAAACAATCGCCGTGATGGCCGCGGCCGTTCTTGCCTTCGCGGCCGGGAGTTCGACCGAACTCGGTGGCCCAGACGATCAGCGTCTCGTCGAACATCCCGCGCTGCTTCAGATCGCGGATCAAACCGGCCAGCGGTTGGTCGACCGCTTTGGCCAGCGGCACGTGTTCCTTCATCTCGCCGTGCGAATCCCAGTTGGGGCGCGAGCCGGTATCAACCAGCTCGATGAACCGGACGCCGCGTTCGGCCAACCGCCGCGCGACGACGCACTGCCACGCGAAGCTAGTATTCTCGCCGCGTTTCAGACCGTACAGCGACATCGTCTCGTCGGACTCCTGACTCACATCGAACGCTTCCGGCCCGGCCGTTTGCATTTGAAACGCGGTCTCGAACGACTTGATCCGTGCGGCCAACGCGTCGTCGAACGGTCGCTGCCGGAGATGGTCGCCGTTCAAGTTGTCGAGCAGCTCGAGCTCCAACTGTTGCAGCGACGCTTGACGCGTGCGGGGCGTGAGATTCTCGATCGGATGTTCGCCCGGAATCACACGCGTGCCTTGATGATACGCGGGCAGAAAATCGTTGGCGTAAACCTGAGTTCCACCGTAAGGCAGATGCGGAGCGATCACGATGAACGACGGCAGGTTTTGGTTGAACGTGCCCAATCCGTAGCTGAGCCACGATCCCATGCTGGGCCGAGCGAACGTGGGCGAGCCGGTGTGCATGCCAACGGCCGCCTCGGTGTGATCGAAATGAGCCGACTTCATCGAGCGAATCACGCAGATGTCGTCCATCGCCTCGCGAAGATGCGGGAACAAGTCGCTCACGACCGTGCCGCAACGAGGATTCGCTTGGTAAGGAAACACGCTGCCCATCAGCTTGTCCTTGCCGCTGCCGTCGCGTCCGTTGGCCGACGACTTGGGATCGAACGTGTCGATGTGCGAGACGCCGCCCGTGGCAAAGACGAAAATCACGCGTTTGGCCCGCGGCTCGTAATGCGGCGGTTTCGGCGCGAGCGGCCCTTTGGCAGAGTCGTTGCCGGACGGCGAGTCGGTTCCTTCGGCCAGCAGCTCGGACAAAATCCCCGGCATCAAGAGCGACCCGATAGTCATCGAACGAAGAGCAGCGCGGCGGTTGAGTGGGCCAAACATAGGTGGCTTCCAGATTGTTGAATGCGATAGGTACGGAAATGGTAACCGCACGGCGTGGGCAGCGACGAGTCGCCTCCGCCCCGTTGTTATTGATGTCTCTCAGTCGACGTACAGAAATTCGTTGGTTCGCAGCAACACGCGAGTCAGGCTAGTCCAAGCGTGAAGCTCGACATCGGCCGCGTTACCTCCCGACATTTGTAGTTGCTCGCGAACACGCGCCAGCCAAGCGTCGGCCGCCTTCCGTTCGTCGTCGTTCGGCGGCCGCGCCACGGACAACATCCAGGATCGCGTGAGCCGAGCCGCTTCGTCGTTCGGCACGTCGCGAATTAGACGCTCGGCGAAACGCTGCGCCTGTTCATGTACGAACGCGTCGTTCAGCAGATACAACGACTGCAACGTCGTGACCGAGCTGTCTCGTCGCGGAGTACTGGCGTTGCGATCGGCGCCGTCGAACATCGTGAAGAACGAACGGGCGTTTAAGCGAGCCGTCATCAGATAGACGCTCCGCCGCTGGCTGTCGTAGCTTTCGCGAAACGGATGATGCTGAGTGAATTGCCACTTGTCGACCGGCGGGAACGGATGTGGCTCGTTCATCACGGAGTCGTCCAACGTTCCGCTGACGGCCAGCAATGCGTCGCGGAGCGATTCGGCGTCGAGGCGTTGCCGATTGAATCGCCAGTGCCAATCGTTGGTCGGGTCGATCGCTTGAGCTCGATCGGCCGCGGCGAGTTGAGCCGCGTCGGACTCGTCGATCGAGGAAGCCAGTTGATAGACGCGCGTCAACATCAGGCGACGATGCATTCGTTTGATCGACCAACCGTCTTCGACGAAGCGGCTCGCCAACCAGTCGAGCAGCTCGGGATGCGTCGGCGGTTGACCGCGCGAGCCGAAATCGCTGGGCGTTTTCACCAATCCGGCGCCGAAGTGATACTGCCAAATCCGATTCACCATCACTCGGGCCGTGAGCGGATTCGCGGGGTCTGTCAGCCACTGGGCCAATTGCAACCGCCCGCTGTGAGCGGCTTGTTCGTCGGTCAACGTCTGGCCGCCCAACACGTCGGGAAACTTCCGCGGCACGAGCTCGCCCGGCTTCGTCGGCTCGCCGCGAATCTGTATCGCCGCGTCGGCCGGTTGATGGTCGACGACCGCGTAGGCCAACTCCTCGCCCGGCTTTCCGTCGTTCAACAACGGCACGAAATCGCGCGGCTTCTTGTCTAGCTCGATCCCAGGAAACGGATACCGCGTGCTGGCGAATATGCCATACAAGCCGTAGTAGTCGTCGATCGTCAGTGGATCGAACTTGTGGTCGTGGCAACGCGAACAAGTCAGCGTCAGCCCGAGCACCGTGCGTCCGATGTTGTCCAGCGTGTCTTCGATCGTCAGATGCTGGGGATAGCCGTCGATGATCGAACCGAATCGCCGCGAGATGGCAATGTAGCCGGTGGCGATCGTCTGTTCGTTTCGCTGCTGGTCGTTCGCTGCGGGAAGCAAGTCGCCGGCGATTTGCTCGCGCAGGAACTGATCGTATGGCTTGTCCGCGTTGAACGAATCGATGATGTAGTTGCGATAGCGATACACTTGGGGAATCGGGTAATCCGAGTTGTCGCCGGCGGTGTCGGCGTAACGCACCAAATCCATCCAGTGCCGGCCCCAGCGTTCGCCATAGTGGCGCGAATCGAGCAACCGATCGACCACGCGGGCGAAAGCATCGGGCGAGGAGTCGGCCTCGAACGCCGCGACTTCTTCGGGCGTCGGCGGCAAGCCGGTCAAGTCGAACGTGGCTCGGCGAATCAACGTCCGTTTGTCGGCCATCGCGAGCGGCTGCAAATCTCGCCGCTCAAGTTCCGCCAAGATGAAACGGTCGACATCGGACTTGGCCCAACCGGCGTCTTCGACCGTGGGAACCGCGGGATCGGCGATCGGCCGGAACGACCAAAATTCGCGGGCTTTGGCCACGTCGATCCGTTTTCGTTTAATCTTCGTCGCCGTGCGACGCGGATCGGGCGCGCCGCGTCGCACCCACGTTTCCAAATCCTCGATCTCTTGTTTGGCGAGCTGATAGTCGGGCGGCATCTGCAGATCGTCGTGATAACGAACCGCCTTAATCAGCAAGCTGTTTTCAACGTCGCCGGGCACGACGGCCGGCCCGGTCACGCCGCCTCGCAACGTGGTCGGTCGCGAGTCCAACAGCAAATCGCCCTGCACTTCATCGGAGTCTTGGCTGTGGCACTCATAACAATGTTGCACCAACACCGGGCGAACTCGGCGCTCGAAGAACTCGATGTCTTCCGCCGCAATCTCAACGGGTCGCCCGCCGTCATATTCGCCTCGCCAAATCTCCAAGCCCGAAAAGTTCGCCGCGCCGCCGCGACTGGTGATCTCCAACTTGCCATCGCTAACGTCCGCCGCCCACGGACCGAGTCGCTCCCAATGCCCGGTCCGTCCGCTGTTATATCCACGCAGCACTTCGCGCCCGTTGACCGACACGCTGTACGTTTCCGGGTTATTGTCTTCCCACACGTACAGCAACACGGTGTAGCGACCGGCCGGCACGTTTTGAATCGTCAAGCGATTGCCGCCCCAGCGACTGCTGCGAATCATCCGCGGCTCCGGTTGGCATCGGTAGGCGGAGTCAGCTCGACGTTCTGGTTCTCGAACGCCTTGTCCTTGCACACAAAATCCTTCGCGTCGCCGCCTTCCCACGCGCGGCCGTCGATTGCGAGCGGCGGGCCGTTCAGATTGATGGCTCGATAAAAGCTGGGCGGCGAATCATCGCCTCGTGTCGAACCGGCCAGCAACAACGCGACCGCGAAGCAAGCAAAAACCATCCGGCACTGCGGACTGAACATGCGACACCGAACCAAGCGAGAGAGAGTAAACGGCACTCGACGGCGACCAAGCCAATTGGAGATAAACCATTCTGGTTTGGCAAGGTTCCGGCGGGAACCGGTCCGTAAAGGAGTCACCGCATCGCATGTAAGCGGTAGGGCGCGAGCCCTCCGGTTTCGCGTCACCGGACGGCTTGCGCCGTTCCGCTTCGATGGCAAGGCACCGCATCGCATGTAAGCGGTAGGGCGCGAGCCCTCCGGTTTCGCGTCACCGGACGGCTTGCGCCGTTCCGCTTCGATGGCAAGGCACCGCGTCGCATGTAAGCGGTAGGGGCAAGTGAGCCCTCCGGAGCCTGGCATCACCGGTATCGCAGCGCGGACAGCTCGCGCCGTTCCGCTTCAATGGCAAGGCACCGGACGGCTTGCGCCCGCGTTCCGCTTCAATGACAAGCAGTTCGCGAACGGGTTTATTGGCCGTTCAAACGCCAGATGCTGAAGTTCAACGCGAATGCGAACGTGACCCAAGCGAGATAAGGCAGCAGCAGCGTGCCCGCCAAACGTTCGACGCGGAAGAATATGATCACGGTGGCGACCAACACGATCCACAAAGCGCCGAGGTCCAACAGAGCCCAGCCGATTTCGTGCGCGCCGAAAAAGATGGGCGTCCAGGCGGCGTTCAGCGAAAGCTGCAGGAAGAACAGCCCCAACGGGACGCTGCCGTCGCGAAATCCATCGCGCCGCCACACCAACCAGGCGGCAATGCCCATCAAGGCATACAGAGTGGTCCACACCGGCCCAAACACCCAGTCCGGCGGATTCCAATCGGGCTTGGCAAGCTGTTCGTGCCATTGCCCCGGCATAAAGAAGCTGCCGGTCACCCCCGCCAACGCGCTGATGGCCAACCAGCCGATCAGCGCGGTCCATTCACGCATGTCGAGTCGGACGGGATACGTTTCGGACGAAGTCGACATGCAGTATTCCTCGCAATTGGCGGCGTGGTCGACGGCTGAGAAGGCTAATTCAAACGATGCAAACGCATTATTCGGCTCGCGCCAAGTTTGCAAACCCCGTTCCAGCCACCTTCCTCGATGACCGCGACAGAGTTGCGCCACCAGCCGCATCGGCCGCTGCACGAAATCGCACGAATCCCCAAAGCCGCACGAATCCCCAAAGCACGGATGCCGCGATCGTCCAAATCGCCGATTTGTTCCTCGCGCTTCAATCCGCCGCTTGCCGAACGGTGCGCTCCGCAGCCGAAATCGCCCGTTCCGTTCGCCAAACGGTGGCTTCCGCTAGTTAAACGGCGTCTTCCGCTGGTTAAACGGTGCCTTCCGCTGGTTAAATGGCGTCTTCCGCTGGTTAAATGGCGTCTTCCGCTGGGCGAATGGTGCCTTCCGCTCGCCAACTGGTCGATTCCGTCGCATAAATACCCCCATTCCGGTGCTGAAATGAGCCGTTCCGCTCGTCGAACACCTCATTCCGCTGCGGAACCGCCCGTTTCCCGAGCGGAAGCCGCCATTCGGAGAGCGGAATCGCCCATTCGAGCAGCGGAAGCACCCTCTTCGAGAGCGGAAGGACCGATTCGCCGACCGGAAGGACTGATTCGCCGAGCGGAACGGCCCATTTGGCGAGCGGAACGAGCGGTTAGACGAGCGGAAGGGCCCGCTTGGCGAGCGGAAGGGAGCATTTGTCGAGCGGAAGCAGGTGCCACGCCAGCGGAACGGCCAATCTGACGCCCGGAACGGCTGCTTTCACCCGCGCGGCACGATATCCCAACGGCGGACGGCAATCTCCACCGGGCCACACGTCCCGCTCTCCCAGCCGATCCACCCTCGCCGCAAACCGCCTCAACGAACGAGCTGCGCCGAGCGGGAAGTTCGTTCTCTCGGGTCGGTGATTAATACGCACCTAGCGCGGCTGGTACTCTTGTTTGCAATCCGGGTGAGAGGATCGGAGATTTGCTTCTAACGTTTTGTGCGATCGATCGAGCAGCTAGAAAAAACTCGCACCAGTCGGAGCACTCTAAAGATGTGACGCGTTGCGGCTGGGAGCTCCGCTTCGCTCGACCCCAGGCACACAAGATCCCCGTCAAGCTTGCCCCCTGTCTCCCTGTCTCCTTATCTCCCCATCTCCTTATCTCCCTGTCTCCCCATCTCCCCTCCCGCTCTCCCAGTCGGCTAGGCACGCGGCCTAGCCAACTGGCCGGGAATGCCGGGCATTAGCCTTCTTCGAAGGCCGAGTCGAAGGCTCGATTGCTGGGCGAGAAGTCTAGCTTCTTGGTGAACTCGCAGGCTTCGCGAGCGCCGAATTCACGCTCCATGCCCGAGTCTTCCCATTCGATCGACAGCGGGCCTTGATAGCCGACTTGATTCAACGCGCGAATGATCTCCTCGAAATTCACGGCCCCGCGACCGGGGCTGCGGAAATCCCAGCCGCGACGATGATCGCCAAAGTTCAAATGGCTGGCCAGAATCCCCGACTTGCCGTTCAACGTCGTGATCGCATCCTTGATGTGGACGTGATAAATCCGGTCGGGAAACGCGCGAATGAACTCGACCGGATCGACGCCTTGCCAATGCAAGTGGCTGGGGTCGAAGTTGAAGCCGAACTCCTCGCGGTGATCCAACGCTTCCAACGCTCGCTCGGCCGTATAAATGTCGAAGGCGATTTCGGTCGGATGCACTTCCAACGCGAACTTCACGCCGCATTCGCCGAACACATCCAGGATCGGGTTGAACCGCTCGGCCAGCAGCTCGAAGCCCGCGTCCAGCATCTTTTGCGGAACCGGCGGGAACGAATAGTTCAGGTGCCAGATGCTGCTGCCCGTGAAGCCGTTGACCACGCCGACGCCGAATCGCTGAGCCGCCCGAGCCGTATTCTTCAGCTCCTCGATCGCTCGCTGATTCACACCGGCCGGATCGCCGTCGCCCCAGACATACTCGGGCACGATCGCCTTGTGGCGTTCGTCGATCGAATCCAGCACCGCTTGGCCGACCAAGTGAGCGCTGATGGCGTGGCATTGCAGATCGTGCCGGTCCAGCAACTCGCGTTTGCGGGCACAATAGCCGTCGTCCGACAGTGCCTTGTCCACTTCGAAATGGTCGCCCCAGCAAGCCAGTTCGATCCCGTCGTAACCGAACTCGCTGGTCTTGCGAGCCATCTCTTCGATCGGCAAATCCGCCCATTGTCCGGTAAACAACGTAACCGGTCGCGCCATAATGTTCTCCTCAGTGGTTGTTCGGGAAAGTGTGCGGCACCCCCGCGGCCGATAGCTTGCGTTGTCGGGCCTGTTTATAACGTCAGACCGCCGCCGCTGCCGCGAACAAACCGCCCATTCTGGCGAGGCAACCCCTGGAACGCAACAGGGCGAACCGCGCGTTTGCAGCTTGGCTCGCCGCCAGAATTGGCCGCGACAGCCGGGGCTCAATTCGCTGCGAGATTCAACGCGCGATCCAGTCGCGCCACGCAACTCGTTCGGCCCAAGATCGCCAGGGCGTCGAACATCCCGACGCCAACGCCCTTGCCCGTCACGGCCACGCGAATCGCATGAATGATGTCGCCGATTTTCAGCTCGCGACTGGCGACGAACGCGTGCAGATGCGCGTCGAGGCTCGGCGCGTCGAACGGATCGGGCAACGCGGCCAGCTCCGCGCGATACTCGCGCAACAGCCCGGCCGCACGCTCCGGCTTGCGAATCCGTTTCTCGACCGCGGCGTCATCGTAGGCCAGCGCTTCGTCGGCCACGAAGAACTCGTCGAAGCCCAGGATATCGCTGGCCACTTTGATTCGATCGCCGGCGGCTTCGACCACGGCCGTGATCCGCGGGCCGATCTCGCAAGGCGGCGGCGAGGTGACCAATCCGGCTTGCTGCAAATAGGGCAACGCCATCGCCACCTTCTGCTTGATCGGAAACGTGGCCATGTGCCGAGCTTGAAACGCGACCAGCTTGGCCACATCAAAGCTGGCCGGCGATTTGTTGACTCGCTCGAGCGAAAACGCGCGGATCATCTCGTCGCGCGTGAAATCCTCGGTCTTGTCGTCCAACGACCAACCCAGCAGCAACAGGTAGTTGATGATCGCCGACGGCAGAAAGCCGACTTCGCGATAGAAATCCACGATCACCGGATTAAACGTCTCGGCGGCGACGGCCAGTCCGATTCGCTCGGCCACGCCCCGGCCCTGCTGATACAGCGAGTCGAAATCCTTGTTCTTGAGATACTTGTCCAGCTTCCGTTTGCTCAGCTTGTTGCTGCTGCCTGGTTCGGCGACGTATGGCAGATGGGCGTATTCGGGCAACGGATAGCCGAGCGCCTGGGCGATAAAAATCTGCCGCGGCGTGTTCGACAGATGCTCGACGGCGCGAATCACATGCGTGATCTTGAAATCGTAATCGTCCACGACGCTGGCCAAGTGATACAGACACGTTCCGTCGGCGCGTTGCACCACATGGTCTTGTTCGTTGGACCAAGGGAACTCGACCTCACCGCGCACATGGTCGTTGAATCGACACGTGCCGTCGCGAGGCATCTTCAGCCGCACGACCGCCTGGCGACCTTCGGCCGCGAATCGCTCGGCCGCCGCGTCGTCCTCGGCCATCCAACGGCGGCTGTACACAAACGGTCGCTTCTCGGCTTCGGCCGCGGCCCGTTCGGCTTGCACTTCGTCGGTCGTGGCGAAATCGCGATAGGCGGCTCCGCTCGCCAGAAGCTGCTCGACCGCCTGCTGATAACGGTCGCCGCGCTGCGATTGATAGTACGGCTGGTAAGGACCGCCCACTTCCGGGCCTTCGTCCCAATCGATCCCCAGCCAGCGAAACCCATCGAGGATCGGCCGCAGCGCTTCGTCGACGTTGCGTTGTTGGTCGGTGTCGTCAATCCGCAACAGGAACTGGCCGCCGTGTTGCCGAGCGAACAGCCAATTGAACAATGCCGTGCGGACGCCGCCAATGTGCAAGTAGCCGGTGGGACTGGGTGCGAATCGAGTGCGAACGGACATGGGCAGGCTCTATGAGTAAGGTTGTTTTGATAGTTGATGTAGTGTGGTGCGCGTGCGTCTGGGGCTGCTTTAGTTTGTGCGCTCGGCGCAGGTCTCCCGACCTCGCCGAAACCGCCGACCGAAGGTCTCCCGGCGGCGCTGGGAGACCTACGGTCACAAAAATGTGCGGGGTCGGGAGACCCGCGCACAGCGCGTAAATGTGCGCACCAGGCACGCAGGAGCCCCGCGAATGCTCCGAACTTGCAAGCCACTAGCCAGCGATCGTTCGCGCGGCTTGGGCCGCGGGGACTAGCGTGACCGGCACGATTCGCTCGCCGCTGGACTCGACCACTCGCACCATTGCCGATTCCGGATCAGGACAACGATTGCTGAACCGAACGGCCAACGAACCGGCGTAGTTCAGCGTCGCGGCCGTCAGCGGCCCGACCACCATCACGGCCGGCCCTTGAAAATTGTGCGGCAATACGATCGCCGTACTGCGAGCCTCGGGCAAACCGTGCAGGAACTCCAGCGAGCCGTTCTCCGACTCCCGTCGCCCGACAATCATCTTCGTTGCGGCGTCCACTCGGAAGTGCCGACCGTACTTCAGCAGATCAAAGTCCCAACGTCGCCGGCTCGCCGTCCGCGATCGGTACGGCTGATGTTTCCGACTTGGATTCCGAAGTCGCAGCATCCGCGTCCGGCTCGTGCTTCAGCAGATCGAACACTTTGCGCGAGAAACGTGGTTCGGTCAGCGCGCACCTGGTCGATGGCGACGGGATATCTTCGATGCCCAGCTCGCGAGCCAATTCGATTAGCGGCTTGCGACCGCGTCCCACGAAGTCGTACAGACGTTCGCGGTCGACCCAGCCCAGTCGCTCGGGCTTTGTCGGCGGCAGACACTTGGCCGACAGCGGTCGCAACAGCAAATCCTCCAAGCCGCTGTGTTCGGATATCTTGACGAGGTCGCGGCGCTTCTGGCTCATCGGCCGTTGCCCGACCACTTCGCCGCTGACCAGAAAGTGAGCACCCGCCTGTTCGCGAAACCGATCCGCGATGCGGAACATGTAGATGCGGCAATCGACGCACGGATTCGCCCCTTTGCCGTATCCGAACTGCGGTCGGCGAACGAGCTCCAGGTAGTCGTCCTCCGGCGTCACGACCGTCAACCGCACGCCCAGCTCGCGAGCGGCCTGAGCCGACTGGTCCTGGCAGCAGGTGAAAACGGTCTTGAAGTTGACGGCCTCGACTTCGATCCCTTGCTGTTGCATCAAACGAATCGCCAGCTTGCTATCGAGCCCGCCGGACAGCAAGGCGACACAACGAATGGACATGGTAAGCGTGATTCCTTTCTAGGGGCGTCGCCGAACGCGACCGAAACAGATACGCCGGCGTGGCGGTCATTCGGATGGGAAAGCGGGCGGCTCGTCGTTCAGCTCGGATAGCGCGTTCGACGCGGCTCGCTGCTCGGCTTCCTTCTTGTTGCGGCCCCAAGCCGGCTCGAAGCGACGGCTTCCTACCTGCGCGGCGATCTTGAAATACTTGGCGTGATCCGGGCCTCGTTCGTCGAGCAGATGATAGACCGGCGTGTGGCCCAGTTCACGTTGGGCGAACTGCTGTAGCAGCGATTTGTAGTTGCCGCCCAAATCGCCCGCCGCGGCCAATTCGATTTCCGGCCCGATGAACTCCTCGATCAACCGTCGCGAAGCATCCGAACCGCCGTCCAGATACACGGCGGCCACCAGCGATTCGAACACGTCGGCCAACAGCGATGGCGGCACCGACGGGCTGGAGGCCATCCCTTTGCCGACGATCAGGCACTCTTGCAGCCCCAGGGCTTCGCTGATCTTGGCGCACGTCTGGCGGCTGACCACGATCGACTTGATCTTCGTCAGGTCGCCTTCCAGGTACTCGGGATAGCGATGAAACAGCAGCTCGCACACCACGACGCCCAGGATCGCGTCGCCCAGAAATTCGAGCCGTTCGTTCGACGCCAGTCGATGTTCGGCGCCGGAAGCGTGCGTCAGAGCCGAACGCAGCAGCAGGCGATCGTGAAACTTGTAACCGATCCGCCGCTCGCAACGATCCATCTTCGCCAGCAATTCGGCGTCAAGTTCGATCTCGGCTTCGGCATCGGAACTCATGGAAACCACTGTCGGTAACGCGATCGGTTCGTGGCGGCGAAAACTGGCTCGCCACAACAACTTTCGCCACCGTATCAGTGGTTTTCCAGGTTGTCAACGAAAGCGGCACGGGCGTACATACCAGCACGCCGCGCAAGCTAGTGAGTACTCGATTCACTCGCTTGCGCGTCGTGCTCGTATGTTGGTTTAGGACACATTTGCTGCGCGTCGTGCTCGTATGCTGGTTTAGGACACACCGCGTGCGGCGAGCTTGTATGTTGGCGTATTCTTATCCGCCGCTCGCCTTACTTCGTCGTTGTCGTCGACTTCTCGGTCGTCTCGGTTTTGACGACCGTGGCCACGCCGCGGCACGCCGCCGCCGATCCAGCGGTACGGGTCGCCCGTTTGACCAACCAGCGCGGCGAGTAGCTGGTCATGTAAGGCACGGCCGCGGCGACGGGACGCGAGGCCGAATAGCCGTACCATTTCTGCGTCTCGGAGCCGCAGACGACGCTGAGCCGCCTTGAATTCGGCATTGCGACGCACGGCCTGCTTCGATCGTCGTAGCGACGCATCTCTTGCAGATAGAACCACATTTCCTGCGTGGGCTGAGGCAGCACTTCGGTGGGCAGCGGCTCGCCTCCGGCGTCCACTCCCCAAGGCTGTTGAGCGTGGACCTGACATGCGACGCAGGTGAAAAGTAACGATAGGCCGACAATCAGCGTCCGCATGGGTCAGTCTCCTCGCGAATCTGGGTCGAAGCAAAAGCGGGAAATAAGAAGACCGGCGCGCAGGGCCGGTGTGGCGTTAAAGGTCGCGGCCGCGGCGGGAAGGCGACGGCGACGTTGCTAATAAGAAATTCGACTTGTTCCGGCCGGTGGGATTAGAACGATTATGCCGAACTTGACGAATCCCCGGCCCCGGTTGGTAAAGCTTGACGATTGGCGAAAGCTCGCGGGCGGAGGCCCGAGGGAAGACGCTGCGGACGGGACTTGTCCCTTGCAAACCTGCCGCCGACCTAACTTGTCCGATGCTTCGCCGTGTCCTCGTGCCACGGACTCAAGGCGGCTGGTTTGCCAATTTGTGCATTTCCGTTGCCCTCGCGGCAAGCCGCGACTAGATTAAATCCCGACACATTAGCGGGATCGGCATATCCCACGCTGCCTGACTAATCGCTTCGCCTTCCCATCGCTGAACCAAGCCGCCGCCAGTTTCAGCTCCTATATCCCAGCGACGGCGTCTCCCCCAGTCGCCGAAGCTCCAGCACGTTCGGTTCGATTTCTGACCTTACCGAACGCTTTCCGACGACTCGAATTGCCAGTCTTTGAACAGAGAGCAAGAGGACCATGTTTAGCCGAGAAACTCGCCTCCACGCCGGCCAGACTTTGTTTTCCGCCAAACGACGCCAACCGCTTCGGAAGCGGTCGAACCGCCGTCGGACGCGTGCTCGACTGGAGCAGCTCGAACGCCGCGACTTGCTGGCCGTGACGTTCCAGTTCAACTTTGCCAACGACGGCAACTTCGGCTTTAACGATCCATGAAGGGAGCGGACCGCAAGGCCGCGATGCAATCGACGGCCGATGAACTCGGCTCATGGTTCAACCATACGGCGACGATCAGTGTGGACGTGTTCAATCATAACACGGGAGACATTGGGCGCCTTTGCCGTGGCCTATTTTGATGAAAGCAATCCGCCGAACGATGGTTTCTATGCCGGAATTCCCAGCAGAAGACCTTGGGCGGGCGGACGGAAACGGCGCCACGGCTGATGGCGCGTTACGGTCATCTGGGAAAACGCGGGACCGCTCAGCGTGGTCTGGGAACTCGGCGACGATGTCACCAACGGTGAAATTGATTTTCAATCGCTCGTTATCCACGAACTGACTCACCTGATGGGATTCGCGTCCGATGTTCAAGAGAATGGCGCGGATCTGTGGGACAGTGGGCTCGGCAATCCTAGCGTCTGGCAACCGTTCGACCAGTTTCTCTCGGACAACGCCGGCAGCCGCTTTATCAACCCGGCGAATCAGCA
The DNA here is from genome assembly GCA_041399085.1 of Pirellulaceae bacterium. Taxonomy (GTDB): domain Bacteria; phylum Planctomycetota; class Planctomycetia; order Pirellulales; family Pirellulaceae; genus JAWKTM01. Next base: position 21,232 of record JAWKTM010000055.1, read on the forward strand.
TCGGATCAATGTCCCGGCTTGGCAAGCGCGGCCACCGGTGGAACGGCGGGCAACACCGGCGTGTTTTTCAACGGCACGAATGCGGTCGCGGCCAACGGCGGCAATCCGGTGCCGATCTACTCGCCGGGAACTTGGGAAGAGGGCTCTAGCGGCTCGCACATCCGCATCATTGATCCGACTTACACCGACGCCACGCACTTGATGGTGCCGTTCATCCGCGACGGTCAAGTCGCGCGTCGTTGGAACCCGGTCGAAGCCGCGATGATGCGCGACATCGGTTACGACATCGTGATGCCCGAGCCCGCGATTTTGTTGACGCCGTCCGGCGGTTCGACCACGGTGACCGAAGCGGGCGGTACCGATACGTTCGACGTGCAACTGACCGTTCGTCCGCCTTCGGATGTCAAGGTAACGATCGCGGCCGCGGACTCCAGCGAAGTCAGCGTCAACAATCCCACGACGTTGACCTTCACTCCCGTGAATTGGAACTCGCCGCAAACCGTGACGCTGACCGGCGTGGACGACAGCGATACGGACGGCGATGTCGTGTCGATTGTGACCGCGTCGATCGTCGTGGCTCAATCGGATCCGATGTATGGGAGCCCGCGGCGCGGAGCTAACCGTGTCCACGACGGACAACGACATGCCGCTGAATGTCGTCACGACGGTCTTTGACGAGAACGATGCGAACCCGTCGGACGGAGCCGGCGTTTCGTTGCGTGAAGCGATCCAGTGGGCGAACAGTCACCCCGGCGGCGACATCATCACGATCAACGTTTCGGCCATGTTGCTGACGTTGGGCGAAATTGAGATCACCGAAACGCTTTCGATCGTGGGCAACGGCGCGGCGGACACAATAATTGACGCGAATAACACATCGCGGATTTTCAAGGTCACGGGCGGAGACCTGTCACTCAAAGATCTGAAAATGGAAAACGGCGTCACGACGGTCGGCGAAATCGGCGAAGGGGGCGGCGCGATTCAGTTTCTCAGCGGCGGTTCGCTGTTGTTGGACACCGTTCAATTGTGACAATTTGACGGCCGCGTCTAGCTCGGCGGGCGGCGCTGTCTATGTCGGTTCAGGCGGCAGCTTGATGGCCGTGAATAGTGTGTTCCAGAGCAATGTCACGTTGGGCGACAACGCAAGCGGCGGCGCTGTGTTTGTCGAGGGCGGAACGTTCACAATCCAAAACACGATCTTTCTCGGAAATCGCACGGAGGGCATTGACGCGGGCGGCGGCGCGGTCGCGGCCGACTCTTCCTCGGGCCAGATTTCGGGAACGCTGATGCAAGACAATTTCACGAGGGGTGAGGTAAGTGCCGGTGGCGCGATTTTCGCCGAGTTGACGAAGATCGATATTCTCGACTCGACCATCGCCTACAACCGCACCGAAGGGCAGAACTCGGACGGCGGCGGCATCTATGCGTTTTACGGTCCGGTGGCGATCACCAACAGCACGATTTCGGGGAACAAGACCCAAGGACAATTTGCATCGGGTGGCGGCATCGCCTGACGAACGCCGATCAAGCGATGGTGCTCACGCACGTGACGCTGTCGAAAAACATGACCGAGGGCCAGGATTCGACGGGCGGCGGGCTATTCTTTCGCGGGTCGCCGGTGAACGTGCGAAACTCGATCATCGCCGAGAACACTTCCGCCACGGGAACGGCCGACTGGGCCGAAGATCAGTTCGACAATCCGCCTCCAGTCAGCGAAGTGCACTACAGTCTGATCGGGGATAACAGTGGCACCGGGCTGACTGCCTCGGCCACCGCGGACGCGAACGGCAATCTGATCGGGACGAACGCCGCACCCTTCGATCCCGGCTTGGATAATTTGCAGCCAAACGGCGGGCCTGTTCACCCAATTTTAGGTATGATCGGTCCCTATCTTTGGGCTCACGCCGTTCAAGTCGATAGTCCGGCCCTGAACGCCGGCAGCGACGCCCTCGCGAAGTCTCCCGGCGTTGACCAGATTCCGGGGAACTCGGACGACGTCGCTTTGTTGACCGATCAACGTGGAGCAGGGTTTCCCCGCAACTTCGGCGGCCACGTGGATATGGGAGCGGTCGAGTATCTCGATAACCAAGCTCCGGGCCCGATCATCACCTCGACGATTTCCGGCCCAACGAACGCGGCCACCATTCCGATTGAGATCGATTTCGGAGAGGAAGTCGTGGACTTCGTCGTCGGAGACCTCACCGTCACGAACGTCGCCGCCATCAATTTCGCCTCGCAAGGCAACGGCGTTTTCAGGGTCAACATCGCGCCGGCGGCCGACGGACTGGTGAAAGTCGACATCGCCGCCAATGTTACCCAGGACTTGTTCGGCAACAACAACGTGGCGGCGACAACCTTCAGCATCACGTCCGATCGCACCGCTCCGGCCGCGCCGGTCATCACAGGCATCTCGGATGATACCGGCAGCAGCAGTTCGGATGGAGATACCAGTGACACCTCGCTGACCATCTCGGGCACGGCCGAAGACGGCAGCATGGTCGAAGTGTTCCGAGACGCGACATCGATTGGCACGGCCACGGCAACTGGAGGCAGTTGGTCTTTGGCCGACAGCGCGACCTTGGCTGCTGGCGATTATGTCTACACGGCAAAAGCCACCGACGTTGCCGGCAACGTGGGACTTGTGTCGGACAACTTTGACGTGACCGTTGATTTGACGTCTCCCGCGCCGGTAATCAGTTCCACGGTAACGGGCCCTACTAACCTCGCCACAATTCCGGTTGGCGTCACCTTCGGCGAGAACGTAACGGGATTCGTGATATCGGACATCACGGTTACCAACGGCTCGGCCAGCAACCTGCAATCGCTTGGCAATGGCCAGTTCACCGTCGATGTAACTCCGACCGCGGATGGTGAAGTCCAAGTGAACATCGCGGCGGGCGTGGCCTCCGACGTCGCCGGCAACAACAACACAGCGGCGACAACCTTCAGCATCACGTCCGATCGCACGCCTCCAGCCGCGCCCGTGATCACGGGCATCACGGATGATACCGGCAGCAGTAATTCGGACGGCATTACCAACGATACTTCGTTGACGATCTCCGGCACGGCCGAAGCCGGCAGCAGTGGATGGTTGGAACTCGACGGAAGGCTTATCGGCGGTTTCGGCCAAATCCCCGGCAATTGGTCCATAGTGAGCATCAACGGACTGAGTGCTGGCACGCATATTTACAAGGCCAAGGCGGTTGATGCGGCTGGCAATGAAAGTGAGTTTTCGACCGCCTTCCAGGTTACGGTTGATTTGTCCTCGCCCGCGCCAGTCATCACGTCGACCGCCACCAGTCCGACCGCACTGTCGCCGATTCCCGTGACGATCGATTTTGGCGAATCGGTCGTGGACTTTGTTCTCGGCGATATCACGGTTACCAACGGCTCGGCCGGCAACCTGCAATCGCCTGGCAATGGCCAGTTCACCGTCGATGTAACTCCGGCCGCGGACGGTCAAGTCCAAGTGAACATCGCGGCGGGCGTGGCCTCCGACATCGCCGGCAACAACAACACGGCGGCGACAACCTTCAGCATCACGTCCGACCGCACGGCTCCCGCCGCGCCCATTATCACGGGCATCTCGGATGATACCGGCAGCAGCAGTTCGGATGGCATTACCACTGACACTTCGCTGACCATCTCCGGCACGGCGGAAGCCGGCAGCATGGTGGAAGTCTTTCGCGGAGTAACTTCGTTAGGCACTACGACGGCAAGCGGAGGCAGTTGGTCTTTGGCCGACAGCGCGACCTTGGCCGCTGGCGATTATGTCTACACGGCAAAAGCCACCGACGTTGCCGGCAACGTCGGCACGGTGTCGGACGACTTTGACGTGACCGTTGATTTGACGCCTCCCGCGCCCGTAATCAGTTCCACGGTAACGGGCCCTACTAACCTCGCCACAATTCCCGTCGTCGTAACTTTCGGCGAAGCCGTTACGGGATTCGTGCTGTCCGACATCTCGATTACGAATGGCACGCCCAGCAATTTCCAATCGGCGGGCAACGGCGTCTTTACGCTGGACGTAGCTCCGAACAGTGACGGCGCGGTGCAAATCAACATCGCGGCGAACGTCGCCCAGGATCTGGCCGGCAATGGCCACTCCGCCGCTGCGACCTTCACGATTACCTCGGATCGCACGGCTCCCGCCGCGCCCGTCATCACAGGCATCTCGGGCGACGAGGGCAGCAGCGATTCGGACGGCATCACGAACTCGCCGCTGTGGGCCGTTTTGGGAACGGCGGAAGCTGGCACCGTGGTCGAGCTGTTCCTGAACGGAAATTCCGTCGGCACGGTCAGCCACCAGGGAACATGGTTGAAAGACCAGTTTGATAGTAAGAGCGATGGCACCTTCGTCTATACGGCCCAGGCAACGGACGCGGTGGGGAATGTCAGTGCGATGTCGGAGTCGTTCACCGTTGTGCTTGATCGGGCCGCGCCCGCCGCGCCCAGCGTCACGGGCATCTCGGACGATACTGGCAGCAGCGGTTCGGATGGCGTAACCAATGACACTTCGCTAACCATCTCCGGCACGGCCGAAGCCGGCAGCACGGTCGAGGTGTTCCGCGGCGCAACGTCGCTAGGCACGACCACGGCGAACGGAGGCAATTGGTCCTTGGCCGACAGCGCGACCCTGGCCCAAGGCACCCATGTTTACTCGGCCAAGGCCACCGATGTGGCGGGCAACACCAGCGCGGCTTCCGCGAATTTCACGGCCACAATTGATGTGACCAAGCCGACGCCGTCGATCACTTCCAGCGAATCCAGTCCATCCGCCGCTTCGCCAATTCCCGTGACGATCAACTTCGGCGAGTCGGTGACCGGCTTCGTGTTGGCTGACATCACGGTTACGAATGGCGTGGCAAGCAACCTGCAGCCGACCGGCGCCGGTACGTTTACCGTCGAAGTCACTCCCAGCGCGAATGGTGTGGTTCAAGTCAGCGTGCCGGCTTCTGTCGCGACGGACTTGGCGGGCAACACGAACCTGGCCAGCGCGACGTTTGAGATCGTCAGCAGCGCTATCGCCGTGTCCGATCTTTCGCTGTCGTTGATCGACCTGCCGACCACGGTTCGAGCCGGCGTGGGACTCATCTATTTGTTGGAGGTAACCAATAACGGCCCGGACGACGCCACGGGGACGGAGGTTACCGTGGACCTGCCGCCCGGTGTTATCTACGAGCCGGATTTCTCCAGCTCCGACTGTACGTTGGACGGCAACATCGTCACCTGTGCGATTGGGGATCTACCAGCCGATCCGGGCAGCGACGCGGCAAACACAACTCGGCGAACCGTGACGGTGCATGTTCCCAGCGGAACGGCCGCGGACGCACGCCTGGATGGTCTCGCGTCGGTCAGCAGCAACAATGATGACGCAACAGCGGCGAACAACGACGCGGCTGTTAACACCGTTGTCACGCGAATCCGATCTACGAGTTGACGTCGTGGCCAGATCCCGCTCGTCCGAAGGCGGGTGACGTGATCATCTACACAATTACCGTCACGAACGATGGCCCCAGCGATGCCGCGAACGTGCGAGTGATCCACCAATTGGCCGATGGGCTGGAATTCGATCCGACCAAGTCGACTAGTGGCAGTACGGTGTCGGATCAAACAATCACCTACAACATCGGAACGATGAAAGTCCACGATGTAAAGACCTTCAACATTGCGACCAAAGCCGCTCCTCAAGGCGACGCCTCCAGCACGACCACGTGTCACATCGGCCCAGACGGACGTGTTCCCCGACAACAACTCGGACGCGGTCACGGTCGCAGTCGCTGGGCCGACGGACACCTCGTTCGATGTGGTCGACGACAGCCGCGCGACGCAGCAGAATACGGGCTTGCCCATCAAGCTCAGCAGTCTGCTGAGAAATGACATTCGCACGGCGGCCGTCACCAGCTTTGGTCAACCCGCGCATGGAACCGTCACCTATCAATCCGGCGCGGATACATTTGTCTATACGCCCGATCCGGGATTTGTGGGCACGGACAGCTTCACCTACACCGGCCAGAATACGCTTGGCGACGAGTTGATACTAACCCTCGCGGATGCGGATTTGAACACGGTTCAGCTTCCGGTGTCCAACGCGAAATGGCAGTTGAATGTCTCGCCATCCACGTTGGGCTCGTCGGGGCCCGTTGATATAAGTGGCAGCGATTTTCAGTTCACCTTGGAGATGAATCAAGCGACGCCGGCCATTCTGAGCGCGCTAACCTCGGGCGAAGTGTTGCCGAAAGTTTCTCTCACACAGTTTCGGATCATAGATGGCGCCGCCGTTGAATTGGGACGCTGGACGTTGCACAACGCTCGGATCAGCAGCCTCACATCGACCGATCTAACAGACGGCTTGCCCCCTGGAGAAATGTATTCCATTGCTTACGACAAACTGGAATATGATGTCACCTTACCGAACGACAAAACTGGCAACCGTGAGACAGCCGGCGCCCGAGTCCATGTTGGCTTCGATGATGTGAAAAACACTCCCTTCGATTCGGCCCAGTTTGGATCGGCGTCTGTCGGTAAATTTGGAAAAAACAGCGAAAATCTTGAGAAGTTGGCGGGAACTTATCTCAAAATTAATAACAACCTGATCACGGAGATAGCCAATTGGGATCTCGCGTTTACGGAAGGTTCCATCCGGGAGAAGACTCAGCGGTTGACATTCCAGCTTGATTCGTCCGCCGATCCGGTCGTCGCGGCCTATTTCATGGGCCGGGCCATTTCACAGGAGACGCTGGCGGACGTGGTTCTGCGAAAACAGCAACAAGCAGAAGGGAACAATCTTCTAAAACAGCAGGTGGCCTTGAAAAACGTGGTGGTACGGTCGGTGTCCACGGACGTTAACCTCGCGGGCAAGAACATCACTTCGGTGACGCTTGAGTACGACAAGGTGCAAGTCGCGCGATCGATCGTGCAAAAGACGGGTGAGACGGGTGAGAACGGCCGGTTCGTTGCTTGGGATTTTGCCGAAACTAAGGTCGCCGAAAACTTTGATTCGGGCAAATTTACAGGTGCGGTCAAACCGGAACTCCGAAAAGAACCCGGCGAAGGCCCGGAGACGGTTCTGTCGACCGATTTCGGTGACATTGACATCATCTCGTTTAGCTATGTCTCCGGCTCGGAGGATTCGGCGGCGACGATCGACGCCATCGAATTTCAAGCCAGTTTCGATGTGATGGCGCCTGAAATATTGAGAAGGCTGTTGAACAACTCGGTGGAATCCAAGCCGATGACGTTGACGCGCCTGCTCACGAATGGAGATACAAGGTCGCAGGTTCTCGCACTCGAACTAACCGGGGCCAAAGTCACTTCGTTCTCGTTGCAACTGTCGGCCGACGATAGCAACGGAGTCTATCGCTTCACCGTATCGGCCAACAAGGTCAAGCAAACAAACACCTTTGATTTCGATGGTCAAGGCGCCGCGCCACAAGTGGTGACCGTCGATCATCGAACCGGAGAGGTAACTCCCGCATCGGCGGGCTTCTCTTCCAACTCGCCGAGAACGTCCAGCTTGGCGCTGCGTATCGGTAGCGCGGAAGTTGAAATTGATCGTGTCCAGGTGGCAGCCGCGGTCATCGCCGACGAGGCAAAGGGAATCTCGGAGATCACCGGCGATCGGATCACGATTTTTTCCAATTGGAATCAGTTCAGCGCCAGTATTCTGACGGCGTCGCTGGTTGGTCAAGTCATTCCCGAGGTTCAATTGATCCAGCGGACTTCCGGAATGAGTGATTTGCAATTCGCAAAGAAGTTGACCTTGAAGAATGTCGTGGTCGAGAAATACGGGACCGCGGACAGCTTCGGACGGCCATTGGACGAAAGCTTCGATCTGCGGTTTGATTCGATCAAGGTCGATGTGAGCGACCCGATCACGGGCGACGGCAAGCTGGTCGAGGCCTTTACGGGCTACGACTTCAAGCAGAAGGAGGTGGCCGATGATCGAAAGGTCGTTTCGCCGATCAAGAACGATGAACGTATCATTGGTTTTTTGCAATCCAGTTCGCCCGCACTAGTCACGACCGGCTTGGCCACGCCGATTTCTTCGTTCTCATTCGACGGCGCGGCGGGTACCACGGATCCATTTTCCGTCACCGTTTCGTTGCCGTTTTCCCAGGGTGCGTTGGCGCTGTTAGACCGGCTGTATGGCAGTGGCGTGGATTCAACGCTGACGCTATCGAATGGAGCTCGCGGGAAGTTGAATCAAACGTGGGAACTGTCGAACGCGTTCGTCACTTCGGTCAATTTCGATGTCCTTCCCGGTGAACCGTCCGAAGCCAGTATCACGCTGCAATACGACGGCCTGAAGCTGACCAATCATCGGTTTGACAACACGGGAAGAAAGTCGGGCGAGCAGTCGGTAGAGATCGACCCAGTGAGGCCTTCCGTGATTGGGTCCACATCCATTCCGGGTAATGTATCCGACCCGCAATTCCGTTCGACGACCATTAACTTTGGTAGCGGTGAATTCGAGGTCCTTAGTTCCCGTTGGGGCGCGAGCGCGGCGGGCACAAGCGGCGCGTCGATTAACGTGGACGATTCGGACTTCCGGTTCGAGACGCGTTACTCGGAATCGCTGACCGGCTTAGTCACGGCGCTCGCGTCGGGCCAAACCTACGCGAATGTCACGATCGCGCGATATCAGAGATCGCCAGATCGCTCGTCATTCGCGGCGCTGACGTGGAAGCTGAAGAATGTTCAAGTTTCAAGCGTGTCGGTTTCCACCGATTTCGAAACTCCCGGCCACGGTTTGATCTCCTTCAGTCTGTCGCCCGACGTGGTGCGGCAGGAATTGAAATGGCCCAACCAAACGACGGGCGTTCCAACCGACGTGGATCCGTTTGAATTCAATTTTAACGAGCGACAGTTGTTGGCCGATGCTGCGTTCGAGACTTTGGAACAGCTTCGGCAGGACACGGCGGTCGTAACCGTTCAAGTCAACGGCGTGCAAGATCCCGACACCGATTCGGTGGGTGACGCCATCGAGGACGGTGCTCCGAACAACGGCGATGGCAACAACGATGGAACGGCCGATAGCCAGCAAAACAATGTGACTTCGTTGCCACACCCGATCACCGGCGATTATGTGACGTTGGCCGCTCCGGCGGGGCAGAACTTGACTGCCGTATCGATCAGCGCCAACCCAGACGAATCGGTGACTCCGCCCGCGGACATCGACTTCCGTGTGGGTGTGATCGAGTACGAACTGAAGAACACTCCCAGCAGCGGCGCAACCACGATTACGATCTTTGTGGATGGAACCAGTGGGTTTAATACCTATTACAAATTTGGTCCCACGCCGAGCAACCCGACGCCTCACTATTATCGGTTCTTATATGACGGCCGAACCGGCGCGGAGATTTTCGAGGACCGTATTGTCGTCCATTTGCGAGACGGCGAACGTGGCGACGACGATCTCACGGTGAACGGCGTGATTGTCGATCCAGGGGCTCCGGCGATCAATTTATCGTTGTTCCCGCATCAGAATTCAATGTTGCGCTCGGATGTGAACGACGACGGCGAAGTGTCGCCGATCGACGCGTTGCTGATCATCAACGAGTTGAACCTCAACGGCGCCGGTCCGTTGCCCGTGCCGTTGGCGTTTCCGATCACGGCCAACAAGCTGCTGGACGTGAACGGCGACAACGAAGTCTCGCCGATCGACGTGGGCATCGTGATTACCGAGTTGAACGCACGTTTGGGCGGCGAAGGCGAACGATTGTTTGCCGGCTTGACCGAAGCCAATCCGTTCGCGGCCGGTAATCTGACGCCTTCATTGGTTGCGGCCGAAACGACGGCGGCGATTGAATCCGAACGCGGAATTGATTCCTCCCGCAAGTCGGACGGTTCGCTGCTGGCGCCGCTCGGTTCGACAAATCACGTTCGAGAATCGTTGTTCGCGACGTTTGACTCGCGTCGTGACGCTGCCGCTTCGCAAGCGGGTCGGGCAACCGCGCTTTCGATCGAGTCGCCAAATAGCGCTCATTTCGGCCAAGTGTTTGCCGCGCGCCGCAGCCGACTGCATCGTGACTTGTCTCGGTTCGAGTCGGACGTGGATTCGTTGTTTGAAAGCTGGGACGGCGATGCGGGTTAGTATCGACGAACTCACTTGCTTGCGCTGCGTGCTTGTAGGTGCGGTTAGTCGATGGATTCACTTGCTTGCGCTGCGGGCTTGTAGGTGCCTGCTTGTAGGTACGGGCTTGTTGGTATCCATCTGCCGTTCATCCGAGTCGTCGCGGATCGCGCGAGCCGCCTTGATTGGCGACTATTTGGCTCGATCTGCTTTCAATCGCATCAACGGCAACTAATCTAGGACTTTCCGCTCGCTTGAGTGGTTTTCACGACATTCATGCCGGAAGAGGTCGAGAGGATGCAGAGTTTGAACAAGCGGCGGATGGCCGTTGGCTTTGGGATCGCGCGGTTTGGCTTGTCGGCTCGATTCGGCCGAAGCTCTCGATCACGAAACGGCCAATCGCTCGCCCGCCGGCGTCGGTTGTTTGTCGAGTCGCTCGAAACGCGGCAACTATTGACCGCGTCGACATTCAACTGGGACACCGAGATGTCGTTCGACCAGTTCTCGGGCGGCGCGGCCAAGGTCTTGGCAATCGGCTACAACAACGACGGCAGCGAAAACCCCGAGGTGCTCGGCTACGACTTCTGTCGAGCTTCGTCGTGCGGTGGTTCGCCGTTCTCGGTCGGCGCGATCGGCGAGGGTTTGTTCGGCGACGAATACGGCGGCGAGGCGGAGCTGTCAATCTCGGGCCGCATTGGGCTCGAATACGGCTTCTACGCCAATGCCGGAACCGCCGACTTGTTGTACGACGGCACGTTCAGCTATGACGTGCAAGAGCCGGCCAGCGGACCGATCGATCTGGCGACCAGCTTCGACATTCTCAGCGGCGCGTTGTTCACTCAATCGCCGACGGTTCGCGCGTTCGTCGACATGGTTCTGATTATCGAAGGCACCGTTTCCGGCAAGGGTTGCTTCGTGGCATGCACGGGTCGCGGTTCGACCAGCTTCAGCGTCGACGAGCGGATTCCGTTGTTCTCGTTGAATCGCAATGCGGACGGCGAGATCAAATTCGTCGGCGAAGGTTTGCTGGAAGAAGCGATCGGGACGGCCGACCAGTTGAGCGAAGCTCGGAACACCAAGCAGGAAGCCGCTCGCGATCAGTACAAAGCTCAGCGAGATCGGGCGACCGCCAAGACGGCCAGCGAGTATCAGCAGGCGTCGCAAGACTTGAACGACGCCAATCAGAAATCGCAAAACGGCGCCAACCAGGAGCAAGGCGTCAAGGATCGAGCGAACAGCCGCGCGAGCGGAAAGAAGTTCGGCGGCGGTGAGATCATTCAAGTTTCGGTCGGCGAAGATCCATCGGACTTGCTGGGCGTCGAGTTAGAGGTGGGCGTCGGCGTCGGTTGGAAGGAAGCGGTCGACATCTCCAAACGGCTCGGCTCGTTCTCGGTGACGCTGCCGGATATCGCGTTGACCGACACGCAGCTTGACGCCAACGACCGGCTGTCGGCCGAGACCGAACAGGACGACGCTCGGAGGAATCTGGCGAAGCTCTCGTTGGATTTGGGCGCGATCCTGGGCGGCGGTTACGGACTCGGAACCACCGCCGTGACGCTCGGCCCGCTTTCGATCGAGCTGACCACGGTTTCGTATGACTTGGATACGTCGCTGCGCGTGAACCAAGAGGTCGAAGCCGCTCCGAAGTCGAACGACGTGCGGCTGGATTTTGCGAATCCGGTCACCGGCAATCCGGTCGCGATCAATGCCACGGTGAACGGAGTGGCGCGGAACAACGTGACTTCGTTGACGTTCGATGTGGGCGACGCCGTGAAGCTGACGCCAATCGGCACGCAGGAAGTTCGCGTGACTCCGTCGCTGCTGCAATCGTTCAACTTCAACAACGACCTGGGACTGGACCTCGATATTTCGGGCACGTTGCGAGCCTTGGCTTTGAAGCTGGAGGCGTTCGGCGAAACGCTGCTCGACCTGCCGCCGTTGCTGAAGCGGACCGATCCGCTGGGTGCGTTCGAGCTGGGTTCGGTGTTCGAGAATAATTTTGATGTGACGGCCGACACAATTTCGTTTCCGCCATTCGTGATCGGTGGCGTGCGCGATGATCTATTGGTGACGGTTACTGGCGGCGAGGAAGCCGAGACCGGCGATCTGGTGAAGTACGGTGTCGCCGTGCAGAACGCCGGACCGAGCAACGCGACGGGCGTGAAGGTAACGACCACGCTGCCCAGCCAGTTTCAATTCAACGCGGCCGAGTCGAGCGCCAGTTGCTCGGCGGTCGGCCAGTTGGTGACTTGCGATGTTGGTCAAGTCAACGTGGGCGCGACGCAGAGCCGAACAATCGCCGCGGTGCCGTCGATCTTTGTGTCGGACACGTTTCAATTCGACGTGACGGTCACCGGCAACGAACGGGACTTCGATCTGGACAACAACACGTTTCGCGTCGAGACCGGCGTTCATCGTCCCGTGGTCTTCTTCGTGGACATTTCAGGCGACTTTCCGCCCGGCAGCAACTTGGTTGGTTGCCCGACGTCACAAAGCGGTTCGTGCTCGCTGCGCGAAGCCATTCGCGAAGCGAACGAGACGCCCGGCCGTGATGTGATCTTGTTGACGAACGCTTTTTCCTACGGGTTGACCTTCGGGGAAATTGAGATCACCGATCCGATCGACATCATCGGGATCGGAAACGCTGGCTCGCGAATCGACGCCGAACGCTCACGCGTCTTCCGCATCAACGTGGACAATCCGGGCGGTACCGAAGAAGAGAATACGGTTCGCATCAAGGGTGTCGAGTTCCGCAATGGCACGGGGCAAGAGGGGACCGAGGAGTCGCTGACCAGCGTCCAGTTCGACGGCTCGTCTTCGTTTCGGGTGAACGACGCCCAAAACCGGCTGGCTGGGTTTTTCGTCAGTGGATTCAAGGCCGGGGACCTGGTGTATTACGACAGCGACGGAGGACCGCCGATTCCCGGTTTGCAGAGCGGCACGACCTACCAAGTGCTGAATCCCGTGCCGGCGGCCAATTCGCTGGAGAGTGCCACGATCCAACTTGGTTTGCCCGGTTCGTCGACGCCGATCAACATCGCGCCCGCGCCCAGCGGCACGAGCCACTATCTGAATCCTCAGACGCTGGAACGTTTGTCGGACAACAAGGTCTTTCGTTTCGCGGGTTACTCGCAAAGCTTTCATGTCGATGGCGGCACGGACGTGGGCGATTCGACGGACAGGATTTATCTGCCGGGCCACGATCTCCAGGTTGGCGATCAAGTGCGATTCAACAACCTCGCATCGGGGAATGGCATCTCGGGGCTGGTGGACGACACGGTTTACTACGTTGTCGAAGCGGTGATCGACACGGGCCAGTTTCGTCATGACTATGTGCGGCTGCATACCTCGCCGCCGGTTTCGAGCGGCCAGCAGCCGGTCGTGGACATCGCCGCGACCACAATCGTGCCGAAGCCTTCGGACGGATTTGGCGGAGCGATCTACGTGCAAGGCGCGGACGACACGCTGTGGCTCAAGAACAGCGTGATCCGCGATAGCTCGGCGGCGGACGGCGGCGGCGGTCTTGCTTCGGCCGGCAAGCTGATCCTGAACAACGTCACGATCAAGGACAATTCGGCGGGAATCGGCGGCGGCGCGTATCTGAGGACGGGCTCGGAGTCGACGATTAACGATTCGGTATTCTCCGGCAATGTGGTGCGAGATTTTGGCGGCGGGATCAGCTTGGAGAACGGGGCCGCCGAGCTGACTGGCGTCAGTTTCCTAGGCAACACGTCCACCAACGATGGCGGCGGGTTAGACGCCTTCGCCACCGGAACCAACGGCTTTGTCGACTTGCTGATTCGGGAGTCGTCGTTTATCGGCAACAACGCCGACAGTGGCGCGGGCCTGAATCTGTTCGTGCAAGGCGGAGCGACCGGTATCGTCACCTACGAGCGTTCGGTCTTTTCGCAAAACGGTCCTGGGCAAAACATCCACAGCACGAACATCAATAGCACCGTCCAGCTTCAGTCCGACGGCTTCAACGTCTCGGACGACAGCAGCGGTGACTTCGACGGCGTCGCCGATCGGCCGAACACTGATCTCATCACCTTAGGCGAACACACGGTGCCCGTGGCTACGGCCGGAGCGATCGTGGGCGAGTTGCAATTGAACGTGCCGTTCGCCGGCGCGGATCAACAGTTCGCCGTCGATGACAACCGGTTCGAGGTCGTCGCGGGCCGATTGCAGCTCAAGCCGGGGCAGACCTTGCCGCCGGGCAATACCGGCCCGATCACGCTCAGCGTCACGGCCACGGACGACGCCAACCGGCAATGGACTCAATCGCTGATCGTCCAGCCAGTCGCTCCGCCCTCCGCCGCATCGAATTTCGTGGCCCAAGCCATTTCCGATCAGGACGTTCGACTCACTTGGAGTCCGGTCGCTTCGGCCACCGAGTATCGCGTCTTCCAGCGCGACGGCAGCGGGCCGGACACGTTGCTGGGCGTACTGGAGGCGTCCGCCACGGAAGCGTTCGTGGGCGGGCTGGCGATTCAATCCACGCAGTCGTTCGCCGTCGAAGCCGTGAATCGAGCCGGCTCGGCCACGACGCAATTCCAGTCCGTGACGATGCCGATTCCTTTGCCGACGGGGGCTCAGGATCTGATCGTCGAGCCGCTGTCGCCGACCGAAGTACGGCTGTCGTGGCGCGACGGCCAGTTCGAGGCGGGCTACGTTCCGCTGGTGGACGGCAATCCGGCGGCGAACTTGGGGGCCGATGCCACGTCGATGATCGTTACAGGATTGACGCCTGGTTCTGTGCATGAGTTCGAGGTCGAGGCGTTCAACGCATCGGGCTCGACGATCAGCGCGGTGGCCACGATCCAGATGCCGCCTCCCGCTCCGACGGCGCCGACCGGTTTGCAGATCGAGTCGCTGTCGTCGACGCGTGTTCGACTGAGATGGAACGACGCGGATCATGAAACGTCGTATCGCATTTTCGTGGCGGTCGACGGCGGCGAGGAATCGGAGTTGGCCGAAGCGGCAACCGATGCGACATCGATCGAGCTAGACGGCTTGACCGCCGGCAGCCGGCAACGGTTCTTCGTGCGAGCCGTGAATCGCACGGGCAGCGAATCGACGATCGGCGTCGAAGGCGTGATCGGCGCCGGACTGACGGTCGACACCGTGTATGTGTCGGGCGGCAATCGGATGGTGGACTTGGGCGAGTTTTCCGACGCCGAGTTCCCGAACCTGACGACGCTGGACCTCGACGGCAACGGCGCGAACAGCCTGGATCTCACGCCGCAGCAGATCCTGGCTTTGACCGGCAGCAACGCGTTCACCGTGCGAGCCGGTTCGGATGACACAATCGAACTGGGCGACGGCTGGCAAATCCAGTCGGGCCGCACTCGCGACGGCCGGTTCTATCGCGTGTTGACGAACGGCCAAGCCGAGTTGGAGCTGAATCGGCCCGATCATTGGCGGAACCCACTGAACCGGCTGGACGCCAACGCCGACGGCGAGGTCTCGCCGGTCGACGTGCTGCTGGGGATCAACGAGCTGAACGTTCCTTCGATCAGCGACGCGGCGACCAAGCGGCTGTTCGATCCGGTGGCGACCGGCGCGTTTGTGAACAACCGCTATCTGGATGCGAACGGCGACGGATTTATTTCGCCGATCGACGTGCTGCTGGGCATCAATTTCCTGAACGCCCGCGCGGCGTCCGAAGGCGAGTCGTCGGGCGCGCCGGACGGGTTTGGCCAAGGCAGTTTCACGATGAACATCGGATTGGCGACGGCGTTGCCAACCGTCGCGAACAACGTCTCGCTAGGCGACGCGCGAGTTAATGAAGTCAATCGTTCAAACCGAATCGATTTGACGGACGCACCCTTCGAGTCGCCGAACGGCGAGTCCGCGGGAACGGCGCCGCTGCGTATCCCGACCGACGGATTCTCGACGGACGATCTCACAACGCCGGGCCATCGCCAACACCGCGAAGCCGACGACTTCGAGCAGTTCATCGAATCGCTCGACGCGTTGTTTGCCGAGCCGCAAAGTTTGGCACGCCGATAGCGCAGCGGTTGTCGTGGCCGATTAGGCGAATCCGGTCTCCTGAACCGCGCTCGGCGCAGGTCCCGACCTCGCTCGGCGCAGGTCTCCCGACCTCGCTCGGCGCAGGTCTCCCGACCTCGCCGAAACCGCCGACCGGAGGTCTCCTCGCAGCGCTAGGAGACCTGCGGTCAAAAATGTGCGGGGTCGGGAGACCCGCGCTGCGCGAGCAATCTCCTTACGATGCGTATGGGTCTCCCGTTGGTCGACCCCAGGCACATCAGTCGCCGCCCAGTGCTGGAGAACAGCTCCTGCCGGCACGCGAACGCCCAACTCAAGCGTCCGGCCGCCCATCAGCTGGGCGTCCCACCCTGACCGCCCGGCGCGGGTCTCCCGACCTCGCCGAAACCGGAGACCTGCGGTCAAAAATGTGCGGGGTCGGGAGACCCGCCGGCGCAGGGTCTCCCGTTGGTCGACAATGCACATCAAGGCCGCCGCGCGCGGGAGAACGAGGCTCCTGCCGAGACGCCCTGCGCGACGCCCTCAACTCAAGCGTCCGGCCACGCCCATCGAAGACTCTGGGCGTGCCACCCGAATGAACTCGCGAATGGACACGCTTGCCTAGAAGCCGAGCCCGTTGCCTGTCAGCTCGCCCGTCACCACGACGCCTCGGTCGATCTGGAACATCCCTGGAAAACGGTCGCGCCAAGCTTGATTGCCGGCCGGGCAATACTGGCGGCCGTTCCCTTCGATCGCCGCCACGGAGGGCACGCGAGCGGCGATGCTGGCCGAATGCAGGAACGAGAAACCGACGCACGTAAGATCCTGCACACACAGGAACAGCCCGTATTTCTGCGCGGCGGCGCCCATCAACAACGCCTCGCTGTGGCCCTTGCAAGCCTTCAGCGCCACGCCGGAATATCCTTGCTCGCGAGCCAGCAGCAGGCTCTCGTAGTCGATCAACGACTCGTCGATCACCACCGGCTTGATGCGTGCCGCTTCGTGCATCCGGTTCTCGGGATTAGCTCGCAAATCGCGATGCGTTGGCTGTTCGATGTACTGAGCTCGCGTCAGCGCGGCGGGCGAACGCTCGTCCAGCTTCGCGAGAAAGTCCAGCACATACTGCACGCTGGCACATTTCTCGTTGAAGTCCAACGAATAATACCACTGCGTCACGCCGCGACCGGCCTGAGCCTCGGCCGCCACGCGTTCGACCGCAGCCACGCGTTCGACATCCCAAGCCAGGTCGTCGCCCGCCAGTTTGATCTTCAGATGCGTCAGCCCATCGGCCACGATCCATTCGCCCAGCGTTTCGGGCAACCCGTCGCCAACCGGCGTCGACACGTCGGCCGCAGTCAGCGGGTCGAGCGCGCCGACCAAGTGGTACAGCGGCATCTCGGGTTTCGGATCGGCCGACACATAGCGATCCAGATACTCGCCGGCGAACTCGGGCGATAGGTAGGCGGCCAAGTCGGAATTGACGAACTCCGAGCCCAGCAAGCGGTAGCTGTTCTGTCCCAGCGTTTTTCCATAGGCGTCGTGAATCGCGGCTTCCACGGGACTGGCCGCGACCAATTGCGCCAACCGCGGAATCGGCTCGCGCAGCGACATCGCCGCGCGAATTCCGTCGGCGATCGCCGCGTGTCCGTGGCTCAACTCATGCGTTAGCTCCAGCGGATGTCCGACGGACGACAGTTGCCGAGCGGCCGCGACCGCCTGCTGTCCGAACTCGATCATCGCGGCCAGCGTCGTCGCGCCGTCCACCACTTGGCTCGGCCAGCCCCACGCGTTGCTCATGGGCATCGAGCCAAACCCGGTGCCCCGGCGGCCGTCGCGCGTTTCCACTTCGACGGTCACATTCAACAACACGGCGTCCGTGACCACGCGACCGCCGAACTTCATCGGCGTGCGGTACTCGTAGCGTTCGGACTCACAGACGATATGGGTCAACCGAATATCGGTGGCGTGCGGCATCATCACTCCCAGAGAACAAGCAGCTTTCGAGATGGAAACCGACGAGTTTAACGCACGGCGCGGGCCGCGTGTTTTCGTCGGCTTCGTCATGCAACCGAAAGCTACTTCACGCCATTCGCCGATCGGATCGCTTCGGCTCGGCTCACGCGTTGCCGCGGAGCGCTGGCCCACGTCTGCCAAGCCTGCTGAAGCTGCGTCGTGTCGGCCAAATCGTAGTTGGCTCGCAAGGCTGCATTCAGGTCGCTTCGCGCCGCTTCGCCGAAAGCCATTAACGTCTTGGCATCCCGGCGGCTCAAGAGAAATTCGATCACCGACGCCGACGCAGCGTAGGCCGATTGGTCGTCGGTGCTAATGTTTTCCGACGAGACGATCGTTTGCAGATTGGGCCAATTGCCGGTCTCCGCCCACCAAGCCACGATCTGTTCGCGCGTGCGTTGGCGGTCGGGATCGTCATAGCGGCTGGCAATTCCTTCCTCGAACCAAGCGGGCAGCCGATTCGGGTGCGGGAACCGCGTGGCCAAAACCACATGCACGATCTCGTGAGCCAGCGTGTGATTCAACGCTCGGTCGACCGACGTGGATAGATACACCGTGTGGTACTTGCGATTGGCGTCGTCCTTGGCCCAAGTCAGCCCGTAATCGCGATCCGAGTGGCTGACGTTGATCGTCGCCCGTCCGACGCTAGGTGGCAACGGCGCGCCGAGCCACTCGGTTGCCACGGCTCGGCGATAGTGCTCGGCTCGCTGCAGCACGGCGCGAGCGTAGTTCTGAGCGTCCTCGGTGGTCGTTACCGTCGGCGTGAAAACATCGAAGTTGTCGCTACGTTGAAAGCCACCGGCCAACAACTGCGTCGGTGAACAGGCCGTGGCGGCCGAAGCGAACAACACAAGAAATGCGAGCAATCGAACAGACATGAGATCCCTCCTGGATCAGCGTGGGTCGTCCTTGACGTCCTTGAATTTCGGGCAAGGTCACAAAAGGTATAGTCATTGGCCCGGCGAATCCCAAGGGCAATTTGCCTAACTTGCCAGATTTTCGCCCGAATCGCTCTGGCCGCGTTTCGGGGGCGTTCCTATACTCCGCGCCTCTTCTCACGGATATTCTTGCCGAACGGCAGCCGCGCATTCGCGTTGTCCATACGTTTGGCGATCAAGGAGTGACGCCATCATGCCACGAGCGTTCGCCGACGCCCTGCCGCGCCGTCGTCAATCGTTGTTGGCGCTGTTGGTGTTGCTGTGCCTGTTTTCGCCGGGCTGCGTTCGCCGTCGGATGACGATCCGCAGCAATCCGTCGGGCGCTCTGGTAACGGTCGACAATCGCGAAGTCGGCGTGACGCCGGTCTCGGTCCCTTATACCTATTACGGCACGCGCGAAATCCGTTTGGAGCTGGATGGCCATCAAACGGTTGTCGAAAAACACACATTCTATCCACCTTGGTATGAATATCCTGGCTTGGATTTCATCAGTGAGAACATCGTACCATGGGAATTGCGCGATGAACGGATACTGAACTTTGATCTCGCGCCCCAAGCGATTGTGCCGGTCGAAGAAATCGTGGCCAGGGCGGAGAACTTACGCTCCAACACCCGATCTGGCTTGGCGACGCCCACCTATGTTCCCACGGGCCCATCCGCCACGGGACTTGGGGCGGGCACGCCGTTCTCGACTGTTCCATATGAGCCGCCCCCTTCCACGATCGGAGTGAATCGCCCCGAGACGCTGCCTCCAGGAGGCGCCGTGTTGCCCTCGCCCGGTCAATTGCCGCCCGGTCAATTGCCGCCCAACGGCCCGCTCTGCAGCCTGCCAATCCTCAAGGCAGCTTCCCGCCCAACTCACCGCCACCCGGTGCTATCAACACACCTGCGTGGCCAGCACCTTGGCTGGTCACGCATGAGTGGCGTGTGTTTGAGACTTCGTCTACATCAAGACCGGCTTTCCCAAACGACGGCGGATGATCACGAACTGGCCCGCGTGCATCATGGGATGTGTCGCGATAAGCGCGAACAAATCGCCGACGGTGGGGCAGAACTGCCGAAAGTGCTCGGGCCCCGGTTTGTCTAGCTCTTCGTCGGACAGCGATGCCAAGGCTTCCAGCGACGATGCTCGCACCTTATCGAACCATTCCAAATAGTCCGTCTTGCTACGAAACGCCGCCGGGTCGTCGTTTCCGCATACGTCTTTCGAATGTGCGGCGTCGAAGCCTGCGGGTAATTCGATGCCTTTTCCAGGGGCCGCCATGTTCAACAGATTCACTTCCGATGAAATCAGGTGGCCTAATTGCCAAGCCAAATGATTGCAGCCTTCGCCGGGGCGTTGCATCAAATCGGCGTCGTCCAAGTCGCTAACATAGGACTTCAAGACCATCGAGCAGAGGTTGAACGACGTGCGCAGGGCATCTTGGGCTTTCATGATTCAGACTCCGAGCATGTGTGAGACGAGAAACCATTTCGAGACGCGACGCATCGTACCGCAATTCCCCGTCGAGTCGAATGGTGGGGTGAGTCGGCCGTTGCGTGAGTTCGCCGATAATTAACGACACACCGATAATTAACGACAGGCATTCGTAGCGAACGACTAGACCATCGCGCGACGCCAGCCGTCTAATTCAATCTCACAGTGAGCGATTCGATGCGAAAGCGGGATTGGAAACTACCTATGTGCAGGCGGGCGCGGTGTTCGCTGCGATAGAATGGGGGCAAGGAGAGTCGCCCCAAGGCGTCCTCCCATTGGTAGACCTGTTGTCCATTAATATGAAGCTTCAGCCGCGGACCTTCCACGCTGCAAAGAATGTGGACCGACTGGCCTGTGGGGAACTGTTTGCCGGTGACAAGTTGAGTTGGGTAGTTGGGCGAGCTTAGCACTTGTCGATCCACGGCGACTAAGCCCGATCGCGGACCAAGTTCGTCGCCGCCGTCAAGCACCAGCGCCGCCGCTCGTCCTGGAAATGTCAACACCAAGAACAATGCGCCGTCGCCTTCGAGCCGAGTAATATCGGCTTCAATCTCATAACGCGGCGGCAAAACAGGGGCGTTCCAGTAAACCAGCGAATGCTCGGCGAGCGACTCGGTTATGAGTGCCGGGCCGTTCGTCGATTGTTCGAGCGTCACATGTCCCTTGAGTGTTTGGGCTTCGGGATCGAATCTCGCGAGCAGCGACACGCCTCCGCGTCCGGGAGGTTTTCGAGGCGGCGTTGCCGAAGGGGCGATCGGCGGCTCGGTTGTTGAGCTCCGCGACGGACGGGAATCGGCAACCGATTCGACGGCGTTGGGATTGTCCAAGCGACTCGGCCGGTTGTCGACGCGCTGTGCGATCTGAGTAGCCAGTTGCTCTGGCGCAGGAAACGCGTCGAGTTCTGGACTGCGAAAACCGAAACGCTGCTCGACGCTCAGCAGCAAGTCGCGTTGTTGTGCGACGTCTTGCAGAACTCGAGCTCTCGCCGCGGCCGGCATCCCGTTGGGCTCCGCCTGGATTCGCTCGACCATTCGCCGTGCGTTCGCCAATTTTCCGGTTGCTTGCCGAACCTCGGCCACGGGGAAACGATCGGTTTCGGCGACAACCAGCGATTCGGGAAAATCCAGTTCCGGCGGCGTCTCACGGTTCTCATCGAGCACATTGCTATCCGCTCCCTCGGCGTCGACCGCGACGCGAAGCCGCTCGACTTGCTGCCGCCATTGATCGCGAAACAATCGGTAATCGGCGTACAACTTGGGCGTGCGGCTTTCGACTCTCGTCAACTCCTCGCGCAGCTTCAGGTCGTTCGGGCTCCGCTCGATTCGCTGTCTTAGGTCACTCATCTGGCGAGCCAACTCCGCCAGCGGCCGTGCGTTTTGCTCGAACAACTGCCGAGTCTGCTCGACGCTCTGTTCGGCGACCCGGATTCGTTGCCGCGCCGGCGGTCCATTGCCGGCCGCGTTTCGCGGGCCGGCATCACCGAACATGATGCCGCTGGCGATCAACAGGCTGCTTCCCAACGAGAACATCGCGCCGCCGACCATCAGCACGCGTCCGAAGATCAAGTAGAACGAGCGAGCTCCCGAATCGCCAAACATGCCGCGAGCGTGTCGCATCGTTCGCGATCGAAAAAACCACTGCCATTCGAACCAAGCTCCGGCGTACATCAACATGCCGAACAGGAAGAAAAACGCCGGCCAGAGAGCCGCGAACAGAGCCAAGAGAACTCCGCCCCCCGCCAAATTCCAGTCGCCACGAATCGCGCCGGAAGCCAGCGGCAGCACGATGGCCAGCAGCGGCATGACGGCGAGCAAGATGACCCATCGCAGAAATACGCGTCGTCGCCGGACCGGTGAAATCGCATCGCCTTGCCGTTCGTACTCGCGCAGCTTGGGTCCGAAAAAGTAGGTGCCAATCGGATTGCGAACCGCTTGTTGCAGATACGACGGTTCGGACGCTGCTGATTCGCTGATAAATTCGGATTGCAGCCGCGGCTCGGGCCAATCGCCTCGCCGCACCAGGGCGTTCGGCGGGATTTGGCCACGGCTGGCGGCTTCGTGCATTTGCTCGGCCGAGACTGGACCGAGCGTGCGGCCATCGGGCAGCGTGACGAACCAGGATTGCGTCGCGTCACCCACGATCGGCGGACTCGAAAGATTCTCGCCGCATTTTGGGCAAAACGCTGGCAAGCCAGTCGCGTTGGAGGCGAGCGCTATCGACGCTCGGCAGTGCGGACACGCGTAGGTTTGCGGCATGGGCGAGTGACCAGTGTTTCCAACAACGACAATCGAGTCTGCCTCGGATCGTAGCGAAGCAATGTCCTCGGATGCAACGCTGGGGGCTCCCGTTGGTCGACCCAAGGCACCTTGTATTGAAGCAGGAACCTTGCATTCAAGCGAGCTGACGGTGTTATCCCGCCTCACCGATCCGTTCCAATCGTGCTGGTTTAGGCAGTTGGTTTTTC
Organism: Pirellulaceae bacterium; assembly: GCA_041399085.1. Classification (GTDB taxonomy): domain Bacteria; phylum Planctomycetota; class Planctomycetia; order Pirellulales; family Pirellulaceae; genus JAWKTM01. Next base: position 44,184 of record JAWKTM010000055.1, read on the forward strand.
GCCTGTCGCCCATCGGACTTGGCCCAGCCGAGACGATGGCCAGCGTATTCGACAACGAGCCAGCCGCGCCGATCGCACGGCAGCGACTCGCCACGCAAATAGGCGGCCGCTTGCGGCGCGTCGATCGACATCGTCTGGTTCGGCGACCAAGCGTCGTCGCGCCGCAGAGCCAAAGCGAACGAAGGGAACCAAGTGTTGCCCTTGCGAAAAGCGACTTCTGGGCCGGAGCAAGCGGCTTCGATCATCTCGCCCGGCGCTCCGATCGGCCAAGCGAAACAGCGCTGCGCATCGCCGCGGACTTCGGCATTTTCCAACACGCCCCAGGCGTCGAAACCCGGCGGCAATTCGATCTGCCGGCGACGTCGAGCTCGTTCGGACCAACGCCGGGCGGTGTTGGTCCGTTCCGATTCGGATTCGTCGGTCGTGCGAATCAAACGAGCGGCGAAGGCGCCCGCACAACCATCGCGATGCGGCCACAACCGATATGCAGATTCGAGCAGCGGCGACTGCCACCGGCGAAGTTCGTCACACGGAAACTGGCTCCACCCGCGATGTTCGGCCAGAAATTGCTCAACGCGTGCTTCGTTCTCCTCGACCGCGAACGTACAAGTCGAATAGACCAACCGACCGCCTGGCCGCACCAATCGGGCAGCGGCCGTCAGGATGCGTTGTTGTCGAGCCGCGCTGTGTTCCACTTGCCGCATGGACCAGGAAGCGTCGGACTGTTTCCCACGCGAGACCAGCGTTTGTCCGCTGCACGGGGCGTCGACCAACACGGCGTCGAAGATCGGGCCAACTCGATCGGCCAACGAATCGGGATCGAGTTGCGAGACGGCGAACCGAGGCGAACCGTGCCGAGCCAAATTGAACTCCAGCGCTGGCAAGCGAGTTCGAATTGCTTCGTTCGCCAGTAGCCAGCCGCTGTCGCCGATGTCTTCCAGTATCGCGGTGCTCTTGCCGCCGGGCGAAGCACACAAGTCGCAGATGACTTCGCCCTCGGCGGCTTTCAACAATCGGGAAGCCAGCAACGAACCGGCGTCTTGGATGTAGTAGTCGCCTGCCGCGAAAGCGATCGTCTGGCTCGGCCGAGCCTCCGGTGCCACGAATCGGCCTCGCGGATGCCAAGCGATTGGCTCGTCCGAAACGATGTGCGAGACGCTCTCGCGCCAATCTCGTTCGACCAGTTCGTCGCGCCAACGGATCGCGCCAGGCGGCGGTCGATCCAAGGCGGCGAGAAACTCGGACCGTTCATCGCGCGGCAGCAGCGAGTCGCCCAGGAGTTGGTGAAGCAAATCGTGGTCGAGTGTCATTGGCTGGCATCCTGATCGGCGACGCTGCTAGCCAGCACGTCGTTGTCACGAGCCGTTTCGGAACCGACCGTGTTGTTTCCGTGTCGGTCGCCTTTGTCCACGTCTTCGAGCGGCTGCGTTGACCACCAGCGTGCTAGCACCGTTCCCGTAAGCATGCAGCCGAACGTGTACAGTGCTGGCGGTAGAGCGATCTCGGGCCGTTCGCCGAAAAGCTGCGTCGCCAGCACGGCGCCAAGCCCGGCGTTTTGCATGCCAACCTCCAACGTCAGAGCCCGCCGCATCGAGACTGGCAGTCGAATCGCAGAGCCGACGAGCCAACCGGCCGTGTAGCCCAGCAGATTGACGACCAACAACGCCACCAACAGCAGCACCGGCAGCGTATCGATGCGGTCGCGATTGCGACCCACGACAGCCGCGATGATAAGCAAGATGGCCAGATTCGCCACGGTCGACCCGACTCGCCGGGCCGTCGCTTCCCACTGCGGGAACTGCCGGCCGATCGAATATCCGGCCAGCACCGGCAGCACGACTTGCGTCAGCAAATCGCGGCAGGTGTTCCACAGCATCTGGCCGTTGATCTCGGGCCGCGCGTGCAGGAAAACTTGCATGGCCAGCGGCACGGCCAGCGGCGAAAGCAGCGTGGCCAAAGTCGTGAGGCTGACCGAGAAACTGGCGTTTCCGCGAGCCAACAACGTAAGCACATTCGACGCCATCGCACCTGGAACGGCGCCGACCATCACCATGCCGATCAGCAAGTCGCCTTGGAAACCACACAGCCGCGCCACGATGTACGCCAGCGTCGGCATCGTCAAATATTGCACGGCCGTCCCGCACAAAACCATCGGCCAGCGTTTGGCCACTTGGCGAATTTCATCCCGCGGCAACATCCAACCGATGGCGAACATCGTGACCACGATCAGCCACGGCAAATAGATGCCGCTAATCGCCTTGCCAAACGGATCCGGCACGCCGGGCAGCAACCGCGTCCAAGCAAACGCCAACGCGGAAGAAAGCACCAGCCACAACAATAAGAAGCGTTCAAGCATCCGAGCGTGGCTGGGGCGAGAAGAATCAGCGGGCACTTAACCGCGAATACGAGCTTCGTCGAAACAGAAGCGTTCTCGATGCTCTGACAAATAGAAAAGCGGGAACGAATTCCCGAACTCCCAAGTCGGGGCGACATGATTCGAACATGCGACCTCCTGCTCCCAAAGCAGGCGCTCTAGCCAGGCTGAGCTACGCCCCGAATTTTGCGTTGAGTCATGCTAACGGCGACCGGCGATTCGTGCAATCGGCGAAACGCCGTGTCTCGGATTCTGACCGTGGGCAGCGCTTCGTCGGATCGCTGCCCACCAGCCCCGCGACTCGGCTGCCTTTATTCCGCCGAGTCTCGCGATCGTGTTTGCCTTGTCGGTGACTACGCTGTCCTCTCGTTGGTGAATCCTTCGTCGGTCAAGTAGTGCCAAATGCGATCGAACTCGTCGTGGTTGCCAAAGTGAATCGTGATCTTGCCACGGCCGCGAGCGCTCTGGCGGATGTCCACTTTCGTTCCCAAGACCATTCGCAGCTTCTGCTCCAACGACTCGACCTGCGTGTTCTTCGCCTTGGCCGCTTTGCCGATCGAACCCGCGATGGCCGGGAACGGTTCGCCGTCTTCCTCGCGGATTCGTTCCTGCACCTGCCGCTCGACTTCGCGGACACTTAGGCCCTCGTCCTGAATCCGACGAGCGAATTCCAACTGCAGTTTCTCATCGCCCAACGGCAACAACGCCCGCGCGTGTCCGGCCGTGACCGAGCCCGTTTGCACTGCGTCGCGAACCGGATCGGGCAGCTCGAGCAACCGCATTAGATTGGCGATCGTCGAACGATCGATCTTCAGCCGCTTGGCCAACTCGTCTTGCGGGCATTGATGCTCGTCCAAATAACGTTTGAAGGACAACGCCTTTTCGATCGGGTTCAGGTCTTTTCGCTGCAAGTTTTCGACGATCGCCAATTCCGCCACCAAGCGGTCGTCGGCTTCGCGCAACCGCGCCGGAATCTGCGTCCATCCGGCTTCGATCGCGGCTCGCAATCGCCGCTCGCCCGAGATCAGTTGAAATCGATCATTGACACGCCGCACCAAGATCGGTTGCAGCATGTCGTGCTCTTTCAGGCTGGCCGACAGCGACGCGATCTCTTCGGGGTTGAAATCGCGCCGCGGTTGGAACGGATTCGTCTCGATGTCTTGGATGTTCAGCAGCAAGAGGCCCGCGTCGGACGAGCTCGGTTGTTCGGCCGAGTCGTCGTTGTCGTTCGCGTGGGGCGCCAGTGCGTCGAGCGCGGTCCGCGGCGTTTCGGATTGCGAATGCATGGCCGAGACGTAGGCGGTTGAATCCTCTTCAACGAACGCGCCCGGCGCGCCCTCGCCTTCATCCATCGGGTTGCCCAACAACGCGGCCAGTCCTCGTCCCAGTCGGCGGTCTTTAGTCACGATCCAGTACCTCCATGCAAAGTTCAATGTAAGCTCGGGCGCCGCGGCTGCGCGGCGCGTAGTCGATCACGGATTGGCCATGGCTGGGAGCTTCGGCCACCGACACATCGCGCGGGATCACGGTGTCGAATACGATGCCGCCGAAAAAATCGCGGACCTCTTCTTCGACTTCGTGAGTCAGCTCCAACGTGTGGTCGTACATGGTCAGCGCGATGCCGCCGAACTCCAGCCGGCCCGCTTGTCGCTTCATGATGTCGCGGATCACATGGATCATTTGCGTCAGCCCTTCCATCGCGAAGTATTCGCACTGGATCGGCATCAGCACTTCGGTGCTCGCCGCCAAAGCCGTCTGGGTCAAGTGTCCCAGCGACGGCGGACAGTCGATCAGCACCATGTCGTAACCGGCCAAGCCGGTCATGAGATGCTGTTCGAGCGTCGCGGCTCGCCCCGATTTCACGCCGGCCAGCGTCTCGACGTCTTGGAAGCTGCGGCTGCCGGGAAGCAGGTCGAGCCCTTCGACATCGGTCTTCAACAGCGATTCGCTGAGCGGCTGCCGACTGACCAACGCATGGCGCGAGGTCGGTTGGTGGTTCAGTCCCGACGTGGCGTTGCACTGCGGATCGAGGTCGATCAGCATCGTGCGATTGCCGGCCTTGGCCAAGCCGACGGCCAGATTCACGGCCGTGGTCGTCTTGCCGACGCCGCCTTTCTGATTCGCCACGCACAAAACTCGGCCCACGCACTCGTCCCCCGTGTGATCCGCGCTTCGGAGTCGACGCGCGGGCGGCGGATTGTAAACGCGGTTCGCAAGCGGCGCGAATGCCAGTTTTTGGCGCTTGGGACGGTGGCTGAATTCAGGGTGAGCGACGGCTGCCGGAGCTGCGAGCCTTTGCTTCCAGCGAACTCGAATCGCCTGCGAAGGCGCCCACCGGACAACCGCTTCGTTTCACGTGAAACGCAGGGTCGATCGAGCTTGCCCGTTTCACGTGAAACGCACGCCTGTCAAGTGCGCGATTCGGTACTTTTTATCGCGACACAAACTGCCTTTGTTCGACTTTTGAGCCCTGTTTATAATGGGCGACTCGTGACAGGAAACAACACTAATGAACCGACAACGCTGCAATCCCAAGGGGGCCCAATCGTGCTCTCCGTGAGACCGAAAGTCGCCGAACTGGCGTTTCAACTATACGGCCGCTCGCTGCATCCCGAACTGTTCGAAATCTTCAAGACCCGCACCGTCTCGCGAGGCGGTTACGAAGCCAAGATCGACATCACCTCGGCCGGCCACGTTGTGTCTTGGCGATACCAAGGCATGACGCTGACCGAGGTCGCCGCGTCCGCCCAGCATCCGCTGCCCCAAAAGCGACGACTGATGCACTACCGTTTGAAAGGCGAGCGGACGGATCAGGTCGAGTGCCGCGGCGGCATTCAGTACCAGATGAACTTCCAGCTCGAACCGGTCGCCCCCGAACTGTTCTGGACGTTTCAAAGCGAGCTGGCTCAAGACGCCGAACGCGAAGGCTTGCTGCACGTGTTCGACTCGAGCGGCCGCATGGCAATGGGGGCGCTCAGCTACATCCACGTCGAGACTCGCAACCGGTTGCTGCTGGTGCAAGCCTTCCACACGTTCCCGGATGACTACGCGATCGTCAAAAGCCAGTCGCTGTTCAAGCTGCCTTAGCCCGGCGAGGCGCTCGCGTGCCTGGGGTCGAAGCGAAGCCCCCAGACGCAACGCGCTGAGTTTCCAGATCGTCAACGCCTGCCAGCCTGATTCAACACGGAAGCTCGGCGTTAAGGACTGAGCCACCGCAGAAAGTTTCGCACCGGCTGACCATCCACATACACGGTCGGTCGGCCGAGCAAACCGCGTCCAACCGAGTATCCGGCCGGCGGAATCACCGGAGCGGTCAGCGTCTGGGGACGATACTGCGTGACGGGCGGAGCCACGTATCGGCCGGGCAGTTGCGTCGGCGGGCGATATGCCGGCGGATAAACATTCGCTCCGCCCGGCGGCTGGCATCCGCAGCCGCTCGGCATCGGCACGAACGACGAACGGTCCATCGGGATCGACCGTTCGGGCACGACCGAGTTGGGCGCCAAACTGGGCGGAATATCGGCCGGCGTTACGATCGGAGCTGGAGCCGGCGATAAGGTTTGCGTGTACGAGGCCGGTGTATTGGCAAACGGGCTGCGCGACACCGCCCCATGCGTTGGCGGCGGCCCGAGCACGATCGGACGCCAGCCGTTCTGTTGAGCGAAAGCTTCGCTCGCGTTCCCTGCCAAGTTGATTCCTAAGCCGATTGCCACGACCAGCCAGATCGCTCGCTTCGCCATACTCCGTGTCCTTTCGCTGTTGAAGAGCGTCGCCGGTGGGACTGGAAAGATGAGAGCCAGCGCCGGCATTTGAGAAGAGGATTCCCAGAAACGCAACGCCCGTGCCGAAGTGAACCGAGGCGGGTTGAGGAACCATGCTGGTTCGCTTCGAGAGCCGCATTCTTCAGGGATTTTCGCGGTACTAGCCGCTTGGCGGCCGATTTCACCGTCGCGAAGTGACTAGCCGAAGCTGGTAAAAGCTACAAACGCCAACGAAGACAGCCCGCAAAAAACCATCCATAGAAGCGGCACGGCGCAAGCCGTCCGGTGCCGTGCCATAAAAGCGGCACGGCGCAAGCCGTCCGGTAACGCAAAACCGGACGACTCGCGTCCTACCGCTTCAAACGATCTGGCAACTCGTTTGCGGACGGTGCCTCAGCCGAATTCCGTTTGCCGGCTATCAACAGCGTCGCCACCAACGATGCGAGTCCAAGTGGAATCGTCAGCGACACCGGCCAACCGAATCCGGCCGGGATCGTTCCGAACACGATCGACACCGCGGCAACCGTCAACGCATAGGGCAT
>JAWKTM010000056.1:0-48957 GCA_041399085.1 Pirellulaceae bacterium
AAGTGAATCGTTTGATCGTGGCCGGTGACGCTTCGGGATTGATATTGCGTTGATAGATGTCACGCACCACGGCCGAGCTAATCATTAGCAGAAAGCTGTCCATCGTCGACATCACCGCGGCGAACGGAGCGGCAATCAACAGCCCGGCAAGCCACGGCACGTTGGCGGCGGTCGTCACATACTTGGCCATCTCCGGCATGATCCGATCCGGCTCGGATTCCCAGCCGGGCAGCAACACGCGAGCACAACAGAAAATCACGACCAGGGGAAAGTAGATCAACGTGTAATAAATGGATACGGTGAAAATTGCCCGACGCAGCGTCGCGGAATTCTGAAAGGCCATCAACCGAACCATGTTGCTCGGTTGCCCCGCGCCGGAAAATGTCCACATGAAAAAGAAGGAGATGGCGAGACCGATAGGTAAGAACCCATCCTCGGAAGTGGCGTCCGGACCCGGTCCTACCAAATAAACGCCTTGCCGGCCAGCGCCTCGTTGATAGCTCTTGGTGGATTCGACGGTCGGAGTTAATGAGATCCCAAAATCCGTCGGAGTGACTTGCTCTTTCGACGCGGGACTAGTTAGCTCGACGGCCGATATCAGAGTTGGATCGGCATCCGCTCGTTCCACCGCCAGTGTGGCGACGGTTTCACCCGCTGGCAACAGTGATTTCTTCGACGTGCGAAAGACCCGCTGTGAGTCGCCTTCGCCGATCACAAACCACGAGTTGATGGGAATCGTGAGCGTTTCGCTGGGCGCGGAAGCGGCCTCGATTCTTAGGTCCACAAAATTAGGCGGAGTAAGCTGGCCCATTTTTTCGGTGGCTTGTCCCAACCCACCGATACTCCACAAAGCCAGCGGCAGCATTATCACCACGCCGCCTACCATCACAAATCCTTGCATCACGTCGGTCCACACCACGGCGCGAAAGCCACCATAGCTGGTATAAATCACGACCGTCACGGCGAACACAATCAAACATATGAGATAGCCCGGATTATCCGCCGCGCTGGAAAACAGGGGCAGAGCGGCTAGCACTGGCGTGGCAGCTTCCTTGGCCGTGGCAAACAAAGGCACATCGTCCAATAGCGTATTCAAGATGACGCTGCCCCCTTTGAATTGGGCGATCAAATTGAACGACATGAAGAATACGATCAACAACGTGGCGATCAAACCGAACGTGGGGCTCTCGAAACGATCGCGCAGTACGTCCGGGATCGTGATCGCGCCGGTCTTGCGGGCGATCTGATTGATTCGTTTGCCTAACAATCCCATCGAGACAATCGGCACGATCATATAGCTGCCGATCCACAGCGCCACGATCCAGCCGTGCGTATAGACGAGCGCGGGAAAGCCGATGAAGCTGCCGCCGGATGAACTCGTCGCCGCGAACGTCAGCGCGAAGGCCCACATGCCGAGCGAACGGCTGCCGAGAAAATATTCGCTGAGGAACGATTTCGACTGGAGCAGACGGTTCGACGCCCAGGCCAACAGCATCACTCCGCACATGTAAATGGCGAAGGCAACAATGGCCGAATTCGCGCCGGCTTGTGCGAACAATAACGAAGAGAAGGCGTTACTCATGGCCCGCCTCCCGCTCGTGTTGATGCCGTACTTGCTCGGCCAAGTCCTCGCCCTCGTGTGCTTCGCCCAAGTCATCGTTCTGCATGAAGAAGAAGCAGAACCAAACGGCGACCACGTCAACGACCACCCACGGCAGAAACACGCCGAAGAACGCCCAAGCCGGCATGCCCAGCCAGAGCGGCGTCGATGCCGGCTCGGTGCCCGGTTCGGCATAGCCAACGATGTAGCACGTCGTGATCGACCAGATCAAAAAGATGGTGAACAGAATCACGATCACGAACAGTTCGCGCAGCGAATGCAGGTAGACCGGATCGTAGGGAGGCATGGATTCGCCGGAGCGATCCTCGCTCGAACGTTTCGCCGCGGAATCATGCGGCCGTTGGCTGTCTGTCATGGAATTGTGTGGCGGGAAACAGAAGGAAGGCGAGTGGAAAGCGAATGTACCGTTTGGCGGGCGATGATCGCGATGGGAATCGGAGGCAGGTTATCGGAACTGGATGAACAAACGCGGTCCCCGATTGTAGAGTTGTGTCGTGGCAAATTGCAACAATTGAAGCGCGGCTCGATTTCCAAGGGCTGACACAGCGCGAACGGACTCGCCGCGGCAACGTTGGTCGACTCATCATGGGAAAGGCGGTTAGGCGAATGGCGGATACGGCCAACGCAACGATGCGAAAGATCGTGACACGCGGATTAATTGCCGTGTTTCTGGTGGGTGTCGTCGTGACGATCATCGGCAACGCTTGGCTGGAGATCGAGAATTCAGGATTGAATCCGATCGCGCTTTCCATCCGCACGTTCGGAATGGCCACGATGCTCGCCGCCCTGTTTGGTTTTCTGCTCGCCAGCATGTCGGCTCGTATTTCGCTGCCGGGCATTTCGTTGGGCGGAAGCACGTTTCGTGACACGACGCTGGTCTTAAACGATCCGGCGGTCGGCGATCGCGACATCGCCAAGCTGGTCCGAATGTATCCCCGGCTGTCGATTCTGTCGTTGGAAGGAACGGGCATCACGGACGACGCGCTCGCCCAGCTCGACGTTCTGCGGCGCCTGGAGCATCTCAACCTGCGAGGCACGCGCGTCTCGGATCTCGGCTTGGATCATCTGGAGACAATCGTCACGCTGCGGCGCGTTTTGCTGGGCGGCACGCGAGTGACGGATCGCGGCGTGGCACTGCTGCGAACGATGCTGCCGGACTGCGAGATCACGGAATGAAGGCCGGCCGGCCGATCAATGACTTGGCCGAACGGCACTCGCCCGACGATCTCCAAGCGATACTCGCTCGGCCATTATCTCGCTCGCCAAAAGCCAGGAAAGAACAGCACGAGCACGGCGAAAATCTCGAGCCGGCCGATCATCATCAACACGGTGAACAGAGCTTTGCTTAGTTGGCTGAAGTGGCCGTAGTTGCGAGTCGCGCCGATCGTGCCCAGGCCGGGTCCGATGTTGTTCAACGTGGCCGCCACGCCGCTGGCGCTGTCAATCAATTTGTGTCCCACGTCGCCGCCGGTCGATTCCCAAGTGGCATCGGGCTCGAGCGCCACGACGATCATCCAACTGAAAATGAAGATCGTTAGGATCAAACAGAAGTAGACCAAGATGCTGCGGCGCAGCTCCTGATCCTCGACCGGTTCGCCGCCCAATCGCAGCGGTCGGATGACCGACGGATGATACGACAACTCCACTTCCAGACGCAGAATCTTCAGAAACAAAATGTGGCGAATCACTTTGATGCCGCCACCCGTGCTTCCCGCGCATCCGCCGACGAACATCAGCAGAAACAACACGCCGCGGCCAAAATTGTTCCAGGCATCGAAGTCGTGCGTGCCGAATCCCGTGGTCGTGATTACCGACACCACCTGGAACAGGCCGTATCGCAAACCTTGGCCCAAGTTGATGAAATCGCCCCCCGAAACGCCGACCGCCAACACGACCAGCGTCGCGCCGCCAATAATCGACGCGTACACGCGCCACTCGACATCGCGGAACAAACGACCCGGTTGAAGCCGCACGAGCGCGAAGTACAGCAGCGTGAAATTCGAGCCAGCCAGCAGCATGAACAGCGTGACGGTGTATTCAATCGCCGGGCTGTCGAAGTGCCCGAGGCTGGCGTTGTACGTGCTGAATCCGCCCGTGGCCATCGTGCCGAATGAATGGCAAAGTGCATCGAACGACGACATCCCAAACATCATCAACAACAACACCAACACGGCGTTCAGGGCGCAGTACACGCCGGCAAACGCCCACGCGGTGTGTTGCATCCGGGCCTCGGAGCCTTCCTTGCTCGGCCCTGGCATTTCGTTGCGCATCAAGGCTTTGCCGGCCGAACCTTGTCCCAGAATCACCACGAACAACACGATGATGCCCAGCCCGCCGAGAAAGTGCGTGCTGCTGCGCCAGAACAAGATGCAATGCGGAATGACATGCGTGTTTTCCAAGTTGGAAATCACGGTTGCTCCGGTCGTGCTGAATCCCGACTGCGACTCGAACATCGCGTCGATCACCGTCATCCGCGGGCCGAATTCATGCGGATCGCTGGCCGACCCGAGCCGCGTACCGGCGAACAAGAAAGGCAAGGCGCCGAGCACGGTTGCTAACGTCCAACTCAACCCGACGACCGCCATCGCCTCTTTGCGAAACAGCTTGGCGCTCTCACTGCCTCGGCCCAGTCGCAACAGCAGCAGCCCCACGACGCCGCAAACCGCCATGCTGCCGAGCAGACCGAAAAAGCCGCCCCATTCAAACTCGTCGGGACGAGCTTCCAAAGCTCGGCGATAACCGAGTTGCGGATAGGCCCACGGCAAACTGAAGATCATCGCCCCGCCAATCAACAGCGCGATGATCCCGAGCAACCGACAAACCAGACGCAAATTCATGGCCTAACGCTCGTCCGACTCGAAGAGGGCAATCGCCGCTTTCGCCGCGGAATCGTCGATCAAGGCCACGACGGTATCGCCCGGTTGCAAGCGATCGTCGGCTGCCGGCACGCGAACGAAACTCTCGCGCATCACGGCGGCGATCAAACAGGCGTCGGGCAACGGCAGCTTAGCCAGCACGTGTTCGGTGACCGGCGCGCCTTCCAGCACTTCGATCTCGTAAACGCCGATCCGACCGCCGGGCAGCGGCGTGCGCGTGACGACCGGGCCTTCGTTCAAGAAGCCGAGCACCTGGCGAGCCATCACGTCCCGTTCGCTCACGGCCAGATCAATCCCCAGCTTGCCAACCACGCTGGCATAGTCGGGACGGCCGACAATGGCCATGATCTTCTTCGCGCCGATCTCGCGAGCTTCGACGCCCGCCATGATGTTGTTCTCGTCGTCGCCGGTACAAGCCACGAAGACATCCGCGCTGCCGACGCGTTCCTCTTCCAACACGCTACGGCGAGTCGCGTCGGCTTGGACCACGGTCACGTGTTTCAAATGATGAGCCAGAAACTCGCACCGTTCGTGCGACTCGTCCATCAACAGCACGGCGAAGTGTTCGCTCTCTAAAGTGCGGGCCAAGTGATAACCGGTCTCGCCACCGCCCGCGATCACCACACCGACCTTGGGCGCGGTCGCGCGGCTGAACCAATCCTTCACTTGATCGATGTCGTCGCGGCGGCCGATCAACGTGATGCGATCACCGGCTTGCACCGAGTCCTCGGCCCCCGCGATCCAGACTCGGCCGGCCCGAGCGATCGAACCAATCCGCACGCGAGGCGGCAAGCCGAGCGAACGCAGCGGCACGCCGGTGGCCGAAGTTTTCTCCCCGACCAACACTTCTTGCACTTCGAGCGCGCCGCGAGCAAAGTTCTCAACCACGACTTCGCCTGGATTGCGAATGCCGCGAGCCAACTCGCTGGCCGTGAGATGTTCGAGGCTCAATAGCCGATCGATGTTGAAGTGCCGCTGATAATCGAACGTGCTCAAGTCGCGAAACACCGGCGCGTACACCCGCGCGATCGTCCTCCGGGCTCCCATCGCCTTGGCCATGCTGGCCGCGACCAAATTGACTTCGTCGTCGCCGGTCACCGCCAAGCAAAGGTCGGCGCCCAACACGTCGGCTTGAAACAGCACGCTGCTTTGCGAAGCCGAGCCGACCATCGCTCGCACGTCCAGTTCTTCCTTGACCCGTCGCACATGTCGAGGATCGCTGTCCACGACCGTAACACTATGTCGATGCTGGCACAGCAACTCGGCGATCCAAGTTCCTACCGTGCCGGCGCCCAGCGTGAGGATTCTCATCCGTCTTGTTGTTCCTGATTCACAGGCTGCTCGGCGGCCGGCCAACCTTGTTTCGTGTTCAGCAGTTGGTCGGGAATCAGCAAATCCGGCAACGTTTCGCCGCCGATGATCGTTTGCCGAACGATTCGCGGCACGTCCTCGGGACGCACGCGACCGTACCAAATGCCTTGCGGATAAATCACCACGGCCGGCCCCAATTCGCATTGATCCAAGCAGCCGGCCGAGTTGGCTCGCACCTGGGACTTCAGCCCGTGACGCTTCAATTCGTCCTTGAATAGCGACTTCAATCGCTCGCTGCCGTCTGGATCACAACAGTCCCGAGGATGGCCCGGCGGACGCTGATTGCCGCAGATGAATATGTGGTGCGTAAAAGCCGGCATGGGTGCGGAGTTCGTGAGTTGGCGTGACAAGCTGCAAGTGTAATCCGACGCCCCGTCGGAAAGAGGCGAAATTGTAGAAACCACCGTCCGGCCCTCCAAGTGGGACGGCGCGGCTCGCAGTGACGACTTGACGACCAGCCTTTGGCACTCGACTTGCTTCCTGTGTGTCCGTCTTCGATGTCGCACCCAATCGGTGCGGCGTCGGTGGCGTTAATGGACTTCCCGATCAGCAACCCGTACGAGACTAACCATGGCCGGTCCGACGTCGGTCGAATCGTTTCCGATCAATCAACAGATGATGTCCGGCGTCGTGCGTGGCGCTTCGGCTCAACCCCATTCGATCAAGGAAATTGACCTACGCACGGTCTCGCTGGTCGTGTTGGCTGTGATCGCGACGTTCGCCGCCATGTACATGGCTCGCGACGTACTGTTTCCGATTCTGTTGGCCGGAGTACTGGCCTTCCCGCTGTTGCCGCTCGTGCGAACGCTGGTGCGTTTGCGAGTGCCGCGATTCGTCGCCGCCACGGCCATTTTGATCCTGGCTCTGACCACCGTGACGGTCGGCGCCATTCGACTGTTCGAGCCCGCGACGACGTGGGTGCAGGACGCTCCGCGGCAAATGCGCGAAGTGGAAACGAAGCTGCGAACGCTACGTGGACCTTGGCAGAGGTTTCAAGAGGCGTCGCGCAGCGTCGAGGAAATGACCGACTCGCCCGACGCCAGCAAACTGAAAGTGGAAGTCGCCGCCGAACCGCTCAGCGATCGCGTGATGTGGCTGACGCAGAAGCTGGCGATCGGGGCAGTTGTCACCGTCTGCTTGCTGTTCCTGCTGTTGGCGTTGGGAGACAACTTGGTCGACACGGTCGTCAACCTGCAAACCAGCGATGAATCGCGTAAGCACTGGCGGGGCGTGATGCATCGCGTCGAAACGATGATTTCGAACTATCTGCTTACCTATTCGATGATCAACGCTGGCTTGGGAACGATCATCGGATTGGGATTGTGGTGGATTGGGATGCCGAACCCGATGTTGTGGGGCGTGATGGCCGCGCTGCTGAACTTCATCCCGTATGCGGGCCTGTTCGCCGGAACGATCATCGTTACGCTGGTCGGCCTGCTCACGTTCGACTCGGCCAGCCACGCGCTGCTGGCCCCCGCGATTTACTTGGCGGCGAACGGCATCGAAGCGAACGCGGTGACGCCGATCTTGCTGGGGCGATCGATGTGTTTGAGCCCGATCATCATCTTCCTTTCGGTCGTCGTCTGGGGCTGGATGTGGGGCATCGGCGGAGCGTTGATTGCCGTGCCATTGTTGGTCGTGATAAAAGTGTTGTGCGACCATTTCCCGCCGCTATCGCATGTCGGCCGCATCCTCGGCTCGCGATCGACGGCCCGGCAGTCCGTTGGTTGGCTCCGCTGGCGCTGCCATGCGTCGTGCGATTAGACCCGTTATCTCACCGGGCAACGCGTGTTACCGGGCAACGCGCGTGTTACCGGGCAGCTTGCGCTGCTCCGCTCCTATAGGAGCGGTAGTGCCAGCACTCCGGTGTCTGGCGACGAGAGTCCGGCAGCAACGAACGTTGAAATACGGTCGAATTGCCCATTCCCAAAACTCGGAACGACCGAAACGACATCGAATCGACCATTCCAAAAACTCGGAACGACCGAAACGACGACGAATCGACCATTCCCAAAACTCGCAACAAGCAAATCATCGTCGAATTGGGCATTCCGAAAACTTGGAAGCCAAAACACGGCCGAATCGCCCGTTCCGAAAACTCGGAATGGCCAAACCAACGTCGATTTAGGCATTCCGAAAACTCGGAAAAGCCGCCCCACGCGTGTTACCGGGCAGCTTGCGAACTCCGCTCCCATAGGAGCGGTAGTGCGCGGCACTCCGGTGTCTGGCGACGAGGTCCGCGCGCTGGCGGTCTCACCCCCGCAGTTTGACCCCGCTCTCCCGGCGATGCGAGAGACCTGCGGTCAGTATTTCGGCGAGGTCGGAGACCTGCGGGCCCGTGTTACCGGGCAACGCCTTGCCGGCAGCGGCTGCTCCGCTCCCATAGAGCGGTAGTGCCGAGCACTCCGGTGTCCGGCGACGAGGTCCGCGCGCTGTGCGAGGTCTCCCGACCCCCACACGCTTGACCGCAGGTCTCCCGGCGATGCGAGGAGACCTGCGGTCAGTGATTTCGGCGAGGTCGAGAGACCTGCGCCGAGCGCGTTCGTGTTACCGGGCAACGCGTGTTACCGGGCAGCTTGCGCTGCTCCGCTCCTATAGGAGCGGTAGTGCGCGAGCACTCCGGTGTCTGGCGACGAGGTCCCGCCGAGCCGCCAATAAACTACGGCAGAAACAGAAACTCGTTGGCGTTCAACAACGCTCGACACAGCGAAGCCAAGCCGTGTCGCTCGACCAACGCGATCGAAGCCGCTCGCTCGTCCGCCGTTGGCTGGCGGCCGAACGCCGTTTGAAAGGCCCGGTTCACCTGCCGGTCGACCGGCGTGCCCGAAGTTTCCGCCAGCACGCGGGCCGCGAACAGCTCGGACTGCTGCACCATGAAATCGCTGTTCAGCAAATTCAACGCCTGGATCGCGGTGGTCGACGAGCCCCGCTTGGGCGCCGGCTGGCCAGCGTCCGGGCAATCAAAGCTGCCGAAGACCGGCCCCTGCTCCATCCGCACGTTGTAGCGATACACCATTCGCCGCCATTCGTTCGGTCCCCAATTATCTCTGGGCAGATAGACGCGGACGTAGTTCGAATTGTCTTGGAACACAGAGAAGCCGGGGCCGTACATCGAAAGCCGCAACGCGCCGCTGGTTTGCAGCACGGCATCGCGAATCACCTCGGCCTCCAACCGCCGCGGCGGAAACCGCCAGAGGTAGCGGCTGCCGGCGTCAACCGCCATCGCCTGCCGTTGCGGTTGACTGCTCTGCCGATAAGTGCTGGACAACAAGATCGTGCGATGCAAATGCTTCAACGACCAGCCGGACCGAATCAGCTCGCCCGCCAACCAATCCAGCAACTCGGGATGCGTCGGCCGAGCTCCGTTGCCGCCGAAATCGCTGGGCGTGCCGACCAAGCCCACGCCGAAGTGATAATGCCAAACGCGGTTGGCCATTACGCGAGCCGTCAGCGGATTGTCCGCCGCGATCAGCCAGTTGGCGAACGCCACGCGGCGCTGCTGCTCGGGCGCGGCCATGTCCAGCCCCAGCGAGCCCAGCACTTCCAACGAGTCCGGCGCGACTTGATCGCGCGGCTGCATCGGGTCGCCGCGGTATAGCCGATAAGTTGGCGGCGGCGTTTGGAACTTGCCGGCATAGGCGACCAAAGCCGGGCGGTCCAACTGCTGCCGTTCGGCTCGCAACGCCTTCCACCGATCGATGCGAGCCCGAGTCGCTTCGTCCGCCGACTTCGCCAATTCGCTCAGATACTTCCGCAGCGTCTCGTCGTTGCTGCCTTGAAACGGCAGGCGGTCTTGCGACGAAGCGACGACACGCCACTCGCCCGGCAGCTCGGCCACTTCGATCACGTAGTCGATCGCCAGCCGGTCGGCGAACTGCTGCTCGCGATCCCGTTGCCAAACGATGCGGTCGATACGCGTCGGCTCGGCCAACTCGATTTGAGCCCAGCCGCCGCCGTTCTGATTGGAAATCCAACTCTGCGAGTTGCCGAATCGCCCGTCGTGAATGTGCTCCAGCCGATGTTTGGGGTTGTTGGGGAAGTCGCCCGACGACGTGGCGATCGCTCCGGCCGAAGCCAACGCCACGTTCCGCGCGGCGGCGTCGGGCGTGGCCGCGGAGAAGATCTCCAGCTCGTCGATGCACGGCTCGCCTTGATTCGTGGCGTGAATCGTGAAGCGAACGAACCGAGCCATCACCGGGGCGAATCGCTCTTCGTTTTCCCGAGCGTTGACCGGCGGCCGCAAACCGACGCCGCGTTCGGCCAGCTCGGTTTCCAGTCGGCTCAGCTCCGTTTGGACTTCGGCCAGCCGCGCCGCGCGATCCGCATCGTCCGTCGCTCGCAGCGGCCGATCGCCGTGCTGCACGCCGGCAAAGATGGCTTGAATCGAGTAATAATCGCGCTGCGTAACCGGATCGAACTTGTGGTTGTGACAGCGAGCACAACCGAGCGTCAGGCCGAGGAACGTTGCTCCGGCCGTGTTGATCATGTCGGCCAGCTCATCCTGCCGCTGCATCTGCGTGAGATTCGGATCGGGGCTTTTCACCGTGTCGTAAGGCCCGCCGACCAGGAAACCGGTGGCGACATCCACACCGGCCGCATCGCCGGCAATTTGCTCGAACGCGAACCGATCATAAGGCTTGTCTTCGTTCAGCGACCGAATCACCCAGTCGCGATAGTGGAAGGCATTCGGCCGCGGCGTGTTGGTTTCAAATCCGTTTGTGTCGGCGAACCGCACGACATCCAACCAATGGCGAGCCCATCGTTCGCCATACCGCGGACTCGACAACACGCGGTCGACCAATCGCTCGTAAGCGTCCGGACGTTTGTCGTTGACGAACTCAGCGATGTCATCTTCGCCGGGCAGCAATCCCAACATGTCCAAGTACAACCGCCGAATCAGCATCGGGCGATCCGCGGCGGCGGACGGAGCCAGTTGCTTCTCGCGGAGCTTCGCCAGGATGTAGCCGTCGATCGAGTTCGTACACCACGGGTCCGCCGCCTCGGGCACGGACGGTTCGGCCAGCGGTTGGAAGGACCAGTGGTCGGTCGTCAATCGCTCGGGTTCATCGCCGCCGGGCATCTTCAAGCCTTGATCGATCCAAGCTCGCAGCACGGCGATTTCGTCGGCCGCGAGCGAATCGCCTTCGGGCGGCATCTTCAAGTCGGCTTCCAATCCGGCGACCACTCGGATGAGAAAACTCTCGGCGCTGTTGCCGACCGCAACGGCCGGCTGCCCCAAATCTCCGCCTCGCAGCAACGAACCGCGACGATCCAGCCGCAAGCCGCTTTGCTGTTCGTCCGCACCGTGGCAATCGAGGCAGTGCGCTTCAAGCAGCGGCAACACATCGCGCTCGTACTCGACCGCACGATCGAGTGCCGCGGGCAACGCAGGTTCGGCGGCTTCAACGTAGGTCGTCATCGTCGCCAACAGCCACAACAGCCCGGCGGTCGCCGTGACCGAGACGATGGAACAACGAAGCGATGCGGGCGAGTCGATCCGAGTCGTTCGCGGAGTATTCATTGGCGGGAGACTTCTGGCGGGGCGTTGTTGGCGAGACAGCGTTGGCGGCACAGCGCCATTCACTGTTATACCAACTGACTTCAGCGCCCGCGAATCGTGCGGCTTAGGGCGAATTCGGATCGGAGAACAATTCGCAAAGCTTCCGCTCGCGAAACTCGAAGATCTTCTTCAGATCGCCCGCCACTAGTAAGCGATTGATGATCGCTCCGCACAACAAGCCGTAGCGGACCTCGTCGATCATGCGTGTCGAGTCGCCTTGGTCGAAGAACCGGTGCTCGTGAATCCAGTAGCGATACGGCCCGCGACGCTGTTCGTCGATAAACCGCACCGGCGGCTCCCAGGCCGTAATCTCGGATCGCCACCGAACCGGCACGCCGTGCAACCGCAGCCGATAGTCGATTCGCAAACCTTCGCGCATCTCCAATGGCTGACGCGAAGTGAGCGAGAACTTCAGCCAATCGGGCGTGATCGTCTCCAGATTCTGGGCGTCGGCGAAGAACGGAAATACGTCCTCACGCCGGCGAGGCAGCACCTGCTCGGCCCGCAGCAAATATCCTTTGCCGATCTGTGTGATGGTGACAGCCATGCCGGTACCATAGATGGAGGTCGCGAGTTGCCAAGGGAACGGCACTTGAGCGACGACGGCCTGCATCCGAATGAACGTGGAAACCGACTGCTGGCTCGATACGTCGCCCAGGCGGTGAACGACGTGTTTGTGGCATCGCGTTAGACGCCAATTGACTTAGCCGTCGACCTTGCGGCAATAGGCCACCATCTCGCCGATATCGGTGATGATTCCCTTTTGCGATTTGCCGTTGGCGGCCGGAGCGGACTCGGACGACTCGACGGCAACCGACGTTTCAGCTTCCGCCCCCGGTTCTTCCTCCACGGGTTCCGGCGTTGGGGCCGGCGCGGGCGCTGCGGCTTTGGCCGGGGCGGCGCCTCCTTTCTCGCCACGAGCCGCGGCCAGCATCTCGGCCACGCTCATCGACTTGGGGTCCTTGGCTGCGGACTTTGCCGGAGCGGCTTTCGCAGGGGCAACTTTCGCCGGCGTTTTCGCCGGGGCGGCGGGTTCGGCTTCGGCCGTCGCACCGCCTTTGCCACCACGAGCCGCCGCGAGAATATCCGCGACGCTCATTTTCGATGGGTCAGCCGCTTTCTTCGCCGGAGCTGCGGGCTTGTCGCCAGCCGCCGGTTTCGCCTTGGCGGCCGGAGCGGCGCCCTTGCCGCCACGAGCGGCGGCCAGCATTTCTTCGACCGACATCTTCGCGCCGGCCGGCTTCGCAGCCTTTTCGCCCCGAGCTTTCTCCAACTCCGACGGAGCCTTCTTAGCCTTCTCGGGTGCGGCCTTGGCCGGTTTTTCGGCCTTCGGCAACGGAGCGTCGATCACCTTCAGATAATCCAGGTCGATATCATACCAACCGATATTGTTGTTGCCGTCGAACTCAACCAACGCCCGGCCGCTCATGTTGACCGTTCGTACCGTGCCGGTCAGCCCCTTGAACCGCCGCAGTTCCGGTCGGCTTTCGTCGACAACGACGAATTTATCCGTGTATTGTTGCTTCAGCTTCTCGATTTGCTCGAAGACCATAACCACGATTTCGCTCCGGGATCGGTTGCCGCGACGGCGAGACAATTGGGCGTGAGAGCGAATTGCTGGTGACTTGATCCGCAATCCGCGAGAGACGACATTTTCGACGGCAAGCTCCAAATTCGCAAGGGCCACTGCATCGTCTTGTAGCGGAGTACGACACGAAGCAGTTGCCACGTCTTGCCGCTCGCGACATCTTCCAGCTACAATCATTCGCGACTCCGGAGGGTATCCGAATGGTTAGGGGTCTGATTCGAAATCAGATGCTGGCTTGCCAGTTGCGGGTTCGAGTCCCGTGCCCTCCGCTTGACGTTTTTCCGCCGTCGCAAGTGCTTATGGTGTAGCAGTTTGCGGCGGCGTTTTTGATTGACACAGTGCAGACCTCCACAGCCGCGACAGAAGTGCCATTTTCACGCCACCGTCAGCCCATGACAGCCGCGAGTCAATGCCAAAGGCAATGCCTGAGCCTAAGTTGTCCGCTCAAGAGTGGCGTGTAAAGCTGTGAATTTCTCGCAAATCGGAAGGGCGGAGTCACGACCGCTGCCTTGCGTGTACAGATAAAGAAAAGTGGGCATGGTTTAAGAAGTCCGCGTCGCGAGATCAGCTTCTCAAGCATGAACCTTGTCCGGGCACCAGCGGACGCAACCTGGGAATTGCTGGCTAAATGGGCTTCAGGGCGGCCATGGTTCTTCACGCCGTTCGTTGCCGTTCAGCAGTTGCACCCACCGAACTATCGATTCCTTGCCGTTATCTATGCGACCACGCGACGGTCTTCGAGGTGGAAACCAGGTCTGGTTGTCATTTTCCGCTTGGCAGCGCTTAAAGCCGCCAAACCAGTGCTCGATTCCGGTCGGAGGGTTCGCGTCAACCGAGCACCGTTCATGCTGGTACCGCTTTGTATCGCCGGATGTATTTGCTTCCAACCACCTCACGCTGCTACTCTTGCCGGCTGAAAAATGGCCAAGGCTCTTTTAGGATGTCACAGTTCCCGCCGAGGCTCGCACCGAGGCTCATCGCGAAGCTCGGCGATCTGGCTGTCTATTGCCTGTACCGCCGGGCCACCGCGAGACAAAACTTCCGCCTTCCAACGATACAGCAGGTTCGGGTTATTGCCCTCCCTGTTTCCGGATGCCGAGGGAACGGAACGGCCGTCGATAACCATCTGGACGCGGCTTCCCGTTTGAAATCGTCGCTAAACGTCCGGCGTTGTTTCGGTTCGCGAACTCGCTCGTTTCGCTTGGCTATCGTGGCGTTCTGCGGTGCGTCTCCCAGCCCTCGATCTTAGGTATTCACCCACTTCGTGCTCGCCGTGCCGTTCGCGTCAGATGCGATGCGAAAGGCGGGTGGGCCTGCGTCGCGATGGACTAACCAAGCTGGGATAGTCTTTGTTCCGCGGTTTCGTACAGGCGGAGCATCGTGGGGACGTCGAGCTGCTCGGCTCGGAGTTCGCCGGAGAGGTTGAGTGTTTCCAGCACGGCGTCGACGTCGGGTTTGGCGAGCCGTTTTTTGTAGGCCGACAGCAGTTCGCTACGCAGGAATTTGCGGCGGTGAAAGAACATCGAGCGGACGAACTCGTGAAAGCCGGTCAGGTCGCCGATTCGGGCTCGCTTCTCGGGATTCAGCGTGATGCGCACGATCGCCGATTCCACTTTGGGGCGCGGCCAGAAAACCGATGGCGGCATGATGCGGACGATCTCGGTTTCGCACTGGCTTTGCAGCCAGATGCTCAGCGCGCCATAGTCCTTGGTTCCGGGGCGAGCGACGATGCGCTCGGCGACTTCCTTTTGAATCGTGACGGTCATCGACACCGGGACGATTTCGGTCAACATCAGATTCGAGATCACCGGCGTGGCGATGTTGTACGGCAGATTCGCGGCCAGCTTGAGCCGGCGGTCCGGGCCCGCTTCGATCGCCGCGCGAACGGCCTGCATGATTGCCGGGTCGAAGTTGTTTTTGTTGCGCAGCGCGTCTTGGCGCAGCATCGTGATATTGTCGAAGTCGACCAGCTCCTCGCGCGCGAGTTGATGGAGATTCGCGTCCAGTTCCACGGTCACGACCGCGGCGGCTTGCGCGGCCATCATCGCCGTCAGCGATCCGGTGCCGGTGCCGATTTCCAGCACCACGTCCCGCGGCCCCAGTTCGGCGGACTGCACCAGCAGCTCGACCAGATTCAAGTCGATCAGAAAATTCTGGCCATGTCGCGTTACGGGATGAATGCCCGCTTCATCAAAGCGGCGCATCAAGAACGACATGGTTTGGCGTGGTTGCGTCATGCTCAGCGGCGCCCTTTCCAGGCTGCGGGACCGGGGCGACTAGCGGCCGGCCAGTTGTTGTTCGACATATTTGGCCAATACATCCGTTTCCAGATTCACCGGATCGCCCGCTTGCAGGCGACCGAGCGTGGTGACTTGCAACGTGTGCGGGATCAACGCCACGCTGAACCTTTCGGGCTCGACATCCACCAACGTCAAGCTCACGCCGTCCACCGCGATCGAACCTTTGCTGGCCATTTGCCGAGTCAAAGCGGGTGGCACGCGAAACCAAAACTTGGCCCAATCGGCGTCGTCTATCCGCTGGTCGAGATGGCCGACGGCATCGATGTGGCCGGTCACGAAATGCCCGCCAAGTCGATCGCCCACACGCAGCGAGCGTTCCAGATTTACGGACGAACCGACGACCAGCCGGCCAAGATTCGTGCGGCTGAGAGTCTCTTCACCAGCTTGAAACGACAGGCTTTCGCCGGCGAGCTCGACCACGGTCAGGCAACAACCGTTGATCGCCACGCTATCTCCGATCGACGCGCCGTCGGAGATCAACGGCGAGTGAATCTCGAGCAGTTTGCCGGGCCCTTCGTCGCGCAAACTGGCGACGCGGCCCATCGTTTCAACCAACCCAGTGAACATGGTCTCGATATCCAGCCTTTCTTTTCGCGGGATTTAGCACTGTACGGCCGATGCCCCAACTGCACAACGGGCAGCCAGTCGATTCACACGGCCACGGTCGGTCGCGCGGATTGTACGGGTCGCGCGTCGTGCAACGGTTGGCGATGGACGTGCGAAATCGGACCTATGTTTGTATTGCGATCGGACGGCGCCGCCGAGTGATGCGGAACTCCGTCTGACGCCCGACTCGACACCGCGAAAGCAAGCTGATGCTGGATTCCATGACAACTTCGACGCTGGATTCGCCGTTTACTACAACCGGAACGTCCAACGCGGCGTCGCCGGAGGCCGAACGCCTCTCGGATCGCGAGGCGCCTTCGACGAACGTCCGCGTGCTGCATGTGATCAACGGCGAACATTATTCGGGAGCCGAGCGTGTCCAAGACCTGCTGGCCGCGCGGTTGCCCGAGTTCGGATTCGACGCGGGGTTCGCTTGCGTCAAACCGGATCGATTTCCCGAACAACGTCAGACGCAGGAAGTGCCGCTGTTCGAGTTGCCGATGCGGCGGCGAACGGATCTGCGTGTCGCTTGGCAGTTGCGCGATGTGATTCGGCGTCACGATTACGCGATCGTGCATGCTCACACCGTGCGGAGCGCCTTGGTGGCTCGCATCGCGGCGAAGCTGGCTGGCGTGCCGTTCGTGTATCACGTCCACAGTCCGGCTTCGCGCGATACCACGCGTCGCTGGCGGAATTGGGTGAACGATCGCGTCGAGCGATTCAGCTTGACCGGCGCTCAGCGGCTGATCACGGTCTCGCACAGCCTTGCCCAACACATGCAAGCGCGCGGCTACGCGGCCGATCGGCTGCGGGTGGTGCCGAACGGCGTGCCGGCCTGCGGGCCGCTGAAGCCACGACGCACGCCTGCTGGCAGTTGGACGTTGGGCGTGGTCGCGCTGATTCGGCCTCGAAGGATTGGAGGTGCTGCTGGACGCGTTGGCGTTACTCAAGCAGCGGCGAATGGACGTGCGGCTGAAGGCCGTCGGGCCGTTCAAACCGATGGCTACGAATCGGACCTCAAGCAACGCGTGAATCGGCTGGGCATTCGCGATCGTGTGGAATGGGTGGGATTCACGGCGATGTCGCGACGCAGTTGAACAAGATGGATTTGTTCGTGCTGCCGAGTTTGTTTGGCGAGGGGTTGCCGATGGTCGTGCTCGAAGCGATGGCCGCCGGCGTGCCGGTGGTTGGCACGAATGTGGAAGGCGTCCCCGAAGCGATTCGCCACGGGGTCGACGGATTGATCGCCGAGCCCGGCAAGCCGCAGAGTTTGGCTCACATGTTGGCCGCCGCGATTCAAGGCCAGTACGGCTGGCAAGCCATGCGCGAGTCGGCCCATGCCCGCCACGCGGAAAAGTTCTCCGATGTTCGCATGGCCGAAGGCGTCGCGGCGGTTTACGACGAACTGTTGCGAAAAAGGATAGCGGCCCGCGGCGAGTTTCGCGGCCAACGAAAAACGCGAATTGGAACTCAATCCAATTCGCGTCTTTACTAAACCTAGGCGGGCGGATCGTGGATCACGACCGCGGATGCGAGCAAAGCAGCCAGACTACTTCGAGCCGGGCAGCTTGCCTTCCTTCAACAGGTCGCCGAACGTCTTGCCTTCGACGGCGCTCGGTTCGCCTTCCACCTTCTTGATGGCTTCCATGATCTTGGCGGCGTCCATTTGCTTCGGAGCGCCCAGGGCCTTGCCCAAAGCCATGCCGTAATTGTTGCGTTCTTTCTTGTCCTTGCCGGGATGGCAGATGCCGCACTTGGCTTCGGCCATGGCCGGAACGTCCTTGTAATGTTCGATGACGATCTTGCAGTAGTTAGGACGGGCTTCGGCTTGTCGAGCCGGCGAAGCCAACACACCAATCAAAAACGCGCCGACGACGGCGGTCAAACCAAACTTTGCAACTCGACTCATGTAAGACTCCTCGGGAAGAAACTTTCGGAAGCGGCGGTCAGGGGCATGTGAAATCGCACGGCACGAACACAAGGACCACCGCCGTCCAGTTGCAGTGACAGGCAATATAATCACGCGCCGATATGTCCGGCAAGCATTTCCTCGGCTGCATTTTCGATTCGTTCAAAAACGCCAGTGAGCAGCCAAGCCGGGCGAACCGTCGACCGGATGGCGAAACGGCAGCAGATAGGCCCGCGAGTCGCCTCGCCGATGTCGGCCCGCGACGCTTCGGCCGACGACATAGCCCAACGCCGCTCCGAATACGATGTCGCTCAAGTCGTGTTCGCGGACATCGATGCGACTCCAGCCCACCATGCCCGCCGTAACATAGGCCACCGCGCCCCAACCGGGACCGCAATACTCGTCAGTCACCGCAGCCAACGAAAAGCACGCGGCCGTGTGGTAGGACGGGAATCCGTAGTGTCCCGAGGAACGCGTGTCCGTGGGGCGTTCGGTATTGGCGGCCAGCTTGATCGCCGAAGTCGAGAGACCGGTAATGGCAAGCGCGCTGGCCAAAGCCGCCGAATAGTCTCGCCGCCACGGATCGTCGTCGAAGCGTTCGTAGACGTAGAAAGCCGCGATTAGCGGCACGTGGAAGTAGCCTTCGCCAATGAAGTTGAACGGATCGTTAGCCGATCCCCAGCGATCGGGATGTTTGGCCGTAAAATCGCGAACCTGCTGATCCCAGCCCGATTCGCGAATCGCAATCGCTCCGCCCGCGAACGCGCCGAGCCACGCCAGGTTATGCCAATCGGAATAGACCCCGACTCCGTCATCCCAAATCATGCCGAGCAGCGATTGAAACTCGCCTACCCACAGGCGGCGAGGTGAGAAGTCGGCGGTTGGCGAAGCGAGATAGCCCGAACCGGGCGACATACTCGCCGAGGGCGATGCGTCGGGCCAATCGAAATCAGGTGGCGGCGGAAGCTGGCTCAGACCTTCGCCGCTCGCGTAACCGCCGCGCAGCATCGAAGGCTCGCCCAGCGGCGTCGGCTGCCAGCTAGCGGGCCGCAGAAACGGATCAGCAATTGGTTCACGAAGATTCGTGTCCGATTCGGCTTTCCAAACGCTGATCCAATCGTCTTCAGCATTCACGCGCGCCCGAGACCCGAACCCGCCGAACAACGTCGCTAGGCTCAAGACGAGCAGAACCCGTTTGTAACGGCGAGCTACATCCATACGAGCTGGTGGCTATTTGGCTGGACGAACGACTTGGGGTAAGGCTAGAGCGCACAAGCGCGTACTCTCGCAATATCGGCCGGCGGCAAACCCGAACTTGCCGGTTTTTTCGGTTATGGCGGGATTGGCGTGTGAGCGTTACCTTCGACGTTCCGCAGACGTGTCCGAGGGAGCAAGTGCCTGGGGTCGAGCGAAGCGAGCCCCCAGCAAACCCGCGTGTGTTGTCAAGAAACACCCAACGCGACCCGCTTCGATTCAGATAATTGACCGCATCCCCGCAACCGGCCGAGACTGTTGTTGAACGAGCCAGATTCCACGCACTGCCCGCCTAACACGCCGCGCGACCCCGAGCCTTTGAATTGGCCGGTAATACTTGGGCTAGTCGGCGTGCTGCTGGTCTCATTCGTCCTGCGAGTTTGGCAGATCAACGAACCGCTATGGGTCGACGAACTGCATACCTCGTGGACGATTCAGGCGGGCTGGTCGGAGGTACCGGGGCGAGCGGCTTTAGGCAACCAGAGTCCGGTTTATTTCTGGATGACGCGGTTTTCGGTGTCTTGCTTGGGCGAAAGTGAGTGGGCGTTGCGAATGCCGTCGTTGATCGGCGGGCTGTTATTCGGAGCCGCGTTGTTTGCGGCCGTGCGCCGCTGGACCGGTTCCAACATGGCCGGACTGGCCGCCGCGGCATTGGCGGCCGTCGACCGGACCAGCTTGTTCTATGCGGGCGAAGCTCGGTCGTTTGCCTGGATTCAGACGCTGGCCGTGCTGCATATTTTCGTCTTCAGCGAGTTGCTGCAGCGACCGACCTTGTGGCGGCGAGTTGCCTTTGTCGGCGGCGGCGCGGCGTTGTTCTACTTGCATTACACGGCTGTGCTGTTGCTGTTAGCCGAAGTCGCTTCGTTCGCATTGTTCGATTGGGGTTGGCGACGAGCGGGATTGAACGCTCGCTATGGCTGGCGGCAATTGCTGACCGACTTGGCCGCGATGTTAGTGGCGATGCTGCCCGCGGCCGCCAGTATTCGCGCGGTGATCGGCCGGCGCGCGAATTGGCAGCAGTTCGTTGGGCAGCCTGAGTGGTGGGAGCCGTTGACGCTGTTTCCGCTGCATGTCTACGTTTTGCTTCCGTTGCTGTTGGTCGGCGTGGCCGCGATGTGGATGCGTCGACGAGGCGGCAAGATCTCGCTTGCGCGAGTTGCCAGCGCATGGTTGTTGATCGCCGTCTGGTATGCCGTGCCTGTGTTGGTCGCCTGGATCGCCACTCGACAAGAGATCGCCGCCATATTCTTTCCGCGGTATTTGCTGGTCTGCTCGCCCGCGCCGCTGGTTTTCGCGGCGGTCGCCATCGCCGCGATTCCGGGCCGGTGGTTGCAAGTCGCCGCGATCGTGTTGTTGTTGATCGCCGGTGTGGAAGACGGCGGGCTGATCGCGCAGCTTCAACAGGACGGCCGGCTGCTGGCGGACCGGCAAGAGGATTGGCGAGCGGCCGCGAAGCTGCTCGACGATCCGGCCGAGCATCCCGCGGCGCCGGTTCTGTTGTACGCGGGGCTGATCGAGGCTCGACAGTATTTGGAATCGGGCCAGACATTGAAACGCGAGTACGCCACGTTACCGCTGCGCGGACTGTACCGAATCGACGATGCCGACAACCGCTTGTTTCCGCTCGCGTCGGGACAAGCGACGTTGGAAACGGAGCTGTTCGACAAGGCTCGCAAACATGGCGGAGTGTGGCTCGTCGCGCGATTGCCGCTGGAGCGAACCGCGAATTGGGAAGCGGCCGTTGGGCGTCGTCTGCGAGCCGCTGGACTTGAGGTCGCCTCGGTCGAGCGACATGCGTTCGGCAACGTAAGCGTCGCGTGGTTGTCGACGACGAAGTCGTGAGGGAGCGGTCGGGTGGCTACACCCAAGTCAACGGATCTTGTTCGCGTTGGCTGGCCCAAACTTCGAGTGCCGGAAAAGCTTCGCTCAGTTCGTCGGCCAATCGTTCGACGCCGAAACGTTCGCTGGCGTAGTGTCCCGGCAGCAATAGCGCCACGCCGGTCGCTTCGGCTTCCAAGCAAGTGTGGAAGTTTGTCTCGCCGGTGACGAGCAATTGGCAATCGGCGTCGCGGGCCGACGACAGAAACTGGCCGGCGCTGCCGCAACCGACCGCCACGCGCGAGATTTCCGCCGCATCGTCACCCACTTGATGCAGGCCGCCGATCTTCAGGAACGACTTCAGCGCGGCGGCAACTTCACCTAGCGGCCGGGCAGCGGCAAACTCGCCGACTCGCCCGCTGCCGAGTGACGGCGATGCATCGGCAATCGGCGTGAGCGGCCGAATGTTCGTCAGCCCCAATCCCGCCGCCAGTTGCTGATTGATGCCCGCGGCCGCCGAATCGAACGCCGTGTGCGGACTGTAAATCGCCACTCCGGCTCGGGCCAAATTCCACAACATGCCGCCGACCGTGTTGTCCGTGGTCAGACGTTTCAGCGGCCGAAACGGCAACGGGTGGTGAGCCACAATCAGATTCGCACGTCGCTCGATCGCTTCCGCGGCGCTGGCGGGCGTGATTGTTAGACACGTCATCACGCGGACGGCCTCGGCCAGCGGATCGCCCATTAACAGCCCAACGTTGTCCCAATCCTCGGCCAATCGCGACGGAGCAAAGTTTTCGAGAAAGTCGGCAACAGCTTGAATATTCGTCATCGTTGGATTGGCTCGCGAGGAAGGCTGCGGTTTGCGGAACGCTCGCGGTTGGGCACGCTGCCGCTGGAGCGAACGCCATTTACAATACCGGTCCGGGCGGCAGGACGTAAACCAACGATTGGCCCACAGCGACTGCCGTCCCACGGAAATCAATCACGGTGAATGGAGCGACGGATGCCTCAGTTGAAATTAGGAATTCAGCTTGCCAGCCTGCGAATGCCCTTTCGCAAAGCGTTGGAAACGGCCGCGCGATTGGGCGCCGACGCCGTGGAAGTCGACGCTCGCAACGAGGTGCGACCGAGCGAGATGACCGGCACGGGGCTTCGACATCTTCGCAAGCTGCTGGAGGATTACAATCTGCGAGTCGCGGCCGTGCGGTTCCTCACGCGACGCGGATACGACGTTCACGACGAGCTGGACCGGCGTGTCGAGGCAACTCGGCGAGCCATGAAGATGGCTTACGATCTGGGCGCTTCGGTCGTGATCAATCACGTGGGGCGAGTTCCCGAAGAAGCCGACGGTCGCAGTTGGGAGTTATTGACTGGCACGTTGGAAGAGCTGGGACGCTACGGCCAGCACGTCGGCGCCTTTCTCGCGGCGGAGACCGGATCGGAATCGCCCGAGTCACTGCGGCGGTTGATCGATGCGTTGCCCGATGGCACCGTTGGCGTGAACTTGGACCCGGGAAACTTGGCGATCCACGGCTACTCGTCGGGCGAAGCGGTCGACTTGCTGGGCCAGTTTGTGTTGCACGTTCACGCCAAAGATGGCGTTCGCGATCTGGCTCAAGGCCGTGGCATCGAAGTGCCGCTGGGGCGTGGCTCGGTTGATTTCCCGGCTTTGATCGGTCGTCTCGAAGAGTTCGGCTATCGCGGTTATTTCACAATCGAACGCGAACACGCGGACGATCCGGTGTTCGAGGTCGGGCAAGCCGTCAAGTTTCTGCGGCAAATGTGATAGGCTCTGGGCGGGGGCCGTACGGTCCAAGGCGAGCGGCAGATGAATGTATACGAGTACGCAGCGCAAGCAAGTGAGTTTCTCGAATCACTCTTTCGTGCGTCGTGCTCGTATGTGGGAATTTTCGCATCTGCCGGTTACCTAAAAGACGCTGTTCAACTCTAAGGGCGAGCGAATCACGCCCGCCGCGGCAGCTTGGTTTCTAGGAGATCACCCCGTGACGGATTTGCCATCAACCGATCGACTGGAGCTGGACAACGGCACGCAGGCTTGGGACGACGTGCTGGACCGCCTGACCGCGTTTGTCGAATCGTGGGAGAGTGAGGCCGAGCCGCCGCGGATTGCCGATTATCTGCCCGAGTCGCCGCCGACCTTGGTGCGGTTGGTGCTGGTGGAATTGATCAAAGCCGATCTGGAGTACCGTTGGAAGCACGATCGCGAGCCCCGCACGATCGAACAATACGCCGAGGAGTTTCCGAGCCTCCGCGGCTCGAATGGGCTGCCTTGCGATCTGATCGTCGAAGAGTACTTGGTGCGGCAACAACTGGGTTTGGCCGGCTCGCCGGACGATTATCTGCACCGGTTTGCCGATCAAGCGAAGTCGTTGGAGCGACTGTTCGCGATTCAAACGCATAATCGTTCCGGCACGTTACGGATGCGCGACGATGTTCCGCAGATCGAGCCGGGCCAGCGGTTGGATGACTTCGACCTGCTGGAGACACTCGGCCAAGGCGCATTCGCCCGCGTGATGTTGGCTCGCCAGAACTCGATGCAGCGGCTGGTGGCGTTGAAAGTTTCGCGTCGCTGTGGACAGGAAGCCCAAACGCTCGCGCAGCTTGACCATCCGAATATCGTCCGCGTGTATGACCAACGGTACTTGTCCGACGAAGGATTGGGTCTGTTGTACATGGAGTATGTTCGCGGCGATGACTTGGCTGCGTTGGTTCGCCGCGTGCGCGAGACGCCGCCGTCGATGCGCAACGGGCAACTCGTGCTGGACGTGATCGACGCGGCCTTGGCGCGGCACGATGAACAGCCGAGCGACGAACTGGCTCGCGATCAATTGAGCCGCATGCAATGGGACGAGGTCGTCTGTTGGATCGGCGCTCAATTGGCCGCGGCGATCGACTACGCGCACCGCCGCGACACTCTTCATCGCGATATCAAGCCGGCCAATGTGCTGTTGTCGGCCGAAGGCATCCCGAAGCTGGCGGACTTCAACGTGTCGTTCAGCTCGAAGCTGGAAGGGGCGACGCCCGAGGCGTTCTTCGGCGGCAGCTTGGCTTACATGTCGCCCGAGCATCTCGAAGCGTACAACGCGCGGGAAGATCGCGACGCCAGCGAAGTGACTGGGCAAAGCGATATCTACTCGCTGGGCGTGTTGTTGTGGGAGCTGATGACCGGGCAGCGACCGTTTGCCGACGAATCGCTCAGCGACGACTGGTACGACACGCTTCGCGACATGACTCGCCGCCGCCGGCGTGGCGTGCCGGCCGAAGCGCTGGCCGCCGTTCCCGAAGGTTGCCAAGGCGAGTTGGTCGAGATCCTGCGCAAAGCGCTCGCGCCCGACCCAGCCGATCGATTCACCACGGCGGCCGAGATGGCGCGGCGGCTGCAGGTCTGCCTTACGCCAGAAGTGCAGCGAATTCGCAGACGGCCGGAAGCGGCTTGGTACGGTTACGCTCGCCGCCGGCCGTTGGTGACGGCGATCTGGATCTCGTTGATTCCAAATTTGGTGCTCAGCGCGCTGAACGTTTCTTACGACTGGTTCGCGATCGTCAAGCCGATGTTGTCCGAACAAGCTCAGGTCGAGTTCTTGGGGCGAGTCATCACGTTCATCAAGTTGATTCATTACGCGATTGGGATTCCAGTCGGCGTTTGGTACGCGCTGCCGATCTTCTTGAGCATGCGTGATTCGCGGGGGCCGGCGCGCGATGCCATCGCGCGCCGACACGCCCTTCGCATCGGCGACAGGGTGTTCTTGGTGACCATGGGAGCGTGGTCGGCCTCCGGCGTGGTGTTTCCCGCTTGGATCGACTTCACGGCCGTCGAGCTAACGCCGATGCTGTACGCTCACTTCTTCTCGTCACATATTCTTTGCGGTTTGATCTCGGGGATCTTCTGCTTCTTTCTACTCACGCTGACCACCGTGCGAGTGTATTTCCCGCGGTTGGCTCAAGTGAGCCAATTGGAAGCCGCCGATGCGGTGGAGTTAGCCGCGTTGCGAAAACGCGTGTCGTTCTATTCGTTCGGAGCTCTCGTCGTGCCGTTCGCTTCGGCGCTGATGTTAGGTGTCAGCGATTCGGAATTCCGTGCGTCATTCATCGGACTCGGCGTACTAGGCGCCGGTCTTCTGTACGTGGCCAATCGCATCGCTCGCGACTTGTTGCAAGACATCGATGGCCTCTCGTTCGTCGCGGAGTCGAGCACCGAGACCACGCGCCCGGCCAGCGTGATCGGCCTATCTCGAACTCGGTAAAGGCCCAACGAAAAAACCGCACGAAAGCGGCAGTGCGCAAGCACTCCGGTTCCTTGACGCCACCGCACAAAAGCGGCAGTGCGCAAGCACTCCGGTTTCCCCGCTACGTTGCAACAACCGCTCGCCTTGATACTCGTCAGTGATTCGTCGCAAATTCGCGGCTAACCAGGATACTCCAGAAGAAGTCGGCCAGTTTCTCCGGCGACGGCCGCCGACCATCGGCACCGGCAAGTTCGTTCACCCAAAATGCTCGTTCGCGATCGGCGGGTTCTCGGCCGAAGCACCGCAAATACGTGGCTTCCACAACGCCGGGCAAATCTCGATCGAGTTGCGTGTGCAGCCAGCCTTGTTCGTCCAATAGGCGACGGTTGAGAAGCTCGCCATTGAGAAGATGAAGTTGTGCCGCCATGCCGCCGCCATTCGACGAACCGGACTCGCACGATTGCTCCCGCGAACATCGCCCCAGAATGTCGAGTGCGGTTGAAGCGACGTTGGGGCTGGCCAGTTGAACGGCCCGAACGTCATTGGCTTGTGGGTCGAACACTTCGCGAACTCCCGTCACGTCGCAAAGCGCGTCCAAGTAGATTTCCGCTGTCATCGGCCGCTCGAGCGCGTGTGAGTAGAAGCGTTCATCGAACCCATTGCCGTGATGCGGCCGACTTGATCGGCGATAGGTCGCGGACAACGCGATCGCTCGGATTGTGGGACGCAAACGATATCCATCACGACGAAAGTCCTCGGCCAGCGAATCCAGCAGTCGCGGATGCGTCGGCGGATTCGTATCGCGAACGTCGTCGACTGGTTCGATCAAGCCCCGTCCCATCATCGCTTGCCAAACTCGATTCACCTGCGTCTTGGCAAAATACGGATTGTCCGCGGCGACAATCCAATCCGCGAGCGGCTCCGGTCCGGCTGCTTCGGCGTCCAGCGGCTCGCCGCCAGGTGTGCGTGGCAAGGCGGGCTGCTGAGTGACCGGATGAATCACGTCGCCGCGATCGAGACGCCGAACAATTCGCCCTCGTTCGATGCGGGCGAACAAAGCCGCCAAGCCGTGATAATCGTCCTGCGTCCAGCGATCGAGCGGATGGTCGTGGCACTGCACATCGCAATCGAATCCCCAACAACGTTTCGCTGGCCAATCCGCCGCCTCACGCGGATCGCCGGCCAAACGATGAAACACAGCCGGACCAACCGAATGCGTGTCGCCCATCGCGGTCAACAGTCGCCGAGCGATCTCGTCCAATCCGACATCGGCAGCAATCTGTTGCCGGAGCCAGCGATGCATCGCATCGGCCGCCAGCGTATCGCCGCCAGGAGCTCGCAACCGCAACCAGCCGGCAAGTTGGTAGGTCCAATGATTCGTGAACGCCTTCGGCCAAGCAACCGATCGACCAGCCGCGTACTTTTCGGGCGAAGCGTCGGCCAAGTACGCCCGCACTTCCGCCTCGCTCGGCAACCGTCCGGTCAGATCCAATGTCACTCGCCGCAGCAACGTCGCGTCGTCCGCCGGCGGCGAAACCGGAATCCGTAGCGTCGCCAACAACTCTGAAACTTCGCGATCAATCCCCCGGGACCCCGAGGCTCCTGCCGATCTTCTGTCTTCTTTGCCTTCCGCCCTCTCACCTTCCCGCGTCGCCTCCAACGCAAACGGCATCAACACTCGCGCCGCCACAACATGCTGCAAAAAACGAACGACCACTGTATGTTGACCCGGCCGCATCACGCGAACTCGCCCGTCATTCGCCACGCTCACCGCCGCATCATCGTCGGGCGTAAACACCGCCCAATTCGTCACGTCTTGCTCGTGATTTGTCTCGGCGACCGCATCGTCCGCATCACGAAAAACGGCGATCACTCGAAACTGCCCCCAAGAATCATTGGACGAAACGGTCTGCGTCGCGGGCTCGACTCGCACGGCCACGGCCTGTTGCGAGCGAACGGCGAGCCCTCGCCGATCCAATCCATCAGCAACCATGCGGACGGCGAATCATCGTCGAACCGCAAGCCGCCCTCGTGATCCAACGTCATCGTCGGCTTGGTCAACAACAAGCTGGCCGCCGGGCGAGCGACATTCACGCGTCGCCCCTCGCGATCCCTTGCGATGGCCGCGAAATCCGCGGCCGGATTGCCGCCGAACAGCGAGAGCTTGAAACCGCCTCGCCCGCTGGCGGCGCCATGACACGCCGCGGCGTTACAACCAGCCTTGGTCAAGAGCGGCATAATTTGCGTGTCAAAATCCACCGCGCGGCGACACCGCGCAAACAATCAACGACAACCAACCGCCTGACATCGCTTCCGCTCCTTGTTGAAGCCGGTAAACACGAGTCGTTGATTGTAGTCGACCACTCCCGCCAATCCACGTCCGACGCTCGAAATCGAAAGCGTCGGCTCAAGGCCCGATCCGGGAACCGCTCGACGTAGCATGGACCTCTGGGCCGTGCATCCGTTTTCACAACACGGTTCTAGATGGACCGCGCGCAAAAAAAGCGTCCCGCCGTTTTACTGGCGGGACGCTCTCGTCAGTGCATCGAACTACTATGCGTGACAACGCATTACGCATCGACTTGCCGAGCTATTCGGGCAGCCGACCGGTTTCCATCGGAGGAAACTCGCCCGTGCAAGCTTCCATGAAGGCGACCAAATCCGCCTTGTCTTGGTCCGTCAAATCCAGCTTACGAACCGCTTCGCTCAACGTTGGATTCGGATGACCGCCCTTGGCATACCACTCGACCACTTCGGCCAACGTCTTTTGGCTGCCGTCGTGCATGTAAGGGGCGGTAAGCGCCACGTTGCGAATCGTCGGCGTCTTGAAAGCGCCCCGGTCCTTTTCCTCGTTGGTCACCGCAAAACGACCCAAGTCAGGTTCGGCCGCGTCCATGCCCACGCCCAGATTGTGATACTTCTCGTCGGTCAAGTTCGGTCCGACGTGACAGGCCGTGCAGCCAGCTTTTTGCGAGAAGAACAACTCACGACCCCGCTTGGCGCTCTCCGTCATCGGATTCGCTTCGCTGGCCTCACGAGCCGCGATGTACTTCTCGTACAACTCGGGCGACTCCTCCTTGAACGAATCCAAATCCTCCAAGTCGGCGGCAAACGCCTTCTCCAGATTCGCCAGCGGTTCGTAGTAATCGAACGGCGACGGGCCGGTCACAATCGCTCGCTCGAACGTCGCGATCGCTCGCCCGATGTTGTCGATGTTCACGCCGTCCGAAAAAATCTTCTCGAACTGCAGCCGATAGCCCTCGATGTTGCGGACCGTTTCGACCGCCACGTCGTGCGTGTTGCCCATCTCGATCGGATTCGCGATCGGGCCGACGGCTTGCTCTTCCAGCGAACCGGCTCGACCGTCCCAGAATTGAGCGTCGCTGAGAATCCGGTTGTAGCTGACCGGTGAATTGCGATTACCGGTTTGGCCGCCGATGCCGACGCCGAACTGAGTCGCTCGCCCGTAGCCTTCGTCCGGATGGTGACAGTCGGCACAGCTCACGGTCGCGTCGGCCGATAGCCGCTTGTCGAAGTACAGTTGGCGGCCCAATTCAATCTTGGCCAAGGTCATCGGGTTGTCGGCCGGAATCTTGATGGCCGAGGCGCCCAGGGACAGTCCTAACGGCAACTCCACTTCCAGCGGCAGATGCTTATCCGGCTGATCCAACCAAGCCGAAATCTGCTCGACCGTCAGCGGACCTTCGCCGGGGATGCCGCCAGTCAGCTCCGGCGATCCAAGTTTGACCTTCAGCGGCTTCGGTTGCGAGTCAGCCGCGGCGGCTGGCTCGGGTTTTTCAGTCGGAGCTGGCTCAGGCATCGGCTCGGGTGCCGGTTTGGTGTCCGCGGTGGTTGTTGTCTCCTCGACGGCCGGAGTCACCGAGGCCGCATCGTCGACACCGACTTCGCCAGAAGCCGGGACCACCGCATCCGCGATCGGATCGACCACTTCTTCGTTACCCGACTTCGCTTCAGGGGCTGGTTTCGCCGAACATCCCACAAACATGACTCCGGCTAACAAAGCCAGAGTCCACCATGCGCATCGTTTCATTCGTCTATCGTCCTTTCACTATCGGGCTGGCAGGCCTGCTCGCCGGCGGGTCAGATCGGTGTGCGGAAGCCTTGCAGCATCAAGTCATCCGCCAACGGCAATATTATAGGCCCAACATCAAGTCCTCGCGGGGGCCTCGGTTGTCTGCCGCCATTGGCAAATTGGCAAGGTGATCTACTCGGCAGGGGCCTCGTTCTTCCGACGGCTGATCTACTCGGCCGGAGCCTCGTTCTCTCGGAGCCCGCGGTCGGGGGATCATGACGACCGGGATTTAGCCCACGTGAAAAAAGTTTCGGATGAGCCCATTTAGGATTGGGGCCAGTGGTAACCGCCCGAAGTATTGAGCCGCGAAATAAGTCCAGGCACGCGGGACGGCGTAGTGAAAGACGCTCGTGAGACTTGAGCCGATTGAGACATGAGACAAGTCGTTCACGATCAACAACTTGAATCAATTATCGGGCAGCGATTGCAAGCTGGCGATCATGGCAGTCTACGATCGCTGCTTGTTGTAAGCCAGCAGCACCACTCGATGGCAAACGTCGAAGCCCGAATGAGAAACCGTCGCGTTCCGAACTGGAAGCCCGAACAAAGAGCTGTTGCATCGTAGTCGAAGCAGTTGGGGGAGCAATCAAACACGCAAGAATTTCTGTCGTGCGCAGAATAACTGGCGATTCACGCCATAAATACTGGGGGGAGAACAAGCAGTCGGCGACTCGCCTAAGGGTGCTAGGAAGACGCACCAGATTCGAGACCGGAAGCCGCGCAGACATTCACGCATTTTGAGTCAGTACGCCCGACGTCCGTTTCAGCGGTGTCGCAAAAGTCGCCGGCGTCTGAAAGAAAGCACCCGAAGCACCAGAGGAATGACCATCGACGCCGGAATAAGAGTAGCTTTGGCTTAGATTAGAAACAGCTTGAGCCAAATCGGAAATTTCCGTGACGACCGCGTCACGAACGGACTTCAAGCCGACAACATACGCCAATCACGAGAATCGTCGCGGTTAGGACGACTTCCCCAGAGACCATTGCACCGCTCTCGTCGTTCCAGAGTCTTGTATACATTCCTGGTTTCTCTAATATCAGTCGGATTCGGAACTGTAGCGCCTAAAAAGACACCGCTTAGCAAGCAGTACCCGCAATTCTGCAAGGGAGATAAATGACACCGCTGCAGCCAAAGCGTTACTGCCCAGCGGTGCGTAGCATTAATATTTACGATACAACGCTAGCTCCACACTAACAGGGCATTCGCGGTCTTACGGCAGGCACGGCTTCGATACCCGGCACGCGCAGACGTTAACGCACTTTGAACCAGATAACCGTGCTGCGGTTCGTTAGTCAGTATCGCTGTCGCAAAAATCCTGAGCGTCTTGGAAGAACGAACCAGCCGTGCCGACCGCGTGGCCGTCGATGCCTGAGTACGAGAAGCTTTGGCTGACGTTCGCGATCGCTTGAGCGACGTCGGCCAATTCGGTGACGACGGCGTCACGAACCGACTTCAGACCAACAACCATGCCGATGACCAGGATGGTCGCAACCAGCACGACTTCGGCGGAGATGATAGCACCCGCCTCGTCATTCCACAATTTCTTCAACATTGGCAATCCCCTCATATTTGCGGATTGTACTTGAAACTGAGTGCTCGAAATCCTCTCCACCGCGGAAAGGCGAGTCCCATACACGTTGAACCAGTGCCAACTTGGCGGGTCGGCAGTTACGCAATCATTGGGCCAGATAGTCGGCTGATGCCGATTTTGGCGAAGATCGAATCGCAACCTTTAGAAAAACAAGCACTTACGGCGAACAGAATTTTTGCCGTCGGTTGCGGAACACCGTTAACAGCCAGCGTAAATTGACAAAGGCCCGCTGGCGCGTTTGCGCTAAGGTGTAAAGGATGGTTTGCGCTTTTGGAGTGCGGCGATTCAGCGATGCTTTGAGCTGATTGCGCGATTCCGGGAGTGCGGTTGAGAAGACCGGAGAGGTCCTCGCCTGCGGCTGCGGGTTAAACGAAGTGGACGCAGGCGGGGTGGTTATGGCGTGTTGGCTGGCACGATGCGACGTTGGGCTCCGTCGCTCGTGGCTGGCAGTCGAATCGCGCTATTCGTCGTCTCCATCCTTGCGTATCTATTCCTCGTCGCCTTCGGCGGCCGAGCGGTAGGCGTCGCGTTCGCGGCGCGTGGCTTCTAGGTCGAAGACCAAGTACTTCATGTCCAGACGCAGTTGGCTGAGCGCCTCTTGGACCAGGTTCAGGATGCGGCGGCGGCGGCTGGTGCTTTCGGCCACGCGGGCGTAAGCCACTTCCAGCTTGCCGCGGAATTCGGTCGGCAGCTCGCGGATCAGCGCTTCCAGCTCGAGCATGTCGCGAGGCAGTTCTTCGTTGGTCGGCAGTTGATGGCGGGAAGCGGCGTTCATGGTGGTGTCCTCGGCGATGGTGTCGATCGTGGCTGTGTTCGGTGTCACTTGGTGATCTAGGACTAAAGCAGCCGCTGTACCAACGCCGCCGCGGGCTCACGCATATGTTTCTAAGCCTTTATTTCAAAGCGACTTGCGGCAATCCTGGCCTTCCGGCCGAAATTCCCGGTGTGGCGAAAAAGCCAC
Organism: Pirellulaceae bacterium; assembly: GCA_041399085.1. Classification (GTDB taxonomy): domain Bacteria; phylum Planctomycetota; class Planctomycetia; order Pirellulales; family Pirellulaceae; genus JAWKTM01. The sequence continues at coordinate 31,800 of JAWKTM010000056.1, forward strand.
GCGGTTGATCTGGTGAAGGATCGCAAATCTCGGTACAAGCACGGTTTACGTTCAGGCTTCCAGCGGCGCAGCAGATGTTGCCGATTCACCACAAGGCGGCCAATTTTTGTGGCCGCGTTGGCCGGGTGTTGCCGTTTTGCCTCGTAGCCGAGGACGTGAGCTGTTTGGAGCTGCGCGATTTTTGCCTTTCGCTCGGCGAAAGGACGGGGCTGTTGCGGAGCTTGAGTGCTTGCGAGTTTCGCGGGGTGGGCGCGACTTTCGCGGAGCGAAAGGCGACTATCGGAGCGAAAGGCGACGATCGGCGAAAGGCGAATGCTGGGGCGTTAAGAAGTTTCACTACGCACAAGATCACTCGATGAACCGCTCTGTCGCGAGACGACGGATTCGCGCGCCGCTCGGGCTGGGGCTCTGGATTGGGCTCGGCCTGGGGCTGGCTTCGCTTTGCGCGCCGGCCTCGGCAAACTATCGCGAGGATTTTGAATCGACCGACGTTAGTTGGCGGCTGGCCGATTCGGATGCGGCGGCTCGCGTCACGTACCATCAACGCAGTTTCGAGCAAGCTCATACCGGCAACGCCTCGGAGCAGATTCAAATCGCGGCGGGCCGAGGCACCTACGCACGCGTCTGTCTGGAGATCGAGCCGACGCGGATCATTCCCGAGCTGTCGCCCAGCTTGTGGTTGAAGGCGGATCGGGCCGGGCTGCAATTCCAAATGCGAGTGGTGTTGCCACGCACGCGGCATCCGCGCACCGGCGAGCCGCTGACGACGCTGTTGTACGGCGATCTCTACAACCAAGTTGGCACTTGGCAGCGGGTGGCGATTGCCGACGTGCGGAAAGAGCTCGAGCGGCAAGAGCGGGTGCTGCGAACTCAGTTTCCCAATGTCGACACGCGGGAAGCGTACATCGATCTGGTTGTGCTGAACGCCTATGGCGGCCCGGGGCTGACGACGTTGTGGGTCGACGAATTGGTGATCGCCGGGCATGTCTCGGTCGAAGCCGGCGTGAACGCGCCTGAGTTCGTCCCGCCGTCGGCTCGCAATGTCTCGTATCCGACGCAGAATCCCGACGAGTATTCGGCCGGTTCCGAGTCGGCCGAGAGCTTCGCCCCCGAACGATTGCCGACGCGAGTGCAAATCAACGGATCGGTGCTGACCGTTGGCGGACGGCCGTTTCTGCCGCGGATGATCGACTACAACGGCGAGCCGCTGGATTGGCTGCGTCAGCGAGGCTTTAACACGATCAAGCTGCGGACGGAAGCGCCTCCGGAGCTGCTGGCGGCTGCGGCCGAACACGAGATGTGGGTGGTTGCTCCTCCGCCGGTCGGGCTTCGTGACAACGCAGATTCCGTGGGGCGGCTGGGGGCTTCGCTTCGCTCCGACCCCAGGCACACGGACACCGGGCAGGCGTACCTTAGACACAGTGATCCCAGCCACAACGATTCCGGTTACTCGGGCGCCGATCCACGGTCGCTGGGTTCTGACTATGCGCGCGTGCTGGCTTGGTCGTTAGGCCGGCAGCTTGGTCCGCGCGATTTGACCAGCACGCGGCAACAGGTCGACGAGCTGCGGCGGAGCGATCCGTTGGCTCGGCCGATCCTCGGCGCGGTCGATGGCGACTTGTGGGCTTACAGCCAGATGCTCGACGCGATCGTGGCGGACCAACCGGTGATTGGCTCGACATTTCCGCTCCGGCAATTCGAGGCGTGGTTGCGTGTCCGGCGGCGATTGATGCGGAGCGAAACGCCGCTGTGGGTGGCCGTTCAGACCGAGCCGTCCGTCGAGCTGCAAACGCAAATCGACGGTCTGTTGCCGGCTCGCGGCGAGTCGCACGCGCTCGAGCCAAACCAAGTGCGGTTGATGACATTCGCCGCCGCGGCCGCGGGAGCTCGCGGCATCTACTTCCGCTCGAATTCGCCGTTAAACGCGCCTGGCCCCACGGCCGAACGGCGAGCCAAGACGCTGCAAATGCTGAACGCCGAGCTGGAGTTGCTCGAGCCGTGGATGGCGGGCGGGACGCCGGGGCCGAGTATCGACGCGGCTGATCCGAACGTGCGGATCGCCTCGCTGATGACCGATCGATCGCAGATTCTGTTAGTGACTCGCCAAGCCGACGATCAACAGTTCGTGTCGAGCGTGCCGTCGACCGAAGCGATCCATTTCGTGGTGCCGGGATCGTCGGGCACGGGCGATGTGTTTCAAGTGACTTCGCAGGGCCTGCTGCCGTTGACGCATCGCCGCGGCGCGGGTGGCGTGCGTGTGGTGTTGGAGAACGCCGGGCTGGCGACTTTGGTGCTGGTGGCTCGCGAACAGTTGGTGCTGAACCATGTGGCTCGCAGCGTGCGGCAAGCGTCGCGGGAGTTCCCGCAGTGGCGGTTCGAGGAGGCGACGCGGCAGTTCGCGGAGATTCGGGCGGCTTCGGCCGAAGGGATCGTGCCGATGTCGGACTTGCAGCGGTTGGGCCGCACGGCCGAAATGTATTTGCGCGAGACCGAGCGGGTGCTGTCGACCGGCGATGCGATGTCGGCGGATCATTATTTGGTGCGAGCCGAGTCGGCGTTGGCTCAATTGCGGCGGTCGGCTTGGGAGCAAGCGGCCGCGGCGTTTCCGTCGCCGGTGACCAGTCCGTTGTGCGTGAGCTTCGATACGCTGCCGTTGCATTGGCGGTTGAGCGGTGCGTTGCGATCGGCGGCTTGGAGCAGCAATCTGCTGGCGGGCGGCGAGTTCGAGGACTTGAACCACACGTTGGCCAGCGGCTGGCAGCAACATCGCCGACCGATCGACCATGTGGCGGCGAACGTCGAGTTCTCGCTGGAGACGCCGCAGTCCGGGCGATCGTGCTTGCGGATGCAGACGTGGAAGACCGACCAGCAAGCCGCGCCGACCGTGCTGGAGGTCGCGCCGCTGTGGATCACCAGCGCCGCAACGCCGGTCGAAGCGGGCCAAGTGGTGCGGATTCACGGTTGGGTGAAGGTGCCGGAAGCGATCGAAGGCTCGCTGGACGGGCTGATGATCTTCGACAGCTTCGGCGGACAGTCGCTGGCGGAACGCGTGACTCGAACCGGCGGCTGGCGCGAGTTTCTGCTGTATCGCGTTGCGCCGCAGTCTGGCGACCTTCGATTGACGTTCAGCTTGACCGGGATCGGCGAAGCGTGGCTGGACAACGTCACCGTCACGGCCTTGCCGCCGTACGCGACGATCCGGTGATGGGGTGAAAGAGAGATGGGGAGATGAAAGAGAGATGAGGGGAGAAGGTGGGGAGACTGGGGGGGAGGGGGAGACGGGGAGAAGGGGGGGGGGACGGGGTCGAGCGAAGGAGCCCCCAGCGATTCGGCGTCCTTCAGTGAATCGACAACGGGGCGGTTGTTTCCCTTAACGAAAATCGGGTGCTGCGCGGGTCTGCGTCGGTGGTCGCGGCGGGTCCGTTGACGCAAACCCTTGCTTATTGATGACTGTTACGGCAATAAAATTCGCGGGAACGGTCGAGCGCGTGCGAGCTGCCATTGTGGCAGTGTAAGCTGCCATTACGGCAGTGTAAAATGCGATTGAAGCGATGTTACATCCAATTGAATTGATGTAACGTTCGATGTGCGCGTGTAAGCTGCCATTGTGGCAGTGTAACGTGTCATTGAAGCGTTGTAAGCTGCCATTGAGGCAGTGTAAGCTCGCATGCGCCGATGTGAGCTGCCATTACGGCAGTGTAAGGTGCTGTTGAAGCGATGTAAGATGCCGTTGCGCGCGTGTAAGACGCGATTGAATGGCTGTCAGGGCGACCTTAACTTGGGCGCGATTGAGCTGCGCCGGTGCGAGATTTTGTTGAGCTGGTGGGCGGCGTAGTTGTTTGGACGTGCAGGCCGATTCGGGCTGGGAACGATTTCTTCCACGCGCTGCGCGGTCTCCACGCGCAGCGGTCCTGACCCCGCACAGTCTTTCGACCGAAGGTCTCCTGGTTTGCGATTCGGGAGACCTGCGGTCGGCGGTTTCGGCGAGGTCAGGAGACCTGCCGAGCCGGCTGCGGCGCGGTCGGGCGACCTGCGCCGCACTCGACCTGCGCCGGCCGCGGGCTCGCGGGGCGTCTGGGGCCTCGCTTCGCTCGACCCCAGGCACCCTTCACCCTTCACTCTTCACCCTTCACTCGCCGCATGCGGGCGAATCGTTGTTACGCGCTATCCCAGCAGTGCGTCGTAGGGATCGTCGCTCGCGCTGCATTGTTTCATCGTGGTGACGAAGCGTTTGCCGGGTGTGAGGCTGCCGAGCTCGCTGGCTAGGCCCAGAGCCGTGGCGGCGTTGAGCGTCGCCATTTGCAAGACTTCGGCCGGGGCGACTTGCGGATGGCGGCGGATGACTTCCAGCACTTCGTTCCAGAGATCGAGATCCGGATTCGACGCTCGCGAATCGGTGCCGAGCGCCGTCGGCACGCCGGCCGCGAGCAGCTTGGCCAGCGGATACGGTTCGTGGCCGAAGTAGGCGTGCGTTCGCGGGCAATAAACGACAGTCATTCGGCCTTGCTGTTCGGCGATGAATTGCCGTTCGTCGTCGGTCAGATAATTGCCGTGAATGACGAGCGAGCGCGGGCGGTGGCGAGCGGTCGCAGGTAGTCGATGATCCGTGTGCCGGCGGGAATCACTTGGTCGCGCCACGCGCCGAGCGATTCGAGAAGTTCTCGCATCGCGCCGCGACCGTTGGCCAGCAGCTCCAGCTCCTCGCGGCTCTCGGCCAAGTGCATGGCGACGGGAACTTGGCGCGCGGCGGCCAGTTGACATGCTTCGGCCAGCAGCCGCGGGTGCACGGTATATGGTGCGTGCGGACTGAGGCCCGGAAGCCAGCGGGGCCAAGCGGGCTGTGGCGGACAATCAGCGGCTTGCGACGGGTGTCGTTGCAGATGTTCACGAGCCAATTGCAGCAGCGGTTCGAGGCGTTCTTCCGCCAAGCCGAGCAGTTCGAGAAACACGACTCCGCCAATCGCGGCTTCGCGGTAAGGCGGTTCTGGCCAACCGGGCGTGGCGATCTCGCCGACTGCCGCGACGCCTGCCGCGGCGGACTCGGACAAGCCCGCCGCGTGGGCCTGTTCCCGCGACCGTAGTTGCTGTGGTTCGTCCGCCGGCTGCGACCGCCGATGAGCAACAACGCGACGGATCCAGGTCGGCAGCGGTTCGCGTGCCGTGCCGAGTGGCTCGGCCAAGTCGCTGAACTCCAGATGCGTATGGGCGTTTATCAGCGCTGGCAGAATCGCGACGTCGCCCAGATCGGTGACTGGTTCGTCCGAATCCGCGGCAATCTCGACGATGAATCCGTCTCGCACCGTGAGCACTCCGCCAGCGATCGGCGGTCGGTCGATCGGGAACAGCCAGCGGGCTCGATATCGTTGCAACATGATGGGACGTGGCTGGAAGTGGGCGGAGGGTTTCCGAGCGGGCGAACGGACGAACAGCGTCGGCGAGTTGCTAATTCGGCAGCGGGCTCATTGTATCGCTGACGCGGGCGACCGGTACGTCGCGCCGATCGCTTGTTCAACGTCGGCGGGTGTTTGCCGATCTGGGGCGAGCGGTCTACATTGGACGTTTCTCTCTGGGCGATCGCGAGCCGGTTCTGGCAACGCGATCCGCTTGGCCGTCTCTTCTCGGTTAGAAAGTCTTCCGTGAAACGCATCCTCGTCACTGGCGGCGCTGGCTTTATTGGATCGCATCTGACGCAGTCGCTGTTGGCCGACGGGCACCAAGTGACCGTGGTTGATGATGAATCGACCGGTTCCGTCGCGAATCTGGAGGAAGCTCGGCGGTCCGAACGGTTTCGTTACGTGAGCGGATCGATTGGCGACGCGGATTTGTTGCGCGAAGTGGTGGACGACTGCGACGAGGTGTATCACTTGGCCGCCGCGGTCGGAGTGGCTCTGATCGCTCGGCACCCGCTGCAAACGATCGAGCGAAACATTTATCCGACCGAGATGCTGTTGGCCGAGTTGCGTCGGCGTCACGAGCGCGGCCAGGCCGTCAAGTTCTTCTTAGCCAGCACGAGCGAAGTTTACGGCAAGAATCCCAAGTCGATTTGGTCGGAAGAAGACGATTTGGTGTTCGGGCCGACCACGCGAGCCCGGTGGTCGTATGGAGCCTCGAAGGCGATTGACGAATTTCTCGCGCTGGCTTGTTGGCGCGAGTATCAACTGCCGGTGGTGATTGGGCGGTTCTTCAATGTTGTCGGTCCACGGCAGACCGGCGCTTACGGCATGGTGCTGCCGCGGTTTATCGACTCGGCATTGCGCGGCGAACCGTTGGTCGTACACGACGACGGCCGGCAGCAACGTTGTTTCGCGCATGTCAGCGACATCGTGCGTGCGGTGCGGCAGTTGATGGAGACGCCGTCGGCGTTGGGCCGGGTGTTTAACATCGGCAGCGACGAGCCGGTGTCGATTCTGCAGTTGGCGGAACGCGTGATCGCGTTGACCGGCAGCCAATCGCGGATTCAGTTTCAAAGCTACACCGAAGCTTACGACGAGGACTTCGAGGACGTTCGCCGCCGTGTCCCGGACTTGGGCCGCTTGAAGGCGACCATCAGCTTCGCTCGTCAATTCGATCTCGACGCGATCATTCGCGACGTCGTGGCCGCAAGGCGCCAATCAAGCTGATCGCATCCGGTGCAAAAACTTCTATCGGTAGCGTTTGGCACGCCACGTGCTTCTAGTGAAGAGCACGAACGGCGCGTGAGACGCGACGCTCGGAACGAAGAAGGCTGGGCCGGAACCGAGAAGAGGCAAAAACATTGGGGCCGGCACCCAGAAGAGGAAAGACTCGTCGAAGTCTGTTGTCGAACGCACGTAAGTGATGAATCGAAAACAGGTTAGCGAGAAGAGAAAAGGCGACTCTCAGGAACAGAGAGGCAACTGCGGAACGAGGAAGAGGCACCTCGGCCTGCTGCTCAACGCAGCAACCGCAGGCACACAGGCGAGCTGGAACCTAGCAGTCAATGCGACGGAGCCAGCTCGCCTGTTTCATTTTGATGCGCATTATTTCGATACAAGTGTTGCATAATTCAACACGACGTGAGACGCTTGCTCTCGATTTGAGATGCTCGTCCTGCGATCTTTTCGATTATTTCTGTTTTCGGAAACCGGTGGGAATTGCCGCGTCTTGAAGCCGGGCGTTCGTGTCGCGTCGGTTTTAGTCTGGTGAGGGGCGTTCTGTCGAATCGAAATCGGCTGAACAGCGGCTGCGAGGAAGCCATGCGCCTCGATTTCGCGGTCATTTCGGTTTACGATGAAACAAAATTGACGCCCCGCAGCGAGTACATTTTTGAGTGCGTCGCGTTATCACCACCGAGACGAAAACGTCTAAGCCACAACGAGTAGCGAGGATTTCGGATGATTAGGAACAGATGCTTTTGTGGTCGCCGTCCGGTCAAGCTGACGGCGTATCCCGCCGCGCGGGGATTGTCGACTGCTGCTGGGTCAAAGTCGACTAGGTTTGCCCGGTTTGCCGCGATGGCGATTGCCGTAGGTGTATTGTTCGGGACTTCGGTTTCCGGGGTTGCAAATGCAGCTCCGCGAGGCGCCGCGCCGGTCGAACCGTCGGATTATGGCTTTCCCCAGATTTCGCGGATCAACCAAGAGATTCGTCAGCAATGGCAGGAATACGAGATCACGCCATCGCCTCAAGCGGCGGACGGCGAATGGTGTCGCCGGGTTTATTTGGACATCATTGGACGGATTCCCAGCGTCGAGGAGTTGGACGCGTTTCTGACTAGCCAGGATCCCGATCGCAAGGCGAAGTTGGTCAGCAGCTTGTTGTACGACGACAAGTACATCGAAGAGTACGCTCGCAACTGGACGACGATTTGGACCAACGTGTTGATTGGGCGAAACGGCGGAACCGAGGACGACACGCTGATCAGCCGCGTTGGAATGCAGAAGTTTCTGCGCGATTCGTTTGCTCGCAACAAGCCGTACAACGACATGGTTTACGAGCTGGTGACGGCCGAAGGAACCACATCGCCGGGTAGCGAACGCTTTAATGGCGCGACGAACTTCCTGGTGCAAAAGGTGAACGAGGAGAAGGGCTCGTTGGCGACGGCCGAGACAGCCAAAGTGTTCCTGGGGCTTCAAGTGCAATGCACGCAGTGCCACAACCATCCGTTCAACGAGTGGAAGCAGCAGAAGTTTTGGGAGTTCAACGCATTCTTCCGACAAACTCGGGCCTTGCGAACCTTCGTGCCGGGCACTCAAGATGTGGCTTCCGCTGAATTGGTGAACGAGGATTTTCCGGGCGAAGGCAACACGCCGGATGATGCCGAGATCTACTACGAACTGCGCAACGGCTTGACCAAGGTGGCTTATCCGGTGTTCGTCGACGACACCCCGGTTGGCACCAGCGGCTACCTTTCGGACGTGAATCGCCGCACTGAGTTGGGCAAGCTAATGATGCAGTCGCCTTATCTGGATCAGATGATTGTGAACCGGATGTGGGGTCATTTCTTCGGCTATGGATTCACCAAACCCGTGGATGATATGGGGCCTCACAATCCGCCGACGCATCCGGCGTTGCTGGAGTATTTGGGACAAGAGATCCGCACGAACAGCTACAACTTGAAAGAGTTAATTCGTTGGATCACGTTGAGCGAACCGTACTCGTTGTCCAGTAAGGCGCTGCCAGGCAACAAGATCGACGACCCGTCGTTGGGCGAGCGTCCCAAGTTCAGCCATTTCTATCTGCGGCAGATGCAGGCCGAGGATTTGTATGAATCGCTGTTGGTGGCCACGGAAGCTCACAAGACCGGGGCCAGCTATGAGGACCAGGAGAAAAGACCAAGTCGGAGTGGCTGCGGCAGTTCGTGATCGCGTTTGGTACGGACGAGGGTGGTGAGGCCACCACGTTCAACGGCACGATCCCGCAGGCTTTGATGATGTTCAACGGCGACTTGATTAAGAAGGCCACGGCGTTGGACAGCGGCAGCTTTCTCAGCCGAGTCGCGAATAGCAAAATGTCGCCGAAGCAGAAGATTGACTATCTGTTTAAGGCGGGCTTGTCGCGATCGCCGACCAACGGAGGTCGATATTGCCAACAAGCTGCTGATGGCTCGAACTGCTGACAGCAAGGGAAATGTCGCGGCGGCAACCACTGCCGCGCTGCAAGACATTTGGTGGGCCGTGCTGAACAGCAACGAGTTCATTATGAATCACTAGAGCCGGCGAATCTTTCCCATTTCCAGTAAATGGATGAGTATTTCGCCCCGGTTCACGCGTTGTAAGTCCAGAATCAAACCTTCATTGAGCCAGCTACAAACATTTTGAAAATCAGGAGTCCCAGATGTTTAACTTTGCTACGCCACGCGGGATGAGCCGTCGTCACTTTATGAAGCACATGGCCGGCGCGTCGGCCTTCGCCGGCACGGCCCTGTCGATGGGCCATACGCTTCGCACGCATGCCGCCGATTTACAGCGTCGTCGCAAGAGTGCGATTTTGTTGTGGATGGGTGGCGGCCCGCCACGATTGACTTGTGGGATTTGAAGCCCGGCGCCAACACAGGCGGTCCGTTCCGCCCGATCGCCACCAGCGGCAATGCTCAGATCAGCGAGCATCTGCCGATGATGGCCAAGAACATGCATAACTTTGCGATCATTCGCTCGATGAGCACATCGGAAGCGGATCACGGTCGCGGCACTTACTACATGCACACGGGCTACAAGCCGAACCCGAACATCGAGCATCCCAGCTACGGTGCGGTGTTGGCTCACGAGTTGATCGACCAACGTCCTGACTTGGAAATTCCGCCGTTCATTTCGGTGGGCGGAGCCAGCACGGGTCCGGGCTTTTTGGGCATGTCATGGGCGCCGTTCTCGGTGACTAGCACGGGTCAGATTCGCAACTTGGATATGGGTCTGGACGATCGCCGTTTGATGCAACGGATGGCGGCGTTGGATCTGATCGAGAAGGGCTTCATTGGCGAGAATCGTGGCTCGGCCGCCGAGGATCACCAGAAGATTTTGAAGAAGACGTTGAACTTGATGACCAGTGAGCAGATGGAGGCGTTCAAGGTCACCAAGGAGCCGAAGGAAGTACAAGATCGTTACGGCACGACCGGTTTCGGTCGCGGCTGCTTGATGGCTCGTCGGTTGGTTGAAACCGGCGTTCCATTCGTGGAAGTTAGCTTGGGCGGTTGGGATTTGCATAACAACGTGCATCAAACGTTGTCGCAGACCAAGTTGCCTGAGTTGGACCAAGCGATGAGCGCGTTGACCGAAGACTTGGAGCAACGCGGGTTGCTGCAAGACACGGCCATCATTTGGATGGGCGAATTTGGTCGGACGCCGCGGATCAACGGCAACGCTGGCCGCGATCACTGGGCTCGAAGCTGGAGCGTGGTGGTCGGTGGCGGCGGCATCAACGGCGGTATCGCGGTTGGTGAGACGAATTCCGAAGGCACGTCGGTCGAGACCGAACCTTACTCGGCTCAAGATGTCATGGCCAGCGTCTGCAAGGCGCTCGGCATTTCGCTGGAAACCACATTCACCAGCCGAAGCGGTCGTCCGATGAAGATCGCCAACAGCGGCAAGGTGATTCGCGAGTTGTTTTCCTAGAAACCAGGGCTTCCCACCCTAGTTCCCGGGCCGAGGCGGTCCCCCAGCCGCCTCGGCCTCTCTTTTGCGCCGCCCACTTCAACGCGGCAGAGTCCGGCTCCACGACAGACCGGACGCTCGGTCTTCGGATTGGTCCGAAAAACTCCCAATCCGTCGTTCAACCGCGTGCCCATCGGGCCGTCGGAATTCGTCGTTTAACTGCGTGCCCATCAGACCGCACGCATTAGCCGCGGGCCGTTGGCTGCCGAGTAAGCTCGGTGAGCGATTGCCGTCGTTGGGCGAAGTCCGCTCCCTTGACCTGCCGATATCTAATCGTGACAATGTTGATTAACTTGATGCGGTATCGGAATTAGCCTGTAACAGCTCGGCGAAATAGGTTATTTAGTTAGAACTTTGATTCCGCCGCATCAAGCGCTGCAATTGAGCTCGTTTGACGCAGGGCGGACGGCTCGCCCTGAAACCGAACAATCCGAACGAACGCGATTCCGCCTTCGAGGAACAAATCCATGGCCAAAGACCGATTTGACGACCTTTTGCGACGCATGCCAAAGATTGCGGACGCGGTCAATGCGTTCAGCTCCGAACACCTTCAACAACGGGCGTTCCAGGCTTTGATCGAGGAGTACAAACAAATGCAAGGTGGCAAGGATAGCTCGGATGAAACGGCCAGCGGCGCGACCGGCGGCGAGCCGAAGAAGTCGGCGGCGTCGGACAAGGCCAAAGCTGCGGCTGGCGGTCCGGCGATGAGTACGGCGGACATTCTGGCGATGGCTCGTTCTGGCGGCGGCAAGCCGGAAAAGAACGGTAAGCAACCGGCTGAAAAAGCAACGGCCGAGCCAGCCAAACCAGAAGAGACGGCTGCCGAGCCAAAGCTGAGTCCCGTCGAAGGCATCAAGACGGAGAGCAACTTCCTGGCGGGAACCATCGCCGACGAATTGGTCGATGAGAACGACTTCTTCGGCAAGGAGAGCATTCAACTGCTCAAGCACCATGGCACGTACCAGCAAGACAATCGGGACGTGCGAGGCAAAGGCGCCGGCGGGAAATCGGATCGCTCGTACATGTTTATGGTGCGGACTAAGAGTCCGGGCGGCAAGTTGACCAGCGATCAATTGCTGAGCGAACTGGACTTGGGAGACGAAGTGGGCAACGACACGCTGCGAATCACCACGCGGCAAGGCTTACAGCTTCATGGCGTGGTGAAGTCCGATTTGCACGCCACGATTCGGCGGATCAATGAGATCCAGCTTTCGACGCTCGGCGCCTGTGGCGACGTCAACCGCAACGTGATGTGTTGCCCCGCGCCGTATCGCAGCCGGGTCTATCAGCAAATTCAAGAGATGGCCGATACGATCGCGGCGCATTTGGCGCCACGCACGCCGGCCTACCACGAGATCTGGCTCCGCGATCTGGCCACGAACGAAGACGAAAAGGTGGCCGGCGGGCTCAATCCTGGCGACGTGATCGAGCCGATCTACGGCACTCATTATTTGCCGCGAAAATTCAAAATCGGCATCGCCCTGCCGCACGACAACTGCATCGACCTTTACACGCACGACCTCGGCTTGTTGGCGATTCACGAGAACGACACGATCAACGGCTATAACGTCGTCGTTGGCGGCGGCATGGGCGTGACTCCGTCGGCCGAGAAGACATTCCCGGCCCTGGCCAAGAAGCTGGCGTTCGTTACGCCCGAGCAGGCGTTGGACGTGGTCACGGCGGTCGTGAAAGTGCAACGCGACTTTGGCTATCGCGACGACCGCAAGCGAGCGCGGTTGAAGTACCTGATCCACGATTGGGGAATCGAGCGTTTCAAGGCCAAGGTCGAAGAGTATTACGGCTCGGCGTTGCCCGATCCTTCGCCGATCGACGTGCATGGGTTCAACGACCACATGGGCTGGGACGAGCAGGGCGGCGGTCGAGTGTTCTACGGCTTGAATGTTGAAAACGGCCGCATCGCCGATACGGAGACGATGAAGCTGAAGACGGCGATTCGCGAAATCTGCCGCACCTTCCAACCCGGAATTCGATTGACATCGCATCAGAGCATTCTGTTCACCGACCTAGAGCCTGAAGTGAAGGGGGACTTCGAAGCGATCTTAAGGAAGCACGGCGTGAAGCTGACCGAGGAGATTTCCACGGTCCGCCGCTGGTCGATGGCCTGCGTGGCTTGGCCGACTTGCGGGCTGTCGATCACCGAGGCCGAGCGAGCGTTGCCGTCGCTGATGGACGAGATGGAAGCCGAGCTGGCGAAGCTTGGCTTGAGCAAGGAGAAGTTCACGGTTCGCATGACCGGCTGCCCGAACGGCTGTGCTCGGCCGTATAACTCGGACATCGGACTGGTCGGCAAGACGAAGGGCAAATACACGCTGTTCGTGGGCGGCCGTTTGCTCGGCAATCGGCTGAACTTCATCTACCAGGATCTCGTGCCGGAAGAGGAAGTCGTGTCGACGCTGGTGCCGCTGTTTACGTTCTTCAAACAGCATCGCGAGAACGGCGAGACGTTTGGCGACTTCTGCCACCGCCAAGGTCGCGATCGGCTGCTGGCCTGGGCCGACGAGTTCGCGGCGGCCGCCAGCTAATTCGCCGTTGGAAATCAACCGCAACGCGGCGACGACTGCAAACTCGCCGCAACCGGCAAAGTTGAACTAAAGCGCACGATCCGAACTGCCGAAAAATGGGTGTAAGCGAAAGTCCGCTCGCCCATTCATCGGAGCGTTTGCTGCCATGTTCAAGTCGACCGCCTTCTGTCTGCTCGTCACGCTATCCGCCTTCACCTCTGGCTGTGCGATTTGTTGCAGCCCGTTCGACGAAGCTTACAGTGCTTACGGCGGAAGCTGGGAACGCCATGACATGTACCACGGCCGAGTCGGCTCGGCATTCGCGCCGGCCGGCGGTCCCGTGATGATTCAAGAAGGCGAGGAGATCGATCGACCGGTGACGCCAGCCGACGACGAACCGGCGGACGACGGCTTCTACGATGCCGCGGGCGACGACAATCTGGATGCCGAAATCTGAGCTCCGATCGTCCATCTCTCTCGCCTGCCCGCAATCGCGTGTCGGCATGATTCCGCGTAAGATAGGCCACTTTGCTGGCGGCCCGTGAACCTGACCGTCGGCTTGAGACCTATTCCACGACGCCACGGTCCTTGCTCGCACGATGAAAGCCATTCAACTCACCGCTCCCCAACAGTTCGCGGAAATCGACATCGAAGAACCCCAGTCGCCCGGTCCTGGCGAAGCTCTGGTCCGCGTGCATCGCGTGGGGATTTGCGGCACCGACATCAGCGGCTATCTCGGCAAGATGCCGTTCTTCATCTATCCGCGGATTCCCGGCCACGAACTGGGCGTCGAGGTGCTGGAGGTCGGCTCGGGCGTTGCCAATGTCGCCGCCGGCGATCGTTGCAGCGTCGAACCGTACATGAACTGCGGCGACTGCCACGCCTGTCGAAAAGGGGCCAGCAACTGCTGTGCGAACCTCAAAGTGCTAGGTGTGATGACGGACGGCGGGCTGCGAGACCGCTTCGTGCTGCCGGCTCACAAACTGCATCCGTCCCGCTCGCTGGCTTACGAACAACTGGCGTTGGTCGAGACGCTGGCGATTGGCTGCCATGCCGTGAATCGAGGCGCTCCGGTCGCTGGAGAGAACTGCCTGGTGATCGGCGCCGGCCCGATCGGCTTGGCCACGATCGAATTCGTCAAACTCAGCGGCGCTCGCACGATTGTCCTGGATATGAACCAGCAGCGATTGGACTTCTGCCGCGACGTGATGCAAGTCGACCAGACGATCCTGTTGACGGATCGCGTGGTGGACGACCTGCGCAAAGCCACCGACGGCAACTTGCCCGACGTTGTGATCGACGCCACGGGCCACAACGGTTCGATGTCCAACGCGTTCGGCTTCGTCGCTCCGACCGGCCGGCTGGTATTCGTCGGCATCACGACACAAGAGGTGACGTTCAAGCATCCGGTTTTCCACCGGCCCGAAGGGACGCTGTTGTGCAGCCGCAACGCCTTGCCCGGCGACTTCACGCGGATCATTCGCCTGATCGAAGAGGGCCAGATTAAGACCGATCCCTGGATCACTCACCGCACGCCGATCGCCCGGCTGATCGAAAACTTCCCGGCCTACACGCGGCCCGAGACGGGCGTGATCAAAGCCGTGGTCGAAGTCAGTGCGTAGCCCCATTTGCCCGAGGAGCCTTTCGCGATGCGCAGCGCCGTTACCGTCAGTCTGGTCGAAGAAGCCCGTGGCGGACCGTTTGTGTATTGGCACGATTTGCCACACGCGTGTCGTCGAGCCAGCGAGTTGGGGTTCGACGCGGTCGAGATTTTTCCGCCGTCCCCCGAGACGCTCGAGTCGGCCCACGCTCGCCAACATTTAGCGGATCACGGTCTCGCGCTGGCGGCGGTCGGCACCGGCGCGGGTTGGGTCAAGCATCGGCTGCATTTGGCGCTGCCCGAGGCGACTCGGCGGCGCGAAGCCCGCGACTTCATCCGTGCGATTATCGACGCGGCCGGCGCGTTCGGAGCCCCGGCAATCATTGGCTCGATGCAAGGCCGCAGCGGCGACGGCGTGGACGCCGCGACGGCCCGCGGCTACTTGGCCGAAGCGTTGGAAGAACTGGGCGAGCACGCACGGCAGTACAGCGTACCTCTGCTCTATGAGCCGCTGAACCGCTACGAAACGAATCAAGTGACAACGGTCGCCGACGGAGTGGCGTTGCTAGAAGGCTTGTCCACTACCAATGTCCGTCTGTTGTGCGACTTGTTCCACATGCAGATCGAAGAAACCGATCTGGCGGCGGCTTTACGACTTGGTGGCCGGCACGTGGGGCACATCCATTTCGTGGATTCGAATCGCCGCCCAGTCGGTTTCGGCCACATGCAATTCGGCCCCATCATCGCCGCGTTGCGCGACATCCAATACGCCGGCTATCTATCCGCCGAAGCCTTCCCCTACCCCGACTCGGAATCGGCCGCCGAACAAACAATTCTGGCCTACCGATTTCTGACAAACGGCACACACAACTAGCGATCGCCGGAACGACTCAACCGGCCGCAACCGAGACTTTAGTAGCCCCCGGCGTGTCTGAAGCAAGCGCCGATGGGCATAAAGTCGCCGCTGGTTCGGTCCGATCTCGATCCAACCCCAACTCAGCGCCCATTCCACGCGCATCACCCCATCGCGAATTCACACCGCGCTATCACGGCTACCGCCGCAAAAAAAACAGAACAACGAAACGCATCCGAGCGGCGCAGGCCGCAAACAGCCTTGCAATCATAGTGCGATAGCTATGAACATTATTTTGCGCGGCCACCGGGATGTCGACACACCGCAGACTCTAAACAGCGAGATGGAAATGTCACACTTCACACATCTGACGTACCATTCTAGCGACGCTTGGTCATCGTCTGGATAGAAATGGATGTTTGGCGAATTGTCCGTGACTCGTGTGCTGTCGGCGCACGTTGGATATTCCGATGGTTCTCCTTTGGCGACGCCGTATTCCAAGTAAGGTTCAGATTTGATTTCGCTACACTTGTTGGAGCAGCCCCAGCACAGCTTCTCCAACGATGTCTTTCAGGACATGCCTTCCACGAGATCAAAAGCTCTCGCCCTCGCCTTTTTCACCGTCGCCTACAATCTTGTTGAAGGTGGCGTGGCGATGTTTGCGGCTGCGCTGTCGGATAGCAGTGCTCTGTTGGGCTTCGGACTTGATAGTTTTGTCGAGTCGATCTCCGGTATGGTGATGGTCTGGAGGTTCTGGGAGTTCGATCCGGCGAAGGACGAGGAAGAATTTGAGAAGATCGAACGTCGAGCCGCCCGGCTCGTCGGATACTCGTTCTTTATACTCGGCGGCTATGTTGTGCTCGATGCCGGCTACTCGCTCTTTCAGCAGGAAGCGCCTGAGATTAGCCTCATTGGGATCGGGCTGGCGGTTGCCTCAATGATTTTCATGCCGGTACTGTTCCTCATGAAATACCGCCTCGGCAAAGCCATCGGTAGCCGTAGCCTAGTGGCCGACTCGAAGGAAACTCTCGCGTGCCTGATGCTTTCCGTCGCTCTGCTGATCGGCTTGGGAACGTTTTATATCTGGCAACTGTGGTGGATCGATTCCGTGGCCGCTCTGGTAATCGCCGTGCTGATTGTCCGAGAGGGCTTCGAGACGCTCGAGGAGTCAGAGGAATATGGCAATGACGAGTAGACCGATTCGCTTCTCCTGCCAAGCCACCCTCGCCCAGAAGCCCGAGGCGATTGCCAGCCAAATTCTCGATCTGAGCAGGTGGCCCGAGTTCCATGGCTACGGGCCGTTGCCGGGTATCAAGCTCGCTGAGTTCGAGACGCAAAAAGCCGAAATCCTCGGGACGAGAATCCGGGTCACGAACCGGGACGGATCAACGCACGTCGAGGAGATCGTCGAATGGGAACCGACAAGACGACTGCGCTTGCACATGCATGAGTTCTCGCCGCCCTTGGCCCGGTTGGCGGCGTGCTTCGACGAGACGTGGGAGTTTCAGGTTGACGGCGACGTGACCCATGTGGTCCGGTCGTTCGAGATGCACCCGAAGTCTGCCCTGACGAAGCCGTT
>JAWKTM010000057.1:0-48451 GCA_041399085.1 Pirellulaceae bacterium
ACACCGTTATTGTCCAAGCGATTCAGGCGGACGAGCGGACCGTGGTTGGCGTCGAACCCGGCAACGCGATCCACGGTACCCGTCGAGCGTCCGTAGTCGCCGATAACCTCATGCGTCAGAGAATTGGCGTTGATGGTGATGAACGGACCCGCGTTGTCGCGGGCGATGTTGTCCAGAATCAATGGCTGCGCGCCGCGAGCAAAAATCGTGGCTTCCAGGTTGTATCCACGTCCGAAACGAGTAACGGGACCTTGTCCACCAATACCAGCCGCATTGTCCTCGATCACCGAGTGCGCCAACCGAAATTCGGCCTGATGCACTTCGATTACATTGAAGGCTTTGGTCGTACCTTCGATCTTGTTGATACCACCGCCAAACGCGATTAACGCATGGTCGATACTGCCGCTGCTGAGCGGACCAAAGAACAGACCGCCCCAATCGCCGGGCTGCGGCGAACTCTCGCCACCCGTCTGTCGGTCATCGTTGTTCGTATCGAACGTACCGCCCGCGCCGTAAGTATCGTCCAACCGCGAGGTGAAGATCACTTCGCGACCGTCGGTTCCTTCGGCCAAGAGTTGAGCTCCAAACGTGACCTCGATCCGCGCTCCTTCCATCTTGACGACGGTCCCCGGATCGATCTTCAGGCGAGCGTCAAGACGGGCCCGAATCACGCCAAACGACGAGGCATCGAGCGTGCCTCCGATGGCCGAGCCATCATCGGTATAACTTGCCGCGTCGGCGGGGATTTCGGCGACTAAGGTATACGGACTAATGCCACCTACCTCGCTTCGATAAATCCGCTTGGAGACGAATTGTCCCGTGGCCGATGGTAGATTGTCGAGCTGAATACCGCCTTCGATCGGCGAGCCGCCAATGGTGATGGGCGAAGTGGGATCGCTGGAGGCCCCTTCCTTTCCCGTGGCATCCACGAACACGACACGATAATTGTAAGAGCCCGAGGACAACGACCCGCGCACGATGGATGTTAGAGTAACATTGTCAGCCGAAGGAGGATCTCGCTGGAGGATGCCGCCGGCCATGCTGCCATCGTCAACATATTGATCATCCGACTTATTGATTTCGGCAACCAACTCAAACACACCGGGATTCGTCACATCCTCACGATAAATGCGTCGCGAGACGAAATCCTCGTCGGCTGGAGGCAACTGACTGATACGAATCGAACCGAGACCGCCCAGTGTCACGGCTGGCGTGGCCGTCGAAGGCCGACCTTCGAAGCCGTCGCGATCCACGAACACTAGCTTGTAGCGGTACGTTCCGGGCACCAGCGAGCCGCCGGTTTGGGGCGTGAAGGTCAGCAAATCGATGGGCGGGCGGCTGAGGTCGAGGAACGGGTCGCCCTGACTGCCCTTGATTTGCAAATTCTCCGACAATACATGAACGATATCCGTGTCATCGAATCGTCCCGAAACTGTTAATGGACGCAACGAATTGCCCGCGGGCGTCCGAATCTTGATGAACAGACCGTTGGTCGAATTCATCTCTAGTTGGTTGCCGTAAATGTCGGGACCGACACGGCTGTAATCGGACGTAAACTGGCCGGCTCGTTGAAACCGTGGGGCCAGGAAATTTGTCTCGTCGAAACTATTAGGGTCGGCCGACATGGCGGCGTCGGCACTTCGGCTAATTTTGTTAAATGAGATTGTCGGTCGCGCTTCCAGCATCTGGATGGGGTTAACAATCTGCTGGACCGAATCGATCTTTACATTTCCACCACCGCCATAACGGATGTCCGCGTGATTTACATAGTTGAGAAAGACGCCCTCGTCTTCATAATTGAAACGGGATTCGGCGTTGTCCAGATCGTTGCGGAAAACGATGCCGCCCCAGTTTCCGGCCGCGGGAGTCGTGGCGGGCAAGTGTGCGTCTTGACCGATCGTCTCATCCAGCCACGATGTGAAATACACATTGCGCTCGGGAGTTCCCAGAACCTGCAGGGCCGAACCGCTACGGTTCACCCCCAAACTGGAACTGCCCACGCCAATCCGCGAGTCGCGCAATTTGAAGATCGCACCCGGTTCGATCATCACGGTAACGCCAAGCGGCACTTCCATCGTGGTGCCGTCGTCCAGCGACTGGCCCGCCAAGGTGCTAAAGCTAACTTCATAAGCGAAATTATTCGCTAGTGTGGCGTAGCCTTCGTCCGTGGTGGCGTTGCCGGGCACGGCATCAAAGCCACCGTTGCCCACGATGCGAATGATGTCGCCAGGGTGAGTTACGCCAAACGCATTGGCGCGAGCGGGGTTCGCAATGTTGTTGAATGGGTGGGCCTCGGTTCCGTCTGCATTCGGACCAGCGGTCTTATCGACGAAGATCGTACGCCCATGAATTTGAATACCGTTGTCTTGCAGGCTGATGTTGACACTTCGCTCGCCAATTAACGTCAATACCGGACTGGCCAAATCCTCTTGGAAGGCATCGGTGAGGAACGAATTGCCGCTGACGGTTTGAGCTTTTATGGCCGCTGCCAACTTGCCCGCGATGGTTACCGCCGTGTCGCCGGGAACTAGGTTCACAGGGATGTTGCCCGCGCCCAGCGTACCGGAACCACTACGCATTAGTTGAAAGCGTCGCTGCACATTGTTGCGATTCAAGACCGTGATCACTTGCTGATCCGGCATCTGATCGTAATTGCGCGTGATTTCCAGGGTTCGATACAGTTGTTGGGTCTGGAACCAGAAGTTATAAACGCCGCCCGGCACGCCATCGGCATCGCCGTCCAGCGGTGTGAGGTCGCCGTCGCGGTCGCGAATCGTGGCTTCGTCGTCGACCTCGGATCGGAAGTTCAGTTGCAGGTCATAAACACCTTGGCTCTTGCCGCCCAGGCCGGTGTCTTCGATCGTTGGGTCGTAATTGGAATTGCCCGCCGCGCTGACAGCCACATAATACGTTCCGGCTCCCAATGCCAATTCCAAATAGGAGTCGGAGCTGAAATAGTCATCGTTCTGTGATAGCAGAACCCGCGTGCCATCGGGGTTCTCGCGATACAGTCGCAGCACCGTGTCCAGCAAGCTCGAATTCGCTTGGCGTTCGGCAAACGTTTCGGCCGTGAATAAGCCTTCTTTGCCGTCCGGCAGGTCGATGGTGAACCGATAGAGATCGACGTCGACGCCGTCTGGCCGGTAGAGATACTGGCCATGAACGATATCGTGGTTTCCAGGAAAGATCGGTTCGGGCGTGGGCTCATTCGGATACGTCGTGTTTCCCATTGCCATGACGGTCGTCACGGGAAGATCGCTGGCTAAATCCAACCCCAGCATCGCGCCGATGCCTCGCATGGCATTAATAAACCAGGACGAGTTCGCGCCGACGTTGGATATCACTCCGCCGTATTCATCATTCCAAGTACGCGAGGCATCCATGACCAACATACTGCTGCCGAAGCGCGGATCGATGCGAACTCGGAATCCCGCGCTGTTAAAATCCAACACGTCTGGGAAGGCCGGATCCAGCGTGTCCATTACGCCGGTTACAATGGTCAAACCCTCGGATTCGGTTTCCAAGAACTGCACGCCCAAATTGGCCGACCATAATTGGAAGGCTTCGCGGGCGCGGTCCTTTTGCCGCTCGGTGATGACGTTTTGCAGACCCGTATTGGTGGAATCGTATTGCGACTTGAAGTTGTAAAAGATTGTGGTAACACCGGGTGTTACATCGGGGCCGAACGAGACATTGATATGTTGCTCGACGCCTTGCCCGGCTTCTAATGGAATGTCGCGGTGTCCCGGCTCGTCATTGCCGCCGGGGAAGTCCAACAAGAAGGGTTGAGCCGAGATGGCGCCCGAGATGATGATCCCTTGTGAGGTCTTCGACATGCCTTTGACGGTCGGGTCGAACGAGATGCTACGGTCGTTGGTCAGATAGACCCGGTCTCCCAACTGGGACGCTCGTACCCGGAAATCGGGATTCGCCGCGGCGCTGTGCGCGTTGATCGCATTGGTAATTGCCGAAGCAATCGCCTGTTCGTCCATCGCGTTGGTAATCAACACGGGCTTGGCATTCGGGTTAACTAGGGCTCCGGTCTTGTCGAATTCAAACAGCATCGCCACGCCACGATCGTTTACCACCGTAAACGTCTGGCCATCGACAAACGCAGTCGGGCCGCCCGATCCCTTGCCGGTAATCAGCAACACGGCGCCGGTGTCGAAACGGGTCTGAATCGTTTGCTCGATGCCGACGGCAACCGTGCCCAGATCGATGGACCGGTCACCACTGAATTGCACGCGGTTACCAGCCGCCGTGGCCACCACGCCGATGCCGGCGCCGTTGACCGCGATGGCCAACGCCAACGCCATGTCGTTCACCGTAAAGGCATTCGTGGGCAAATAGGGCACGACCGTTCCGCCCGCGATGCCCGCATGTTGGTCGACGACCAGCAGGCCGTTCACCGTCGTCGCCGAAACCATGACTTGGTCATTGTGCCCCAAATGCAGCCGGCCGCCGTTCATCGGCGCAAGAGAGAATCGTCCGGCCATTAGCTCGCCCGCCATTGTGGGAGCGGCAACCAAAGTGCTATCAATAGCGGCCTGCACCTTCGCGCGAATCGCGTCGGCCGTATCCATGGTCGGATCAAAGTCGATCTGGACATCGCCAGTCAACGGAGTCGGAACCGCGAGCGTGCTATCCTTGAATTCAAAGACGACCGGCGCATTCACACCATCGTTGATAGTTAGCTTGTCGCCGTCGACTAAATCCGCTCCGGCTGGCAATGTGATCCAATTACCAGCGTCGAGTTCAAATGTATGAGACACGCCGCCCGCGTTTTCCGTGACGGAAAGCGTTTGGCCATCGGCGAAGGTCGTGCCATCGCCGGTCATAACCAGCACCGAGCCCAGGTCGAACTTCGTTTGAAACTCTTTCCGCAGCCCCGGAACCCCGTCGCTCAGATCAATTCGCGAATCGCCTTCCAGCTCGATCTTATTGCCAGACAGACGAGCCGTGACGCCGAAATTGGCGCCATTAATCGACGAGACAATCGCCTGCACCAATTGGGATTGAGTCTGCGTCGGCCGGAAACTGATGCCGATCGCATCCGAGTCGTTCAAGGCGGGCGGCGAATCGCTGTCGAACTCGAACTTGCGAGTCACCGGCGTCGGGCCGCTCGTATCCGTAATGAAGAAGAACTCGCCGTCCGCGAACGCATTGCCGCTGCCGGTCACAACCAACACGGGGCCCAAATCGGTATTGTCGGACAGATCGGTCGCCGTGTCGAAACTGGAACCGAGCCCCAGCAACCGCAGCGGCGAATACGAGATGTCGGGCGTCGCAATATTCGTATTGGCTGTGCTAGGGCCGCTAATTAACGTGGCTGTCACCAGCCGGCGAGCCTGCGGGTGCCGATTCATCGCGTCGATCAATTGTCGAGCGGTGGTTTCGTCCCCCACGCTCGAATTCAAATCGACGGAGATCGTCTTATTAGCCACCGAGATGATCGGCTCTCCCGCGCCGCCTTGATCGTGCTTGGTGAACACCAGCGAAATGCCGTCTTCGCCCGATTGAACGGCCGTGAATTGGACGACGACTTGGTCCTGCGTGTTGAAGTCCGTGGCAACTTGCATCACCGGCGCCAACTGCTGCGGCGGCAACGGCGCGGCTTCGTCCGTGCCGATTCGCAGCCGGAATGTGCCCGGACCGATTTCGTTACCCGTATCGGGATCGATCAGCTCGTCCAGATTCTGGGCGAACTTCAGCGTCGCCTTGTTTTCGCCCGCGTTGTATGTGACCCGCGTTGGCTTGACGACGATGTCGTCCGTGTTGCGCACCGAATCGGCGGTGAAGATCAATTGATAGAAGTCGGGATTCTCGGCCGACTCGCGCGTCGGATTGCCATTGTCGTCGTTGACGACATGGAGCTTGTCGTTGTTGAAATAAACTTCGATGATGTCGCGGTCTTGTTGCACAACGCCATTTGAAACGTTGCGGACCGGCTGTGGCACAACGGCCACGACCTGCGGAGCTAGGTCCAGCTCGAAGTTGACCACTTGGTCGATGCCATTGTCCAAACCGTCGTCCGTCAAATCTCCGAAGGCCAGCCGATCGGTTCGGCCGGGCTGAGGCAACGAGCGCAGAGCGTTCGGCCCCTTGCCGAGAATGCGAATTTGATAGTTGTCGTCCGGCAGCGTTTCCTTAAACCGCAGCACGACCTCGTTTTGCTTCGGAGCGGCATTCACTCCGAGGAAGCCGGGCGTGATCGTGACCTCGTTGCCGTCGTTGAACGAGCCGTCGTTGCCGCTTCGCACGACTTGGATGCCAACCACGCCGGTCGCCAAGTTCAGCGTGGCCGGATCAATCTGTTGGTCGCGGTCGAAACGGAACGTCAGATCGGTCGGCGCCACTTGGCGCACGTCGCCATCCAACAAGAGATTACCGTCGGTCGGCTGGATGCCACCCAATTGTGGGCCGAGCGCCAGCAGCCGCCGGTCTTCCAATTGTTCCAGCAAGAGCTTCCGTTGTTCATCGCGCAAACGACGTCGGTTGTTGACCTTACGATCGCGTGGCGAACCAGAAGATGACGATGAGGAACCCCGAAAAGTCATGCACTGGACCTCTGATAAGGGGGTGTCAGTTGAATCAGCCGAGACCGACACCCGGGCTTCAGCGAACCGCCCAGAACGGCGGCGCGAATGTTACAAGATGTTCCAAAATTGTGGCCTGAAAGGCCCTTTCCGACGATGGCAAAACCTGCGCAAAGTGAATCACCGCTTAGGGATTTGGTCGATTATAATTGGGCCAGAAGGCATTGCAAACGCTGTTGGGGGGCACGCTTTTCAAATTCACTAAAGTCCCCAGTCTTACAATCCGAAAGCGCTGCCTCGACGGCCGTTACAGATCGGAAACCAGCCGTCGTTTGCTGAGACGAGGGCCCGACTCGAATCCGGAACAACGCTGTAAGTCATTGATGAGTAACAGCTTGAACCAAAACGAAAGTCCACGGCGCGGCGCGGCCGCGCGAGACATCGCAGTTTGGATGCAACGCAGCGCCTGAAGTTCCCTCTCCGTCGCAAATCATGGACGAACTGGCGCGATCGGAACAGCTAGACCGAAGCTGGCGACGCGGTTCCCAGATCAAGCCGAGAGGTCCAAGTGCGACCTAGTGGCGGATCATACAGAGCGCACGAAAAAACGGCTGACCATCGTCCAAATTGCGACGATTTGACAGCCGTTCGATTGAATTTAAGTCGACCCGATTCCCGGGCCGAATCGGAAAAGCTACTGCTGCTGAACTCGCAGCCGCTTTTGAATATCGGTTTCCAGCACGCCGAACACCTGCTCGTGCCGATGCACGGACATCTGCAACGCCGCCAACAGCCGCTTGGCCGTATAGAAGTTGACGATAATTCGTTGCTTCACCTGGATCGGGTCCTTCGGCACGCCGATCGGCTGGGGATTCAGCCCGAAGTCGATGATCAGCTCTTCTGGCGAACCGGTCACTCGGCAAAAGTTCGCGTACAGAGCCATCGCGTCCGAGTCGTCCACCTGCAACTGAACGGGCTGTTGTCGTTGCTGGCCGGCTTGACCCGCTGCCGCGCCTTGGTCGACCGCCGCCGGTTGATCTTCCACGGCCACCGCGCCTTCACCTTCGGTCTTTTCCTTCGCCATACTCAATCTCCCTTTGTCTAATGCGAGAGCGTGTTGTTTGGGCCGCCATGACAGAGGCCGGCCGCAAAAGAATCGCGTTATTGCGAATCACCGTCGGCGGCACGCCCTCGAGGCATCCAATCCGCGCGACGAAAATCCTGTTTGGTCCAAACCACCGCGGTTCGGGTCATCAACCGTTCGTGACTACAGCTCGAAATGAAACGTCTTGGCCATGAATCGGAAGAATCGAGTCGAGAGCGGCTGCCAGCCTGGGTAAACTTTCGCCCGCCCTCGCAAACCGGTTCGCATCACTTCGCCCGATGCGTTCATCGGCGCTCGTGCCTGGAAAGAAGTGTCGATCGGCCGCGAAGCGCCGCTCTTGTCCATTTTCGTTTCCAACTGCCCGCCCATCTGGGATGAGAGAGCCGCGGAAGTCTGCTTCAAATCGTTCTTCGCGATCTCCTCAATCGATGTCGTATACGTTAGATTCGGAATCGCATCAATCTTGACTTCGACCTCGTTTCCAATCTTGATCAACTCAACATCCGCCTGATTGACGATCAGCACGGCTTCCATTGCTTGCGGATCGCCGATCTGACAAACCAAATCGGAATCTTCCAAAAAGGCGCCGCGATTCGCGGCATCAAACGGCTCTCCAGTCCAAGTGGGCAAGCGACCGTCGCCGGAGGGCTGTTTGGGCCGTCCGGGCGGAGCCAACACCGTGCCGGCGACCGGAGCTTTGATTTCCAGCCGATTGAGCTCGTCTTGCTTTTCGTCGAGCTGCTCTTTGACGCTGGCCAGCAACTCCTGGGTTTGGCCGATTTGTGCGATGGCTCGCGAGTCGTCGTGCCGCTGTCGCAGCAGGCTAGTGAGCTGCGTCTGAAGCTCGCGATAGTTGCCTTCCAGGCGAGCGATCTCCAAGTACAAATCAATGCTGTCCATTCTCGCCAACACTTGCCCCGCTTCGACCTGCTGTCCGGCGGAGACGTTCACATCCACGATACGTCCGGGAACCCCCGCAAACACCATTTCGGCGTCCCGAGGTTGAATCTCGACGGGACATTCCACGTGGAACGGCAACGGCACCCACATGGCAAATGCCAGCACGGTAGCCACCAGGGCCGCGGTCGCGGCCACTCGTTTGTATTTCACCTTGTGGATTCTCCCAGGCGTCGTGAAGAACTTCCACAGTTGCCACAGCGGTTGGACCACCAACCCGAACAAACCTGTAATGGCAACTAGTCGACCAATGATCTTCAGACCGTACGGTTCCAAAACCTGATTCAAAAACAACACAATCGAAATGACCACGACCCAGCGATAGATAACAGCCGCGATCGTGTACAAGGCAAACAGCCACTGGCGGCCTTGCGGCAAAAATGGATTCTCGGGCTGCTCGATTCCCAAACACGTTTGAACCAGCCAACGTTTGAGAACTTCCGTGGACTTCTGGCGAAGATTCGGAATCTCCAGTATGTCCATCAGGATATAGTAACCGTCGAATCGCAATAGTGGATTGCCGTTAAACACCAACGTGCTGACCGAGCAAATGAACATCATGCTCAGACACAGGTGGTTCAATAGTCCCGGCTCGCTGAACCACCATAAATAGGTGGCGATCGAGGCCAAAAAGACTTCGACATACATGCCGGCCGCGCCGATAAACACGCGCTGCCACTTATTAGGCAACATCCACGAATCGGAAACGTTGCAATACAAGCAGGGTGTAAACACCAACAGCATCGCGCCCAGTTCGTGACACTCGCCGCCGAATTTCTTACAACTCAACCCGTGGCCGAACTCATGCAGCACCTTGACGGCGCCCATCGTGATCGCCAACCACAGCCAATTGCTGGGCCCGAAAAACTGATGGAACGTCGGCAAGCGACTGGAGAACTCGTCGAACTGCACCATCACCAGCGACAGCGCGCTCAGCCCCAGCATCAAGACGAAAATGATGGCCGCCGGCGAAAACAACCAGCCGGTATAAGGAATCAGCCAGTTCAGCAAGCGTTCGGGATCGAATCCC
Source organism: Pirellulaceae bacterium (assembly GCA_041399085.1). GTDB lineage: Bacteria > Planctomycetota > Planctomycetia > Pirellulales > Pirellulaceae > JAWKTM01. The sequence continues at coordinate 9,629 of JAWKTM010000057.1, forward strand.
CGGAAACGAATGGCGAATACATTCGAAAATTTGCCGATCAGCTCTTTCTTCTTTTTGTCATCCCGTCGCTTCTTGAGCTGTCGACCTTGCCCGGCGGCTTGCGATACAACCAGCCCGCTACGGTGCAACATGCCGATGAATTGTTGCAAATCCTGGTACGTGATTTTCTGCGGAGTAAACTCGCGCTCGAATCGCTCCTTGATGGCCTCCAAGCTGGAATGGCCATCCAGCATATTCAGGATTGCATACTCTTCTTCATGGAACCGAAAATAGTTCAGTCCGATCGGTTCCTTAAGGACCCAGTAGCTGCGACCGCGATAGCGATGCTGACGCGCCGACAGATCCGGCCGCATCCGCAACGATAGCGGTCGCGATGAGCTGCTAACAATACTGTCGGCTAACGTCGCCATGAACTGAGGTACTCGATGAGATCGCGATTGGGACTAATTGCAAACGGCGATGAACTGGCTGTTCCCGGCGGAAACTAAGTTGTAGCGGTAGGGCGCAAGCCGTCCGGTACCGCGAAACCGGAGGGCTTGCGCCCTGCCGCTGCAATGACCAGTTGGTTTCCTCTGGGTTCTAAGGCAAGCGCCCCGCGCTTGCTGGACGCGAGGTTCCCACATAGATTTCCATCTCCGCGGATTTACCCGGACGAAGCACCCAAAAGTTGTCTTCCATTGTGTTTTCAACTTCCGCCCAGACGCGATATTCGCCGTTGGCTTCCACGATGGGACTGACAAAGGTTATTTCGCCTTCAAAGCTGCGGCGGGAACCACCGGGCAATTGAACCGAAATCGTGACTCGAGCTCCCTGGACATCGCGAGCGGAATAATTCGCGGCGTCGACGAAGCCTTCCACACGCAACCGATCCATACGTACCAGTCGCATGATCGGGTCACCAGGCTGAACCCATTCGCCGGCGCGGCGGTACAACTGCACGACTTCACCCGCGATCGGCGCGTCCACTTGGCGACGCTCGATCTCGTTCATTGCCGCATCCAACTCCGCTTTCCGCACATGGACTTGATAACCATCAATTGCCTGCTGCATCTTGGCGACATCGATCCGCAGATGTTCACGTTCAGCCGTCAATTGCTCTCTACGCAGTTGGGTGGCCGCAATGGTGTTGGGTGAACGCCGATTGATATCCAATGAGTCAGCGTATTCCGCATCGGCCACTTTAGCCGTGGCAATGGCATTGCGAATTTCGATGTCATTTTCCGCCTTAGCTTTCGCCGCGGCCAGCTCGGCCTCGGCTGCGGCCTTTCGCAACAGAGCGTCGCTGGCGTCCACCTTGGCCAGCAAATCGCCTGGCTGCACGCGAGCGTTTTCCTGCGCGACAATCTCGACCAACACGCCCGCCTGTTCGGCTGGAATCTGAATGTCATCGATCAGCGAAATCACACAGTGAGACAACACCACGTTCCCGCCACGGGATGGATTCGCGCTCGACCGAGTGAACGACGGTCGCTGCGCAACGACGGTCGTGCCGACGACTCCCATCGCCAGCGACATCAATAACATGCTGCCGCCAATCCATTGCAACTTCATAACGCGACTCCCGTATTGCGACTGATGTGAATTCTTAAGACTGGTATTTGAATCGTGAACCATGAGATACGACGGAACGAAGCTTAAAACAACACGTTGACCTTTACCCATTCGATCGCTTCGTGGAACCATACGTACCCAATCGGAGCACGGCCGGCATACACATCCGCGATCACCTTGGTTCCGGGCCGCGGATCCGCCAAGCCTTCGCCGCGCAAATCGGACAGTTCCCGAACCTTAACCTTCACCACCAAGCCATCTTCCTCGTCCAGCTCCGCCTTGTCTTGGACGGAATGAATCTTGCCATGACGGTAATTGTCGGGGTCACTACCCAAGATGAATTTCACGGGCAGATTCGGTTCGAGTGTCTTGCGAGCGTCATCCAAATGCCGACTCCGCTTGTCCGGCATCAACAACTCCAATTCCCAATCCCCATCGGGATTGGCCACCGTCATCAGCACTTGGCCTCGCACCACCGGCCGATGTTTGAGCAGCGTATCCACATCCCAGGTAATCACCTCGCCATCAATCGGACTGGTGATGGTTAGCTGATCTTGCTTTTGGGCGAGCAACTCCAATTGACGCTCGAGACTTTGCAGACGTTCCCGATACTCGGCTTGTTCCAGCGAATACTGATTTCGTTCTTCGGATCGCAGCCCGCGGTCTTCGATCAAACGTCGATCGACGGCTCGCAATCGCTCGCGAGTGGACTGCAATTGGCCCAGCAGATCGGCCATTTGAATTGTGAGATCGGTGTTACGCAGCTTGACCAGCGGCTGGCCCTTGGTGACCTTGGCCCCGTGCTCGACCAACACGTCCATCACATCGCCATCCACGTCTACAAACACTTCCCGACGCTCGACCGGCAACAGCTTGCCGTTCGCTTCCAGCTCGAAGTCTTTGGGGACGACAAACAGAGCGATCAGTGCGATCAGAATGGCTGCCGCCACGAACAGTGTTTTGGGAAGCGTGCGAGCCTTGACCAACCAAGCCGCCTTGCCCAGCGTCTTCCACACGGGCATCAGGAACAAATTGGTATGATCCTTCGAATTCGAGATGGCGCGAGCACTATGCTCATATACCAAATCGACGCGCGGCTCGAGCAGCGCGCGTGGCAAGTCGGTTTCAATTTGTTCGATAATCAACGCGCCAATCGTTTCGCGGCGCAAATTCTCTTCTTCTTCCAAAGCGGGCGTTTGCCGCGAACCATCATCGACGGGCCCCGGCTTCCTGAGCGGCAAAATCACCACGGACTTGGCGTAAGACTCGTCGACATAATGATCCAACGCCTCTTCGACCTGGGGCGGTAGATCCTCGGCGAGACCGTCGTACCACAACGGTTCTCCCATGGCGACGACGCGAGTCGACAACTGATTGAGGGCATTGATAATGTTCGAGCGATTCTCGATCGTGTCTTGACCGCTGATGGCTTCGACCTTGCACTTGCGACCCGTCTTGATCGCCACGGCCACGCGATCGCAGCCGATCATCCGGCGGCCTTCGTTGACGATGGTATACGCGGTCTCGCGTAGATCGAGACTCTCATGCACCATCCGTGAGAAATGGTCGGCTTGAGCCCACAAGGAATGGCGGTCGCTATAAACCTTTAGTTGCTGACCCTTCAGCCATTCGGCCGCCAGTTCACACATTTGTACCAAGAACCGCAGATAGCCGCGTTGCGTGGCCGGCTGGGAATCCGGGCGCTGAAAGATTTCGATCAAGCCCTCGATGCGGCCTTCGTTCAACAGCGGGGCGAGCACCAGCAAATAGCGAGTTGGATTGCCGCCGGCCTCTTCGTCGGCCGCTCCCGACAGCGGCGGAACCAATTGAGGCTCGCCACCACGAACCAGTTGGTTCATCAAACGCACGTGGCGAATGGCCTCTTCGGACTCCGGGTCCAACAGCGTGTCGCTGATGTTGATCTGATACGACAATCGCGGCCGCTGATTGTCGCCCAGCAGCCACACGGCCCCGCCGACCGCCGCCAAGGCGGATACGATGCGTTGCAAAAACGCCGGGTAATACTCCTCGGCCGACATCCCGCTCTTGGACAACTGAGCGATTTCGCCCACCAAGCCGCGAATCTGTTGTTTGGTCTGTTCAATCGTTTCCGAATTCACCGACGATTGCTCGGACGACATGGAAGCGCTCATATCCGACTTGTTGTGGAGGAGTTGAGAAGCAAGACGAGGCACCCGCCGGCGCGGGCTCACGATTCAATCTAGGTGCGACCTATGGGCGACACAACGAATCAGGCCGCCGCGCAATTAGCAAAACCATAATCCCGAGGAAGAACGCGACGGTTGTTCCGATTCTCTGGCACCGCAAGCGTTTACGGCAAAAACGGGTTGCCCGGAAGCATCGTACTAAAGAGCGGGTACTGGCCACCACGGAGAACTCGTTGCCTACGTTAGAAAGCTAGGATTCCGAAAAGTTCCATCCCGCAAGTTTTTGATTTTGGGAACCCGACCGGTTGACTCAGCATCCGATCAACAACGCCCGATAAGAGCCAGGTTCCGCCATTGACCAATCGGCCTTGGAGAGTTCATACTTTAGGTATAAACATGGCGGTCGTCAAGGCTCGGAGGCTGGTTTGGCGGAAAAAGCTGGAAATCCTGTCGGGATTCGGGTATGAATTAGGCGACCTTGATTCGAAGTCCACACGGGCTCCGCTTCGTTTCCGAGCTCCAATGCTTTGTTGGGATTGAACTCCATGAAGTCCACGCCACGCTACCGACGGCTTGCGTTTGAACGGCTGGAGTCGAAGGCCGCGCCCAGTTCGATGCTGGTGTTGCTGGCGGCTTCGTTTGACCAAGACGTCGACCCAAAATCCGTCGAACTTGGCTCCGGCCACGGCGCAATTCATGGCACGGTCCATACCACTGCGGACTTCGTCGCCGATGCCAAGTGGGAGGTTTCCCATTCTCCCGTGCAACTGCTCCGATTCATCTCGGACAACACCGTGTCCGATCGCGCCGAGCTGGAAACCTACGTCCATCCGACTCCGCAGCAATGCGACGGGGCCGACGCAATGATGCGATTGGACGACCAAGAACTGCGAGCCATGATCTTGTTGGGAAACGCTGATTAGACCGCCTGACTTTCCGCCCCTGCCGTGCATCGTGGATTCAAGCCAACGAAGGAATTGCATTCCGTCATGACGACCGCCCAGCTTTTGAACGACTTGCTAGACGAACTTTCCGAGGAACAGCGGGCTGAGTTTCGCGGCACGTACGGCCGTATTCAGCAACTCCCCGGCAGCGAATTGCCGCTGCAAGCTTTCTTGGACGACTTTCTGCGCGAGACGGTGAATCTGTTCGCCGCGACGGCCGGAGTGATCTGGTTTCGCGAGGCCGACGGTTCCGGTTTTCAAGCCAACACGCGACTGGGATTCGATCGCCACGGAATTAACGGAGAATTGGCCGATCGGCACCGCGAGTTGGTCGGTTTTGCGTTTCAGCAAACCAAGCCGCTGGTGGTGAATCCGTATTCGTCGCCTCAAGCGGGCGCGAACGTGAGCAACCCGACCGATTCGTTCATCGTTTTCGGTCCCGCCGTGGCTGGCGGCCAAGCGATCGGCGTCATCGAATTGCTGCTCGGCCCGACGCCCGTCCGGGGACGCACGTCGGGCGACCGAGATCGCTACCGACTCTGGCTAGACCATCTACTGGGCTTCTTCTGCCAAGGCATCGAACGCCGCCTACTGCGCCAAGCAGCGCCGCTCGACTCGGCCTTGCTGGGGCTGGAAGAAGTTCGAGATACGATCGGCCATTACCAGACAGAAATCCGCCATGCAATCGAGCAGATGCTGGCTCGGTTTGCCGGCTGGAATTTCGGTTCGCTGAAGGAGAACCAAGCTTTCGCGAAGCAGGTTCATCAATTGCTGGACGAAAACGGCTTACGGGCCGAGTGTACCGAATGCGGAGCGCCGGCCATCTTGCGGTGCCAAGCCGCCGGTAATTCGAAGACAGGCGTATTCCTGTTCGACCACTATTTGGATACGGGCCGCACGTTCCACGGCGGGCGATCGCAGTTTCCCAAGCTGCGGCTAGTCATCAAGCCTCCGCGGAGAACGAAGAGCGACACCTAAGTCGGCGCCTTCACGTTGTATAAATCTCGCGCGTTCGCCTGACCAGCGTCAGTTCCCATGTTCAGTGGTAAGGGATAGTGATCTCCATAGACATCCCCGTCGGTCCGAAAAAAAACGAGCGGGAGGGAGGCAACACGGTCGGCCCATTCACGGACTTCATTTGGGGCACCTCGGTACCGCGACGGCACATCGAGCCTTCAACAGACCCCCAATCGCGTAGTCGGTGTCACATCCTCCCGCTCGCTGCCATTCCACGGATTAGTGTGTATGGCCGTGCGGTTCTTCCTTGAAGTCACCGGCGTACGGCGTTCCGTCTGCCTCGCCGCTGATAGTTCCGGCGAATTCCTGCACGACGCCTAACTTCTCATGCTTGCCGACGAAGCGTGAGCTGGCGCCGTCCGTCTCGCCTTCAAGCGGCTGTGGCACAAGTTCGACCTGAAACGAAGGCTCGCTGATGCTTAGCAAGAGCTTGTCCGTATTGAGCGGGGCGGGGTTTTTTGCATTACTGTCGAGAACATATACCGTCGCTTCCTCCGTGTCGTGGTTAACGGTGAATTCCACGTGATACTTGCCACCACCCCAATCGGCGACCGCTCCGCCATTCGGACCCTCGCCGTGGCTATGTCCTTCGTCCGCCGAAGCCGCGGGCGGCGGCGTGGGCGCCGTCGGCTCTGGCTGAGTCCGCTCGCCGCATCCGGTCGCGACCAACAGGGCCACCGCGGTCATCACAAACTGAAATCGAAACATCTCACTCTCCTTAAATGGAAACGCAAAATCATTGGCTCCGATGAACGCTATCGAAGCATCTCCTCCTCGCTCTGTTCCCCCTCCGCGCGTCGGAGGGCATCTTTTCCGCTGAACTTCCAAAACAGTCCAGGGTGAATCAGAAACTCACAGAAGGTTGAGGTCAGCAATCCGCCGACGATCACCGTGGCCACGGGGTACAGGATCTCCAACCCTGGCTTACGACCTCCGACGACGATCGGCAGCAACCCCATGATGGCGGTGATCGCCGTCATCAATACGGGCGCCAACCGTTCGAGACTTCCTCGCAAGATCATGCTCCGCGTAAAGTCTTCTCCCTCTTCCTCAATCAAATGGAAATAGTGTGTTACCAACAGAATCCCGTTTCGCACGGCGATTCCACCCAGGGAGATGAATCCCACTAGGCTGGCAACCGTTAGGGTTTGTCCAGTCAAAGCTAGTGCCGCCACTCCACCGATGAACGCCGTGGGGATCGCGTTCAGGACTTGCAAGACTACTCGCACCGAGGGCAGCAACATCAGTAGCACAACGAATACGCCGATTAGAGACACCATTGCCATCACGCCAATTTGTAAGGTGGCGGATCGCTGGCTTTCAAATTGCCCGGCGTATTCCACGAAATAGCCTTCGGGAAGCCGAATCCGGTTGCCGATTCGCCGTTCGATGTCGGCGACGACGCTGCCGAGGTCCCTGCCTTGGGTATTACAACGGACAACTATTCGCCGGCGTACATTCTCTCGCATCAATTGATTCGGACCGGTCGTTCCTTCGGGAAAGTCAGCGACATCTTCCAGCTTGATCCGTCCGCGTCCGTCAGGCAGATCAATCAGCAGGTTCCGCAAACTGAAGTAGTCCGTCCGCTCTTCCTCTCGCAATCGCACCACCAAATCGAATCGGCGGGAGCCTTCGAGCACGCGCGAAATCGTGTTGCCCCGCAGCGCTGTTTGGATGTACTCGGCGACATAGGCACGGCTGACTCCGTGGTAAGACAGTTCTTCGGGTCGCAGTACGATATGCAGTTCATCCACGAATTCTTGAGACTCGATGACGGGAGTAGTGATCCCCGGAATGTCGGCAATTTCCCCTTTCACTTGTTGAGCCAATCGCTGCAGCGTGGCCAGATCGTCTCCGTGGATTTTGATGGCAACGTGGGCATATACGCCGGAAAGCATATGGCTGATTAGATGAGCCAACGGCTGGTCGATCTCAACGTCCACTCCAGGTAAATCACGTTTGAGTTCGCCGAGCAGCGTCTCGATCGTCTCTTCCCGACTCTGATCGCTGGTAGGATTCATGCTAAGAATATACTCGCTCATGTTGACCGGTTGGGCGTGTTCATCTAGCTCGGCTCGACCCGTGCGACGGACGACGTGCAGGATCTCGCCGTCTGGATTCGCGGCAGTTCTCAGAAGGGGAGCAAGTTTAGCGTCAATGATTTGCGCGGCATCCGTCGATGCTTCGAGCGACGAACCGGCCGGAAGCGTTAAATTGACTTGCACGCTCCCCTCATCAAACTGTGGTAGAAAATCGGCGCCCAACTGTGAGAGAACGAACAAACTCACTCCCACCAAGACCCACGTCGCCGCCAGCAAGCTTCCGCTGAATCGCATGCTAAACCGCACGAGATAGCCAGCGATTCGCTTTAAGACTTGCAATAACAAGCCGTCCTCGTGTCGACGAGTCGCTTTCGATTTCGGCAGTAGGTAATAGGAAAGGACGGGCGTCACGGTTAATGACACTAGCAGGGATGCCAAAATGGAGACGATATAAGCGATTCCCAGCGGAGCAAACAGCCGCCCTTCGACGCCGGACATCGCAAACAGCGGCAGAAACACAAGAATTACCACCGCCGTACCGAAGACAATGGCGCTGCGAATCTCCCGGCTGGCTTGATAGACCACGATGAGCGCGGGACGCGGGTTCGGCGAGGCGTTGTTCTCGTTGAGACGCCGGAAAATGTTTTCCACGTCGACAATGGCGTCATCGACGAGTTCCCCCATCGCCACGGCAAGGCCACCCAAGGTCATGACATTAATGGAAAGCTCTTGTCCGGTCATGTAGCCGATCGCTCGGAAGACGAGCGTAGTAATCATCAGCGACAGAGGAATGGCCGTGAGGGTGATAAAGGTCGTGCGGAAGTTCAACAGAAACGCCGCCAAGACTATCACGACCAGTACCGCTCCGATTACGAGTGCTTCGCCAACATAGTAGATGCCTCGGTCGATGAAGTTTTTCAATTGAAACAGATCACGATTTACCAAGATATCGGCCGGCAATGAAGTCTCCACGTCAATGAGCGCTGCGTGAATCCGCTCGGTCAGGCCTCGTGTATCCACATGCGGCTGTTTGACTACGGTAATCACGATGCCAGAGTGACCGTCGATACCCGCGTCGCCTCGTTTGGGCGGCGAGCCTTCTTTGACGTCCGCCACATGTTCGATGAGGACCGGGCGGCGGGACTCCGCGTCAACTGGCACTTTCCGCAAATGCTCGATGACTTGCTCGCTACCCGGACCGAGGCGACCGATCACTCGAATCGGTCGTTCCAGCTGGCCTTCCCTCGTAAAGCCGCCACTGGTGTTTAGGTTGTTATCCTTGACAGCCTGTTCCACCTGCTGCACCGAAACGCCATATTCCAGCAGTCGTTGAGGATTAATCTCCACGTGATACTGTTTCTGATCGCCACCGAGCACAATGACTTCAGCAATTCCCGACAACCGCAGCAAACGAGGACGCACCACCCAATCGGCAATCGTGCGAAGCTCCATGGACTGCCGTTCCGGCGTCAAGAAGATGGCCTCGGATCGCCGACCGCCAACAACAACTTCGATTTGTTGCCCCTTGGATGAAGACTCCGTGGGAGAGACTTCCCAAGACTCGACTGGTACCTCTTCCCATGTTGAATGGTCATGGCGATTCTCTGGCTTCCAGGCATGCAACGTTATTCCCGAATCGGTTCGAACCCGCTCCAGCAGCAGGTCCGTTTCGCTAATCGTCGTGAGTTGACCGCCGTGGGGACCCGTCTGGCGATGAACTCCCACATGCATGATCTGCCCCATAATTGAGGTTGGAGGAGCCATTAGTGGTTGGATGCCCTGAGGCATTATGCCCGCCACCATCGCTAACCGTTCTTGTACCACTTGCCGAGCGGCTCGAATCTCTGTGTCCCATTCAAACTCGATATAAATCACAACGAGTCCCATGCTAGATTGGCTGCGAACCGCCACCACTCCACTGGCGCCCAGCACGGCTTGCTCGATAGGTTGTGTAACTAACGTTTCAATTTCTTCGGGCGAGTATCCAGGACACTCCGTTAGAATCACGACGCGTGGTCGATCAAGATCAGGAAAAACATCGATGGGCATGGTGGTCGAGAGGTAACCGCCGTAGATCATGGCGGCGATGCTCAAGACCAAAACAAGCGGTCGATGACGGAGCGAAAAACGAATGACGGCATCTAACATGGCTGCTCCTTAGTGGTTCGCATGGACGGAACCGTCGGCATGAACGTGCACGCCGGAGGGCGCCGAGCCGCTTTGGGACTTTAGGACACGATTGATCTGCACCGCGCCCAATTGTGCCACATGGATTCCAGCGGGAATGCTGCCGTCATTAGCGATGACAACTTCGCTCGGCGTCCGATGGAGAACGTGCACGGGCTTTCGGTCAAAGATGTCGCCGTTGCGACGAAAAACGTAGCTTTCCGGTCCCTCCTTGACGACTGCCGCGGCTGGAAGCACAAAGACATCACTAAGTTGCTCGACTTGCACATGGAGTTGCACTAGCTGACCGGGGCGAAACCTCCATAAAAAAAGCTGTTTGCCGTCCCGCTCATATGTTCGCGACTGGTTTGTGAGTGGCAGGTAGAACGAGATAGTCCGATTGTCGTCATTGAGTGTGTTAGATATATGGTGAATCGTTACGGAAGGAATGGGGGACTGCCAGTCGTACTCGGGCGATTCGAGCAACTCAACTTGAATTGACAAGGCCTCTTCGGCTGCCTTTTGCAGTTGGGGCAATTCCTGGCGGAATGCCCGCCCTTCGATGAATAGTGACTCATGGTGAGAAAGCGTTGCCAGTCGCTCGCCTGCCTGCACGTGCTGACCGATTTCGGCATGGACCTGTTGAAGCTCGAAAACAGTAGATCCGTTGTTAGGGATTCCATTGACATTGTTCCATCCGGCGGGGACGGCCACCGTTAGCTCCGAGACAAGCGTTCCGTTCGTCACGGATTCGATTTGTTCGGGCGTCAACCCCCGGATTTGCAGGTCCTGCCGGTGAGCTTGAATGGTTACCGCCAATCGTCGCTGTTGATTGCGAAGGTCGATCAGCTTCGTACGAGGCACGGCCCCCGATTCAGCGATTGGCCCCAACCGCTCCAACTCTTCTTGAATGATCTCGCTCTCTTTGGTCGCCTTAAACAACTCGGTCTGTGAGGTCTGAAAGGACTCGCCCACCAGCCGCAATGTAAACAGCGAGTCTCCCGAAGAGACCGTCTCACCGGCGAAATGGTGAATCCCCGTCACCACAGCCGTGACCGGGGCCACGACGCCTCGATCACTAATGCCAGGACGATCCACGACCGTGCCGGGTATCTGAATTGTTCGCCAATAGGTAACAGGCTGAAGCGGCTTGGAAGTAAGCTTCAGGTTTCGCTGGGCTTGGGGCGAGAGATTAACCTGCTCGTTGGGCAAGGCAACTCCGGCTTGCGGAACATCTTTCTCATGAGGCCCCTCGGTTTGAGCCGTCGTCAGCCAAGGGAGCCAACTGCTCTTGGTGAGAACACCGATACCAATGACGATGGCGATCGCGAAAACAACCGCACCGATTCTGAGCAAACGATACACGATTCCAATCTCCAACCACCGTGATTCCGCTCGCCGTCGACACAGCGAGACAACAGATCAGATGACGCCAGCGGTGGTTGCGGATTGACGGTGTCTGGGCGTACCCAGGGCGTCTCACGCAACCAAAGCGATGGTTGGTTTACAGCCGTAGCGAAGCTGTGTTCAGAAAAATGGGAAGGCCACCAATATCGGGCGGCGGTTCCAGGACCCAGCGGCGGAACGTGTCCCGAGCCAAGCAGTGAGAGACAACATCGACAACAAGTGCAACGGCCAAATCGCAGGTCGGCGCCCTCACCCGAGTGTGATCGACGACGAGATCACTCATCACAAACACAGCGTCATTGTCGTGCTGTTCGGTCGGCGTCAGTGACAAATCGTTGCTTTGATCGCCCGAACCATTCACATTGGGCAGGGAATGGCCGTGCTCCCCGTGATGGTGACCATGCTCGCCGTGATGGTGTCCCTCTCCAAAATGGATATGCGGCGTTTTACCATGATCCGGACTCTGCCCCGAAATACTCTCGCCATGACAATGCGGCACCGCCAACCCTTGAAGGGGCAGTGATATCGTCATCAGGATGGCGAGAAATCGAGCAGTCATCGCACCGCAGTTACCTTTCCGTCGAGAATCGTAAGTCTCTGTTTGGCCCTGGGCAAGGTGTGCGCCGGATTGAGGCATGCGTAGTGCCCTCATGGAAGCGGGTTCGCCTAAATAGCAAGCGGGACTACTGAACCTGTTTCGGAGCAACGAGTTACGTGGCGGTTCCGCCCAGCGACACGGCGTTGAATACGATGTTATCTGGCGAGAAAACTCAGACGCCCCTCCGTCACCTGGACAGGCGTCACTCGCATCGCGTTTGGCCTCGCGTGCTGTACTTGGGCCCTTGCGGCGGTTATCTTGTGCGAAATCAAAAGGAGCCCCACGATGCTAAAACACCAACTGATTCATCCGAAAATTAACGAGATCCTTGGCCGCGCGGGCCATCACGGAAGAATTCTAATCGCCGATGGCAACTACCCCGCTTCGTCGACCCTGGGACCAAACGCCGAGTTGGTCAGTTTGAATTTGTCCCCCGGAATCGTCACATGCACGCAAGTTCTGCGAGCGCTCGTTTCGGCGATTCCCATCGAAACGGCCCACACGATGCAACCCGAAACCGAGGGCCCGTTCGCCATGAAGGACGACCCACCGGTTTGGGCCGATTATCGCGAAGTGTTCCGCGAAGCCAAACTGGATTTGGAATTGCAGCCCATTGAGAAGTGGGAATTCTACCGTGCCGTGAACACATCGGACCATGTGCTCACCATCCAAACGGCCGATCAAGGACTGTTTGCCAATCTGTTATTGAGCATCGGAGTGCGACGCGTGGATTAATTGAATCGCTAACAATTCGGGTTGCCATTTGACCCTACAATAACAGGAGCTTGCCCCTATGCCGAGTCTTCGTTTCCGCGCCGGGATTCAAATGAGCAATCGAACCGTCGACTACCGTTCGCGAGTCGGCATGTCGCTGGCCATTGTGATGTTGGTGATCGTTGCCGGTTTTGCAAAGAATTCGTACTCTGCCGACGATTGGTTGTCCGCGACCGCGTATGTGATTCCTAAACATACGGCGACGGAGGGCGAAGGATATTTTTCGGTCATCGAAGGCCACAATCGCCGGCTCTATATCGGCACTCACGCCAACGGTGTCAATTCTTGGCTAGTCGAATTCAGTCCCCGCGACGCAGCGATGAAAATCGTGGTCGACGCTCACAAAGCGATAGGCGCCGAGGCGTCCGGCTTTGCGGCGCAAGCCAAAATCCACTCACGTAATAATGTGGGACGTAGCGGCAAAATCTACTTCGCCACCAAGCAAGGTTATCCCGCACAGGAAGAGTCTCGCGACAAGTATCCCGGCGGCTATCCAATGGTCTACGACCCGGCCACCGGTGAGACCAAAGTTTATCCCATTCCCGTTCCTCACCACGGTGTAATTAGTTTCACGCCCGACGAGCGACGCGGCCTCGGCTATGTCTCCACCTGTGATGATGCCCGGCCGTCCGAAAGCACACATTTTCTCGTGCTCGATTTGGAAACTGGGGAATACCAAGACCTAATTGACTGCGAACACATGTATGCGTTCATCGTCGTGGACTATCAAGGCCGTGCATATCACCCCATTCGCGGTGGCGATATCGCTCGTTATGAACCTCGCAAACGCCAACTCGTGCGACTCAAGCAGACGATCGATGGCGCGCCTCCCGCAGCCGATTCCTATTTGGCCACCGAGCACGGGCATCCGATCAATTGGGATATTTCCCCGGATCGCAAGACTTTGTACGCGCAGCCGATGAGCGGCAACGCGCTCTATGCCTACGATCTGACTCAAGACGCGCCCGAGACACTAAACGGCCGTTTCCTTGGCAAACTTTTGCCCAATGCCGAGAAAACGGACTGTCGCGGCATGTGTGTGGGACCGACCGGCACGGTTTGGTGCGCGGTGACCGAGCAAGTCAAAGGCACGCACCAGTTACATTTGGTAAGCTATCGACCGGGTGACACTGCTCCGCGCGATCATGGACGGATCCACATTGCCAACCCCGATTTCACCGAGTTCACCGATCGGGAGGGAAAGCGGCTACCCTACCATGCGGGCTTCGAAAAGCTGGAGGATGGACGATTCGTCACGCAATACGTGAATATGGGCGTATGTGAAGCTCAAGACGGCAGCGTCTACTTGTTAGCCATTCATCCCTACACACTGCTCAAGGTACCCGCCGATTCACTTCTGGCAGCCTGGCCGCCGGAACTACCTAGTGCGAAAAACGGCGTTGCGACGGTCGCGGACAAGTCGTTTCTAACGGTCCCCGAAGCCGTTCAAAAATTACGGACTCAAGATGGCGCCGCGCCATTCGTCGTTGCTCAATCGCCGCCGACCGTGACGTTGGCCTATCATCAACAATTAGGCGAGTCCGCCATTCGACGCCGCCTGTGGTCTTCATGGGGCGATATCTGTGTGGCGAGCGACGGGCGAGTGTACATGGGAATCGGCGATCATGGTAACGATCGAGACGGCGACGCGCGCTGCTTTGTCTACTGTTGGGATCCCCAGCAACAGCGACTCGATCAAGTGGTCGATATGAACAAGGTTTCGCCGCCACGAGACGGGCATCCGTCTTGGTCCAAGATTCACGCCAAGATCGACGAAGGGCCCGACGGGGCAATCTACTTCAGTTGCACGCTCAACGATGGCAATCGCGCGGACAACGACGACTACCGATTTGATAGCACGCTGCCCGGCGGCCAACTCTACCGATACGCCCCCGCGACTTCGGTGACATCGGTGTTCGCGGATCTTCCGTCCCGACGCTGCACGGCCACTTCGCTGATGGATCGGCAACGCGGCATCTGGTGGTGCAACCTAGAAGCCGGCGATGGCAACGCTCTATGGGGGTTCAATATGAGAGCCGGCAAACCACTGCACGAGACTCCCGACGGAACCATTGGCTTCAACCGCAATTTCGCTTTGCTCCGGGATGGCTCGATACTCTTTAACGGTGAGAATTCCCTCGCCACCTATGACGCGGCAACAAAGAAAGTGTCGGTACTGCAGGCATCTCTTGGCGATTCACCCGGCATGCGATGTTCAACGGGCGAAACCCAAGGAGGCCATGTTTACGGAATTACACACAAAACACACCAATTGTTCTCATTTTCAGCCGCGACAACCGAAGTAACCGCGTTGGGCCCGAACTGGTTGAACGGTTCTTATACTGCCGTGTGCGAGCTTTCTCCGGATGAACGATTCGTCTACTACTTGCCTGGTTCTCACGGCGGCGCGTTTCGCGACGGCACGCCCGTCGTTCAGTACGAAATCGCCACTGGACAACGAAAAGTGCTGGCCTTCCTGGCCGAAACGTTGGAGCGGGAATGTGGTTACGTGCCCGGCGGAACTTACGGAATGAAGATCAGCGCGGATGGCGGCACGTTGTATGTGAACTTCAACGGCCACGCCGCCGACTCAATTCGCCCCCAATCCATGAGACCAAATGGATTTGGCTTATGTGCGTTCGCGGCCATCCGTATTCCCGAAGCCGAGCGAACCAGTAGTTCGAATTGAGCTCGGCCTAACGCAATCAACTGGGCCCGCTCGGCATGCGAACGGTCCGAGGTTGTTTACGGCACCTCGGACCGGACCCAACCGACCAGCGAGTCGTAGTCCAAGCCGCCGACGCGGTCGCCGACTACTTGCCCATCCTTAAAAATCAACATCCGGGGAATGCTGCTGACCCCATAGTGCCGAGCCAACTCCGGCCGTTGATCGACGTTCACACGCACGATTCGCAGGTCAATGTCGGATTGGCTTTCCAGGCGATCGAGTTCCCCGTCAAGGGCTCGGCAGGGACCGCACCAATCGGCTGTGAATTTGACTAACACCGGCCGAGGACTATCAATGACGGTCGCCTGAAACCATCCATCCTGCGGCGGTTCGGGATGAGTTGTCGCTGCCAGATACAGATAGGCAACTCCACAAACAATCAGAATCGGGATGCCGATCTTCAACTGCAAGTCGTAAAGCATGGAACCCTCCCCATCCGCACATTCGCATTGATCCACATAACGCTCGCTCCGTCAACGATGGCACTCGCGTCTCGTTGGGAAAAACGTAGCTTATCGTGCCGTAAGGTGCGGCGGTTTGGCGAGGATTCGTAGTTAAAGAGTTGGGAAGCGTACAACGAATGCAATCGCCTCTGCGTACGCTGCGTTTCAAATCGCGTATGAGACTATTCTCGCATCGCGGATTCGCGCGGCCTTAAAACCCCTAGCGACTCTTGGACGAATGGCAGCATTTGGCCCGCTTGACAATTCGAGCAAGCGAAGGGCGATTGCCGAACGGCAGAAAGGGCATGTCGATTGAATCGCCTTGAACGGTGATTCATTCGACATCGGAATCATCCGCCTGCACCAAAAACGTTGGCTTTTCTTGCCATTTGCTGTCATGCCTGGCGATGGAACGGCAATTGCAGACGCCGAACGGTCCGCGGGCGTGTATCGCCTTTGCTATCACAGCGACAGACTCTCACGAAGTCGTCCCTATGTCCCGCCGTTGCAATGTTGCCAGCTCGCAGCCAGCCAATTGCCTCGTACCGCCCCAATTCCTCCTAGAACTGCTGCGCAACCATCAGAAGAGAGGCACATTTCATGCAAACTCGCGCGAACCGAAAACACGGCTTCACATTAGTCGAATTGTTGGTGGTCATCGCCATTATTGGTGTCCTCGTAGCGATGCTGCTGCCAGCCGTTCAGGCGGCGCGTGAGGCGGCGCGTCGGTCACAGTGCACGAACAATCTCAAGCAAATTGGCTTGGCACTACACAACTATGAGAACACCCATAAGACGTTTCCATCCGACCGACTGGGAAAGCCTCGCCAGGGATGGTGCGCGTTGGTACTGCCGTTCATCGAACAGCAAACGCTGCAGGATGCCTACGATTTCAATCACGACTACTGGGATTGGGAGAATCAAGCGGCTACAAGAACGGCACTGTCAGTTTTCGCATGCCCATCGACCGCAGGTGGTCAGCCTGATTCCTAACAATACGAACGAGACCATCAACGACATTGGGAGCCCACCCACGGAAAGCATGTCTGGCGACTATCAATCGTTGTCTGGTTATATCGACCCCGTGCAGATGACTCCCACGTCGTCGACTGGAATGTTGCATGCCAAAAACGGCCGTCCACGCGATGTTTTGGACGGCCTGAGCAATACACTTTGCATTTCAGAATTGGCCGGGCGCCCCGACTTCTATGCGGCTCGGCTGAAGCGGCCGGATAGTGACAAGCCAGCGTGGTTCAACGAATGGGGCGCTTGGGCCGCGCGCAACGCATTTTTTTCAGCGGCTTCACGCACGACGGACTCACGCGATATGGACCATGTGCCGTGAACTGCAGCAATCTCGAAAGCATCTATTCATTTCATCCAGGCGGAGCGAATGTGCTGTTGGGCGATGGTTCGGTTCATCACCTGAGTAAAACCGTACCCGTGCAAATCGTCTATCTGATGATTAGTTGCCAAGATGGTCAGGTCGTGGATTGGCCGTTTTAGCCGACCGGCAACCTTCATCTCGTCGCCAGTTTCTTAGTTCATGTATGAGGACACGATTCCGTGGAAGTCACAAACCATGGTCGCGAAACATCGACCGCGATACTTGGGACTCTTTGCTGCTAATAACAGCAGCTTGTTCCAGTAAGGACTATGTCGAAGTTCCGATTCATCCGGCCTCGGGAAAGCTAATGATCGCGGGCCAGCCGGGATACAGGGCGTATATCACATTTCACCCGGTCGGAGACGTTGGCATGAGCAAAGGAAATAAGCCATTTGCAAGGGTTGCTCAGGACGGGTCCTTTCAGGTGACCACCTACGATACGGCCGACGGAGCGCCGGTTGGTGATTTTAAGGTGACGATTTACTGGCCAGAAGATCCCGAAGCCCGCGGTCCCAGTCCCGATCGCTTGAAAGGTCGTTATGCCGATCCCGACGCATCCGAATTGGTGGCCAGAATCGAACCGGGTAACAATACCAACTTGCAATGGAATATTGGCGGATGAGGCAGCTTCGCGATCGAACAGTTGGGGCGGGCGACGATCCTTCTGGGCGGGCTTGTGGTGTGTCTGACGTTGGCGGCCGGTGTGTCGCGAGCGGAAGATGCGCCATCGACCGCTCCGAAGAAACTTAACCGAACTGAGTGGTCTCTGACGGCAATCATCGATCAGGAACTGGCTCGACAATGGCAGAGCTTGGGAGTCGAACCATCCCCCGTGGCCGACGACGCCACCTTCTTGCGGCGCGTGTCGCTGGATTTGATCGGCCGAATTCCCACGGTCGCCGAGGCGCGGGCGTATCTGAACGACCAGTCGCCGAACAAGTCCGGGGCATTGGTAGACCGCCTGATGGCCTCACCCGAACACGCTCGACACATGGCAGTTTTGTGGCGTCGAGCGTGGATTCCACAAACCGAAACACCGCAGTTCAGTCGGCTCGCCGATGACTACGAGCGGTGGTTGGCTCGCGAAATTCGCCGCGGAGTTGGCTTCGATCAACTGGTCGCCCAGCAGTTGATGGTTCCGGTCAGCAAGATGTTGATTCCGGTAGACGCTGACGCATTCCACACGGCATCTCCTGCTTTCCTGGCGGTTGCCGAACTAGAGCCAGTGCAATTGGCGGCCAATGCGGCTCGGGCATTCTTGGGAGTAAACCTGGATTGTGCCCAATGCCACGATCATCCATTCGCGCATTGGTCGCGCGAGGAGTTTTGGCAGACGGCGGCGTTCTTCGCACGACCGAAGTTGGAACACGAGTCAGCCTTCCTAAGGATCGCGGTGGGCGACTCGCAACAGATGGTTGCGGCGCGGTTTCCTGGCGGCGGTTCGCCAATTTTGCCCCAAAAGTTGGATGTCGAAACAGGCCGGCGACTGCTGGCGGAATGGATCATCGCGCCGGAAAATCCGTTCTTCGCGAGAAACTTGGCAAATCGATCCTGGGCGATGCTGCTAGGCGCGGGACTGGTCGAGCCACTCGACGACCTGAGCGAAGCGAATTCGCACCCACATGCAACGTTGCTGGATGCGTTAGCCAAAGAATTGGTTCACGCACGTTTTCAGCTTCGCCCCATCCTGCGAGCGATTGTGCTAAGCCGAGCGTATCAAGGCGAGTCGCGCGCGGTCGATGGAGTGCGCTATTTGCTCGATTCATCGTTCGCCACAATGCCAATGCGTGGGCTCAGCGGCGATCAGCTCTACGACAGCATTGTCACCGCGGCCGGCCTGCCTGTGAGAGCCGATTCGCGGCAGCGGCGGCAATTCACCGAGGATTTTCGGATCGACCAAGTGACCGAGGCTCGACGCTCGCTCGTGCAATCGTTGCTGTTGATGAACGGGGAGCTAACGGCCGAGGCGACGAACGCCGAACGGGGGCCAACGCTGCAGGCAATTGCCGATGCACCTTTCCTGAATTCCGACGATCAGGTCGAGACATTGTATCTCGCGACTCTTACACGGCGACCGTCGGAAACGGAACGCGAGACGGTTCGTCACTATCTCGAACGAATTGAGAATCCACGCGTCGGCTTATCCGATCTATTGTGGGCGATGCTAAACAGCGTCGAGTTTAATACCAATCATTAACACCGATAAACCGCTCGACTCTCTCATCCATGAAACGCTTCAATCGTCTAAGACCCGCGCGACGTCTAACACGACGGCATCGCCGCGGGTTCGCACGCGTCGATCTATGTGTGGTAGCCACCATCTTCCTGTTGGCATTCGCCCTGGCTGCTCCAGCGACCCAGCTTTCGCGCGAGTCGGCACGGCGAGCCACATGTACGGATCACTTGCGGCAAATCGGCTTAGCCTTGAATCAATATGTGGAAACGACGCACTATTATCCGGCCGTCATAACACGAATTCCGAAACATCATGGCTGGACACCGTATGCCTTGCCATTTCTCGGACAGCAGACATTGTTCGATCGCTATGATTTCTCCGTACACTGGTGCGACCCGGTAAACGCCGATGTGATTAAGACCCCGATCAAGCAATTTGAATGTCCGGCGGCGACGTATCCGAACCGAATGGCGGTCGGAGAGACTCAGCATCCCTATCAGGGCGCGGTGCTCGACTATTTGGCTACCAATCGCGTTTCGCCCGCGGTTCCCAGCCGTGGCTGGCTGCCGGAGTCGACCGAAGTGAAAGGCGTTCTCTCGCGCGAAGAATGGTGTCGGACTAGCGACATTTTAGATGGCCAGTCTCACACCACACTGATTGTGGAAGTCGCTGGGACGCCGGCCAAGTATGTGTTTCGCCAGAAGGAGCCCGAGCCAATGTATCGACAGCGGGGATTCGGTGCGTGGGCAGACGCCGCCCCCTATATTCAAGGCCACGGCCAGCAGCCAAATGGCCGCGACTGGCCAGGGCCATGCACGATCAATTGCACGAATGACGATGCCATCTATAGCTTTCATCCCGACGGGGCGAATTTTCTGTTCGCCGACGGCACGGTTCGTTATATGAGTGACAACCTGGACTTATTCGTGTTGCTGGCGGCGATCACACGCGCCAATGGCGAAGTTATCGACCACCAGGACTGGTAGATCACGGGCTATGTGAGGCTATGAGAGTCTTTACTTGGAACGGTCACGCGTGCCTACCGTGCGCCCTCATGCTGGCTCTTGTGGTGGGCATTTCCAGTCACCGTTCGGCTCGCGCCGAGGATGTCTCGACCGGCATTCGCTTTCTCTCTCATGACGAGCACGGGGCGTCCTGTCGCCTATCGGTGGTCGCTTCGATCGATGAAGTCAATCAAGCCGCATGCTGGCAGAACGCGTTGGCAGGGTTGTTCGCCTATTATGACCGCGACGCCGACGGCCAGTTAAGTGAGGCCGAAGCAGTTCGGTTGCCGTCGTCATTTGCCCTGCGGCAAATCGTTTGGAATCCGCTTTCGCCGGTGGCTGGCCGATTGCGTCATTCGGAACGAATGGACACGAACGGCGACGGGACGATTGGCTTGTCGGAGATGATCGAGTTCTACCAAAACGCGGAGGTGGATGGGCTCACGATTGGCGTCGGTGCGAACGAACACGCCAAGTTGTTGGATTCGGCGCTAACTGCGGCATTTACGGACGTCGAACCGATATCGCTCGCACGACTAGAACGGCGGATGAACGAATTGGATGTGAATCGCGACGAACTGCTCTCGCCGGTCGAATTGCAGCAAAGCGTCGGCTATCCAGGCTCGACGTGCTCGCTACGTTGGCCGCGAACGCTGGACGAGAACTCGTTGCCCGAGTTGATCCGCTCGCTGCCGTTGCGGATCGTCTCGGCCAACCACGAGAACGATGGTTTGGCGGGGTTTGATTCTCAGATCATCGAGGCACGTTTTTCGACGAGTAACTTGTCAACGGACAACCACGAGAATGCGGTTCCGGACAGTCAAACGGCAGCCGAAGCGAATGATTTCGCCGTACGCTGCTTCGTTGACCAGCCGGGATTGTGGATTGGCGTGCGAGTCGACTCGGGGACAATGGCAAGTGAAATCGCGGCGGCCGAAGCTCGGATTCGGTCGGCGTTCGATGAACACGACGCGGATCGTAACGGCAGTTTGACAATCGACGAGTCCGAGCCGAACAACGCCTCGCTCGTACGCGGACTATTCGAATTGGCCGATCGCAACGACAACCGCGCGGTGGATCGCCGGGAGTTGGCGGCTTGGCTGTCCGTCCAACGGCGTCTGGCGGAGTCGCAAATCACCGTTAGCGTGCTGGACCTGCGAAGCGAATGGTTCGCCGCGCTGGATGCGAACTTTGACGGCGCGCTGTCCCTGCGCGAATTGCGGGGACTATGTGATGAGCCACTCGCCAGACAAACCGCAGGCAAGCCAACCATCGGCAAGCCAACCGCGGACCGCACACCTCCGCGCCGCCGACTGTTGATCGTCATCAGCCACGGCCACCCGCGCGATCTGTTGGCCACTCGAACCGCCACCGGCCCAACCTGGTTTCAAGCTCTCGACCGCAACCAAGACCGCGACGTATCGCGCCAAGAATTCATCGGTCCAGCCGCCGCATTCGATCGCTATGACGCGGACAGCGACGGGCTAATATCCGCTTCGGAAGCATCGCGCTAATCGCCAACCACCCAGAGCTGGCTTTTTGCAGCGTGAAGCCGACAAAACCGTGTGGTCGGCCGAACCAATCAATATCCTATATTCCGCTTTCGGGCGAATACCTATTTCACACACATAACCGCGCGGACAACGCCCAGTGCCTGTTAGTAGAGGCCACCGTGGACCCTATTTAATGCGACACTCCCGAACCAATCGTGTCATGTGCTTGGAAGTTCGCCGCAACCAGGGCTACACGCGCAATGGGCCGCCTCAATCGGGTAATGCGCACTGAGCGAACGGTGTGGTTGAACAATCAGCACGACTGACAATGTGTGATTGCCTGTAACCGACCCTCACAATTTCAAACAGCGGCTCTTTACGTCTTGGCGTCTTTACGCCAACATTGGGGGGCGTGCAAAGTCGCTAAGACGCAAGGGAGACGTAAGAGGCGTTTGAGTGGCCTGCATGGCGAGTCGGAACCGGCGTTGTGTGGGGGCGATTTCGTGTTGGTTTGTAATCGACTGCTGTTTTAGCAGTTTGGGAATCGCGGAATTTGCCTCGGGCCAGCGGGTCTGGGTGTGTGGCTTATGGCCGGGAACTTGATAGACGCCAGGTTAGCGGATGCCGATCGCCAGGAAGTTCTGCGTTGAACCAATTGAATGAAATGGTCAACGACACGTTCCATGCCGCGGGCGGCTAGGCTTACAATGAGACTCGGCGGGTGTATCAGTTCGCCAAGTCAGCTCCGTCCGAGTTCGGGTTGGTTCCACTGGTGAGCGGATTGGAGCTATGCGCTCGGGACTCGACCGCCGGCAGCAACTCGGCGGCCGGTGCCGAATCACATTCCGGCGACAACCATGACAACCAGCAAGGGCGGGGTGGCAAGCTCCGCATTTTTTCCTGCGCCGACACCTCGATTCGCAGGCGGAGGATAAGCGGAACCGATGCGTTCGACCTGGCCGGACAGGTCTGGACCCTCGTGCGACAGGTTTTCCACCACATGTTCATGAATGATTCGGGAGGCTCGCGTTGGTTAGCGTCCACATTGGCTTCAGCGGACATGAGCGCGGGGCGTTGCCCACGCGGTTAAACGATGGACGCGAAGACGCCTGCTAAAGTGCTTACGATGCCGGACGACTCAGCAGTTGAGTCTTACCGCGCGCTCGGGCGGTTAGAGGCGATGTTTTTACCGCGACGCCGGTTTTGGGAATCGCAATTGCCCTGCGATTTTCCAGCGGGCGTCGCCGATGCGAAAGGTGTGGGTGATGCGAAACTGGATGGCTTGGATGATCGTGGGAGGCGTGTGGGTAATGGCAACGGCAGCGGCGAGGGCCGACGGGACGGCGGCGGACGGGCGGTTTGCGATCGCGATTCATGGTGGCACGGGGCGCGATCCGGCGGAGATTCCCGCCGAGGTGCGCGAGCAGTACGAGCGGTCGTTGCAGGCGGCGCTGCGGTTGGGACGCGATGCTTTGGCCGACGGGAAGAGCAGTCTGGAGACGGTCGAGTTGGTTGTGCGGCGGTTGGAGGACGATCCGATCTTCAATGCCGGCAAGGGCGCGGTGCTTAATAGCCAAGGGACGCATGAGTTGGACGCGTCGATCATGGACGGCCGTGACAAGTCGTGCGGGGCGGTGGCCGGTGTGACGACCGTGAAGAACCCGATCACGCTGGCTCGATTGGTGATGACGCGCACGCCGCACGTGTTGCTGGCCGGCCGTGGAGCGGAAGCGTTCGCGGCCGAACAGCAGGTCGAGTTGGTCGAGAACAAATATTTCTGGACGGAGAAGGCGGCGAAGTCTTGGGAGTCGAAGCGACGCCAGCAGGGACAGCCGACGGGCGGGCAGTCTTCCACGCCTTCGTTTAAGGAGACATCGTTCAAAGACACGCAATTCCAGGGGACCGTTGGCTGCGTGGCTTTGGACCGGCAGGGGAATCTAGCGGCCGCCACTTCGACCGGCGGGCTGACGAACAAGAAGTTCGGTCGAGTCGGCGATTCGCCGATCATCGGCGGGGACTTATGCCGACAATGCCACATGCGCGGTCTCTTGCACGGGGATCGGCGAGCATTTCATTCGCCACTCGGTGGCTCACTCGATCAGCGCGCGAATTGCACTGGCCCAGCAGTCGTTGGACGAAGCGGTCCGGCTGGTGATCCATCAAACCTTACGACCCGGCGACGGCGGCATCATCACCGTCGGGCGCGACGGCCAAATCGCCATCGACTTCAACACGGGCGGCATGGCTCACGGCTCGGCCGATTCCACGGGCCGGTTTCAAGTCGGTTTGGGGCGGGAGTGAATTGGTAGCGTCCACCAATCGTCCTTGCCAAGTGTTGCGGCGGGCGAATTCGGCGTCGATGGCGGAGCGGACGGCTGGTTTGTCGAGACACCAGCTTGGGCCGACGAAGTAGTCGGGCGGCGCGTCGCCGCTGACTCGTTCCACAATCACGTGCGGCGGCGTGAGTTCGAGGAATTCCACGACCGCGCGGACATAGGCGTCGCGGCCGATCAGCTCGACCTCGCCCGCCGCGACCTGTTCGGCCAGCGGCGTCCGTTTCACGGCATAGAGATTGTGCAGCTTGACCGAATCGACGCCGATCCGAGCCAGCTCGCGAGCGGTCGCCAACATGTCCTCGTGCGACTCGCCGGGCAGGCCCAGGATCACGTGAGCACAGATCTCGAAACCTCGCTGTCGGCTTCGCTGCATCGCGTCAACGAACGACGCGTGATCGTGGCCGCGGTTCATCCATTCCAGCGACCGGTCGTGCATGGTTTGCATTCCGTATTCGACCGACAGATACGTTCGCTCGGCCATTTCCTGGAGCAGGTCCAACACCGGGTCGGGCACGCAATCGGGACGCGTGCCGATCGCCAGACCGACGACTTGCGGATGATCGAGCGCCTGTTCGTACAACGGCCGCAGGCGTTCGACCGGGGCGTAGGTGTTGGTCGCGGGTTGGAAATACGCCATGAAATGGTCGCAGACGTAGCGGCGTTTCAACCGGCGGATGCCTTCGTCGATCTGGCCGGCAATGTTCGTGCGCGGCAAGCGGCGACTGGGGCTGAAGCTGCGATTGTCGCAAAACGTACAGCCGCCGATCGCCACGGTTCCGTCGACATTGGGGCAAGTGAATCCGGCATCGATGCTGACTTTCTGCACGCGATAGCCGAATCGTTGACGCAGAAAGTAGTTGTACGCAAAGTACCGCAGCCCGGCCCTTCGCCAAGCGGGCAGCGACGTCGGTCCGAGGTTTTCCTCGGCGCCGTCGGCCGCGCGTGAATTAGTTGACGAAGCAGTGGTAGTCACCTAAATTGATCCTACAAGTGCCGGTGGGGTTTTCGGCGTAATCTTAACATTCCATTTCAAGTTGGCGGGACCGAGAAGAGCATCCTACGGCACTCTCCCGCCGTACTCAAGGAACCGGTTCAACCATGAGCAAAGGTCTGCTAGTTCCGCTGGGCGGCGGTGATAACATCCCGCTGCTAAAGGATCGTTTGTTGGTCGGTCGTCGCGAAAGCTGCGATATCATTTTGCGATTCGCGAACGTGTCGGCTCATCATTGCCAGTTGTCATTGGAAAACGGCTATTGGTTCGTCAAGGACATGAACAGCCGCAATGGCACGAAGGTGAACGGCTTGCGAATCACGCGCAAGCGAATCGATCCGGGCGATACGTTGGCGATCGCCAAGCATCAGTACGAGATGCAGTATTCGCCGGTCGAGTTAGGCGCCAGCGGCCCGCCGCCCGCCGATGACGAAGTGGTCAGCGAAATCCTGAAGCAGTCGCTGCTAGGCCGAGCCGGCTTGGAACGCCGCGACGAGAAGGAACCGAGCCGCTACAACATCCTGGACAACCGCGCCGGCCAGATCAAGGATCGCAACAAGCCGGTGTAGCGTGCGAATCGACCTAGCGCTGACCTCGAACTACCCATGCGTGCTCCGCGAAGAAAACGGCCACAGCCTCGCACTATTCAACCTCCGCCCGCAGGTATCGACGTGGCAGCGCTGGCGCGACAAGTTACGTATAGGCAGCCCTGAACACAAGTCGGGGCCATCGTTCGCAGGTGTACCGCGTCCCCGAGCCGACGCATCGATTTGCGATACATCGTTGAATGGGCGTTTGGTTGAGATACAACGATGGCTATCGCACGCCGTTGAAGTCCAGTGTTTCGGACCACCGTGGGAAGACGGCTTCCCGAGATATGTTTGGTGTCTGGTTGACGGTGTGGTTTATGAAGCGAGACTGGTGAATCGTGGCTTGGGGCAGTACAAAGGATGGCAACTTGACTCAACCGAATGGCCCGTTGGAATCGAACGACTCAATTGGGATCTGTAATCGATGGGCACGTCGACCGGGCTGCGATTCGAGTATGAATGGGTTGATCCTGGGGCTGCCCGAGGAGCGGAACTTCGCGCGACTTGGGCTTCTTTCGCCTTGTTCGTCGCCGACAAGACTGCCACGGAATGCTTCGATTTGAGCTGCCGCTCGGTCCGGGATCGCGTTTTCATTGCGCTTTATCCTTTGGCAGAGTGGTTCGCCGATCATTGGTGGTTTATTCGGGCCGAGAACGAGAGCGTAAATTCGCCTCGGGCTGGCACGTTTGAACGCCGGCATAACATCCGCTGGGCTCGCGAAGGATTCGTACTTCCTGCCGTGAGCTTCGCCTCGCTGGGTGAGCATTTGACGGTTCAATGGCAACCGTCCGATTTTCCCGATGCTTCGATTCGGTTCATTTCTTGGGGAAGTGAACTGATTCCCGCAAGACAAGCGTTAGAAAGCATCCGACAATTTGTGAATGCGGTCGTCATGCGACTTGACGCGTCGGGGATTACGGGGACGACGTTGCACGACCAATGGGTGGCCATCGCGAGTGCGACCGCCGAAGAACAAAGGTTTTGTGAAGCAAGCGCACGATTGGGAGTTGATCCCTATTCGGTCGACGACGAGTTCGAGTCGGCTCTGATGGATGCGGCCAGCCGAGTCCGACACGATTTGCTGAGCGATTTTCTCTCGGTGGCAAATGCTCCCACTCTGCGCGCTCAGGCAGAAGAGTTTCAGGCCGCAACCGAAGCCATCGCTGAAGATCAAGACAGCTTCGATCCGTTGGAGGGTTTGCGGAGCGTAGCGCCCCAGGTTCAGAGTTTTCCAAATCCCTGGGAATCCGGCTATCGATTCGCTCAACAGCTTCGCCAAGCGTTGCACGTTTCGCCGTGGAAGTCGCGTTCGCTTGATGATTTGGCCCAGCATTTGCGCGTTGAGAATCTCGAGCGATGCTTAATTAATGAGCCCCTGCCGTGGCCTGCGATTGACGCTCTCGTCGGCAGCAACATTCGCCAAGCCCCTAAGTTCGCGATTGCGAAGCCACGGGCGGATTCCAGACAATACGCTTTTTGCCGCGCTCTTTTTGAGCATCTTACGCTTCCCCGTGAACGCTTCGCGATGGTGAACCGCTTACGAACCGAGCGTCAGCAAATGAATCGCGCTTTCGCGGCGGAGTTTCTCGCTCCTTGGGAAATGCTGCAACGCGATATTTCCGCCTCCACGATTGGTGAGGAGGAAGTTAGTGAGTTGGCGGCGGAATACGGCGTATCCGAATTTGTGATCCGACATCAACTCGAGAATCATCAACTCGCGCAGGTTTCCGAGTATTAGGCGTTGGCCAGATTTACGACGCGACCCCATGCTGTCTTTGCATTCACCCCAGCGATGCGATCTTTTTAAAGTCGGCTTTTAGTGACTGATACAAGTCTTGGTAGATCGGGAACGACTGATCGTAGATGCGTTTTGCCTTGGCGTTGACTGGCGTTTCCGAAGTGACGGAGATCGTGGCGGCGCAGGCCTCTTCGATGTTCTTGTACGCTCCCGCGCCGACGGCCGCCAGCAACGCCACGCCAAAGGCCGGGCCTTGCTCGGCGTTGATCGT
The DNA here is from genome assembly GCA_041399085.1 of Pirellulaceae bacterium. GTDB lineage: Bacteria > Planctomycetota > Planctomycetia > Pirellulales > Pirellulaceae > JAWKTM01. Next base: position 37,453 of record JAWKTM010000057.1, read on the forward strand.
CACGACCTTTTTACCGAACACATCGGCTTGAAGTTGTCGCCAGAGGGCGCTCTTCGAGCCGCCGCCTGATACGCGAATCTGCCGCACCGGAACGTTCATTGCTTGGATGATCGCCAAGCTGTCGCGCATGGCGAAGGTCACGCCTTCCATGATCGCGCGGGCGATGTGGCCGCGCGTGTGTTTCAGCGTCAGTCCGATTAGCGAACCGCGCGCGTCGGGATCGGCGTGCGGCGTGCGTTCGCCGGCCAAGTAGGGCAGGAAGAACAGTCCTTCGCTTCCCGCCGCAACCGCTTCGGCTTCGCGATTCAGCACCTCATACGGATCCTTCACCTTGCGTCCGGCGAACTCCGTGCAAAGCCGCTCGGCAAACCATTGCAGCGATCCGCCCGCCGTGAGGCTGACGCCCATCATGTGCCACTTGCCATGCACGGCGTGACAGAACGTATGCAGCCGGCCTTGCGGATCAATCTCGACCTTGTCGCTGTGAACGAACATCACGCCCGACGTGCCGATCGACGTCGAAAGCACACCGCTTTTGACGACGCCGGTTCCGACGCCGTTGGCCGCACAATCGCCGGCGCCGCCCACCACGACGCATTCGGTCGACAACCCGAGTTGCTTGGCCACGTCCGGCAACAGTCGCCCGGTGACTTGTTCCGATTCGTAACACTGGGCGAATAAACCGCGATCCAACTCCAGCTTCTCCAGCAACGCGTCGGACCAATCTCGCTTGCGCACATCCAGCAACAGCATGCCGCTGGCGTCGCTTACTTCCGTGGCGAATTCACCGGTCAAACGACGGCGGATATCGTCTTTCGGCAACAGCACCTTCACCGTGCGATCGAAGTTCTTGGGCTCGTTGTTGCGGAGCCACAGAATCTTTGGCGCGGTGAAGCCCGTCATGGCGGGATTGGCGACCATCTGGATCAACGCCTCGCGGCCGCCGGCTCGTCGTTCGATCTCGTCGCATTCGGCGGCCGTGCGTTGGTCGTTCCACAGCAGCGCCTTTCGCACCACGCGATTCTGTTTGTCCAAGAACACCGAGCCATGCATCTGCCCCGAAAGCCCGATAGCTTTCACGTCGGCCGGCTTCAGCTTCGCGGCCTTCACCACGGCCTTCACGGTCTTCACCGTCGCTTGCCACCAATCCTCCGGATCCTGTTCGCTCCACATCGGCTTGGGATGGTAGATCGGGTAGCCCGCGCTGGCTTCGGCCAGAATCGCGCCGGTCTCGTCGATGGCCAGCGTCTTGGTGCCGGAAGTGCCGATATCAATGCCGAGAAAAACACTCATGAAAGCCAACACTCCAGGGGCGAAATCGTGGTCGGAAAGCGAATGGGCGAAACGAGCCGAACGGCCGGAGCGGCGATTGTAGCGGGCAATGAATGGGACTCGCAACAGCCTCGCGAGTGACGCGGCGGACGGCATCCGAAGCAACAGTTCGGGGCGGGTGGCACGCCCAGAGTCTTCGACGGGCATCTCCGCTATGATGCCCTGACCTCGAACCACCCGAACTGACATTGCGTACTTGCTCGCATGAATGCATCTCTCATTGAAGTGACTCCGCCGAGTTTCCATGATTTCCGTGACGCATCGCCAGTCGCGAGCGGCGTGTGGCGACGATCGCCGCTCGTGCTGTTGTTGCTGGCGAGCATCCTGTTTGCCGGCTGTCTGCCTTCGTCCACGGATTCCGAATCGCGGACGGACCGAGCGGCGTCGGGCGATTCTGGGGCAGGCGATTCTGGGGCAAGCGATGCCGCGACGGATTCTCTCGCGTTGCCCAAGATCCGCTTGACGGTGGTCGACGACGCGCCGCTGGCCGAAGCCGTCGAGCGTCACTGGAACGCGCGATCGGCGGGCGAAGTGGTCGTGCGCAACATCGCGTCGGCCGAATTGCTGGCGGCCGAACATCTGAACTCCGACGCGGTGATTTATCCGTCGGGGCTGCTGGGCACGTTGGCCGAACGCCGGTGGATTGTTGAGTTCCCGATGGAGCCGATCGATGCGGCCGAATACCAGCGGGACGAAATCTTCACGCTCCAGCGGCTGCACGAGCCGGCTTGGGGCAAGGCAATTTACGCCGTGTCGCTGGGCTCGCCGCAATTGGTCTTGGCGTATCGGCGAGACATCTTCGAGCGGCTGAAGGTCCAACCGCCGACGACTTGGGCCGAGTATCAAACGCTGGTCGAACAACTGGGCGATCGTGCGTTGTTGGGCGAGTTGGCTCCGGCTGACGATGCCGCTTGGACAGCGACCGTCGAACCGAATGACCAGGGTTGGGCAGCGTTGATGCTGTTGGCCCGAGCGGCCCCGTACGCTCGGCATCGCAGCCAGTTTTCGACACTGTTCAACGTCCGCACGATGCAACCGTTGATCGACGGGCCACCGTTCACCCGCGCGCTGGACGAGATGCGGATGGCGATCGGCCAACAACCGGCAACCACGCCCGACCGCGCGTGGCAGCGGCTCGTGCGGGGCGAAACAGCGATGGCTGTCACTTGGCTGCCGGCGACGACCGACAAATCATCGGACGATTCGGATTCGGCCGCGGCGGCGAACGAAACCGGCATCGTTGAACCAGATGCGATCGGTTTCGCGGAGCTGCCAGGCGCGGCCGAGATGTACAACTTTCGCAACGAGCGTTGGGAGCCACGGGGCGAGGACGACGAGCCTCGCGTGCCGGTGGTTGGCATCGCTGGGCGGCTCGGTTCTGTCTGCTCGGTGGCTCGCAGTCCACGCCGCGGCGGCCTTGCTGGCTTGGATCAGCGGCAAGGAAATGAGCAGCGTCGTTTCTCCGGCGAGCTCGGCGACCACGATGTTTCGCGAATCCCATCGGCAACAACCCAGTTCATGGATCGCCGTGCGGTTGTCGCCCCAATCGACGGCCGCACTTGCCGCCGCCATGTCCGCCGCTCAGAACCGCCCTTGGAGCCTCGACGCGCTTTCGCATCCCTGGCCGCGAGCGTTATCTGCAGACGCTGGACGAAGCCGCCATCGCTTCCCTTGCAGGCGACGAATCCTCGGCCGATTCGCTGAAGAAGACGGCCGCCGAATGGACGAAGCTCACGGATCAACTCGGCCAGGAGTCGCAGCGTTTGGCCTACCGGCACAGCTTGGGTTTGGATTAGCCGTTGTTCGTGGCCAGCCGAGTCAAGCATCCCGTCACGCTCGGCTCATTCGCGAACGGCGGTCCAAGTCCAATGGCGGTCGCTCGTCATCTGAACGGTGGCGGCCGCGTAGCCCAACGGCGCGAGCAGCGCGCGGACTTCGCCCACCGTCAACGCCGCGTGCAACGATTGCTTGAACAATTGCCGCGCGTGATCGGATTCGCCACCCGCGTACAGATCGACCAGTCGCCGCAACTCGTCTTGATCCGTGGGTCGCGCCAGGTCGCGAAAGAACAGCCGCCCGCCCGGCTTCGTCACCCGGATCGCTTCGTAGAAAACGCTGGACGGATCGGCGATGTGATGAATGATGCTGTTCGACATCACGGTGTCGAACATGTTGTCGGCGAATGGCATGTCTTTCGAGTCGATCTGTTGAAGCTCGATGCGGTGCGTTAGCCCGGCGACCTCGAGGTTGTACATCGCCAAGTCCAACATGTAGGCCGACAGATCGACCGCCATCACCCGACAGTCTTCGCAACGGCGACACAATTCGATCGGAATTCTTGCGGTCCCGGTGCCCAGGTCCAAAACGTCGCCGACGACGAAGTCCGACGACAACATATCCGCGACGAACGCTTGATTGACTGCCGAGTGGTCCATCTCGTCATATTCGCGAGCTTCTTCGGGCGTGTCCATCACTTCCGGTTCAAGCTGGCGGGCGAGCGTCATGGGGCTTTTCTCCTGTGTCGGCGGAATGGAATTCACCGTCCGACGTGATGGGAACGAGTTGTCCGGTTCGCCCGCCCCACCAGCCCCAAGCCGCCAGCAACACGGCAACCGTCAGATAGGCCGCGGCCATGTACAGCGGCGTTTGTCCGGCGGCATTGTTGGGCAAGTTTTCCGGCAAGGCAAACGGATTAACGAGCGGGCTGCCGGGCAGCGGCGAATGAATGATGCCGAACAAACTGCATACCGCGGCGAGCAGAAAATAGCCGCCAGCCAGTTTCAACCGGCGGTCGATGATCGCGGCCAACGCCGAAGCCCACAAGAGGCTGGTCACAATGAAGCCGCCGGCCAGCATGCGCAGTGTCTGCATGTCTTTGCCGAGCGGTCCCAGCGGCTCGCCCACGGCGCCCGTCGCCGGATTGCCGGCCATCGATTCAAGCAACTGGCCTTGTTGTTCGAGCTCCCCGGTTAGCCGCGCCAATTCCGACGCGGACGAATCGCCGCCGACTTCGGAAGCCGCCGTCGCTTGCGAATCGACTTCGGCTTTGACCGCCGCGATTCGTTGGTTGAGCACCGCCACTTGGCCAGCGTATTGTCCCTGAACATTGTCCAGGAAAATCATCGCCAACGCGGCCAAAGCCGGAACGCACGCGAGCGCGACGGCCGCATAGTGCCGCTTGGCCGTGGCGTGAAAACTTTGAGCCGTAATCTCCAGCCCGATGAAAATCAGAATCGGGAACACGGTCGCTTTGGGAATCAGCAAATACAGATAGCCGAAGTAGCCGAACACACCGGCCGTTCCCACGAACAACGCCGTGGCCAGCGTGTAGGCGGCCCGGCCGCCCATCGCTTTGTAAGCCGGATGTCCGATGTAGGGCGTGGTTTGAATCACGCCGCCGCACAGGGCCGCGATCAGCGTCGCGAACGCTTCGACCGCCACGACTCGATTCGTATCGAACTCGTCGCCGACCGCGGCGGCGCTCTCCGTGCAGTCGATGCCACCGACGACCGTGGCCAACGCGAAAGGAATCACCAACGGCAGATACTTCAGCGAATCGTCCAACGCCCCCAGCCATTCAAACCGGAACACTTGCAGCCAGCCGGTGGGCAGCAACGCTTGGGCCGGATTTTCGATGCTGGCATGGGCCTCGAAGCCCAGCAGATCGAAGCTTTGCATCGTATAGAACAGAATCGCTCCGACGAGCAAAGCTCCCAGCGCTCCCGGCACTCGCCCCGGCAACCGGACTCGCGCGACCAATGTTGTCAGGATCACGGCCAGAGACGCCAATCCCACAATGGGAAAATGCAGAATCTCCAACAGCGGCAAAAAGCTGATTAGCACCAGCGCCACGGTAGCCAGCGACCCGAGCAAACCGGCTCGCGGCACGCATCGCCGAACCCAATTCGATCCGAACGAACAAGCGAACTTGAACAGCCCGCTGATGAAAATTGCGCAGATTCCGATGTGCCACGTGTAAACCGCCGCCTGCTCGACCGGCATGGTTTGCTTGGCCTCGACAAACGCTGGTCCCAGGACAAAGAAAACCATCCCAATCGTGCTAGGCGTGTCCAGCCCTAAAGGCATGGCGGTAATTGAGTTACGGCCGGTTCGCCGAGCCAGCGCGAGTGCCATCCAAAAGAACAGCAAGTCGCCCACGAAAACACCTACGGCGGTGCCCGGCACCATGTGTTGCAGGGCGAACGTTGTAGGAAATTCAAAAACGACCGCCAGCAGGCTGACCGTCAAAAGCAGATCGGCGATGTTATCTAACATCAAGCCGAAAAAGGCGTTAACGTCGCCCGGAGCGGCCCAGCGGTAGCGCGGATTTGACACAGGCGATACGGAAGGCACGGATTTTGCGTTCAGGAAGAGTTCTGAGTTTAGGATGGCTCAAAACGCCTGTCAATTCGACAGCCACGGCGGGCCTGCCTGCCAGTTCGACATGAATTTTCGTTCAAGATCGGACAAACAAGCGACTTAGCGTTCGCGAGTCGCGGATGGATCGGTTAAAATATCCCACGAACTCTCCTCAGATTGGTTCGTAGAAATGAAAGCTGCTACCACGAGCATGTATACGGAACAGGATTCCCACCGTTCAACCTCCCCGGTGACGGACGAGCAACTGCTGCTGGAGTATCGCCAGACAGGAAATCGAGACCTGTTTGCCGCTCTGGTACGGCGTTACGAACGAGAAATGTACAGCTATCTGCGCCGCTATTTGGGCGACGCGGAGATGGCGGAAGACGCTTTCCAGGCGACGTTCCTTCAGATTCATCTGAAGAGCGACCAGTTCGAGGAAGGCCGCAAGTTTCGCCCGTGGTTGTACGCAATCGCCACGAATCAAGCCATCGATGCCCAACGTCGCAATCGCCGCCACCGCATGGTCAGTTTGGACCAAGCTTCCGGCGAGATGCGGGACGAAGTGGGCAAGTTGGTCGATGTACTGGCCAGCGACGATTCCGAACCGATTACCCATCTGAGCCGCATGGAACGTGGGTCGATGGTGCGAGAGGCTTTGGAGGAGTTGTCCGAGCCAATGCGAAACGTGGTGCATTTGGTGTTTTATCAGGGACTGAAATACCGTGAAGCCGCCGAGGCTTTGAGCGTTCCGGTCGGAACGGTGAAGAGTCGGTTGCACACGGCCATCGCCAAACTGAGCGAAGTCTGGAAGAACGCACACGAATTTCAAGATTAACAGCACCCATGCGTGAAGACTTACTTGGCTTTCTGCTCGGCGCGCTGGACGCCACCGAGCGGCAGCGGATCGAGCGGAAATTGGAAGCCGATCCCCAACTGCGAGAACAGCTCGAAGAGATCCGGCGGAAGCTTGATCCGCTGGAGTCCATACGCGACGACGAAGATGCCTGGGAAAACGAGCCGCCGCTTGGCTTGGCCGACCGAACCTGCGATTTCGTCTCCGGCTTTCAAGACGAAGCGATTCCCCGCAACGCAAGTTTCGCGAATGCCGGCTTCGAGGCCAATCATCCCACACGACCCGCCGCGTCACTTTCGCCCACGCGTATCACGCCTGCTGCCGGTCGCCATTGGTCCTGGGCGGAGTTGGCCGTGTGCGCCGCGGTGTTCGTCGTCTCAACCTCCTTGGTGTTTCCGGCCCTGATGCAAAGCCGGTTTCAAACCCAGTTGGCGGCTTGCCAAGACAATCTGCGAATTCTCTCGCAGTCGATCGAGACCTACGCGACTCACGCACCCGATGGCCGATTGCCTTATGTGCCGGCCGAGGGCCCCGAAGCTTTTGCCGGCTTCGTCGCCGTGTCGCTGAATGAAGCCGAGTTGCTACCCGACGCGAGTACATTGATTTGCCCGGCCTCGGAATTCGCCGACCAAGTACGCGAGTCGGCCAATCCGTTTCGCATTCCCACGGCCCAAGATCTCAGGCGGGCTCGCGAACGCCAATTGACGCAACTGCAACGCATGGCCGGCGGCAGCTTCGGTTACACGGTCGGCTATGTGAAGAACGGCGTGCATCAAGCCGTGAGGCACGACGGCCGCTCGTATTTTCCGGTGGTTTCCGACGCTCCGACGCTGAACACGCCCGACGGTCGTCCCTTGAATCATTGGGGCCGAGTTCATCAGTTGCTGTATCTGGATGGACACATCCAACGCGTTGCCGACTGCACGGCGGCCGATTGTGCCAACGATCATCCGTTCCGCAACAATCGTGGCGTGGTCGAAGCCGGCTTGGGCGAGAACGACGCCGTGATCGCTCCCAGCATTAGCCCGCCGCTAATCTTCGTCGGCCGATAAACAGCGTCAGCCCGCTAGCTGCGCAATTCAAACGCTCCGCCTCGTCGGAGCTTTCTTTTGGAGTGCTCCGCCTTGTCGGAGCTTTTTCTTCGCGCACAAGAACCGCCGCAAGCAACAACCGTCGGCACCCCCCTATCCCCAAACCGTTCGTCCCACCACATACATCGCCACGACCAAAATCGCCGCCGCGAAAGTCTTCTGCAGCGTCGGACCCGCCAATCGTTGCGACAGCCAAGTGCCGGCGAACAAACCGACAATGCTGCCGGCGGTGAAGCCAGTGACAACGATCGGCGACAGCTCTCTTCCGCCGAGCAGGTAACTGGCCGTTCCCGAGATGCTGACAAACGTGATGACCAACAGCGAAGTGCCGACAGCTCGTTGCATTCCCATGCCGCTGAACATCACGAGCGCCGGCACGATGATGAATCCACCTCCCACGCCGAACAGGCCGGTCAACACGCCCGTCGACACACCAATCGCAGCTAACAACAAAGCACAGGGCGACGTAATTCTCAGCTTGCCTTGAGGATCGCGGCGGCAGGTCGGGCCGTCGTTCTCGTCAAGCTCCGCCGGCGAAAGAACGGGCAACTGGGCCTTCGGCTGGTTGGCCTTACGCCACATGCGAACGGCAATCGCCAACATCAACAGCGTGAACAACCCCAGTAGAAGCGACTCCGCCATACGATCGGCGATCCACGAGCCAATCGGAGCGCCAATCATTCCGGCCAGCGCGAACAGTAAACCGGTCGGAAACTCCACTTGTCCGCGACGAGCTCGTTGGACGAAACCAACCAAAGCCGTCGTGCCAACCGTGATTAGCGAGACACCGACTGCCTCGCGAGCCGGCACGTCCAGCATATAAACGAGCAGCGGCACGGCGAAAATGGCCCCACCTCCGCCGGTCAGGCCGAGGGAAAATCCCACCAGCAGGCCGGAGATGGGTAGGAGTGGAGACATGCCATTGTCCTTTCGCCGTGCCGCCTAACGATTGGCCAAGTTTACGCGTCGGCCGTCGCGACCTCTTCAGCTTGTACCGGCAGCTTCGAAGCATTCCACGCTTTGAACCCGCCCACCATGTCCATCACATCCGCTCGACCCGCCGCGACCAACACGCTTGCGGCAATCGCCGAACGATATCCGCCTTCGCAATGAACCACGATCGTCCGGTCGGTAGGCAACTGGTCGACTCGATCCCGAAGATGATTCAACGGCATGTTATGACTGCCAGCGATGTGTCCGGCGGCCCATTCCTTTTCCGAACGAACGTCCAGCACCATCGGCGTTTCGGATGACGATTTCAGTTGCTCGGCGAGCGCCACCGCCGTGATTCGCTCGACTCGCCGAACCAACTCCGGGCGATCCTTCAACGAATCCATCCCGCCTCGCAGGTAGCCGGTCACATTGTCGAAACCAATTCGGCCGAGACGCATCACGGCTTCCTCTTCTTCGCCTGGTTCGGCAATAACGACGATTGGCGAATCGTGGCTCAGCATCGTTCCACACCAAGTGGCATACTTGCCACGTAGAGCGATATTGAGGGAACCAGCCAGATGCGCGCCCTCAAAGTCGATCGCATCCCGGACATCAACCAGTTGAGCGCCCTGATTGCTCAGCCGCAACACTTCGTCCAGCTCAATCGCTCGGAGCGAACGAGCCAATGTATTCTCCAGGTTCGGCCGTTCCTGTCGATTCAAAATCGCATCATGCACAAAATAACCTGGCGCCTCGGGTTGCTCCGCCGTCACGATCTTTTTGAATTCCTCGCGACTCATGGGCTGCAACGCATAGTTGAATTTCTTTTGCTCGCCGATCGTGGAAACTGTTTCCTGGCTCAGGCTCTTGCCACACAAAGAACCCGCGCCGTGGGCCGGATATACCAACGTGGCATCCGGCAGCTTTACCAATTTGTTAGTGATCGAGTCATATAACATGTCCGCCAATTCATCGGCCGTCACTCCGATCGACGCCAACAGATCGGGACGCCCCACATCGCCGATGAACAACGTATCGCCCGTCAGCACGGCGTGCGGCTGCTGGTCGCTCTTGACCAAATCGTAGACCAACAAAGAAATGCCCTCCGGCGTATGCCCTGGGGTTTCTAACGCCTCGATTCTCACGTCGCCAAACTCCACCCGGTCGCCCTCGGCCAACTTGACGGCCTCGAACTCAGCTTCGCCTCGACGCCCCAAATAGATGGTCGCGCCCAAGCGATCTCGTAATTCGATATGTCCCGCCAGGAAATCAGCGTGAAAGTGGGTGAGAAACACATGCTTGATTTGATAGCCCGCTTCTTCGGCGTCACGCACATACTGGTCGATATCTCGCTGTGGGTCCACAATGGCTGCCGTTCGAGTTCGCTCGTCCGCAATCATATAAGACGCATGAGATAGACACCCTAAATAGTACTGCTTAAGTAACATGATTGCCTCTCCTTGTTGCATGAAAAAGTCGAACCCGAAATAGCCAGCGCGGCGCGGCCAGTCACTTGGCTCAAGCCACTTTGCATTGCCCGCTGGAGCACGCCGAATCTTTCACTTGGTTCCAAGGCATGCGAGCCAACATCATGCCCATGCCACACGTATCGGTCACTCCCGCGAAGATCAGTCCCGCGCCGACGAACGCCGACAACCCAATGAAATATGGGTGTACGAAATAGCCTAATGCGGCTCCCACGAGCACCAGCGAGCCGGCCGCGATGCGAACCTGGCGGTCAAGCGATATGGCCTTCTTGCCTCGCTTGACCGGCACACCCGCCGCTTCGCAAGCAACCGTACCTCCTTCCACGTTCACGACATTCGTAATGCCCGCTGCCACAAATTTCTCACAAGCCTGTTTGCCGCGATTTCCCGAGCGGCAAATGATGTACAGCGGTTGATCCGAGGAACCGTTCCGCTCGGCCTGCAACGCCTGGGGATCCAACCGATCTAGCGGCACGTTCCGAGCGAACTCGACATGAACTTCGCGGAATTCGACCGGCGTTCGCACGTCGATCAACTCCAGTTGCTGTCCGCCTCGGGTCAAATCTCGCAGCTTGTCAGCGCTAATTGTCTCGTACATGGTTCCACTCCTTTTTCATTGGTGATAAACAGTTGTAATGTCGAGAACTTACGACATGTCGGGGCAAAAAAATATGGTTACGACGCTTTGCTGCCGAACCGGGCCTCGATGCAGCTCATGATGTTCGCCAAGTGCGGTTCGGCCACCGCGTAGTACACGCAGCGCCCGTCCTTCTCGGCTGTCAGAAAACCGCAACGTTGCATCAGCCGCAAATGCTCCGAAGCCATGTGGCTCGGAATCTCACAAGCCTCGGCCAATTCACCCACGGTGTATTGACCGCTCAGCAACATCTGCACAATCCGCAACCGGTGCGGATGAGCCAACGTCTTGAGGCACTCGGCTG
>JAWKTM010000058.1:0-48332 GCA_041399085.1 Pirellulaceae bacterium
AGACGCGGAGATCGTCGCGCTCGCTCGTCATGAACTGGAGCGTTTGAATAATACGGAAGTCGCGCCGGCGGCCGATCACAGCGGTTCACTGCGCGAGCTGATTGACTGGGCCGATAAGAACCTGAAGGGGCAAGAGTTGGCCGAATTCCGAGCCGGCGTGGTGGCGTTGTATGCCGACAAGGCTTGGGCCGCCGATGTGGTGCGCGAACTGCGCGACGCGGACTCGCCGTGATCGGCCACCGGGAAGGTTGAAGCCGACAGGAACACAGTCTCGCCGACCGCCTTGAACGATACTTTCTTTTTTAACCCCTGCTAATTGATTTATGCCGCTACTTACGATTCGTGATTTGGGAATAGGATTCCGCGGGCCGGCATTGTTGGACGGCGTCGATTGTCAGATCGAAGCGGGCGAGCGAATCGGTTTGCTGGGGCGCAACGGCGCTGGCAAAACCACGTTCATGCGAATGTTGTGCGGCGATGTGGCGCCCGATCACGGGTCGCTGGAATTCGCTCCAGGGGCGCGAGTTTCGTTGTTGCCGCAAGACGTGCCGCAAGACATCTCGGGCCGGATTCACGACGTGGTCCTCGCCGGCGCCGGCGATGCGTTTCGGCCCGCGGCGAACGTCGTCGCGAACGAAGCCGCGATTGACGCCGAAGCCGCTTGGCAAATCGAACATCGCGTCGAGCAAACGCTGTCTCGGATGGAGCTGGATCCTGACGCTCGGTTCGAGACGCTGTCGTCGGGAATGAAGCGGCGCGTATTGCTGGCTCGCTGCTTGTCCGCCGGACCCGACCTGCTGCTGCTGGACGAACCGACCAACCACTTGGACATCGAAGCGATCACATGGTTGGAAGAGTTTCTGCTGAATCGGTGGCAAGGGACGCTGTTGTTCGTGACACACGACCGCGTGTTCTTGCGGCGACTGGCCACTCGGATTTTGGAGATCGACCGCGGCCGGTTGTTCGACTGGGCCTGCGACTACGACACGTTTCTAAAACGCAAGGACGCGGCGTTGGCGGCGGAGGAAAAGCAAAACGCGCTGTTCGACAAGAAGCTGGCTGAGGAAGAGGTTTGGATTCGACAAGGCATCAAGGCTCGGCGAACACGAAACGAAGGCCGAGTGCGGGCGCTCGAGAAACTGCGCCGCGAGCGAGCGGAGCGGCGCGATCAGCCGGGCCGAGTGCAACTGCAAATCCAGGAAGGGCAGCGCAGCGGCAATTTGATCGCCGACGTCGAGGACGTGTCGTTCGCCTATGCCGAGCGTCCGATTGTGCGCGGGTTTTCCACGACGGTCATGCGAGGCGACAAGATCGGGATCATCGGCCCCAATGGGAGGGGCAAGACGACGCTGCTGCGCCCATCTTGCTGGGGCAGCTCGAGCCGCAATGGGCCGAGTCAAACTGGGCACGAATCTGCAGATCGCGTACTTCGATCAACTCCGGCGGCAACTCAACGAAGACGCCACGGTGCAAGACAACGTGGGCGATGGCTACGACACGATTCAAGTTGGCGGTGGCTCGCGACACGTGATCGGTTACTTGCAGGACTTTCTATTCAGTCCCGAACGAGCTCGCACGCCGGTTCGGTTTCTGTCGGGCGGCGAGCGGAATCGTGTGCTGCTGGCCAAACTGTTTTCCAACCTGCCAACGTTGTGGTGCTGGACGAACCGACGAACGATCTGGATGCCGAGACGCTGGAGCTGCTCGAGGAACGGCTGATTGACTACCAGGGAACCGTGCTGCTGGTCAGCCACGACCGCGAGTTTTTGAACAACGTGGTGACCAGTTCCATTGTGTTCGAGGACGGCAATGTGCGCGAGTATGTCGGCGGCTACGACGATTGGCAGCGACAACGCACGCAACGCTTGGCGGCGACAGCCTCTCGCGACAAGGGCAAGTCGACAGAAAAGTCGAGCGGCTCGAGCGCTGCCGCGCCCAGCGCTAAGCCCGCGGCCCCGACCGCGAAACGCAAGCTGACTTACAAGGAACAACAGGAACTGGCTCGGCTGCCCGACGACATCGAGCGTCTGGAGGCCGACATCGCCGGGTTGCACCAAGCGATGGCCGATCCGTCGTTCTACAAGCAGCCGGGCGAACTGGTCGCCCAGGAGCAACGGCGATTGAAAGAGCTGGAGTCGCAACTCTCGACTGCTTACACCCGCTGGGAAGAACTCGAATCGGTTTAGGGCGAGCGGCAGATTGAGCTGAACCAGCACGCGGCGCGAGCAAGTGAATTCGCCGACACACTCGCTCGCGCAACGTGCTCGTATTTCGGTATATTCGCATCTGCCGATCGCCAAAGAAGCGATGCCGTAGGGCCGACGCATTCTTGGCAAACGAATGTTTGCGTCGGAGCCCGGATTGTTCACGCCGTCGTTCGCATGCGATCCGCCAGAGCTTGGGGCGTGGTGATGCCCATCGAGAGATAGACGCTCATCAGGTTTTCCACGGCCAGATCAAGCCGTTCAATTTGGCCGCACGGCACCAGCAATAACCCGCCGGTCATCGGAACGGGCGAAGTGGGAACGTAGATCATCTGATGTTCGACGCCGCCGACGTCGTACTTTTCGGGCGAAGGCATCAAGGCGAGGAGGCCGGCGCCGTGCATTTCGCCGAAGCGAACCAGCACGACGCTCATGCCGCTCAACTCGCTCTTTTCTTGCTTGTTGAGCATTTTGACGAACTGGGCCGCGGTGCTGTAGAGGCTGCCGACCAACGGCAGTTTTTGAAACAGGGAATTCATGGCGGTTACCAGGATGCTCTTGGTCTTATTCTGCACCAATAAACCCAGCAAAAAGATCGCGCCCAACACGAGCAACCAGCCGACGACCGTAGCCATCACTTCGTCGTCGACCCAATTGCGGCCGACCGACTTCAGCGTGCGACCAATCCAAGTATCGCTGCCGACGATTTGGAGAATGAAATTGATCACCCAACTCACAATCGCCACGGTGATCACCAACGGCAGAATCGCGAACAAACCCGCCAGGAACACCGACAGCAATCGTCGCCATAGATGGGAAAACACGTGGACCATGCTCGGGGCACTCCTGTCGGATCAAGGGAAGTCGACTTGCGGGCGCGGCGGACTGGTTGATCGATGCGTGGTAAACGCTAGCGACGCGGAAAGGGCCGCGACTGCCTCGCTTGACGTTTGCCAGCGATAGCGGTGGCACTTCAATCGCCTGCGATATCGGGCCGCGGTACGTCTATTCGGCCGCTTAGTCTGGATCTTTTCGGGGCCGTTCACAATACCGATTACCCCACGATAACTGGTTAATCGCTGGTTTATCGGCCGAGATTCCAAGAGGCCGTGCGAGTGCGGGAGACCTGCGAGTAACAGGATTTGCGTCGTTTTCGGCCGCCTTGGGAATCGGTTGACACTGGTCGATCACACCACTATCTTAAGCCGTTTGCGACGGCGCTAAGTTGTCATTTTGGAACGGCTTTGAGAGCGACAGGGCCCTTCGCGGCAGTGTCGCTCTCTGTTTAGACACTCATCCCGTTTAGGGCTCAGGACGAATGAATCCCAACGAGTTGCTGCGAATTGTCGATTCACTTCATCGCGAGAAGAATATCGACCCGGAAATCGTCTTTCAGGCGATTGAATCAGCGCTCGTCACCGCCATGAAACGCCAATATGGCGACGAAGCGGAAATCGAAGTGGGGATCGACCGTACGACCGGCAACCTCTCGGCTCACCGCAACGGCGAAGTCATCGATCAGGATACGATCGGCCGCATCGGAGCTCAAACGGCCAAGCAGGTTATCATTCAGAAAATTCGCGAAGCCGAACGCGATTCGCTGATCGAAGAGTTCGACGCCCAGATCGGCACGATGGTCAGCGGCGTGATCCAGCGGAATGAAGGCGGCGCGGCGACGGTTCAGTTGTCGAATATTGAAGCGTTGCTTCCGCGTAGCGAAATGATTCCGGGCGAGTCGCATCATCCGAATGAACGAATTCGGGCCGTGATCGCCGAAGTGCGGGCGGTGGGAAATCGCGTCCGCGTGGTGCTCAGCCGAACGCGGCCTCAGTTGGTCCAGCGGCTGTTCGAGCAGGAGATTCCGGAAATCGCCGACGGCGTGATTTCCGTGAATGCGATGGCTCGCGAGCCGGGCTATCGCACAAAGGTGGCGGTCAGCAGCACGGACCAGCGTGTTGACTGCGTGGGAGCTTGCGTCGGCGTTCGCGGCAACCGAATTAAGAATATTGTGGACGAGTTGGCAGGCGAACGGATCGACATTGTTCGCTGGAGCGAAGACCCGGAAGTTTTAATTCCGAATGCGCTGCAGCCGGCCGAGGTGGATCAGGTGCTGCTGTGCGATATGATTGGTCGCGCCATCGTCCTCGTTCGTGAAGACCAACTTTCGCTGGCAATTGGCCGACGCGGGCAGAACGTCCGTTTGGCCAGCAAGCTATGTGGTTGGGATATCGAAATCATGACGGGCGAGGAGCTCGAAGAGCAAATCGAACGTGCTGTTGGCGGATTCTGCGAGATCGAAGGAGTCAATGAAGAGTTGGCTCAGGCGCTCGTGGAACAAGGTTATTTGTCCTACGACGATCTCTCGGTGATCGAGCCTGACGCGTTGATGGAGTTGGGCGGATTATCGCAGGAAGAGGTCGACGCCATCGTCGAGCAAGCCGAAGCGCGAGCTGAAGAGGCCGAGCACGCCGCGGCCGAAGAGCGTGAGCGTCAAAAGCGCGCGGAACGCGAGCGTCAGCATCTCGAGGCCGAACAGGCCGCGGCGGCCGAAGCGGCGGAGCCAACTCCTGAACCCGAAGCGTCGGAATCGCAACCCGACCAAACGGATTCATCGGCGGAGGCGGATCAGTAAGGCTTGTGACGATTCGAGGCGATGTATAACCTAGTTGCCGAATAGTTGCCGGCAACACCGCCCCGAAACGTAGGAGACTGCGGTTATGTAAGCAACAGGTTAGGTATAACGCTTGTCGGCAAGTGATCCCGGCTGGCGTCAATTGAGAGGAACAACGCATAGTGGCCGTCCGCATTTACGCGCTTGCCAAAGATGTCCAGGTCGATAGCAAGGATCTCGTCGAGATTTGCAAAAAGATCGGGATTCAAGGGAAAGGCTCCGCGCTGGCGAGCCTGGATGACGACGAGGTTGAAAAGGTTAAAGCTTACTTGAGCGGCGGCAACAAACCGGCTGCCGCCGAGAAATCTCCCGCCGCCCCGGCCGCTCCGCATCGGCCTGGCACTCCCATCCGACCTTCCGCGCCCGCTCGCCCCGCCGGGCCGATTCGACAGATTCGTACCGCCGGCCCACTCCGCTCGCTCACGTCGGGCTCGGGCGGGCCGTCCGCTCCGCCGGCCGAGCCGCCTGAGGAAGCGCCGCCAGTCGAAATTCAAGAGCCGGCCGCGGCTGCTCCCGAAGCTCCGCCGGAACCGCCGGCGCCGCCCGCCAAGGGGCCCGAGCGCGAAGACGATTCGCGCGGAGCCTATCGCCGCGAGGACTACATTCGCGTCGGTGGCTCGCAACGCGTTCGCGTGATCGGTCAACGCGGCGGCGAAGGCAAAGAGAAACAAGGCGAGGCGCCTGAAACCATCAAGGCGAAGAAGAAGCCGCGAGCGCCGGTTATCAAGCTGGCCAGCATGCCGGACGCCAAGCAGCCCACTCCGGCCGCCGCGCCGAACGAGCCGGCGCCGCAAAAGCCCGAGATTCGATTGCCGAAGGACGCGATCCGCCGCGACAGCGAAGGGCAGCGGCCGAATCTGGCCGAACATATGGCCCAGGCGGAACTGGAACATGCTCAAGCGCAGAAGCCACCCGCGTCGCCGACCGACAAGAAAAAGGAGCGCGCGGCTCCAGCCGACGGCGGAGGCAAGTCGAAAGGCAAACGTCGGGGCGGTGAAAAAGAGGAGGCCGACGACGATCGTCCTCGCCGTCTGGTCGGCATGGCCAGCGCTCGGTTGGATCGCCAGAAGGCGCGTCGCACGAAGGGCTCGTCGATGGGCCGCGACGACGATCAGGGAGGTCCGGGACTACGGCGTCGAACCCTCGTTCGCGCTCGCAAGGGTACGAATACGGCCGCGCCGCGCAAAGGAAAAGTCGCCTTGGAACTGCCATGTACCGTCCGCAGCTTTTCGGAAGCGACCGGCGTGCCGTCATCGCAAGTGCAACGCACGCTGATGCAGCTTGGCACGATGGCGACGATCAATCAACAGATCGACGACGAGTTGGTCGAGCTGTTGGCGGTCGAGGTGGGCGTAGAGGTCGAAATCAAAGCCCAGAGTCGCTTGAGATTCGCTGCTGTCCGAAATTCGCAGGCTGCGGACGGCCCCGATCAACCACTGGCGCGCGTCCGCCGGTGGTGTTCTTGGGCCACGTCGATCACGGCAAAACATCGTTGCTGGACTACATCATCGGCACCGAAGTGATTGAGGCGAAGCGGGCGGCATCACGCAGCACATCCGGGCTTATCAAGTTGAAAAGGACGGACGAAAGCAGATCGCTTTCGTCGATACGCCGGGGCACGAAGCGTTTACGGAAATGCGAGCTCGCGGGGCGATCTGGCGGATATCGGTGCTGGTCATCGCCGCTGACGACGGCATCATGCCGCAAACGGAAGAAGCGATCAGCCACGCCAAGGCCGCCGGGTGCCGATCGTCGTGGCGTTGAACAAGGAAGTCGATTTGCCAGGCGTCGATTTAATGCGGCCGCTGACGCAGTTGACCGAACATGAATTGACGCCCAGTGAATGGAGCGGCGACGATGAAGTGGTCCGCACCAGCGGCTCTGACCGGCCAAGGTATGGATGAGTTGCTGGAAACGCTTCTCACAATCGCCGAGTTAAACGACTTCCAGGCGAATCCCACGCGAGCCGCGTTGGAACGTGCTTGGAAGCGGAACAAAGGCGGTCGCGGCGTGATTGCCAAGATGATGGTGCAGAACGGCACGCTGCGAGTGGGCGACGTGATCAGTCTGCGGCGCGCGACTTATGGGCGCGTGAAGGCGGTGCCGCGACCACGCTTCGGCCCCGCGTTCGTGTCGAAGAAGCCGGTCCGTCGACGCCCGTGAACTTGGTCGGTTTGGACGTGCCGCCGGAAGCGGGCGAAGCGTTTTACGTGCTGGACGACATCGCTCAGGCTCGCGAAATCGCCGAACAACGCCAGCATCGCTCGCGCACCGAAGGACTCAGCGGCTTCACGCCGAAGGTGTCGTTCGAGGAATTCCAGCGCCGACTGCAAGAAGGCCGCTTGGGTCAGCCCGACGAACGCGTGACGCTGAACCTGATTATTCGTGCCGACGTGCGTGGCTCGATCGAAGCCATTCAAAAGGAATTGCAAAAGCTGGAGCACCCGGAAGTTCAAGTCCGCGTGCTGCAAGCGTCGGTCGGCGGAATCACCACGGGCGACGTGACGCTGGCCTCGGCATCGGAGGCGATCATCGTCGGCTTCAACGTGATTCCCGACGAAGCCGCTCGCACCTTGTCCGAAGAACGCGGCGTCGAAATTCGTCGTTACGACATCATCTACAAGGTGACCGACGACATTAAGGCGATGCTGGAAGGCAAGCTGAAGCCGGAAGAACGCGTGGTGGAATTGGGGCGTGCGATCGTCAAGCAAGTGTTCCAGATCAGCCGCGTCGGCACGGTCGCCGGTTGTTACGTGGTCCAAGGCGCCATCGAACGTGGCTGCCGAATTCGCGTGAATCGCGATGGTCGAACGATCGGCGACTATCCGCTGGATACGCTGCGTCGCGTGCGCGACGACGTGAAGGAAGTCACCCGCGGTTTGGAATGCGGCATCAAGTTGTCCTCGTTCGACGACATCAAGCAGGACGATGTGCTGGAAGCCTACAAGATCGAGGAAGTGGCTCGCACGCTATGACGTCACGCAGGGTATTGAAGGTCGCGGAAGCCATTCGCGAAGTTGTCGGCATGGCGATCCTGACCGATTTAAGAGATCCGCGAATCCAGGACGTAACCGTTACGTTCGTGGAGGTCAGCGGCGACTTGCGCAGCGCGAAAGTCCATGTGTCGGTCATGGGCAACGAAGCCAAGCAGAAGCTGAGTCTAAAAGGATTGCAGAACGCCTCGGGCTATCTGCAGCAAAAGGTGTCGGATCGCGTGGAGTTGCGGTACACGCCGCGGCTGCAATTCGTGCTGGATCAAGGCGTCAAGAATTCGATCGAAGTGGCTCGCATCCTCCGCGAGGTTTTGCCGGACGAGAACGAGGCGACTGGTTCCGCGACCGAAACCGACGACAGCGCGTTTGAAGACGATTCGTTCGACACCGGCAGCCATAGATCGGATCATCGACGCCCGATGACGATGATGGAACCACGCGTCGACTTAATCGCGAGCGAATTCGGGCCCGGTCGGTTGCATCCGCCGCGACGCCCGAGCCTTACCGCCTCACTACTTGCCGCGTTCTCCCTTTTATCCCGCCGTTCACCCGTTTTGCTTTGGAACTCCAGACGCATGAGTAGCACCAACCGCGCCGCCGTCTTCGCGAAAATCCATAAGGTTCTCAAGAAGCATTACAAGCAGGTGTCGCTGCCCGATCGGCCGCTGTTGGATAACTTGCTGTACGCCTGCGTCCTGGAGAACAGCACGTTCGAGGCGGCCGACGAATCGCTGGCGAAGCTGCAAGAGCTGTTCTTCAACTGGAACGAAGTCCGCGTCACGACGGTCACGGAGCTGTCCGAAGTCATGTCGAACTTGGCCGACTCGCGCGAAGCGGCCGGTCGGCTGAAGAAGGCTTTGCAGGCGGTTTTCGAAACGCACTACACGTTCGATATCGACTTTCTGAAGAAGCTGGGGCAGGGCAAGGCGCTGAAGGAATTCGAGAAGTTCACCGGCCTGACACCGTTCGCCGTCGCGTTCGTGACCCAGCACGGTTTGGGCGGACACGCGATTCCTTGCAACAAGGCGGCGTTGGATATCTTTGTGGCGACCGAAGCCATCGCCGAAGCGAACGCCGAGAAATGGCAGACGCCGGGGCTGGAGCGGGCGATTCCCAAGAACAAGGGGCCCGAGTTCGCATCGTTGCTGCATCAGTTCGCGGTCGATTTTGGTACGTCGCCCAATTCGCAACGCGTGAAAGGGATCTTGGCCGAGATCGATCCGGCGGCCAAGGAACGTATCGCTCAGCGAGCCAAGCAGTCGGCCGAAGCTGCTTCGCAACCCGCTCCCGCCAAGAAACGAAAGACGTCGCCGGGAAAGTCGCCGCCAGGTAAATCGTCGCCGGATAAGTCCTCGGCGGCGGAGTCCGGCAAATCGAGCAAGCCGAAGGCGAACAAGTCGGACAAGGACGAAAAGCCGAAAGCCGACAGGGTTGAGAAGAAGAAAAGCAGCTCAGGCGCTAAGAAGCCCACGGCCACCAGCAGCTCGGATAAGAAGAGCCCGTCGAAACGCTTGACGAAGAAAAAGCCGCGTTAGGCATCTATAATCAAAGCCTTTTCGCGTTGCTGCCTCGTTTCGGAAAGGGAACCATGAGCGTCACCGCTCCCGCGCCGTCGCGCATCTCCGCTGAGTTGGTCGAGCGGTTTCGGCGATTGGTTGGCGTCGACGGCGTGCTGTCGGCGCGATCGGAATTGTTGGTCTACGAATGCGACGGGTTCGTGATCGAGAAGAACAGCCCCGATGTCGCCGTGTTTCCGCGCACGTCGGAACAGGTGGCGGCGATCGTGCGGCTGTGCAACGAATACGATGTTCCATTTCTGCCGCGTGGCGCCGGCACCAGCTTGGCCGGCGGCTGCCTGCCCGTGGGCGGCGGCGTGATGATCGTGCTAACGCGGATGAAGGAAATCCTGGAGATCAATCTGCGCGACCGCTATGCCGTGGTTCAGCCCGGCGTCGTAAACGTGTGGTTGACGAACGCGCTGAAGGGGACCGGCTTTCATTACGCTCCGGATCCGTCCAGCCAAGGCGCCTGTACGATCGGCGGCAACGTGGCCACCAATTCCGGCGGCCCGCACACGTTGAAGTACGGTGTCACGGTGAACCATGTGTTGGGCGTCGAGGCCGTGCTGGCCGACGGCCGACTGGCGACGTTCGGCGGACCGGCCGAGGACAGCCCGGGGTTGGACTTGGTCGGCGCGATCGTGGGCAGCGAAGGGACGCTGGCGATCGTGACGAAAGTGTGGGTGCGGCTCACTCGCGATCCGCAAGGCTATCGCACAATGCTGGGCATCTTCGATTCGGTGGACGACGCCACGGCCGCGATCAGCGAAATCATCGGAGCGGGCATCGTGCCGGCGGCTCTTGAGATGATGGATCGCGGCATCTTGGGGGCGTTGGAAGAAGCGTTTCGGTTTGGATTTCCGCTGGATGCCGAAGCGATCTTGTTGATCGAAGTCGACGGACTGGAAGCCGGCCTGGACGAACAACGCGATCGGATTGCCGAGCTGTGTCGCAACAGCGGCGCGCGGGAAGTTCGTCAGGCGGCCACCACGGCGGAACGGCAGAAGCTGTGGAAGTGCCGCAAGCAGGCGTTCGGCGCAATCGGTCGCTTGAGTCCCAGTTACTGCACGCAGGACGGCGTCGTGCCGCGAACTCAGTTGCCACATATTTTGCGAGTGATTCGCGAGACGGGCGACCGATATGGCTTGCGAATCGTCAACGTGTTTCACGCGGGCGACGGCAACATTCATCCGATTCTGTTGTTCGACGAACGTGACGCCGAGCAAGTGCGAAACGTGATGAAAGCCAGCGGCGAGATTCTGCAAGCTTGCTTGGATTGCGGCGGCAGCGTCACGGGCGAACACGGCATCGGCGTCGAGAAGATCGGCTTCATGGCCCGCATGTTTTCGGAAGATGACCTGACCGTGATGGGGCAACTTCGCCGAGCTTTCAACCCCCGAAACAATTTGAGTCCCGGCAAGATGCTGCCGACGGCCGGCGCTTGCGGCATGGAACAAAAGCACCCAGGCCGACGTGCCGCCATGTAGCTCCCGGCTCGGTTTTGAAACTCCTCGTTGGCGATCGCGACTCACTTGCCGCTGCTCGCAACGCCTTCCTTTTCGGCTCCACGGATCGTCGGCTTAACCTCCCATGAACGCCACACTCGACAACCTGCCGCTCGAACGCACCGAACAACCGACGTCGCCCGAAGCCTTGGCGGACGTCGTGCGCGAGGCGCACGAAACGGAAACGCCGGTCTATCCGATCGGCGGCGGTTGCAGCCTGAATTTCGGCTTGCCGGCCAAGAAGCCGGGAATCGGACTCTCGCTGACCGCGCTCCATCGCGTGATCGACTATCCGGCTCGCGATATGACGATCACGGTCGAAGCCGGCGCGACGATGGCTCAGTTGCGCGACACGTTGTTGGCCGAGCGTCAGCAGTTGCCGATCGACGTGCCGATGACCGATCGAGCCACGATCGGCGGCGTCGTGGCCACAAACTGGAATGGCCCGCGTCGCTATGGATATGGGGCCGTCCGCGATTTCGTGATCGGTATCGGCGCGGTGGACGGACGCGGCCGAGCGTTTAAAGGGGGCGGACGCGTCGTCAAGAATGTCGCCGGGTACGACTTCTGCAAACTGCTGACCGGTTCGCTGGGGACGTTGGCGGTCATCACGCAAGTGACGCTAAAAGTCCGGCCGCTGTCGGAGGCGAGCGTGCTGCTGGCCTGCCGCGCGTTTGATGAAGAACACGCCGAACGGTTGCTGGCCGCCTTGGCCCATACGGCCGCTTCGCCGTGCGCGATCGAGCTGCTTGGCGGTGATGCTTGGCACGACATCGGCGAACGGTTGGGTGGAGGCGGCGAGCGTGAGGCTGACGTTGGTCGTCGGATTGGAAGGAACTCGAACCGAAGTCGACTGGATGCAGCAACGTTTGGCTGCCGAGTGGCGCGAGCTGAACGCCACGAAGTCGCAAGCCTTCGCCGGGGGCGATGCGACGGCGCTATGGCAGCGGTTAGTCGATTTCGCCGCGAATGGCGAATCGCCGCTGGTTGTGCGAGCGAACGTGACGCCCAGCGGCGTCGCGCCGATGATCCACGCATTCCGGCAAGTGGACGCAGGCTGTTCGATTCACGTCGCATGCGGGCAACGGCGTCGTTACCGCCACGTTCGCCGATACGCCAGCGGAAGGCTTGTCGCGCACGTTGCTGAGCCGTGCGGCCGGTCCTCGAGCCGCCAACTGTGGTGCTGTCGAACGAGCGGCTCGGGCGAACGCATCAAAGCGTCTGGGGAATCGAGCTCGCCGTTGGAGTTGATGGAGGCGGTCAAGCGAGAATTCGATCCGCGCGGCATCTTGAATCCGCAGCGATTCGTGGTCGGCTGAAATTTACCAAGTTAAAAGGCGTCACTCGCCACGGGCGATTATGAATAGCCGTAGTACGCCTTAGCCTCTGGCTTCAGCCAAAAGATCAGCAAGAACTTGCGCGCTGAACGGCAACGTGCAGATGCTCGTCAGCCCGATCGCGATTACCACGATGCCGTAGATCCACACCCAGCGTTTACGCGGCAACAGAGGTCCGGCGGCGAAAATCGCGGCAGCCGGCAAACCACCATCATCACGACGCCCATCAGGATCACGGGCATCGGGCCATCGAGTTCGGGATCCGACTCAGCGACTTGTTCGGACATGACCATCAAGCCCACGCCGAGTGCCGCGACGGCCAAATACAGCAGGGCCAACATCCCGCAGTAGATCGCGAAGCCGATGTAAACGCCCGGCCTGGGGGCTGGCGGAGCGGCGTAGGCGTGATTGGGAAACTGCGGCGACTGGTAGGGCGAAAACTGGCTCATCGTGGGCGTTCTCCGGCGAAGTGAGACGCCATCTTAGTCGCCGCATACCGTCGGCATAAGTCGATCCGTGACTAACAAAATCGCTCTTCCGCCCGCCAACTCATCAACCGAGGCCACGGACAACCCCACCCGCGGCATGCGCGGAAGTCTCCCCGGCCCCGCACATCTCACCACGACCGAAGGTCCTCCCAATCCGCGGCTGTGCGCGGGTCTCGACCGCACCATCGCGACCGAAGGTCTCCCAATCCTCTCGCCGTGTCGCGAGTACGAGTACCGCTCCGCTGACACCAACCGCCACTTCGCTGAGCACGAGCACGAATTGCCAACCAGGAGAACGAAACTCCTGCCGAGTCGTGCCCGGGAGAACGAGGCTCCTGCCGAGACGTGCTGGGGAGAACGAGGCTCCTGCCGAGCCGAACCAGGAGAACGAGGCTCCTGCCGAGTCGTGCCGGAACGCGACTCAGGCCAACCCCACCAGCCCCAAGCCTCGCACTCTTCAAACGCTCATTTACACCGACCAAATCGTGGCGCGCGGCGATCAAACGCCAGCTACACCGTCCAAACGCCATCTCGCAGTCTTCAAACGACGTTTGCCGAGCCCAAACGAGCGATTTACAGTCCCCCCAAACGCTGCCATCGCTCAAACGCTCGGTTACACGATCCAAACGACATCGCGCGACGTCAAACGATCTTTGCGACCCAAACGACTGCGCACCTCTCCAAACGCCATTTACATCGCTTCAAACGCTCGCGCGCAGTCTCAAACGCTCGGCGACACTGCCAAAGGCAGCTCATGCGGCCCAAAGACCACCTCCCGCAGTCCAAATCGCAGCGCCCACGCGTCAAATCGCAACGCGCAGCCCCCAAACGACAGCGCGCGCGGCAAATCCGCAACGCAGCCCCAAACGCCGGCGCGCAATTGCTAAACGACGACGCAGCCTCCAAATAACGGCAAGTCCCCAAATGTCAGTTACGGTGCCCCATTGATTCGTGAGTCGCCATCGGACGTAACCGACTACAATCATTACCAGCCACCCGTCACGGCAACTCGCAGCACGCCCGCCCGCCAAGGGCAAGCCTTTATCCCGACTCCGACTGCCGACAGCCAGCGTCGACCACGCGATCCGCAGCCAACCCCACACCGGCCTCCATCGCCGCAACACTACCCGCAGCACGCATCCCCATACGAACCCGACGCATACGAGCACGACGCGCCCAGCGAAGTAAGTTCTTGTATGTCAAATAAAAGCGGAAGTGCGCGGCACTCCGGTTCCTCGGTTAACGCCACGATAAGACACCAGGCAGCTCGCGGCTGCTCCGCTCACATAGTCACATCAAAGCGGTACGCCCAGTACTCCGGTTCCTCCGCCATCCCCATACGAGCACGACGCTTGTAGTGTGTGAGATCGGGTGGCGAGAATGCCGAAAATTCATTCGCTGGCGCTTACGTGCTCGTATCCGAAAGCCGAGAAGACTCACTCGCTAGCGCTCGAGCTTGTACGGGCTCCGGCGGGTTGGCATCGTCAGGTGGACAACTCGGAAGGGCGTGTTCAAATCCACTGGCATCTTGCCAGTGCTCTTCGTCACTTGCAGGTCGAATCGCCCAGCGTTCCGCGAATATGAAGTTGCCGAAAATCATTGTGCTTCCGGAAGGAACCTTCAGGCCAGATAAGACCATACGGGAACAGTAGAGATGATGCCGCTAGATCAGCCTCACCCAGTTGCTTCGCCAGTAACCTTGCCCCATCAAAACCCCAGCAGACAGCACCCAGAGCACTGGCGAAACGCCAGTGGCACGCCAGTCGATGCTCGAGGATCTTGTCGATCGCTTTGGTCACTCGTTGCATTTGCCTCGCGTGGCCATCAACATAACCACTAACGCTCGGCACCGAATTCGCTGCCGACATTCAATAAGGAGTCCATTGATGCGTCGTCTCGCGCGCCCCAAATGCCTGTTCGCCCTGTTGTGGATCAGTGCGGTTTGTTCGGTCCGGCCAGTCCGCGCCGACGAACCGCAACCATCGTCTCCGGGAAACGCGGAATCCGCGGTGCCGCAACCCGTGAAGCCTCTTTCCGTCTTCATGGCGCCCGCTCCGACACCGGCTTTCAACAAGTCAATCGAGCGGTGGCCGAATTCGTCCGCGAAGAGCGTCTGGCCGACGCGGAAAAACTGCTCTCGGAACTCGTCGAAAAAGGGCGCTCGCCGTCGGCTACTACAACTTGGCCTGCATCCCAAACGCGTCAAGGGCAAGACCGATTCCGCGTGACAACTTAGAACGACGGTCGCGGGTGGCATGCTCGACTTGAATTTGATCGCACGAGACGCCGACCTTGCTAGTCTTCGCGAACAACCACGTTATCTCGGATTGATCGAACAGGTAAAGCAGCGCCTGGTGGAACCGTCCAAGCCATCCGAAATCGCGATGCGTTTGATTACCGACAATGTCGCGCTGGTCGGCCCGGAGAACACAGCCTGGAATGCGGCGGCGCGGACGTTGGTCGTCGGATTTCGTTTCGCCGACGACGACCCGCGCCGTCAAGCCGATGCGGTCACCGGGCACGGAACGGCCGGCGAGTTGATTCGGCAATGGCAAAAGGAAGGAACAGCGGCCGGTTTGCTGGGAGTTCTCTACGACAATCACGATCGCGATCACAGCAATCTGCCGATGGCGCAGTTCCCACAACTGACTGCCATCGAATTCGTCGACGAAGCCAAGCAAGAAGGGCTCGACTACGGACTCCAAACTCGGCTCATGTATAACTTGCCGACGATCGGTAATTCCTCGACGGCGCTGACCCAAGGTCCCTTCTGGCGAAGTCAAACGCGCATCGCGCAAGTGAATCCGGCCGCGATCGTCGCTCAGTTTCGCCACTATGCGACGAATCAACTGTATTTCTATCCCGAGCATCGCGACTATGACCCTGGTCATAATGGGAAGCCCGACGGTTTCGGCGATACCTTTCCCACAAACACGCCGTTCGTGATCACCAGCCAAGGATCATCGGGTTCCGATCAGCCCTTCCTGCACGCGGTCGCTTGCACGTTGGCGGCCTTCAGCCCGGAAACACGCGCCAAATTGGTCGAAACCGGCCTGCTGATGCCTACGGTGCAAATGATCTTTCGTAGCTCGAACAAACAAGTTGTCGAAGCCTCCGATTACCTGACCGGCAAAGCCCATCCTGTTGTGTTTACTAGCGAGCAGTTGGACGTGGAAAAAATGGTACGGCAAGCACACGACCTGCGGGCCGATGCGATTCCGCCCTGGGTCCAACTGCAAGTCCTTGAAGAGGACCAAGCCAAGCTCGGCATCGACTTCTTTGATGCCTCGCCATCCGAAACGCTGTTCGACACCCCGAGCGTAATTGCCCGAGTATATCGAACCGTCGCTCGCCAACGACGAATGGTTGTGAGCGCCGCGGCCAGCCGCGATGTGAATGATCTACCACTCAAGTTTCACTGGGTGGTTCTGCAAGGCGATGCGAATTCGATCACCATCACGCCACGTAACGAAGCAAGTTCGGAAGTAGAATTATTGATTCCGTGGCAAACTCGCCACCCCGTGGCTGGCAATGAGGCCCTGGCCACCAACCGAATCGATATCGGCGTCTTTGCCCACAACGGCCAGCATTACTCGGCGCCCGCCTTCATTACCCACTACTGCCTGGATAGCGAAGATCGTTCCTACGATGACCAAGGACGGCCGCTCACAATGATTTATCGCCCCCAAACGGCCGGCGGGAACTATGCCGATCCGGCAGTTCACACCCCCAAAGATTGGCGCGACGATTATCACTATGACAATCAAGGTCGGCTGACAGGGTGGACTCGCACGCGTGGCGATCACCAAGAACAGTTCACCACCCACGGCCACTTAGTCATCGACAAGGACGACCGAGGACGAGCCCAAACCGCGCAGCGGTGCGACTATATCGCCAAAACGGCAAACCGAAACGAAGCGCCCCAACTCGCACAACAACCCCGCGGTAATCTTCTGATCTATGAATACGCCAACACCGAAGACAAAGTAGGCCAAGTGGCCGAACTCCAACCATAAGCGATAAGTCACCGTCACATCACTTGACGGTCGATTTCAGCCCTCGTAACAACAGCAATAACTTAAAACTTGGCACAAATGGCCGATTCGATAGGCAGGCTTCGATATAACTTAATGCAATTATTGATCTTGCACCGCAACGACCCGCGGCCTGACCGCCAAGGGCGAATCATTATCCGACTTTTCGACTGCCAAAACAGCCGTCAGAACCGAAACACCACGAAAGCAAACAAAGTCCCCACCGGTTCCGACCTGCCTCGAAAGCTACTTCAGATGCCGATCTCAGTTCCCTTGCGTCTTAGCGTCTTAGCATCTCGGCGTCATTGCGTTCGGCGTCTTAGAGTCTTGAATTCTTAAGAAGTAGGTCATGCTCCGCATGACTTATTGCGTGTCGTGTTCGTTGTGACGGATTACCTCTGGCGTCACGGGTTTTCCCATGTTGTTGCAGTGTTGCGGCATGCACAGCATGCCCTACATCTACTAAGCGTTGACCGCTATTCATTGGTTTCCGTGCGAGTGTCTCCGTCGTTCGCGACAACCTCAAAGTGCTGTAAAGGTAGTTCACCACGGTTGCATTTTTGTCGTGTTCGGGATATAAGGCGGTGGCAATCAACGCTACCTGATCCACAACATACATATGTCGCTCAAATATGAACGGTCCTGTGTTAATAATTTGGTGCCGCCCCTCGAATCCATTGCTCCAAATCGGGTTGCTCTCAACAACAACCCCGTTCCAATCCCTTGCCAGACCAAGAGCGGAGTTTTCACAACGATCCACTGCCGATTCACCACTTCTCAAAACTAGTGGTACCGTCGTGATCGTGACCCGCGTTTCACCAATCCATTTTCCCCACTCTGGCAATGTCGTCGTCCCATCGGCAAGGACCGTGGGACTGCATCTGAATCCCATAGGAAGCTTGCCTTTGCACATCCCATCCGGTGACGTAAAGAAATCCCAGCTAACGCCGCCAGGTTCACCGCGTTGCCACGTTAGCGCAAAATGTCAATGCGATGAGTCCACCGACGGATAGGGCGATAACGCCAAGAAGGATTGCGGTTCTACTCATATGGTTGTATCGCAACGAGTCACAGGATGCGGCACAGTTTAACGCTGCAACAAGCAACTTTCCAATGCCGTAACGCCGGGTGCCACAGGCCTCGGTCCAGTGCTTCTCCGCCGTCCGCTGGATGTCGATGCCTGAGCAAAGCCACTGCGACCCTCAGCCCGTCCAGGCAGCGGTCAATCGCTCGCGCGCCCCTTCCAATCGCTCACGTACAGTCCCAAAATACTCATTAACAGTACCCAAATGGCCGATTCGAAAGGGAGGCTTCGATATAACTTACAACATTTATTGATCTTGCACCGCAACGACCCGCAGCCTGACCGCCAAGGGCGAATCATTGTCCGACTTTTCGACTGCCAAAACAGCAGCCGGCGGAGCCCTCCGACTCACTCCGCGGGCAGCCCCGCCGAGCTCGACCGGCACGGAAGGACGCCTATCGCCGCGATTTCCGGAAGGCTACCCGGCACTCGATTTGACCGCTGGCAACCATTGGTCCGTCGGCTCGACCGGCGGTGGCGGCTTCGACACCATAGGCGAGACCGAAGCTTCGACCGATCATCCTCCGCTACCGCGCGCTCCCGCCGGTGCGAATTTCCCCAACGCCCGGACCAACGCCCGCCAACTCGTCGCCCGAGCCCACTGCCCCTGGAAGTCGGTCATGCTCCGCGTGACTGATTGCGTGTCGTGTTCCGTGTGAGGGATTACCTCTCGCGTCACGGGCTTTCCGTGTTGTTGCAGTGTTGCGGCATGCACAGCATGCCCTACGTGTACTGACCGCTACGGAGTCCTGGCTATTCGAAGGCCATAGAAGGGGACGCGGAGTGACGGCGTGTTGCCGTAACGATTGGTGACGCGGAGAGTTTACTACTGACATTCCATGCACCCCGCGGAGAACACGCGGCGTGTCGCCCGACGGTGGGTTCAGCGGATCGCGCGGAAGAGACCGACGATAGAAATCGTCTTCAGACTGATCGAAGCAGAATTCCCAAACATTGCCGACCGTGTCGTATAAACCCCAAGTGTTCGGTCGATAGCTGCCAACAGTGGTTGTGCGCTGCAAGGACGGCCCCTTGGTCGATGTGCCGTAGGGGAAATTGCCGTCGACATTTGCCTCTCGGCCGTTCACCGAACTGCCCCAAGGAAACGGCGTATCAGTTCCCGCTCGTGCCGCGTATTCCCATTCTGCCTCGGTCGGCAGCCGATATCCGGTTCCGCCAAGCACGCATCGGTTTGACCGCTGACTTCGTAATACAGCGGTAAGCCTTCCAGTTTGCTGAGCATTGCAGAATGCGATGCAGTCGTCCCACGAGACCGATTCCACTGGGAATCGGCTCGTATCGTGGCTAGGAAACTTTGCGAAGTGACTCGGGCTCGTCTTCATCACTTTTTGATACAGACCCTGAGTAACCTCGTGCGTCCCGATCACGAATCCGTTCGTGATTTGAACCATGTGTTGGTGTTCATCGCTGCTTCGGAATTTTCTTGCTGTCAGTAAGATCAATCACCAATTCGACAACCTCATCCCACCGTGGATCGCTCGGCCGGCCTCCAATCTCACTTTCATTGGAGCCCATCATGAATTCACCAGGTGGGACGTAAGCCATCGTAAATCCATTAGGGCTGGTCCAGATTTCGCCGGGTTCATCAAGTTCGGCCAAGTCTGGCGAGAGGCTCGTAATTTGAACGCAGGCAACGCGGAAGCCAAGGTCGTAGTCCCGAGAGTCCGGCGAGCGGCTATCGCGACGCGGCTGAGCGGCAGTTCGACGATGGGGTGCGGAAGCCGCCGCCACGGTCCAAGGGAAGGAACCGCCGGTTTTTAACCAAGGATCGACGACCGAATCAGTGGGGTAGTCTGCATACATGTCGCCAGTTAGTTCCCAGGCATTTCCGTGCATGTCGAAAAATCCCCACGGGTTGGCGCGTTTGGTGGCAACTTCGTGAACGTATTTCTGATTCACGTCCCGTGCATTGTCACCAAACCACGCGTATTGGCCGAGCTGCGAATCGCTGTTTCCAAAATGGTAGGCCGTCGTAGAACCGGCTCGGCACGCGTATTCCCACTGAGCCTCGGTCGGCAGCCGGTATTCCCAACCATCCGGCAGCGTACCGTTCTTGCGTTCCAAAGCGGTGAGACGCTCGCAATACCGGTCGGCATCTTCGCGCTGACGTAAACCGCGGGATAATTGTCCCCTTCGCGGACGAAGATTTGCCCTTTCCACGGCTCGCTGTTCATGACGGTCCGCCAAGCACGCTGTGTGTTTTCGGTCGTGGCGAGAAAGAATCCGGTGGTCAGGGTCACTGGATGTTGCGTCTCATCAGTGTCGCGTCCACTTTCTCCACTGGGCGAGCCCATCTGAAACGTTCCCGGCGGAAGATAGACCAGTTCCTGGCCAATCGAGTTGGTGAACTTCTTGCCGAGTTTTAAGTCCGAGAATTGGTCGACTCGTGCGACCGCGCGCTTTTTCAAGCCGATGTTTATAGTCAGCGAGCACTGGTTCCTGCTCCTGCTTCCACCGTGCCAAGGAGTCTCGCTCCGATTGCGTGGCGGATAGTTCCCTTAACTTGGTCCCCAGCGTCGCCTTAGCGACTTTAAGCTCTTCCGATACCGCCCCCAATTCCGTCCGCGCCGCATCTCGCTCTTTGTATTGGGCACCCTGAAACAACACTTCCTGGTAATCGGCCTTGGTATCGTCGATTTGCTTCGTCAAGTCCGCGACTTGTCGTTGCAAAGTCTCGTTGGTTGCGAGTTGCGTGAATTGAGCAGGTCGGCGTTGGACGCCAACCGCTGTTTCCGTTGCTCTTCCGTTTCGTGCTTGTCCAAGAATGATTTCATGGCGGCCATCGCGCCCAACAATTCCGTGCGCTTCGGTCCAGCGACCACTGGCATAATGGTCGGCCGCGCGCGAGCAATCCGATCGGATCTGCTGGTAAGCCGTCAGCTTTTGAGTTCCGCGCCGAGCCCGACGGATTGCGAGCTGAGCTGCCGCATCAAGTCCGCAATCTCATACGACTTCTGATTGTCGTCGATCAGCCGAACCAGATTCGGTTGGAGATCGGCAATTAGTCTCCACGCTTGGTCGGGATCGCCTGTTTCGACTTCGTTTGTATCTCCTGATAGGTCTTACCAAGTTCGGTCAGCCGCGTTAATCGCCGCGCAGTCCCGATTCCACTGATTGTTGTCCAGCAAGAGCTTGCGGAGCGGTTGCACCAACGGGCGAAGGCGCTAGGTTGGCTGCCACCGTGAGGCGTCGGCAATTTGGTCGACTGCTTGCGCAGCAACGAACTTGCCTCACCAGTGTTCCCATGCCGATTAGAGGCGTCGGCACGTTGTTCCAACTGCTGAGCGGCATCAATTCGCTGTTGCACTCGCGCGTCGGCACTGCGCATCGCGAGCGCGTTGGCCAGCGCCTCACGCTGCTCGCCCAATCGCCGCAGTTCCGACGTATAGGCGAAATGCTGGACACGATCCCAAGAAACAAAGAAAAATACCAACAACACGGCCGCAACCGCGAGCAGACCGATTCCATCGCGAATCAATCGATTTTGCAACCGCCGGATTCGTTCCAACCGATCGAGCGCCGAGATTACTTCGTGGGGCGAGTGGAACACGGCGGGGTCGAAGGCACGTTGAGGGTTTCGCGGGGTCATCCCTTTAACAACGATCTTGGCCAACCGCCGCGTCCGATCCCTTGGCAACCAAACGCTTGTACCACTGCGCCGGTAGATTCGATTCACTCTTGTTGGAGCCGGTAAACCATTCGTAGACAACCGTGCAAAGCTCGCTGACGTCCTCGGCCGGCGTTTTCCGCTCGCCGATCAGTTCTTCGGATGCGTAGCCCGGCGTATAACCACCTTTGACGGTGTGCATCCCCGTGTGGACTTCGTCGATGGCCTTGGCGCGAGCACAATCCACGAAACGGAATCGGTCGCCTTGCAGCATCACGTTGCGACCCGAGATGTCGCGGTGAATCTTGCCGGCATCGTGGAATCTCTGAAGACCCACCATTGCCTTGCGAAACAACTCGACCAACCGTTCCGCTCGATCCGCTTCGTTGGCCAGCCCCTTGCCGACCTTTTCCGCCGTCATCCCATCAACGAATTCCATCACCACGAAAGGTTGGATTCTATCGCCCGTAATCCGGTTCTCGTCATTGACACCGTAGTGATAGCGAGGAACGGCAGCGCATTCTTGCAGGTCCGCGAGCGACTTGCATTCATTGAGGAAATAGTTCTGGATCGGGATCTGTTCGCCATCGATTGTCTCGACGCCGTCCGGATCGCGATAAACTTTAATCGCCACGATGTGTCCCGAACGATCCTCGCGAGCCTTGACGACGACGGCGGTCCCGCCTTCGTAGATTTTTCCATGAGAAAGATTCGTAACCGTCAGTCCACGGGCTTCGATCTCTTTCATAGTGGCTGGCCAAATCGCCGATGATGGATCGTCATCGGGGTTGAGTCCAACGTTATCGAGAATTCGCATCGGTTTGGTCTCCGGCCTTAATTAATGAACGTCTTCAACATCTTTTCGAAGGGCCTCCAACGCCTTTTCCCGCCAGCGGGCCACGGTTGCCAGTGGTGTTCCGGTTCGTTCCGCGATTTCTTTCAGCGTCAGACCCGCATCCCGGTCTACTTCGTCGTCGTTTAATTCCACGATGTAGTACAGCCGAATAACTTGAGCAAACTTGCGCTGCTGTTCCGTGCCGGACCGGTCCCATTTTTCCAAAATCTCCAGCACTTGTTTGAGATTGAGTTGGTCCTCCGCCATGCGGCGTTCGGCGTCTTTGGCGATGGCTGTTTTCAGGGCGTGAACGGACGCCGCTTCGCTACCGATCCGGTAGCGTCTCAGCAGATCGCGGCACATTCGCGCGAGATGACCGTTTCCGACATAGTCTCGCAACATGGCCGGCGAGGTTTGAATCCACAACTGATCGTCGAAACGCTGTTTGATTTCGATGAAGAAGTCGGCGATACCAGGGTAAGAACTGGGCGACATATTTTGTCAGGTCCGATTTTTTGCGTTCGAACGCTTCGGCGATCATCGGGTAAAACTGTGCGCCGGAAGTACTGCTCCATCAACTCAATACACCTGTTTCGCAGTTGCTCCAGCGCTCGATTGCCACGTGAATCTCGGAACTATCGTGCATGCGATTGATTTGGGAACGTAGTTTCCAATTGCTGCTTCATCTTCGACCAGAGTTGCGGCTGTCTTTGTTCCCTCATTTCTCGCACTGGATAAGCCATGACCGTGAGTGTGTCGGACATAATGATGCCAGTCTATCATTCTCTTCTCGACGCATTGCGACGCAGTACGCTCATCGCCGTCTCCGGCGTCAAATCTTACCGCTTGAAACCTGATGTCGCCCAGCCGTTGATACGACAACGACCGGAATCAGCAGTGGCATCGCGAGGGCAACGGCGACCATGTGCTTAGACAACGTCGTACTGGCGCGGCGCGGTTTATTACCCGCCTCTGTCCTTGTCACTCTTGATACGAATTACAACTTCTTCGGCGTCGAAGGCCTTGTGGTCAAGGCGGCGTCGTCATTTGGCCGTTTTTACTTCCGTTACCGCCCGGCCGGCTTCGCTTGATCGACGTTCAGACCGGCATACTTCGGTTGGCTTCGAGGCGGTTGAAGGCTCAGTCAGTTTGCCAGTGGCGGCACGAAAGATGATCGAACGAGGTAACGCCACGTCGGCCGCATTACGGGCTTCACGCCCGCACCTTGCCCTCGAGCCGATTTTATGCTCTGGCCGATGCTGGCAGGTGGAAGACTGACTGGACGAGGTTGCTCCTGGAATATGGTTCAGCGTGTCGGCTTCCATGCGAGCTGGTCGCCGGGTTTGTAGCACGGCGAACTCCTGTTCAATCTCCACAACTCCGTTCTTCATCGCCGCCGCCGCACCTTCCCCGTCGGAAACACTTTGCTTCAACCGATCAAAGCCCGCTTTTGATTCGCAGGGCGTTCTCGGTCACGCTCTTGCACGGATAGCAGATCGTCGATCTCGAGCTGAAACTCGCTCAATGAAAAGTTGGTCGATACGAACGTCACTCTGTCTTGTCCTTCATTGACCGCGTTTTGCAACACGGGATAGGCCGACGCTAACACTTGGCTCCGGTCCGCAACCGTTTGCTCCAACGCCGTGATTTCGTGCTCGAGATTCTTCCACTGGATTCTGCGACAGGTTCAACTGAACCTGCCGATCGACCAGTTGCTCGCGAGCCGCCGCCAACTCGGTTGCGGCTTTCTCATCGTGAACAACATCGGGATTTCCTCCTCGATCGACTTGATTGCGTCGTCGACGCGCCGGCGAAAGTACCCCAATAGGGTCGGAAACTGGCCGACCGGCCACGAAGAACAGTCCCGCTACAGCCAAAGCCCCACCGCCCGCGATTGCCCGGCGCAACATGTCGTTTTCCCCAAATCCGGAGGTTCGGAGACGGGAACCGCCCGCTCTTCCACTCCAAGATGCGAACGAGATCGCGGAAATTCTCACTGCGGCGGGAAAACTTTCGAATTCTCGCCAAGCATCGAATGAAGAGGACATGCTCCGCATGCCTGATTGCGTGTCGTGTAGATCAGGCGGCTGCGAGCGTGAAACCGGGTTGCTTGCGCCACACCGCTTTTATGGCGGCGAAACGGCGCGGCTTGCGCCGCTCCGCTTGCATGACAATCATCGAAGCGGTTGGGCGCGAGCTCTCCCGTAACGTCATGCGCGTCACTCACACCTTGAGCACGACTGGCCCCGATACCAAGGCCACCTCACACTGCGAACGGCGGACAAGCCCGGTCTTGATCCGTGCCGTCACGGCGGTTTCGCGGTGAATGGCGGAGCCGTCGCTAACCACCGAGTGGCGATAGGACGTACCAAAGGTAGTCGCCGTAGAGTTCAACTCTTTCGGCAACCAGTACGGCCGGATACATGAACCACTCCAGCGTCCTTGCCAGCGAGTTGTCGCCAGTCAGGGACGGGAAGCAAGCAGCCAACAGCAACATGAGCCACGGGGCGACGAGTAGGTAGATGAACGGAAGCAATACCAAGACCCCAATCGAAACAACCGTCTTGCCGATCGAGGCAGATGGCTCGTGCCGGGATGGGGCGTTGTCGTTCACAGCGTTTCCTCGTTCTGGGTGTTGATTCGAAGCGAATCGGCTGTGCGCGATCCGGGATATCAAAGCTCGGACGACGAGCGATCTTACATGTATTCGCCGCGGAGCGAGCTATCGCGCCCAGAAAGCTGATATGTGACTTCGGTTAGGGGCGGCGTTTGGTTGGGCGGGATAGCGTGGTTGGTGACGCACCGGGCGGCTTGCGCCGCTCCGCTTTCATTTCGGGGACGCACCGGGCAGCTTGCGCTGCTCCGCTTTTGTTCGTATGAATGGTTCGCGGGGGATCGCGCTCGGTAACGTCCGTGATGGCATCGGCCAGCGAGAGCGCAGGGCGTTGCCCACGCGGTTAAACGACGGACGCGAATCCAACGGGCACGCGGGGCGTTGCCCGCGCGGTTAAACGATGGACGCGAACGGCGTATGGCGCTGGAGGCGAGAAACCCGAAAGAAATCGGGTTTGAAGGGGTGGGAAGTGGGCGATGAGGGACTCGAACCCCCGACATCCTCGGTGTAAACGAGGCGCTCTAGCCAACTGAGCTAATCGCCCGATTCATGATCGTCGCACGTGCGAACTTGGCAGGGACCCTTTGCTGTTTCGCACGTTGGACGATGGATGATACAGGCCGCTGGGAGTGGTCGCAAGATTGGGACCGACGGCGAACGATGGGCTATTTCTTGGGCACCTGCAACGACTCGCCGCTTTGTTTCGGCGTGAGCGACAGGATGAACGGGACGGCTCGCGCGGCCCAGGATTTTGGATCGGGGTGCAGGACGGCCGAGCTGCCGAGGCAACTGTCGAGCATGTCGGTGTGGACCATGCCGGGCGTGAGCGGTATCGCGGCCATCGTCCGCGGCAGCTCGTAGGCCAGCGTTTTCGTCAGGCCCTCGATCGCATACTTGCTGGCACAATACGGGCCCATTTCGCGAGCCACCGAGCGGCCCCAGCCGGAGCTGAAGTTGATGATGATCCCGTTTCCGCTCGATCATCGCCGGCACAAAATGCCGCAGGACGTAGAACACGCCCTTGATGTTGACGTCCATCAAGTCGGAAAACTCGTTCGGCGGAACTTGCCACAGCGGGGCGTTGGCGTTGATCCGAGCCGCGTTGTTGATCAGCAGATCGGGCGCGCCGCCGTCGGCCAAGACCTCCGCGGCCCAAGCTCCGACTTGCTCGTCGTCGGCCACGTCCACTTGCCAGAAGCGATGCGGCGCGGGAAACCGTTCGGTCAATTCTTGAATGGCCGACGCCGAGCGGGCGCAGCCGAGCACCGTGTGGCCTTGTTCGATGAACGCTTCGGTCATGGCCAGCCCTAATCCGCGGCTGGCGCCGGTCAAGACGATGCGGCGTTGCTCTGACATAAAGAATCTCGCGTGCTGTTGGCGGTCCATTGCAAAACGGCGAATGACGTTTCAGAATCTTAGCTTACTCGGCTGGTTCGGACGGCCGAACCCCATCGCCCATCCTTGTCCGCCACAGCTCCGTGACTACACCCGACTCGCATTCTGACTCGTCGCCCGAGCCCGCTCCGTTGCCGGCTCGATTCAACAACAAGACGGCCATTGTCACTGGTGTCAACGACCGGGGCATCGGCGCCGCGATCGCCATGCGGTTGGCTCGCGAGGGCGCGCGTGTGGCGGCGTTCGGATTGGACGAGCCGACTCGGACGATCAATCGAATCGCCAAGACCGGTCGAGCCATGTTGTGGCGGAAGGTGGATGTGCGCGATTCGGCGGCGATCAACGCGTTCGTCGCTGAGGTCGCCGCGGAACTCGGCACGATCGACGTACTGGTGAACAACGCGGGGATCGATCTTTCGGCGCCGTTGGTCGAGAGTTCCGATGAAGCGATCCGCCGGTTGATCGACGTGAACTTGATGGGCGCGATTCAAACGACCAAGGCGACGTTGCCGCAACTTCGATCGCCTGGCGGCGTGGTCGTGAACATCGCCTCGGCGACGGCGTTGGGCGGCAATGCCGAGCAGAGCATCTACAGCGCGAGCAAATCGGCGTTGCTGGGTTTTACGCATTCGTTGGCATTGGAGCTGCGGCAAGCGAAACAGCGCGTGGTGGCGGTCGCTCCCGGAACGGTGCTGACGCCGATGTCGCGACAGTACATGGGCAACACGAACAAGCAGGGGATGGGCGAGGTGATCGCGCGGGCCGACCGCAGCATTGCGGCTTTGCCGTTGGGCGTGGGGTTGCCGGAAGACGTCGCCAACGCCGTGGCTTTCCTGGCGTCGGACGAAGCTCGTTGGATCAGCGGCGTGGTGTTGCCGATCGGTTATTGTTCGATGTACGCCCAACCGCTGGATCGCTTGGAAAGTTAGCTGCGAATGCTCAAGATGCCTCGTTCGACGGCTGCGGCAAGTCTATGAATTTCACGCCGGATATCACCATCTTCTGGGGCAAGACTTCGCAGAACTTGGCCCATGTGTTTGTGCGCGTGAGCGGTCTGCCGAGCGATGCGCGGCTGAGAGGCTTTGTTCACGGGCCGGTGTGCCGCTACAGCCGCACACTGCCTTCTCGGATTATGTTGCGGGACTTAGGCCCCAGTAACGAGAGGTTGCTGCAAGCCGCGATTCCCGATCCGTGCTTTTGGTCGCCCGCGTTGCCGTTTCTGTACGACGCCGAGTTTCAGGTGGAAACGGACGCCGCCGAGCCGGTTGCCCTGCGGCAATCGTTTGGCGTTCGGATGTTCGGAGCCAGCGGTCGCAGCTTGCGGCTGGAAGGAAAACGCTGGGTGGCTCGGGGAACACGTTGGCCGGCAGCTTCGGAGACTCACACCCCGAATCGTGACGGCGGCCCGTCGCTTGCCGAAGCGATCGCGGCGTTGCACGACGAGTCGCTAGTAGCGGTGGTCACGGATCCGTCGCCCGCCGTGTGCCGCGAAGCGTCGGAGGCCGGCGTGATGTTGTTGGTGAGCGTTGCGAATAATCACGCCGCGTTCGAGCATCAGGTTGCGGAGCTCGCGCGGTGGCCGGGCGTTGCGATGATCGCCGTGCCCGCCGCGTATGATGTCAATGTCTCGGATCGAGTTGGGGCGCTTCGCGGGCGGTTTCCAAATTTGTTGTTCGCCGCGACGATGACCGCCAGCGATCGCGATTCGGGCGCGTTGCCGGTTGATTGGGCCGATGCGGTGATCGCGGATATTGGGCCAGCGGCTTGCTCCGAGCAGGAAACGGCGACGTGGTTGGCCGAACTCGGTCGCGCGAATCGGCCGGTATTGGTGAGTCGTCATGAGCCGGCTCTGGAATCGCAGTCCGACGCGGTTGCCGACGAGCCAGCCGAACTCTTTCTCGACGCACGGGCGGCTTGTGATCGGCTGCAAGCGGACACGGCGGAGTTTGGCGACTTTGCCGGGTATTTGATCGACGGAACGCCGTTCGGCAGTGGCCGCCGGTGACTTGACCCACGTGAGCCAACGACGATGACGAACGAAACGACCAACGCGGGTTCGGATGACCTTGCCCGATACGCGCGGCAATCGCAGTTCCCCGGAATCGGCGCCGAGGGCCAACGGCGATTGGCCGAGTCGCGGGTGTTGGTCTGCGGATGCGGGGCGCTCGGTTCCGTGTTGGCCAACACGTTGGCCCGCGCCGGCGTTGGGCATCTGCGGATCGTCGACCGCGATTTTCTGGAGTTCAACAATCTCCAGCGGCAGGTGATCTACGACGAGGATGATGTGCGATCCGGCCTGCCGAAGGCGGTGTTGGCCGAGCGGCGTTTGCGGGCGATCAATTCGCAGATCGCGATCGACGGCATTGTGGCCGACGTGGACTCGGGCAACATCGCGGAATTGTGCGACGGTGTGGACGCGATTGTGGATGGTACGGACAACTTCGAAACGCGGTTTCTGCTGAACGACGCGTCGCTGAAGTTCGGCATTCCCTGGGTTTTCGGCGGGTGTATCGGCGCCGAAGGTCAGACGATGACCATCTTGCCGGGCGAGACCGCTTGTCTGCATTGTCTGATGATCGATGGCCCGCCGCCGCCCGGCACGACCGCCACATGCGATACGGCCGGCATTCTGGGGCCGATCATCAACGTGGTCGCTTCGTTTCAAGCTTGCGAGGCGTTGAAGATTCTCAGCGGGAATCGCGAGGCGGTGAGTCGGATGCTGACGGTGTTCGAGATGTGGGACAATCGCGTGCGGCAAATCAAGCTGGATTCGTTGCGTAACGCGGTCGAGTGCCCGGTGTGCCAGCGACACGAGTTTGCTTGGCTGGAAGGACGACGCGGTAGCCATTCGGCCGTGCTGTGTGGGCGAAACGCCGTGCAGCTTAGCTTCCCCGAGCGGCAGTCGATTCGGTTGGAAGAGTTGGCCGCGCGCTTGGGAGACGTCGGTCACGTTACGTGCAATCCGTTTCTGCTGCGACTCGCGCTCCCGGAGCACACGCTGACGGTTTTCGCCGATGGTCGAGCGATCGTTGGTGGCACCGAGGATATCGCGGAAGCTCGTGCGCTGTATGCGCGTTATGTGGGAAATTGAGGCGCGCGGGGTGATGGAGTTGGTTGGGGGTGGAGATTGTGGTGGAGGGAGTCGGGGGCAAAGGAATTTTGGGGCAAGGGAATTTTGGGCAAAGGAATGTGATGGTGGAGGAATGTGATGGTGGAGGAATGTGGGGGTAAAGAAATGTGGGGGTGGAGGAATTTGGCTGAAATCACTCAACGTTTTGCCGAGTTAGCGCGTAGTGTGCTTTGGTGTAGGTTCCGCACACTCATTACTGTTCGTTTCCCCACGCGAGGCTGCGAAGCTCATGATCAATTACCGAAAGACCACTCGGCGGTTTGCTGTCTGCTTGACATTCCTGCTGGCCTGCCAATCCAATGCTCATGCCGAGAAAGCTCCCTTGTCGAAACAGGAGTTGGAGAAGACGGCGACGCACATTGTGGTGGGGCGAATTCGGGCGATCTACTCGCGCGCCGAGCGGCGCGGCAATTATGAGTACACGCACCGGATTGCCGAAGTCAGCGTCGACAGAACGGAGAAAGGCGACGAAGCGGGGAAACTAATCCACGTCCGCTATTTGAGTATTCAATGGAAGGGCCTAGGTGTTATGCCGCCGGGGCCCAGCGGCCATTATCCACGGCCCGAAATCGGTGAACTCTATCGCATCTATCTGGCGCGGGACGCCTACGATGGATTCTCGAAAGATAACCTCGATGGAGGTTTCAACGTGATCTACGGTAACGGCTTCGAGCCGCTGGACGACCCTTCTGGCAATTAGGGCGTTCCCGAAATTAAGGCGACCGTTCCGCTTCGGTCAGCGAACGACCGAGGGCGACCACCAGCATGTCATCATCGGTTTCGATATAGACCTGCTCGGCGGCAATCTCACGAATGATGCCCGTGACATCGCCGATCGAAATCTTTTCACCTTCACCCAAGCGCAGCGTTCGCCCTTCCGGTCGGATGTTGATCCAAGCTAGTTTCCGTCCGGATTTCTCAGTGATTGCCGTCAACACGCTAAACTGAGCCATGTTGAACTGCGGCTTGGGGGGCGGTTCGGGACGCGGTTCGGCTGGCGGCGGCGGCTCGACGACGGCGACCGTAAACGTTGTCTCATCGGTCTTATTCGGCCAGCCATTGTCCGCCACTTGGACCGTCGCGCGATATTCGCCCAACGCGCGAGCCGGGAATTCGACGCGACCCGAGCGAGCGTCGATTCGCATGCCTTCCGGCACTTCGCCCACCAACGAATAACGCAAGGCTTGTCGTTGGTCTTCGTCCTTCGCCAACACTTCCATCGACAACCGATCCCCAATGCGAACTTCCTTGCGTCCCACGGAAGTCAACTGCGGGGCCTTATTGGGAGGTCCGAACAGGTTACGATTCAAGATCGCCGTGAGATACTCCTCGCGACTGTGGGCCAACCGGTTGGATTCGTTTTCTGGCAAGCGGCCGTCGGCGGGAGCGTTGGTCAATGACAGCACATCGATCTGGACCGTTAGATCCAACATGGTTGAATCCGAAACTGGATTGACGTGCAGCAAACGAACACGATGTAAGATGTCGCGCGAGTAAAAATCGTGGAGCAACTCAGTCAATTGTTTTAGATCGCCGCGACCACTCACCGTAAAAGTGTGCTCGTAGTACACATCGCCGCGAGGACGCCCCGGCATGGCCTTGACGCTGGCTTGTTCCAAGCCGATCCGAGTCGACTTATCTAACAGCCACGCTTGATACATCGACCGCGCAAGTTGCCGATCCGACGGGAGCGAACTTTCGGCGAACCGCGCCATTTGCTTCGCGGCTCGGAGTCCCTTCGTTACGTCGGAATTTTTCTGCGCGACTTCCTTCTCTAGCGATTCGACGCGCTGTTTGCGCAGACGGAGCATTTCGCTGGCCGTTGCATAGCCAAAGAACAGGACGACAAGAACCATGAGACCGCCAACAACGGCCCCCAAGAACTTCTCACGTTGATTCATATTTGGCCTCCTTCGCCGGGGGCCGGATTTGTGGCCGAATTGGATTGAGTGGTTTCGCTGTTCGGGGGCGTTGGGGCCTCGTCAGCCGGTCCAACTGTGATATCAAAGCGGTCGGTATGATCTTCCGGCGGAATCACAATCGATTCTTTGAAACTCCACCCGAATCCCTTGCGGGAATCATCCTTTTGGCTGCCCGTGCCCAGGACGCCGTGACGCTCGTCACGCAAGCCTCGCTCAAGCGAGTTCAACGTGGAAGACTCCGAAGCGAATCCCGATAGTTCGATCATGCCGCCACCACCTTGCTGTTGTTCGACAGCCTTCATCTCTCGCACGATCGCTTGTTCGGGAGGCGGAAAATTCAGCGATAGGTATCGTAGCTCGTCCAGCCACGTCACGTCCTTGGCCAAGAAGGCTTCGACGGTCGCGACATCCGCGCGGCTCTTCTGGGCCAGCTTTACGGTCGCGTCCAACTCGTTGGACTGACGACGCAATTCGTCGGCCTGGGAATCAAGACGCCACATCTCGAACCATGTGCCGCCGACGATGGCCAGCAACAGGGTAGCGGCCGTGGCGGCGATCAACACATTACGGCGCGTTTGCTTCGGCGCCTCGGGGCGTTTCGTGGGATTCAAGAAGTCGATGGCATGACGACGCTGTTCTGCTTCGTCCAACAGCACGCCCAACAACGGCAGAAATCGTCCGTGATGCGGCGGCAATCGTTTGGCCAGATCGCCTTCCAGGTTCAGACCCTCGAATGGATCAAAAATCTCCACGGGCAGCGACAACATCTCTTCTAATTGTTGTCGTAATGCGGACTGCTCGGCCGTGTCGCCGCACAACACGATTCGCTCGACGCGACGCCCGGCCAGTTGATTTTGAGCCGCCACAATCGTGCGACGAATCTCGCCTACCAATCCCGCCGTCTGAGCTTCACCTTCGGCCAGTCGCACGGTTCGCATGAAGCCAACTTGTTCATCCACTAACACGGTTAGATCGGCTTCGACCGCCATTGGATCGACCAACATGCGGCAATGATCCGAGCGATCTTGGTCGTGGCGTCGAAACAGCGAAGCGGCCGCGAACGGACGCAGCACCAAATGTTGCGGGGTCAATCCGCCTGCTTCACACGTTTCGCGAATCTGCTCGACCGACGTCGGAGCAATCGCCGCCGCCAAGACGTGGAACTCGCTTCCTTCCGACTGTTCACCCGAATCGATATGCGCGAAATCAAGGGGCCAACCTTCGCCGATATTGGTGAATTGCCGCATCGCTTGGAAACGGACCAAGTCGGGCAATTCCTCCAACGGACAAGGCGGCAAAGCCAATTGTCGTAGCTCGATACTGGTTCGCCCGATTGCCACCAACGCATCGCCGCGTCCGATCCCACGGGCAGCCAACGCCGCGCCAACTCGTTCGGCCACGTCCAAATTGGAGAACGTTTTGCCCGGATCGGCCGGCGTCAACTCGACGGAAAACGCGTGCTCGAACGCCGTGCTCTTGCCGCGTTGCCGAGCGACCACGACGCGCGCCTCGCGAGCATCCCATTCCAGTGCAATAAGTCGAGCCATTATTAGTTACCAATCCCAGTCAGCAACGGGTCACTGTAAGCCATCCCCAACGTCCCTAAATCGTATCCACGTCCCAAATGGCTAACATCTCTCCAAAATACTAGCCGCGGTACGGACTTGGTAGCATCAAAAATCGCTTCGCCGCGAGCCGAAGCGCCCCCACCCTCGAAATAGCCGATCACTTGCGCCCGATAAACGCTGCCACCAGCACAAACGAACGGGGAAAGAATCCGCATCTGCTCCAGCGTTACGACAGCTTCGAGCAACAGCCAAGCCTCCGATTTGCGGTTAGGATTTTCCTCCGTCGGCACGGGCACGCGCAATTCGATAATCTGATCCACAATTTCCTCGGTCATGCCAGGAATCCCCAGCATGATGGTACGCGGAGCTTGATTGATATTAATGCGTCCCGGAATCGTCGTTGCCCCATTGACCGAGACCTTATCCAACAGTGTGGGCAGATATGCGGCCATCGCGCCGAATTCGCCACTGAAAGGCGAGTCTAGAACAATCGGGTTGCCGCCCCCGCCGGGCTGCATTTCCACTTGAATATCGATTAAATCCCAAACTTGGTTGATCTCGTACTCGGCGGGCATCGCCAAGTCGGGACGAGCTCCTTGAGCATTGCCGGCTGGTCCCGATCCGGAGTACGGGCCGCTTTGCCGATAGGCCACGATGAACGAGGCCCATGACTCGTCGAACACTTCTCTCAGATCGGTGTACAACTCGTTCAAGTCCGCGTTGTTCAGGTGAATGCGCGGCTGGCCGTCGGCCATCACATTCTTCTCTTTGCTATGCAGCGTTAGAAAGCTGGACCAACCTCGCGGCGGTAGCGTGGTGATATCCACGGCC
Source organism: Pirellulaceae bacterium (assembly GCA_041399085.1). GTDB lineage: Bacteria > Planctomycetota > Planctomycetia > Pirellulales > Pirellulaceae > JAWKTM01. The sequence continues at coordinate 33,799 of JAWKTM010000058.1, forward strand.
GATTGCATTTCCGTCGCCGACGCCATCTCGTGAGGCTCGACATTCCCGTTGTGATTGATGTCCAATCCGAACAACAACAGCGGTGTAACGCCGCGAACCAACAATAGCTCCTCGACCGTGTCCATCGGTCCATTTTTGGGCCGATACGGTGGTGAAAGCGCCGAGTAGTATTCCACCTCACAACCGTATTCGCGCGGTTCGTCGTCTTCGTCAATCCAATCCAGGATCGCGTCGGCTACGTCTTCCGTCATGCCGGGTAAGGACATTAACAGCGTGCGACCAGCGCCTTCCAAATTCTCTTCGGCGAACAACAGCGTATTCAGGTTCAACCGCGTCGACTCATCTTCGAGGCCGTACCTTACGCCGGCCAAGTTGCCCTCGTCATCTTGATTGGCGGCAATCAAGGTGAAGTTTCCCATCGCCGCCGGATCGGGATCCGGAATTACATTCACGGCTTGAAAGTAGGTGGGATTGTCATACCATCCACCCATCTCTTCTTGGGTCAGTGGATCCATTGCCAGAAACATGGAAGTTGCGTCCAACCCTGAATCCACGAGCGCCCGAGCTTGCACTTGGCGGCCGCCCAGCAAAGCGGCTTCATCGTGAGAGATCATCAGTTCGGTAAATGTGTAGGCGCCTAGCGCGAGAATCGCCACGACGACCAAGACAATGATGAGCACCACGCCGCGATGAGGCCGTGGCGTCGATGGGTTTCGAGCCGCGCATCTCATAGTCCCAACGCCTCCAACTCATTGGAGACTTGTTCGGCCGGTTTGGCAGTCGGCAAATGGACGACCAATTGGTAGTAGAGAATCTCCGATGCGACGTTCGCGTCGCCGGTTGTTAGCACTCCGGCCATTTGGGTCGTGCCACGGGGATCGTCGCGTCCGATAGGTTGCATGGCCAGCGTGATTTGGACCGCCACGGGCAAGCTGCCCATGATGTCGCTATCCCATTCTGGCCACCACTGGGCGCCGTCGAAATACTGGAATTCGATTCCCACGACTTCCGGCGCGAGTAGGTCCGCTCCCAAATTCAATTGGTCCAAAGCCCCCGACTCCGCGGCCCATTGCGTGACCGCTCGGTCGACTTCACGTCGATACAAACCCGTGGCCGCGGTTGTGAACATGTTCATGCCAGCCAGCGAACCATTCATGCCGCCCGCCACGAAGTAAGCGATTGTCTTTACATCGCTGGGTATATTCACGGGATTGGCGTCCGACGCGGCTAACATCGGTTGGTATTGGTCGACGCGCGGCAAGCGACTCACGTCAACCTGCAATTCATACATGCTGCCGTAGAGACCAGGTACGGGAGGCGGTTCCACCGTCCCGCTGATCGTGCCATCGGTCTCGGATTCTTCGGTTGTCTCTTCACTCGTATCGGGCGTCGATTGACCTGTCGCCGATCCAGCGAGCTGGTTCACCATGTTGGGGTCGATCCCCATCGCGCCGGCCATCGCGCCTTCTAATCCGCCTTCGGGCAACCCTTCCGTGCCCGAATCATCGAACGGTTCATACACAATCGCCGCATGTAGATCGTCGGCGATGTGACGCAGAATGACCCGAGCCAACTCGGCTTCCTCGACATGCGTCCGCGTGGCATCTAGCGTGCGCATGTGGACATCGATTGCCATGCCCACTCCGATTAGCAGGATCGAAGATAGAGCCAACGACAGAATCAATTCGAGCAGCGTCAAGCCCGCACGGCTCCTAGCGACCGCGTCCATTGTCACCTCCGAAGTTGCCGCCGCCGAAGCCACCGCCGCCTCCACCAGGGCCACCGCCGCCAAAACCTCCGGCAGGCCCGCCGCCGCCGAATCCGCCGCCTCCAAAACCACCACCACCGAAGCCGCCACCACGCCCCGGACCACCGCCCTGGCCGCCGCCAGCGCCAGGAAAACCGCCGCCGCCTCGACCGGGGCCACCGCCCGGGAAGCCACCGCCGAAACCGCCGCCAAGCCGACTGCCGGGACCACCGCCGCGACCTTGACCACCGCCGCCCGGTCCGCCGAATCCGCCACCGCGACCACCTTGAAATCCGCCACCGCCCGGAAAGCCACCGCCGGGGAATCCTCCTCCACCGCCGGAAAATCCGCCGCCCGAACCGCCTGCCGTGCCTCCATTGTTGCCACCGGCCGCCGAGCCACCGCTTGCTGAACTGCCGCTCGCCGACCCGCTGCCAGCCGCTGCTTCCGATTCGGCCAGAGCCGCTTCTTCCATCGCGGCCAAATCCTCGCTGCTTCCTTGGGCGACCAAGGCCGCGTCTTTCATCCAGCGGACCAACGAGAACGAGATAGGTTGAGTGGTCGCCAAGTCGGGATTCTTGATAACCATCACATAAACGCCCAACAGTCCCTCACGGTCGGTCTGAGCGATTTCGACCGTGTAGTACCATTCCGGCACCGGGTTTTGGATATCGATGGGTGTGAGACCGATCGGCTGTTGGGGAATGATCCCCGAAGCGACTTCGGCCATCTTGCTCTCACAATAGAGCTGAGCGGTCGTCAGCTCGCGAGCTTCCATTGCCGAACGCGTGCCCAGACGGATCAGTTCCCCGATCACCGCCAGCGATCCGCCAAAGATGGCGATCGCCAAGATTACCTCTAACAGTGAGAGTCCGCGGCGAAGGCGCGTCATGGCAACACTCCCATTCCCGTCGCGTCGGGCGAGGTCACGTCGCTGGCCGTGGCAATGCCAGTAAGCCCTCGCAGCGACACCGTTACCATGTCATCGCGATGGTTTTGCAGAACGATCCGAGCCGTGCTGGACGAGCCGTCTGGATAAAACAAAATTGGACGCGACCAACCGGCAACGAAACCGCCCGCGGCGGCAATGTCTTGTTCGACGGACATATCACGCATGGCGGACAACGAATCGCCCCCCACGAATACGACCGACTCGGGCAACTCTTCCAAAAACTCGGGCGCCTGAAACGGATCCACAAAGGCCCCGCCCGACACTCCGCCGATCGCCGAACTGGTCGGCGAAGCCTCCAAGACGTCCTCGTCCGAATACCACGGCTGCATGTAAAACTTGTTGCCGCCCAGCTCGTAGCGGAACACATAGATTCGGCCGCTCCGCATCGCGCGGTTCTTGGCTTTCGCCATGTTCGCTCGCACATGCTCGCCGCCGCTGCTTAAACGTTTCGCATCCAGAACGCCACGAAACATCGGCGCGGCCATCGCGCTCACCGCCACAATCACCGCCAACACCAACAGCATTTCCATCAGCGTGAAAGCGTGTCGGCGATGATGGCGGCTGGATTTCATTTCGGCATGAGACCTTTCGGGCGAAACGTGTAGCTAACTAGAGATTCGCGATGTCGTCGGCCGTCGAGTTTTGCATGTCAGGGCCCCACGACCAGATACGATATTGATCCGCGGACGACATCTCATACTGGTAAGGATTGCCCCAAGGATCTTGCGGGATCTCCTTATTCAGATAAGGGCCGCGCCACTTCGCCGGATCGCGCAAATCCGAAGGGGCCGCCCGCAACGCTTCTAATCCTTGTGAAGTCGTGGGATACATTCCCAGGTGCATGTAGTAGGCATCCAACGCTTGGGAGAAACTGCCGACTTGTTGCTTGGCCAAGTCCTCGAACGCGCTCTTTCGCATTTTGATCACAAAGACGCTGGCCATCGATGCCAGGATCACCAGGATGGCCAACACCAAAAGCACTTCCATCAACGTAAAGCCGCGGCGACGCGGACGACGATTGCGAACGGGGGAAGTTTTCATCTTGATTCCTCTTCGGCAGGTGGGGAGCTTTGATTGCTCGCTGAATGTTCGGCGGGAGGGTAAATTCAATGTCGCGACGAGCGAAATCGTCACTCGTCGTTAAGTGTTATCCATACTAAATCGTGCTACTCATCTTAATAACCGGCATTAGCAAGGCGATAACCACGAACAGCACGACCAACGCTAAGAGCAGGAGCATAATCGGCTCGAGCAGCCGGACCATGAGATCCAATCGCCGGGCGGTGCGTTTTTCTAAGTTGTCGGCCACTTGGACAAGCACGCTGTCCAACGTGTTCGATTCCTCGGCGACGCTAATCATTTCGACCACCGTGGCCGGGAAGTGGCCGCTGGAACGAAGCGGTTCGGCCAACGATTGGCCCGCGGTAATATTTTCCGACGCCTCGGCAATCGCAGCCGACAACACCCGATTACCGGCCGCCCCGCGGCTAATCTCGAGCGATTTAAGGATGGGAACGCCGTTATGTAATAGGGTCCCCAGGACGCGACAGAAACGAGCGACCGCGAGGTTCAGAAAGATCGAGCCGGCCATCGGCGTACGCAGTTTCAGCTTGTCGGCTGTCAATTTGCCTTGTTCCGTCGAAAGCCACGATCGCAGGAATAGAAACAATCCGGTGAACGCTAAGGCGATCAAGATCCCGTAACTGCGAATGGTGTTGCTGATCCAAAGCAACCATTCGGTCAGCATCGGCAATTCGCCGCGTTGACGTAGGCTGTCGAACAAGGGGGCGAATTGAGGGACGAAGAAAATCACCAACCCGGACACGACCACCGAGCCGACCGTGGCCAGAACCAACGGATAGGCCAACGCCCCGGCCGTGCGGCTCTTCAAGTCATCCTGCTGTTCCGTAAACTCGGCTACTCGTTCTAATGCATCTTCCAGAAAGCCGCCTTCGCCGCCGGCCCGTACCATGTTCAATGTCATTTCGCTGAACACGCGCGGATGCCGACTCATGGCGTCGCCCAGCGTCGTGCCATCCTCAACCCGCGCATGAACGTCGCTCAAAACTTCCTTCAGTTTCGGATGCGAGGTTTGTTCGCGAATCACATGAATGGCTCGCAGCAATGGCACGCCGCTACGCATTAACGCCGCCAACTGGCTGTAGGTCATGGCCATTACCTGGCCTTTGACACGACCGCCCAAACGAAACGGCGAACTCGAACCAGTCTTTTCCGCTGCCACTTGCACCGGGAACAGCGAACGGCCCGACAACACCGCCACCACCTCCGCTTCGGAGGCGGCGCTGAGCGTGCCGGTGATCCGTTGCCCTCGCAGGTCGCGGGCGATATAGGAAAAGTCGGGCATGAGAGAAACGATCCGAGTGAGATGAGTCGATTGTTGTTAGGCGAAGCCACCGTCCAAGCCACGGTCGCCCTTGGTAATACGCATGATTTCATCCACCGTGGTCGAGCCCTTGAGCACTTTGCGCCAGCCATCCACACGCAGCGTCTTCATGCCATTCTTAACCGCGGCCTTTTTGATCTCCCAACTGCTGGCTCGTTCATTCGCCAAGTCCCGAATCTCTTCGTTGGTGACTAACAGTTCGTAGATGCCCATTCGACCGCTGTAACCGATACCTCGGCATTCACGGCAACCAGTCGCTTGATAGATCGGTTCCTCGATCACATCGAAAGGGAAATCGCCAGGCAGTTCTTCTCGCTTCGGTTCGTACACCTGTTTGCAATGGGGACACAGCCTTCTTACCAGTCGCTGAGCCATCACGGCCTCGACGGTGCTGGCAACCAAGAACGGTTCGACGCCCATGTCCGTCATACGAGTGAACGCTCCCGAGGCGTCGTTGGTGTGCAGCGTGCTGAACACCATATGGCCGGTCAACGACGCTTGAATGGCATTCTCCGCCGTCTCCTTATCGCGGATTTCGCCGACCAGCACGATATCAGGGTCGTGCCGCAAAATACTTCTTAGCGAATGAGCGAACGTGAGTCCAATTTTGGGGTGGACTTGAATCTGGTTGATTCCATCCAATTGGTATTCCACCGGATCCTCGGTGGTAATGATTTTGTTTTCGGGGCTGCGAATTTGCAGGAGCGAACTATAAAGCGTGGTGGTTTTTCCCGAACCGGTTGGCCCCGTGACCAACACGATGCCGTGAGGCATGTGAATGAGTTCGCTGTAAATCTTATACGTGTCCTCTTCCATACCAAGACGTTTAAGATCAAAGACCATGCTCCCCTTATCCAGGATACGCATGACGATTCCTTCGCCGTGGATCATGGGGATGACCGAGACGCGGACGTCGATTTCGCGGCCGTGAACTTTCAGCTTCATACGGCCGTCTTGCGGCAGACGCTTCTCGGCGATGTTCAGCCGCGACATGATCTTCAAGCGGCTGACGATCGCGGCTTGGAAGCGACGAATTTCCGGCGGCACGGGCTGCGGTTGCAGCATGCCGTCGATGCGATAGCGAATAACCAGCCCGCTCTCTTGCGTCTCGAGATGAACGTCGCTGGCTCGCGACTCGATTGCCTCCAACAGAATCTCGTTCACCAGCCGCACGACCGACGCCTCTTGCGCCATGTCGTCCAACTCGCCGCCTTCCGCGTCGATGCCGCCGATCAGCTCGATTTCGTCTTCATCGGCGGCCGCCATCAAGCCATCAATGGTCTCGCTGCCGACGCCCAAATGCCGTTTGATGAGCTTGGCGATTTCAATCCGGCTGGACAGTACCGGGGTCACGGCCAGTCCCGTCGCCGCGCTCACTTCGTCCAGCGGGTACAGATTGAACGGATCGCTGGTGGCGACGACCAGCGTGCCGTTGTAGCGGCTGATCGGAAACAGCGTTTGGCGATGAATCAGCTTTTGGGGAAAGCTGCCAAGCAACGACAAATCCACATCCGTTTCGCGGAGGTCGACATAGTCTAGGCCGACTTCCTCGCCCAGCGCTCGCAGCGCCGCTTCTTCGTCGACGAACCCCAACTCCACGGCCGAATCGACCAGTGTGGCGCCGTCGGAATTTGAATTGCGAGCGGTGGCCAACTGTTTCGCATCCAGCAGTCCGCGTCGGATTAGTATTTCGCCAGCTTCCACGGTTCAACCAAATGTCGAGTTAAATAGTCCGCAATCGAAAACATTGGTCCCGCCGGTTGGCGGGACCAATGAAAATAAGCAACCGCTTGACCGGACCAAATCGGCTTCCGCCGCTCGGGCCCGCATCGTCCGCAGTCTAATTGTTGTTGTCGCGTTGTCCGCGTCGATTGCCGCGGTCGCCGCCAGCTTGTTCGCCGTCGCCGCCGCGGGTGCCACGACCTTGGAATCCGCCGCGTCCGCCGAACGCACCGGCCTCGGGACGTTGGAATTCAAACGGGTCGCCCACCAAGTCCTTGTACTTCGCGCGTTGCTCGGGGCTCAACTCGGCCAGCAACTTGTCCTGAGCTTCCTTTCGCAATTCGGCCAGCTTCTGGCGAATCTCTTGTTCGACTTGCTCGGCCTTCTCACGAAGCTTCTCGCGTTGCTCTTCCGAAATGCCCAGCTCATCCGCCAATTGGCCGCCGGTCAAGGCGCGGGTCGAACCACCTTGCATCCGCATCTGATTCTGCAATTGCCTGAGCCGCTTCATCTGATGAGGCAACAACACCTTGTTCAATTCCGCCTCGGCGTCCTGGGCGACCTTCTGCATCGTCTCGCGCATCGCCGCGAAGCGATCCTCGCGATTGCCGTCGTTGCCAGCGTCGCGCAACTTGGCAAACTCTTCCTGCATCCGGCCTCGCAGGCCCTCGGCCGCGGCCTCGATCTTCGTGACTTGCTCGGGCAGCAATTCCAATTCGGCTCGCACGTCGTCACGACGCAACAGATCCGTGAGATTGCCGCCGAAGCCACCACCAAATCCGCCTCCGAAACCACCAAATCCGCCGCCCTGTCCACCCGGACCTCGACCTGGTTGGGCCCAAGCCGGAGAGACCATTACGGCCGTTACCAGTAATACCGTCAACATCGTCCAGCGTTTCATGCGTTTGACTCCCGATTCTATGTGTTGTGGGAAAGGGCCAGCCTGCCGCGTCGTCCGTTTTACCGCCTTCGGCACGTTTCCGATGCGACTATTTTCACGACTGTTTAGTTAAACCCGAAATTTCGACTCAAGTTTCGTTTGGCAACGAACGCATTCGAAAACGCTTGAGGCTCGAAGCGTCACGGAATTCCTCGCGACTTACCAATGCCTCGACCTGTCCGAGAAACGTGACGTTTTGAAATGCTCGGGCGAACGAGACGGTCGAACTAGCGACCGCGCCGGCCGCTTCCGCCCGTTGATCCGCCTCGGCCGGGAAAGCCGCCGCTGCCACCGCCAAAGAATCCGCCGCGACCACCACCGGCGCTGGGCCCGCCGCCGCTCGGAGGTCCACCGCCTCCTGGCGCGCCACCGCCCGGCGCTCCGCCGCCACCCTGCTGCTGCAAGGCTCGGAAAAACTCCATTCGCCGCCGAATGTCGTCGGGGTTGGGTTGATTATCGCCGCCGCCTCCACCGCCGGTCTGTCCGGCCGAGTTTCCGGGAGTCGACGAGCTAGAGGTGGTGGTCGAAGTCGTGACGCTCGGGCCAAGGATCGAAATCAATGCTCGCTGGATCACTTCGCTGTTCAAATTCCCGTCGAGCTTGACGACTTCATAAGTCTGTTCGGGATTCAGTCCCGCTTGGTCGATCGTCTCGACCAGCTCCTTCACTTCCAGAAATAGCGGTTCGGGAGCAGTCACGATCAACGAATTGCTGCGTTTGTCGACGCTAATTGCCATTTTCGGCTCTTCGCTTCCCTGTTCGCCGCCGCCTCGGCCACCGCGTCCTCCTCCGCCGCCGCGCAGCGCTTGGATAAAATCCTGCGGCGTCGGTTGGCGATTGTTCTGCGACTCGGCTCCCGCGATCCGGCTGGCGTATACGCCGCGAACGACCGTCGCCACTTCATCCGCACTGGTGTAGATCACCGGAATCAGCCGCGGCTTGCCATAGGTTTGCACTTCCTCGGGACTGGCCTCGGTATCGAAAACCTGTAGCAACTGTTCGATCAAGTCCAGGTCCGCTGCGTTCGCCTGCACGATCAAGGCGTTCAAGCGATTGTCGGCCACGATGCTGACATCGCCGGACGTGGTGAAAGTCGCTCCGCCGCCACCGCCTAGCAGACTGCCGACCAAGCCGCCGCCCACATCGCCCAACATGCTGGAGGCCATGTCGCCCAGCAGCGAGCCGCCGCCAGCGTCCGTCGCGCCGCCGCTCGCGCCCAAAATCTGTCGCAACAGCGCGGCGGTCGGTTCGGCCTTGGCGAATTTAAGCCAGAAGATGACCGGTTCCTGCGAAGTCGTGCCGGTCGAGTCGACGATCGAACGCAACAGACGCTCGAATTCGTCCAGCGCCTGTTTATCTTCCGACGCGATGATGATCCCCGTCGGCGTGATCGAAACAATGATCTCGGCGACCGGACCAGCCGCCGGATTAGCCGGTGTCGCTGGTGAGTTCGCGGCAGGAGCTTTGGGCGGTTCGTTGGAACCTGGCTCGTTCGCATTCGCGTCATCGCGGGCAGGGGCAGCCGCTGCGCCTTGATCGCTGGCCCCTTCATCGCTCACGAATCGGACGTAACCACGTTCGCTGCGGCTGTTATGAAGCTGAGCCAGTTGAAAGCGGACTTGGGCCGGATCAACGACCGGAGCCCGTTCGGTCAAAGTGGGGTTTGTCAACGTTCGTTCGGTTCGAGCAACTTCGGGGGTCGACTTAGCCGAGCGGCTCGATCGCTGCGCTGGAAATCGCATTTCCAGCCGCGAGTTTCCCGCGAAACGATTTGTCGTCAAACTCGGCAGCTCGTTGCGAACAGGCGACCTTCGGGCTTCACTGTCTTGAGCCGCGCGCGATCGCGGAGCAACTGGACGGCTCGATTCGGTGGCCGGAACGCCGTCCACCGCCGGTTCGCCGGGCATCGGACCGGTATTGAACGGGCCAGTGTTCATCGGCGACTCGCCGGGCGTTCGCGGGATCATCCGAATACTGCTGTCCAGCGACGGAGTGATCGCGGACGGCGTGACCACTCGGATCCGATTCGGCCGCTGCATCGCCGGCCAGAAAAACTCGGCTTGTTCGACCGCCGCGCGAGCCGTGCGGCCGGTGAACGGCAGAATCCGCACCGACTCGCCGTATACTTCATCGCCCTCCGTTGTTCCTTCCAGCTTCTCGACCAACTCCTTGACCTGAGCCAACTGTTCCTCGGAGCCGCGCACATATAACTGCATGGCGATCGGATCGCCGTCGATCACCGGGCCGGTCGTCGCGGCGCCCTCTTCGGTCGCGCCGCCGCCGAAAAACTTCTGTGCCATCAGCACAATGACTTCCGGGTCGACTCGGCGAAGCTGAATCACCTCGAACTTGTCCGCCTGACCGGCCAACTGCTTGAGCGTCGCGACAATCGTCTGGTGATCACTCGGCCGCCCGAATGCGATCAGCTTGTTCGTGGCCGGATCGATCGCCATCCGCACGTCGGGCAAGCCGGCCAATAACGTTTGTAGCACCGACAGCGCCGTATCCGGCGTCGCTTTCTCGATCGTGTACGTCTGAAGGAACGGTTGCTCGACCGGCTTCACCGCGTCGCCCGACGGCGTATACGGCTTGTCGACCATCTTCACGATCTGATCCAACCGCTGCAGCATGTCGTCCGAGCCGCTAACGAACAACCGCGTGCCGATCGGATCGATCGAAACGCTGATGTCCGTGCCGGAATTTTGGTCCTCGCCCAGCCCGAGCAGCGGCCGCGCGATCTGCATCAACTCCTCGCCCGCCACGTTCTTCAAGTCGATCATTTCGATCTTGTGATTCCGCAGCACCGTCGGATCCTCGACCCGCTCGATCATTGCTCGGATCGTTCGCAGCTTGCCAGCCGTTTCCTGCACCAGCACCTGTTGAGCCGCCGGCATCACGATCACTTTGCCCTGCGGCCCGATCATCTTGCCAATGTCCGACTCGGCTTGCTCGGGCGTCATGCGAGCTAACTGAAACAGCGTCTTGACCAATTCGTACGAGCCGCGTTGGTCCAGTTCTTCCAGCGGCACGAGCTCGATCAACTCGGGCGGAATCTCGTTCTCCAAATCGATCACCAACAGCATGTTGTTGCGGCGCAGCAGCGTGTAGCCCTTGGTTAGCAGAATGCTGTTCATCAGGTCCAACGCCTCGGCCGGCGTGTATGACCGCGGATCGGTGTAGTTAAACGTTCCCGCCGGCATCGTGTCGCGCTGCAATGCCAACCCGGCTTCGTCGGCGAACCATTCGATCACGTCGGCCCACGGCGTATGCACGAAGCTGAACCGCAGCCGATCATCGTTCGGTTCGCGAGAAGCCGGGCGAATGGTGGTTTCCGCAGGCGGCGCCGTCTCGGTTTGCGGAGTCGTGTCGGCGGGCGGAGCGGGTTCGGGCATCGGAACGGGAGCCGGGCTAGGCGTCGGAGTCTCCGTCGGCATTGGACTCTCGGCCGGCATCGGTTCCGGCTTCGTGTCCGACGTCGGCGAGTTTTCCGGAGTTTCCGGCGCGGGAGGAGTTGCGTTGGGCGCGGGCGGCTGGGCGGCTGGTTTGGTCGGCTCGTCGGCTGGCGTGTCAGCTGGGGCCGACGGGTCGCTCGACGGACGGTCGTTGTCGGGCGTATCCGTGGCCGGCTTTGCGGGCTCGTCGGAATCGCCGACAGGAGGTTGAGCGGCTGGTTTTACCACCGCCGGTTCTTCCGTAGCTGGTTCGGTTGCCGACGCAGCCGGGTCGGCTTGAGCCACGGCTTTGTTCGGGTCGATCGCACCAGCCGCTGGGCCAGCGGACAAGCCCGCCAGTTGTTCCCAAGTGGCTCGCTGTGATTCGGACAGCACGGCCGCCATCTTCCGCTCGTACATGGCGTTGGTCAGCCGCCGCTGCGTTTCGCCGCCCGAACCTAAATCGGACGAACGTTGTTTGGCCAAGTCGGCCAGTTGTTTTTGCTGGTCGGCGCTCAGCGACACGACTTGAGCGATATTCGGTTCGAGCAACGACATCATGCCGGCTCGCGCCACGCGGACTTGTTGCAGCTTGCCGCGCTGAGCCACCGTCATCAGCTCGAAGCCCAGCCGCTCGGATTCGGCGACGAACGGCTCCAGCCGCTTAGCCGCTTCCGAAGGAGGCAAATCCTTCAGCTCGAGTGCCAAGTTCAACGCCTCGCGTTCGCGACGGTTGATTAAATCGATCAACTTCGTCCGCGATTCGGCGTTCAGCCCTAATTGGTTGGCCACGTCGTCCTCGGCCGCCAACGCCAAAATGCCCACGAACGTGGCGTCGGCCGACCGTGCGACAGCGGGAAAAGCGAGCAACGCGGCCACGAAAATTCCGAACAGGCAACGGCCGAACGAAAACGGATGAGCCAGAAACTCTCGATGCACAAGTGCCTCCGGGAATGCTGGTGAGCGGGCGATGAGAAGAGCGGCGATGGGTCACATTCGATGATAGTTACGGACCGGAGCAGCCACTACGCGCAACTTAAGCGGCTTTCCGTTGTTTCCCCGCAGAAAGCCCTCGACAGTCGCGTCGAATCCGTAACAACCGTCCCAAACGAAATTTAACCCGCGACAAGCCGGCAAGTTCCGCTCGGAGATGTTAGTGACGTCCCGGCGAGGTGAGCGTAGCACGACATTTCAAGATGGACTCCGCGGAAGCATCTTCACGAGACTTACGTATCAGCCGCCATCGCGATTTCTCTTATCGCGTCGCATTGCCTCCAGCTCTTTTCTAAGCGGAGTCCAATACTGCTTGTCAGCTTCCATCTCAGACAAACGTTCGGCTTCCAGCTCACATTCCAATGTCTGGCGGTCGCCTTGTACCGCCGCAAGCAATAACGGCCGCTCGAGCGCGAGCTCGATCGCAGCGTCCGGATTTTCCGCTGCTAAACGCACGAGTATTTCCGGGGTGCGGCACTCTCGCAACCAAAACCTGTTCCGTTGCGGTGTTGGCGTGTCCTGATGCCGGTCGTAGTGGGCGTCGACCAGCCGGCGAATCATTGGCCAATCCTTGTCGCGCTGAGTCTTCTTTGCTCGTACCAAGTCCTCTATGCCGAGTAATTCATAGTCGAAGCCGTCGGCAACCTGAATCGTGGTTCGCCTTTGCCAAAGTTCACCGAAATCGTCGCAGCCGCGCATCTTCGACATGACATCCAGGCGAATGCCGACAGCATCTGGGTGATGACAGCGAAAATGGATTGCGTGTCCGCGCTCCAGCGTGGTCCAGTCCCGAGGCGGAACGGCGATACACTCGGCCTGCAACTCGGCCAACGCCGCCGTCAGGTGATGCAGATTGTCGTCTGTCGCTAAGACCACCACGTCGCAGTCGCGGCTAAACTCCGCCGCGCCGTAGAACACGCACGCCTGGCCGCCCATAAGCAGGTGCTTGACCCCGTGGCATGAAAGCGTCGAAAGGACTTTGAGGATCGGGTTCTGGATCAAGCGATCCTCCCACTTGCAAATAGAATTGCCATAACTTCATCGACTCGGCCCAGCGTTGCTGCGGAGTCAGACGATACCATTCCAGCCACGAGTCTTCATGGTCCAGCGCCTCGTTCAGACGTGCGTTTCTCGCTTCCTCGGACATGCGTGACTCGATTTCCCGTCGCCTAATGATCGGATGGATTAGGCGAGCGGCAGATGAGAATGTACCCAGCGGGACGCTGGCAGCGTCCACCACGTGGCCGATGCTGCGTGGCCGATGCTGCCAGCATCGGTGGGTAAGAATTTCGCTGCCGATCACCTTGCGAACAATTATTGTGACTAACGTCGCGTTTTGACAATCCAACCAACGTCACTTGACCTGTTGCGTTGTCTGATGAAGTGGTTTCCAACGCCGAGGTGCCGGCTTCTAACCTCGACAAATCGACTTCAAACCTCGGTTCGCAGCGCGATCGCGATCTCCTCCAACACGCTGGACTCGGTTTCCCGCGACGCGCGATCGGTCAAGGCGGCCAGGGCGGCGGGCGTGGCGATGCGGCCGAGCGCCCACGCCGACGCGGAACGGATCAGCGGTTCGGCGTCGTGCAAGCCGCGACTCAGCGGGGCGACGGCGCCAGCCGCTCGCTGGTTGCCCAGAACAATGGCCGCGTTTCGCAACAACCCGCGTCGCTTGGTTCGCCACATCGGCGTGCGGCGGAATCGCTCGCGAAAGCCCGCGTCGTCCAGCTCGAACAGCTCGGCCAATTCCACCGGATCGCAGTCCGGACGAGGCACGAATTCGCGTTCGTCCGTCACGGGCGACTTGCGATTCCACGGGCAAACGTCTTGGCACACGTCGCAGCCAAACAGCCACTCGCCCACTCCGTCGCGCAGGTCGCGCGGAATCTCGTCCCGCAACTCGATCGTCAGATAGCTAATGCACCGCGTGGCGTCCAACACATAGGGCTGCGGGAAAGCCTGCGTCGGGCAAGCGTCCAGACACGCTCGGCAACTGCCGCAATGATCGGCGGCGAACGGCTGGTCGTAAGCCAGTTCGACGTCGGTCAGCAGCGCCGCCAGAAAAAAGTAGCTGCCGGCCGCGCGGTTGATGAGCAGCGTATGTTTGCCGATCCAGCCCAGCCCGGCTAGCCGCGCGAAGTCGCGTTCCAACAGCGGCGCGGAATCCACGACGCCGCGTACCGACGCATCCGGCGCCGCCGCGCGCAGCCAAGCGGCCAGTTGCTTCAGCCGTTCGTGGATCACGTCGTGATAGTCGCGCGGGCCCCAAGCGTAACGCGAGATGCGGCCTTGGCTTGGTTCGGCTGGCCGCGGCTCGCTGGTGCGATACGGCATCGCCAACATCA
>JAWKTM010000059.1:0-48197 GCA_041399085.1 Pirellulaceae bacterium
TTTGATCAACGTCATGCATCGCGCTTTCACGTCATCGTTCATCGCGCTACGGCGCGCCGCGCAAAAAACTTGTCACAAAGTGCGCGAGAAACGATGAATACCTGTTGCATAAAACACGCTGTTGCGTACAAATATTGCGTAACGTAAATGCATTGATTGCGTTAACGTTTTGATCGCAACTTAGTGCGAGTTGCGTGAAGGAAACCCGGAGGAGTCCGGGCAGTGGTTTTTGATTCGTTGACGACGCGCGAGACTGGCCAACGTGGTGCTCGGTTGCGAGTCGTCAAGAACCTTGTTTAACGGAGGATGTCCAGTGGCCACGAAGAAGAAAGCTGCCAAGAAGGCCGCGCCCAAGAAGGCTGCCAAGAAGAGCGCCAAGAAAGCCGCTCCGAAGAAGGCCGCTACGAAAAAGGCTGCTCCCAAGAAGGCCGCCAAGAAGAGCGCCAAGAAAGCTGCTCCGAAGAAAGCCGCCAAGAAGAAGACAGCCAAGAAGAAGACCGCCAAGAAGTAGCACGTGCTTGGCGACACGTCATTCCCGCAATGACGATCAACCGACTACAACGAGAAAGAGCCGCCGGACAATTCCAGGCGGCTCTAATTTTTTGCGCATATCCCAGGGAAAACGCCACTTTCGGCATTCTCGCCAGCGGTTAGCCCAGGACCGGTAACTGGGGTTTGGGCGGCGCGGCCACGGCCTTTTCCGACAGGCTGGTTACCAGCCGATGGCAGATCGACGTCAAGCTCGGCGCGACGATCGGATCGTCGAACACGCTGTCCGACGCGCCGGCATCACCCCGTTCTCGGATCACCATGTTGATCGGCACGTCACCCAGAAACGGCACGCTCAGTTCCTCGGCGCTGCGCCGCGCGCCGCCGCTGCCGAAGATGTCATAACGCTTGTTGCAGTCCGGGCAAACAAAGCCGCTCATGTTCTCGACCATGCCCAGCACCGGGATGTTGACCTTGCGAAACATCGCGATCGCCTTCACCGCGTCCAGCAGCGCCACATCTTGCGGCGTGCAAACCACCACCGCGCCCGTTAGCGGCAACAGTTGCGACAACGTCAACGCGATGTCGCCCGTGCCCGGCGGCATATCAATGATCAGATAATCAAGCGGACCCCAATTCGTATCGCGGAGGAACTGCGTGATCGCGCCGTGCAACATCGGCCCGCGCCATACAACGGCTTCACCCGGCGGCACGAGGAAGCCCATCGACATCACGGGCATGCCGTCCTTCATGTTGGGTTGAATGCGATTGTCGACTACTTCCGGTCGACCTTCCAAACCCAGCAGATGTGGAATGCTGGGGCCATAGACGTCGGCGTCCATCAGGCCGACGTGGCTTCCGGCTCGCTTCAATCCCAACGCAATCGAAGCGGCCAGCGTGCTCTTGCCGACGCCTCCTTTGCCCGAACCCACGGCGATTACGCTCTTGGCCGTCAAGCCGATTTCGCCGATCTTGCTGGGCGGCCGATCGTGAACGGCTCGTTCGACTTGGATCGTCGACAAGCCCGGCAGGCGACTTCGCAAGTGCTGTTCAAAGCTGGCGTAAATGTCGTCCCAAATCGGCGCGGAATAGGTGGTCAGCGCCAGAGTCACGCCGAGGCGGTCGCCTGCAAGTTGGATGTTGCTAACCTGCCCCATGGCCACCACGCCGCGGCCGGTTTCTGGGTCTTTGAATTCCGCCAAGGCTGCGTCCAACGCAGCTTGAGTTGTGGGATCGCTGGACATACGAACAAATCTTTCTGGCTATCGTGAAAAGTAAACGGATGTGGATTTCGAGAACGATTGAATGCAACGGCTAAGTCGGGCTGGCGTCTTCGGGCCAAGGCAACAGCGGCATCAATTCGGCCGACGGGGAAGTCGGCGGCGTGGGAAACTCTTGTTCCTGCCGCTGAAGCATACGGACCACTTCGGCCATGTCTCGCCGCCGGTAGACAACATGCACCGCGCCCGCTTCGCGCCACAACCATTCCCACGAACGCAATGCGACCGTGGAGAGAACGAGGATTCGCGCCGATCGGCAGCCGAACCCGAGCGAACGCAACCAAATGACTAAGTCGCCAGCGTTGGACAACGTCGCTTCCACGGCGAACACATTCTCCGGGCGGCGCAAGTCTTCCTGGCTGCAAAGAGCCAATCCACGAACCTCGCGAATCGGCGGCAACGTTTCCGGCCAATGCCGTCGCAACGCCGCCGCCCATCGTCCGTCGCGCTCGCAGATCACAACTTGCATCGCGAAAACCGGTCGATGTAGGAAGGACAGTGATTCCGAGGAAAGGCGTGAGACGCGTTCGACGCTCCGTCAAACAAACGGCCGTTGGTATGCTAGGAACGAACCCGCACGGCGACAACCGGTTCGGCGAACGCTCGACAAACGCGCGGCTGCGACGCGCATCATGTGATCCCGAGTTGTTCGATCCGTCGTAATAGCCGCGGCCGCGAGATTCCCAACAGCCGAGCGGCCTTTGCCTTGTTATTGCTCGTTCGCCGCAACGCCCGGCGAATCAACTCCGCTTCGACTTCGGCCAAGACTTCGTCTAACTTGATTGGCTGCTCCGGTCGTGGCGGGCGATTCGCCGCGGACATGGCCAGATGGATTCGCTTGGGCAGATCGGCCAAGCCGATGCGTGTTCCCGAGCAGCGTTCGGCACTCTCGCGTACGAACGATCGCAGCTCGTCCAAGTTGCCGGGCCATGGATACTCGAACAACGCGTCGAGCGCCTCGGACGTGAAGCCGCTCAATTGCCGCGGGCTCTCCGCATTCAACTCTTCCAAAAAGTGCTGGGCCAGTAGCGGGACATCGTCGCGACGTTGGTCCAGTGGCGGGAGAGCGATCTCTAACACACTGAGCAACATGGCCAATTGTGGATCGAAGCTGCCTGCGTCGGCGAGTTGCGTCAGCGAAGCTTGCGCGGTCGCAATTGTGTGCAACCGAAACGTGGGCAGCGTGAGAAAGCCCGCCAACTCGGTTTGCGTTTCGGGAGGCAGGGCGTCGACGTCCAACAACAACAACGCTCCCGGACGGCGCGGATTCGTCTCCGCACACCGCCGAGCAAATGCCGTCACCGTGGCCTGCAACAACTCGGGATCGAGCAGCGAACAACTAAGCGGAACCAACGGTCCGGCCGCTGCCGAATCATTTCCATAGTGGATCGTTCGCGCCACATGCTCGCGCCCGCTTCCGTTGTCGCCAACCACGACAACCCGCGTCGTCGCTTGAATCGCCAATCGCACTTGTTCGCGAACTCGCCGCATCGCTGGACTGTTGCCGATGATGTGGGCCAACCGATACGTGCCGCTCATCTGTTGGCGAAGTTGTTGAAGCTGTTCGTGCAACTCGCGCGATTCGGCTTCGTCCCACACTTGATCGGCCGTTGTTCCATCCGGCTCGCGGAGCCATACCAACGCGCCAATATTCCGCGTGTCGTCCCACAGCGGCGTGAACTCGGCCCGCCGCGGTTCGGATTCGTCCTCGCGCGGACAGGGAACACGCGCCGTAACCCGTCGCCCCTCGAACACTTCCGGCGGCGGACACAGACACGATAAAGCGACATCGACCGCTTGGCCCGGATCACCGGCATGGTAGTGGCACTCGTTGCCGACCAACTCTTCCGCCGACACGCCCAACCACGCCTCGCAAGCTTCGTTGCAATAGACGACACGTCGTTCTGAATTCAACACGGCCAGCGGTTCGCGCACCGCCGACAGCATTCGCAGAAATTCCTTGGCGGGCGAAAGCGGTCGTGCCATAAATCAGTTCCAACGCAAAGAGCCGCATTAGATAGTCGGCTTTCGCTCCGCGAAAGTAAGTGTCGCCTTTTGCTCCGCAAAAGTGAGTGTCGGCTTCTGCTTCGCAAAAGCTATCCTTTCGCGGAGCGAAAGGCGACTATCGCTCTCGCGGAGCAAAACCCGACACTCCTAATCCGCTTGCAACCAAGCCAAATTAAAGCGGGCGAAGTGAATCGTCTGATAATCGTCGCGCTCGTACAGCAAGCCGACTTCGCCGCTAGGTAACTTGCCCAACGACGAATAGGCCGATGAACCCGAGTAGACTTCGCGCGATAGGGGCCAAGTGCGGCCATCGTCCACGCTCAACCGCACCGTCATCTGCCGCCGCGATTTTCCATTCGCCGGATTGGCAAACAGCACGCGGCCTGGCCCGTCGTCGCTGGGCCAATCGTAGCGAATCATGCTTGCTTGACAGACCGGTTCGATTAACCGTTCGTCGTTGCGGACTTCCGACCAACTCTTGCCGCCGTCTTCGCTTACGGCCACGCCTCGCCGCCCAAGCCCCCGATTGCTGCGCATGTTCAATAACAGCGAGCCGTCCGTCCGTTCCACGACGGCACTCGTTCATCTTGAAATCCGTCGCCTCGCCCGCCTGCCACGTCCGACCGTGATCATCGGAAAAGATCGCATGGGACCGCGTCGACGAGCGTCGATCCGCCACGTCGCGAACTCGATGATCGCAAGGGATTACCAATCGCCCGGCATGTTCGCCTCGTTCAATCTGAATACCAACGCCCGGCCCGGTCGCATACCAAGTCCAATTCGGACGCTTTACCGAATC
The DNA here is from genome assembly GCA_041399085.1 of Pirellulaceae bacterium. Taxonomy (GTDB): domain Bacteria; phylum Planctomycetota; class Planctomycetia; order Pirellulales; family Pirellulaceae; genus JAWKTM01. The sequence goes on from JAWKTM010000059.1 coordinate 4,576, forward strand.
AGTGATCTCGCGCGGGCTGGACCATGTGCGGCCGTCGTCTTCGCTGTGACATATCAAGACCGCATCGTTGTCGCGCGTGAATGGCAGCCAGATAATGCCAGTCTCCGTATCGACGACGGGACACGGATTGCCGATCGTGATTTTCGCCTCGCCCCCTTCTTCCGCCACCAACTGCAAGTCGCCCCAATGCTGGCCGCCATCCGTGCTGCGTTTCAGCACCAAGTCAACGTCGCCGTGATCGCTACGGCTAGTTTTGCGGCCTTCGCAAAAGGCCAGTAAGGTGCCTTGCTTCGTCGTCACGAGCGCGGGGATTCGATACGTGTGATAGCCGCCCTCGCCGCTGACAAACAACGGTTGCTCGGCGAACGATGGGTCACCCTGTGGCGCCGCGGACAAGCCATCGCTGACAGCCACGGCAAACAGCCACGCGCTCGCCGCAAGCCAAAATCGTAGGTGGTTGGTCTTTCGCTTCATATCACACCTCACACTTCCGCTTAGGAAGACTTCAACTGCTCTTTCGCTTGACGAACCGCGTCGGCCTCGGGCATTTGCTTATAGTACGAATCCAGCGGAAAGCAGCCGGAGACAATGCCGTTGCGAGGCGCCGTCGTGCAATCGCTGAACGTGCGACACACCCGCTTGCGCTCCATCAGTTTGCCTTGCAGCACGTCGGATGGCAAATCGGGATACGAGAGCACCATCCGGCCAAGTCCAATCAGATCGATCCAGCGTTCTCGCACCATAGCTTGGGCCACATGCGGGAGGTAATCCTGCAAATAGGTATAACCGCTGCCCACCATCGGTAGATCGGGAAACGCCTGTTGGCATTGGCGAGCCGCCTCTAACTGCCGAGCGACGCCCACCAATGGATCTTCGGGCGGTTGATAGCCATCGCTGGGCGGAAAGATCGCTGGACGTTGAATGTGAGGATTGTAATAGGGGCTGCCGCACGAAACATTGATGGCCGCGACTCCCAATGCCTGTAGCTCGCCAATTAAACGCAACGGCTCCGTCAAGTCCATGCCCAGCGGTTCGCTCTCGTTCGTTCCGAATCCCCATTGATAAGGCAACAGCGACTCGAAGCTCATCGGCTGTCCCACCTCGCGGCTCGTGCGGTACGGAGGAATATCGAACACGCTTAACCGCACACAGACCATAAGACTGGGAATCTCAACCCCAATTCTTTGAATGATCGTCTTTAGCAATCGAGTTCGTCCCTCATAGTCGCCGCCGAAACGTCCAGGGCGAACTCGGGCGGACGAGGAACTCGTGCATCAAATAGCCGTGGCAGGCCTTCACATCAACAAACCGATAACCCACGTCGGCTGCCAACCGCGCAGCGGCCACATATTGTCAATCAATTGCTCCAATTGATCGTCCGTCCAGACGACGGATGTGTCATCCGGGGCGATGTTGAATTTCTCGTCCAGTAACGGGTGGTGATAGGCGATCCGAGGTTCCAACTGTTTCGTATTCGGCCGGCAGAAGCGACCGGAATGGGTGAGCTGCAGGCCGACTAGCAAATCGTCGGTCCTCGAGAAATGCTCGCGATGCGCGGTTATGAGCGTATCCAGCAACTGACGCAAACCCGCTTCGTTCTCACGCACTGCCAAAGTCTGATTCGGGTTCGCTCGACCGTCGGGCCGCACGGCCGCCGCTTCACCGCCCCAAATCAGCTTCGCGCCACTTAAGCCGAAGTTTCGCCAACGTCGAAGTGTGAGTTCGCTGGGTGAGCCATCGCGATTGGCGTCCCATCCTTCCATCGGATGGATGCACCACCGATTGCCAACTGTGAATCCGCCGATGTCGATGGGCCGAGCCAATGGCGAGCCTTCCGCCGCGGACAGCGGTTGATCGTCGACCGGGATTTCTAATCCCAATTCGGCCAACCGCGCGCGAAAAGCATCCACGGTCTTGAGTTGGGCAATCTTAGGATAATGCTCAGCCATCAAGCTAATACTCGTTTATGAGAGTCGCCGGCGATCTCTTGGACATAACGAGGCACGGCGTAACCTGGTAGACGCGATCGAAGTTGCTCGATCAAACGCTGACCTTCGGCGACAGGAACCTCAAAATGAGCCGCCCCGGCAACTCGATCCAGTTGATGCAAATAGTATGGTGTTACACGAATATCCAGCAGTCGCTCGGATAACTCGGCGAGTGTCTCGACACGATCGTTCACGCCGCGAAGCAACACGGCTTGATTCAGCACCGGTACGCCCGCCGCGATTAAACGTCCGACCGACTCCGCGACCTCGGCGTCCAGTTCGTTGGGATGATTCGCGTGGATCACCATCACCGGTGTTAGACGCGTGCCTGTGAACCAAGCCAGCATTCGGTCGTCGACTCGCCGCGGAATGACGACAGGCAACCGCGAGTGAACTCGCAGCCTGCGCAAATGCGGAATCGCGGCCAATCGCTCGACCAACGCTTCCAGCGTCTCGTCCACTAACGTCAGCGGATCGCCGCCGCTCAGCAGCACTTCGTGAATCGAACCGTCCGCGGCGATCGCCTCCAACGCGTCGTGCCAAGCGGCCAACGACTTCGGAGCCTCTTCATAGGGAAAGTGGCGGCGAAAACAATAGCGGCAGTGAATGGCACACGCGCCGGTCGTAATCAGCAACGCGCGGCCAGTGTATTTTCTCAGCAGCCCCGGTCCATGCGTCGCCTCGCCGTCCCCAACCGGGTCGGCCGAAAATCCCGGTTGCGGCCGCAGTTCCTCGTCGAGCGGCAGCACTTGACGCAGCAGCGGATCGCGAATGTCACCGGGCTGCATGCGAGCTAGAAACGGCCGAGGCACAAAGATCGGGAAACCTTCGGCGGCTCGACCGGCCGACTCGGCGACTCCCGGCGGCAGACGCAGTTCCTCGCACAACGTGCGGGCGTCGCGGATCGCCGATTTCATGGCTTCTCGCCAATTTCCGGGAGGCGAACCGGCGCGGACAGAAGGGCGGTTGGCGGCTAGAATGTGCATGAAATCGTCGGATCAAGCGGCGTTGGCCGTCCGTTCGGATGGCCCGCTCGCTTTCGTGATAACCGCCCCACAAGTGAATTGAACTAGGAAAAACCCGTGGCAACGTACAAGACTAGCGACTTCCGCAAGGGATTGAAGGTCCAGATTGATGGCGAACCGTACTTGATGACGGAAATGAACTTCGTCAAACCGGGCAAGGGGAACGCGCTCTACAAATGCAAGCTGCGGAACCTGCTTCGCGGCACGATGCTCGACCGCACCTATAAAGGCGGCGACACGCTGGAGTCGGCCGATGTGGACGACATCCAAACGCAATATCTCTACCGTCAAGGCGAGATGTTCGTCTTCATGGACAACACCACCTACGAACAATATGAGCTGACCGCCGAGCAGGTCGACGATAACTGGAAGTATCTGAAGGAAGGCATGCCCTGCTCGATGACGTTGTACAACGGCAATCCGATCACGATGGCCCCGCCGAATCATGTCGAGCTGCTAGTGACCGAATGCGAACCGGGCGCGAAGGGGGACACGGCCACCAATGTGACCAAGCCCGCCATGATGGAAACGGGCGCCGAGTTCCTGGTCCCCGGCTTCATTAAGACCGGCAACGTGCTGAAGATCGACACCCGCACCGGCGAATACGTCGAACGCGTCAGCAACTAGCCGCGGCCCCTTTTGCTAAGGCAAGCGGCCAATGAAAACATACGAGCACGCGGCGCAAGCAAGTGAGTTTATCGGCTCACTCGTTTGCGCCGTGCTTTCATTTGGCTAGTCGGCTCACTCGCTTGTGCGTCGTGCTCGTATATGCGGAGACGCCGGGAAGAGTGAAACGCAAGCGCACGGCCAAACCGTGCAAGGGAACGACTGAACGGTGCCATGACACGTCAGAACGGTCCAATGGCACGTCAGAACGGTCCAATGGCACGTCAGAACGGTCCAATGACACGTCAGAACGGTCCAATGACACGTCAGAACGGTGCAATGACACGTCAAAACGGTCTAAGGGCACGGCAGAATGGTGCAAGGTCGCGTAAAAACGGAGTAATGGCACGTCGAAATGGTGCAAGGGCACACGAGAACCGTGAAACGCGACACTTCGACGCGACCAGCGACGAATTTGGCGGCACGGAAGCTGTCAGGCGGTCAACTCCGCTGCCGCCCGTCTTATCGCATCCACTTCGGCAGCGAGTTCTCGCCGCCGAACAGACCTTGGCCGAGTTCTTTCGCCGGCGGCAACTGTGGCACTTGCATTGGGGGCACTTGCATTTGCGGAACTTGAATCTTGGGGACGTTCATGTTCGGAATCCGCATCTGCGGCAAGTTCATCTGGCCTAAGTCCACATTCGGCAGATTCAAATTCTCCAGACCCGGAATGCCAGCCAATTGCGAGAGGCGGTCGAAGCCCACTTTGCGCATCAGCTCGTCGCGCTGAGCCACCAGGCGTTGCTCGGCGTCGTCGATCTTGGCTTGCAGCCGCTGACGTTGGGATTCGATGATCGCGTCCAGCTTGGCGGTTTCCTCGGCCAGCTTCTTGTCGGCCATCGCCAGCAGTTGGTCGCGGCGTTCGATCAACTCCTGTTGAGCCGCCGCGTTCAAACCGCTGGCCAATTCGGGGCCCAAGTTCGATTCCAGACGGACTCGCGGTCGACGCAGCTCGCCGCTCAAATGCACTTGCACGTGCAGATGATCCACGTCGCTGACCGCACGGGTCAACAGCCGATTCACATGCTCGCCGCCGAACCGATCGCCGACTTGCGGCTCCAGCGACAACCGATCCTGTTTCCAAACCACGCGTCCGTTCATTTGCTCGTCGCGCAGATCCAATTGCATCCAAAGCTGGCCCGACCCGCGCGGGACGCCGAGCGCCACCTTCTCCGTTTGGCCGAAGTGACGGGCCGGCGCATTGATGTTCGGACAGTTGACCAGCAGTCGTTCGATCGGTTTGTCGGACGTGTAATCGGCCAGCAACCACACGTCGGCTTCGATTTCGCCCTCGGTGCGAAAGTGCGCGATCGCCGGACGACCGTGCCGGCGCGGTTGATGCGTCAGCCCTTGTGCCTGGCCGGTGAACAGCAGCTCGCCGTTTCGCCACGGCATCCGGCCATCGAACGCCACGTGGCGCACCAACATCGACGGCGGCTCGGGCTGAGCCGCGAAATTGAAGTCCAATCCGCGACCCGATTCGGCGTTCAGCTCCGGTGCCTTGCCGACCGCCGTCGCCACGCTCCGGCCGCGACTGAGCCACTTGCGCAGATCGTTCAACTGGTCGATCAGCTCGTTGCCCAGCAGATACTCGGTCAGCTCTTGCGGATTCGGCGGACCGGCTTGCAACGCGTCGCGAATCTTCTGCTCGTCGTGCTCCTTGGCCTCGATGATCGAACGGCGGTCGACCTTCACCTGCGCGACCAGCCGCTCCAGCTCGTTGCGAAACTCGGGCACTTCGCGACGCAACGCTTCCAGGTCGGCGATCTGCTGCTGATAGAACTCCAGATTGCGAAGCGGATTGGCCTTCAGCTCCTCGACCGCATCGCGAATTCGCCGCACACGCTGCTCGGCCAACTCGACCCGCTGTTCCATCTGGCCGTATTCCTCGGGCCAGCGGCGAGCCAGTTCCTTGGCGACGGCGATCGAGCGGAACTGGCTTTCCAAATCGGCGGCCAGCTTCTCGCCCATCGATTCGAACCATTCAGCCCCGTGCTGCTTGAGCGGATCGAGCGCGGCCGAGAAGTCGATGCCGGTCGAATCGTCTTCCGGTTCTCGCGGAGCGAGTGCGCCCGACGTGGCCCGCGGCGTGTGGAAGGCGATGCCGTTGATCGTGGCTTGATGCACCACATAGCGGCGCTTCATCAACGCCCGGCCATCCAAGTCCAACGTGGCTCGGTCGAACTCGATCAGGTTCTGCATCGGTTGGCTCGGATCGGCCGCCTGCACGTGGTGCAAAGCGATCGACATGCCTCGCAGCGAGGTTTCAACCGCGTCGATCTCGACCTTCGCGCCCAACGCCGCTTCGCCCGTGGCCTGCAATCCGCGCTGCAGCAACGGGTCCAGTCCGTATCGCAGCAGCAACCAGCCGGCAACCACGAACAACAATCGCGGCAAGACATACGACCAGCGAAGCATGGCGGCACTCGGATCCGGTGAAGGGATGAAACGGCTGTTGGCGACGTAGATGAACGAGGTTTAAGCAGCGGCCGAACGATCACGGACGATGGTCGATGTGGGGACGGCGATCGAAGCCGCCGATGTGCCGGCCGCGTTGGCGATGTCGGGTGATTCGGGATGCTCGACCGAGACTTCGTGAGTCGCCGGTTCTGCGGACGAAGCCAGCGAATCCGAAGTCGTCAGCGGCTGGTCATTCGCCGCCGGTTCGTCGCCAGACTCCACCGACTGCTCCACAGTTTGCTCGACCGTCTGCTCCGCCGACTCCTCGGCTAACTTCGCCTTCGCCTGCCGACGCAAATGCCAGCGAGTGAACAGACGCAGGCTGATTTGATATGACGGCGCGGTGAGCGCCAGTCCGGCCACGAAGCTGCCGAGCACGACCGTGTTGTTGAACGAAGTCCACGGCACTAGCGGAACGTCGTACAGCTTTCGCCAAGTGGTTTGCAACGATGGATGGACGAGCAGCCAATTGCCGATCGGATGCGTCAAACCATCGGTATAGGCGGCGATCAAGCTGAAAGCCACGGCGGCAATCATCGCCGCCGCCGCGTTCACGCGCGTCCCGAAGATCAACATCGAAACGAAGACAGCGATCAAATTGCCTTTGGGAACGATGCCCAACAGCATCCCCAGCGCGACGCCGGCCGCCAATTGACGCGGCGTATCCACCGATTTGGCGGCCGAGCGAAGATAACGAAACTGTTTAAATAGCCACAGCACCACGGCGACTGCCTCCGACTGCGAATGTCCGTGTCAGATTGATCGGATATCGCAGCCGGAATATTTAGGATTATCGGCAAAGTCGCGCAGGGCTTCCTATTTTCCGCTCTCGCCGATTTCAGCCAGCCGCGCTTCGGCTTCTTTCTCCGCCTTCGCTAGCACGTCGGACAGCTTCACTTCCGCGCCGCCCTGGCGCTTGCTCTCGTCGGCCGCTTCCATGAACGCGTACAGCTCCAGCGTCTCGGCCGGATCGATCGGCGTTTCGCCAGTGCGGAAGTATTTGACGATCTCAACCACCAGCGGCCGGTAGCCGTCGTACTTGCCGACCGGGAACGACTCGCCGTCGGCGTTGGTCGCCGTGCCGCCGTAGCCCTTGCCCTCGCGATAAGTGCCGCGGCGATCGCCTTTCCAACGGCCGGTCACTTCGATCAACCCGTCACGCTCACCTCGCCGGACCGTTTCGCACCCAGTTCCCATTACCGTGAACAGCGACTCGCAACCGTGAATGCCATACCAAAACAGGTCCGGGTGTGTCTTCTCCAAGCTGCACGGGCTGAAGGTCTCGCAGGCCACAATGCGACCGTGTTCGCCAGCCCGAGCCGCCTGCGTCGCTTGGCCGTATCGCAACGACGACGAGGAAAACGTTGGCGTCCGGTACTTCTCGGCCGCCGCGAAAATCGCCAACGCGTCGGTCAGCGAAGCGGCGATCGGCTTGTCGATGAACACCCGCTTGCCGGCCTTCAGCACCGGCAGCACCTGCTCCAGATGCGGCCGGCCGTCGTTCGTCTCCAGCAGCACCGCGTCCACCTTCGTCAATAACACGTCGATCGACGGCACGATTTCGACGCCCAGCTTTTCGATTTCGGCCGTGTATCCGGGAATCCGGCTGGCACTCGATTCGATATCGCGGCTGCCATGCGGGTAAGCGGCCACGACACGGCAATGAGCCACATCGGCCGGCGCGTTGGCGTCGTTCAGAATCTTGGTAAACGCCAAACTGTGCGACGTATCAAGCCCGATCACGCCGACGCGAATCGGCTTCGACGCCGGATCGTCGCCGCGAGCGAACGTCGCATGCACCAGCACGCCCACGGCGACCAACGTCAACTTCACCCACGACGGCAATCGTAAACAACACATGGCAGGATTCTCCGGCAGAAAAAGGAACAGCAAGATTCGTCCCCAGCGGAGCTACAAGGTACCCGCCGCCGCAGCCAGGTTCAACCAATCGCCAGTCACCGTCACGTGCCTGAGGTCGTAGCGCAGCAGCCCCCAGCCGCAACGCACGTGCGCGAGTCTCCCGACTCGCGCTGTGCGGGTCTCCCGACCGCACATCTCACCGACAAGGTCTCCCGATCCTCCCGCCGTGTCGCGAGTACGAGCACCGCTGCGCGAGCACGAGCACGAGCACGAAATGCCAATCCGGGAGAACGAGGCTCCTGCCGAGTCGTGCTGGGAGAACGAGGCTCCCGCCGAGTCGTGCCAGGGAGAACGAGGCTCCTGCCGAGTCGTGCCCGGAAGAACGCGACTCAAGGCCCAACCCCACCGGCCCCCAAACGCTCGCGCGCAGCCTCCAAACGCTCATTTACATCGTCCAAATCGTGGCGCGCCGCGTCCAAACGCTCATTTACATCGTTCAAACGCCATCTCGCACTCTTCAAACGACGTTTGCCGAGCCCAAACGACGACTTACAGTCCCCAAACGCTGCCTGCATCGCCCAAACGCTCGGTTACACGATCCAAACGACATCGCGCAGCCTCCAAACGATCTTTGCAGAGCCCAAACGCCGGCGCGCACTCTCCAAACGCCATTTACATTGCCCAAACGCTCGCGCGCAGCCTCCAAACGCTCGGCGACACTGCCAAAAAGGCAGCTCGCGCGGTCCAAAGACCACCTCCCGCAGTCCAAATCGCAGCGCGCCGCGTCCAAATCGCAGCGCGCAGCCCCCAAACGACAGCGCGCCGCGGCACGGCAGCTACTGCACCATCTTAGCGTTTGCAGCGCGCAGCCCCCAAACGACAGCGCGCCGCGGCCAAATCGCAGCGCACGGCCCCCAAACGCCGGCGCGCAGTGCCCAAACGACGGCGCGCAGCCCTCAAACGGCGGCGCGCAGCCTCCAAATAACGGCGCGCAGTCCCCAAATGCTCATTTACAGTGCCCAAATGGCCGAATCGCAAGTCCCGATCGGACGTAACCGACTGCAATCATTAGCCTTACATCACAGCAGCTCGCAGCACGCCCCAGCTCGCCCGCCAAGGGCGAATATTTGTCCGACTCTCCGACTGCCAAAACGGCAGCCAACGCTCCCCACGCGATCCGCAGTCAACCCCACCGGCCTCCATCGCAGAAACGCTGCCCCCACCGCAGCACGCATCCCCATACGAACCCGACGCGCCATACGAGCCCGACGCGCCAGCGAGTGAGTGAGATCATCCCCATACGAGCCCGACGCGCGCTAGGGTGGTGAGTGAGATCATCCCCATACGAGCGACGCGCGAGCGTGTGCAAGATCGGGTGTCGAGAATGCCGAGGATTCACTCGCTGGCGCTGACGTGCTCGTATCCGAAAGCCGAGGAGACTCACTCGCTAGCGCTTCGAGCTTGTACGGGTTTCGGCGGGTTGGCGCTGTCGTCAGGTGGACAACTCGGGCGCGTTCCGCGTGCCACTGGCATCTTGCCAGTGCTCTTCTGACGTCACTTGCAGGTCGAATCGCCCCAAACGTTTCCGCAGTGAAGTTGCCGAAAATCGTGTGCTTCGAAGGAACCGTCGAGACAGAAAAGGCCATACGGGAACAGTAGAATGATGCCACTCGATCAACCTCACCGGATTGCTTCGCAGTAACCTTACCATCACAAACCCCAACGAACGGCACAAGAGCACTGGCGAAACGCCAGATGGGATGAAAAGCGCTCGTCACTCCGATTAGCCTGGAGTTGGTGTCGAGAGTTTTAATCCCATAACTCAGGCTGGAGTGACGAGCGATGTTCAGTGTAGCAGATTGGAAGTGTCTTCTTGGGTTCGACTATCACGATTGTTTTGTGCAGGTGTGTGTGTTGGACTCGGCGGGGGAAATGTTGGGGAATCAGCGATTGCCGAACGACGTCTCGCGAATCTGCGAATATGTCGAAGACATTCGAGACGGGCGGGTGATCGCTGGGGCGGCGGTCGAGACGTGCTGCGGGAAGAGCGTCTGACGGCGCCGATCGAGGTCGGCAATGTGTGGACGAAGGCTTGGCTCGAATAGCTGCGGACGGCTGCGCTGGAGCAGCCACAGCCGCTGGGTGATGGACCAACACTTAGAAGACCGGTGCGGCAAGCAACTGGCTCGCTACTGTGCCGTGACACCCAAGAACGTTTCGAGCGGTTGTCGACAGGCTGACGGCGGATTAGTCAAGGCGGGCAGCCTGACCCTGCGCACCATGATCATCGAAGCGGCCCACCGTCTGGCCCGCTATCAACCGAAATGGCGGGAGATGAAAGAACGGCTGAAAGCCAAAGGAAAGCCGGGGTCCGTTGCCGCCGCGGTGGCCAACCGTTGGATCCGTAAACTGTTCTGGGAGATACGAAATGTGGAACACACAGCGATGGCCGCATAATACTTAGGAGAGGACTGCCATGAGAATCGAGGAAGATACCATTAGGCTCTCGGTTGTGAGGTGAGCTCGTTGTGCCACTGGGGCGGCTCGCCGAGTCGCGCTCGTCGCCAGGTGGGGCAGCCTCACGCCTTTTGAATCCCTACTTGGGCTCAACGCTCGAATAGAAGAATGGGAGACCGAAAGTATCGCTAAGTTCTCGCCACAGTCCGGCATCCTTGCCGAAGATCGCGGCATCGTGCCGCGAAGGTCTATCACTTTCCGCTAAAATCGAAGCACCGAAGGCAGATGGTCGGCGCCATGTCCGACCACCCGCACTTCGACTTTGGCCCCAGCACGGCGCTCGGGTCGCACCTCTGCGTTGCCCTACCCTCCGCCTGGGCTTTCTCCAAAACAATCCACAAACAACACCAGGCCGATCCCTTGACAAACAAATCTTCTTCATAGAAGTGCCACACCGAGTACGCCTTACACGCCCGATCAAAAACAGTGCCACCCAGCCCTTCAACGTAGAGTTCGGCGAACTTGCCTCTACCGTATGGACACACTTCGCAAAAGGCTCAAGGTTGATCAAGAGCGTGACGTGTATTCAGTGCGTGATACTGCATTGCGGAAGTGCCTGCTTGAGACTATTGATCCCTTCCCCAGTTGTTTTCGTATCTTGCAGTCGCAACTCGGTTAAATGTTTCAAGCGGACAAGATGGCTGAGCCCGCGATCGGTAATCCCGGTGCGGTTCAAATAGAGAGACTTAAGCGAATCGGGCATTTTTGCGAGGACGTTGTCACTGACTTTGGTTCCACTCAAGTCGAGCAATGCAAGTGTCCGTGTGTTTGCAAAGACTTCACCGCACGTATCGTCTACACGCGTATCAATTAACCATAAGCACGCAAGCTGCGGGCTTGTCGATAGCAGCTTGAGATCCATTTGTGTCACTGAGGTGCTACTCAATTTTAATGAGTGCAGGCTTTGCAATTTTGCGACACTCGCCAGCAAGTCTGGCGGCAGATTGCGACCCGTTAAATCGAACGACTGAATGAAGGCTCGATCGTCGCGTACGAGCTGACTGCGATGTGTTAGCGGCGATTGCATGCCTTGAAACTGCACACTGCCGTTAAACTCCAAACAGCGATCGGCAACGCGATGGTCCAATGATGGAAAATCAATTTCGCATTCGGGCAATTCGCGCCGCAGTTTCGTGACGGCGTCGTCGTTCACCTTTGTCCCGGCCAGCATCAAAAGACGTAGGCTCGGGTGTCTGTACAGCAAGGGCAGACCTTCGTCCGTGATCGCAGTGCGTTGTAGACCGAGCACTGACAGACTGGGAAGGCGGGCCGCGACGGCCAGCGCCCCATCACCGACTCGCGTGTCGTTCAGCCACAGCTCTTCCAGTTCTGTGCAACTCGCTAAGTGCTCGACGCCGGCGTCAGTGGTGCTTGTGTTATTTGGGTGAAATTGCCGCAGCTTCTTCAATCGACCTACAGACGCCAATCCCACGTCCGTGATCGGCGCTTGTTACATGCAGACTCTCGATCGCGCCGAGCTGGCTGATGGCGGCCAAACCCTCGTCGTTAAGTCCTGTCAGATTCATGTCCAGATATTTTAGCTTTTGCAACTTGTGTAGAGACCGGAAACCCGTTCCGGTTACACTTCGGCACTTGACAAGAGCCAGCCACTCCAGTTGCTCAAGCTCGGACAAATTCTTAAGTCCTTCGTCGGTGATCACCGTAACAGCTATGCAGTGTTCTCAGCTCGCGAAGTCCACGCAGATGAACCACGCCCGGGTCACTGACCGGCGTGGCAAAGATGTTGAGGTCGCGCAGATGACTAATCTTTGCAATATGTGAGAGCCCTTCATTACCGATGGGCGTCCCGTTGATGTGGAGAGTGTCGAGTTGAGAGAACTGGCTCAATCCAGCGGATCCTCGTTCCGCAAATACGGCGAATTGATCAGCTTGACGCTACGTGTTCCTTGAAGTTGCGCTGGAAGTGACGAACTGCGATCGACCAGATGGATGTTACCTGATCTATGGTCACGAACCTGGACTTCTCCGAGATCTAAAAAACGCGCCAGGACCCTGCGAGCTTCTTGATCGACTGGAGCGACTTGAATAATAACATCCGCAGACTCGGACTGCTTTGATGACGAGTTTTCTTTGTAATTCCGTGTCGGTTGGTCCCGGTTGGAAAAATTGAGTTGTTTAACCTCGCCAGTGTCCGTGTCGATGACCAGCTTGATATCTCCACGTTGCGTTTGAATGATGACGATGACGCCGGCGGCAATGGTGAGCATCGCCAGGCCTAACGCCGCTGCCGCGGTGATCATTGTCCGGCGACTTCGTTTCGCTGGTGCGGTCGCGACTTTCGCAGTTCCCGCGTTTCGTGCCTGTTGCAGCAGTGACGCAAGATTCGCTCCCGCACAATACGGTTTGAGACACCGCGCTAGTTCCTCTGCCGACTTAGGCCGACGCTCCACGTCAGTGTCGGTCATCATCGAAATCAGGCGGGCAAGTTTCCTCGGCACATCAGGACGGAGGCGTCGTACATTTGGGATCTCCTGCATGTCGGAACGAGACCCTCTCTCACTTGAGCGAGGATGCCCCGATGACGCGAATGGAACTTCACTACTCAACAACCGCCACAGGGTTAGACCGAGAGAATAAACATCCGTGCGAGCATCGACTGTGCGATTACGGCGAAGTTGCTCGGGGGCGGCATAATTCGGCGTACCAAGAAATTCACCCTGTTGTGTGAGGCGGTCTTTCGACTTGTCGCCTTCCGCGTTCCCCGAAGTAGCCATAATCGCCAACCCGAAATCCGCGACCAATACATTTCCGCTGCTGCTGAGTAGTAGATTCGACGGCTTGATGTCGCGGTGAACACGCCCCGAACCATCCGAGGTTTGAAATTGGTGCGCATGTGCCAGGCCCAGTGCAGCTTGGCGGGCAATCTCGCAAGCATCGTTGATGGCCAAACGCGGAATGGCTCGCGCGACCCGTTCACAATCGAGGCCATCAATCCAATCCATCACGACAAAGGGCTGCTCGTCAACTTTTCCCGCACTTCGTACCGCAACGACATGATCACTCCGCAGTTTGGCCTGAATTTGGATTTCGCGAATGAATCTGGATATACGTGTTGGGTCGGTAGCATCCCGCGGTTGCAAGATCTTGACAGCTACATCGATGTCCAAAACGTCGTGATGTGCCTGGTACACCAATCCCATTCCACCGCATGCGACGAAGCAAAGTACGCTGCATTCCGGAATTACAGGTGCTGGCCGTAACAGTCCACCTTGTCGGCTACGGAAGAACCGATCCCGCAATTGACGCGAACGCGTCTGTGTCTTGGCAAGCGAAAGATACTGGTCCGTTGCCACGTCGCTCAAAACTTGGCGGACCTTCGAGAGCGTTGCGTCGCTATCCCAGGACAAACGCTCGATGAACTCAGAACATTCGCCACATGCCTCCAGGTGCTGTTCCAGGTCCGGCCATTCATCGTCTCCTAGGGTTTGCGTTCAGAAAATGCCGAAGTCGTTCTGACTGATCGCATGTGGTTTGCTTCATCTCTGTACGTTTCCTTGCCATGAACAAGCCTCCGGTGGTGAGTCACCCGTTTTACAACGTGCAACCCTCGACACAGGTGCTCTAACCCACGAAACGAGAGGGCGCATCCCGAAAAAGGCACCTGAGATGCTTTCTAGTCAATTAATCCGAGATCTCGAAATTCTCGTCGAAGCTTGCGTACAATACGCACCTTCAGCCCTTGAGCCCAACGTTTATGCTTGCCAAGCCGCGTGCCAACTTCAGCGGACGAAAAGACCTTCGACGACATAAAGTTGCAGTCCCTTCCAGGTCCAGCTCGTCACAATCCGTCTGAATGATTCCCAACGCAGCTTCAAACCACCGATTCACGTCGGCCCTCACTTTCTTCCTCAAAATCCGCTGCGGGCGTTTGTTCGATGACGTTGCGATTCTCGGTACCACCCCCCCCCTTGCGGAACATGTCTGCCGTTCCGTCTGCGCCAGTCGAGTGCCGTCGACTTCAATACCGTGCGCAGCCACGACCGAAACGCCCCAGGTTGCAGCCGCACTTCCAGGCGAGGCAGGGATTGCAACACCTTTACCAATGTCTCTTGGACGACGTCTTCAGCATCCTGCTGTGCAAAACGCAGCTCGTACTGGCACTTGTCGAGCAAGTACGGTCCGTAGAGTCGGATCAACTTGTCGAGTGCAACCGGGTCTCGGGCGACTGCTCTCCACCACTAAGGAGTGTCTCGTCGCATCCGTATCTCTGGAGCCGTCCCACACACCAGACGCTAGCTTTATCCTTCACAAACAGCCTAGACATCAACGGCCAATTGTGGCTTCGCAGCTTTTGCCGTTTTCCAGACCATTGGCGATTTCCGGATCGGACGCCCTAACCGCAATTTCATTCTGAATGAAGCCGAGGAAAGCCCCGATTCGGCACCGAGGGCAAACCCTTCCTCTGAAGAATGCGGCGTTAGCTTTCCGCCGAAGTTTCGAGGCGCCCGCTTCACCGTTCTGATTGTGTCAGTGATACATCTCCAGCAGCGCAAAGGGACATGAGTATGAACGAACCACTCTCCCGCGATTTGCAACCCGGTAAGCCACTTCCACGGGGCGAGGCTCCACGAAGGCCGTGGCAAGTTGCGGACCACGTTGGCTGTTCAGATCCGCGTTGTGCGGCCAAGTTCAGAATCTCTACGGAGGCTGCCGCAGCGAGTTTTGGAGCTACGGTGTCCCAAATGCCGCGCAAAAATTGTTCCGTTGGTTCGACGCGAACAAGATTGCTCGCCTCGCCATTGAACGGTACTAGAAGGGTGTTGCATTTTCATGCGTTACCTGCGCGCTTGGCGGAACGTCGTACGCTGTCGGAACAGTCGCGACAGTCGTACTGGGTCGCCTTCTGCTTCTCCTGTTCGTTCGCTGGTCATACCGGACTGTTTTCGATTACGAACAACCTATGTTACTGAGAGCATTCCTGATATCCCTTGGCCTCGCAACCGCACTCGCGATCGTCGCGGGAGCCTGCAAAGTTCTTGACGCAGGTGCAGGATTTCTCAACGAACGTCAGACGAGTCCGAGAGTGAGCACTAACGACTCTGTGCTAAGCTACTCGCGGCTCAGCGTTGTATGGGCATGGCATTCATTTTGGGCCTGCCTCCTATCGGCGATAATTATTGCCGTGCTTGTTCCATCGCCAAGTTTCTCATCTCGCGTGCCGACGCCTAAAGGTGCGCCGACTCGGACAGACATGGGAAAGCGGATTCAATACTTCGTGTACACGGCACCGGCAGACAAACGAGAAGGGGCATTGGCGGCGTCGCGAACAAGATTCAAAGCGTATTGGACGAAATCCCTTCCACTGTGTTTTCTGGTCGGATTGCTTTCCGCACTACGAAAATTCTGCTGGCGAGAACCACAGCCGTTATGGGATCGAGTATTCGACAGTGTTTAGGTCGAGAACATTGTCTGCAAGTAGGTCGACTTAAACATAATGCCTTCCATTGGCACGAAAGCACTTAAATCCGCCACGTTCCTATTGTGCAACGCCTCACCACCCAACCACGGAAACAACTATGAACCTAGCTAGAATATTGAATCCGAAAAGGTACTGCAGTAAATGTGGCGGCTCGCCAGGCCAAAGTGCTCGCATCGGGTCAACGGAAAATCGGCAAGTGGATCTATTCACACCGCTTAGTGTGTCCATTCTGTACTGGATGTCGATGTATGGTTGTGGAATGCAACCGAATGGCAACACAGGTCAAGTCGCACTCGATGAATGTTGGCGGCAAATGCGACGGTGCCTCGCTTGTAAATGATTCTTACGTCTGTTCGCACCACTACCGGCTGTTTACAATCGGTGTAGCGTGTCAAGTAATTGCCGCGGTGCTCGTAGTACTCGGGATCTACCTGTTGACGTCCAGCTTCGCAAGCGGAGTCAGAGCGGCTTTCAAGCCTAACTGGTCGATTGCCGACATGGAGAACGGTAGCTCCGGTAGCCACACAAACGCATGGTGGTGGGTGTGTGAGAGTGATTGCCTTTCCATGCTTGTAGCGCATCTGTTCATTCGTGCTTCACTTCTACGCAAGCTTGAACACCGATCTAGGGTCGACGCCGGCAGTGGCTGCGCGTGGAGCGACGACACGATCTAAGTTTTGTCCGGATGGGTGGAGATTCCTTGCTGGTCTACTTTCTGTCTAAAGTGTTCAGATATTTGTGCTTTGAACCAAGCTGACCGTTTCGCGCTTGTGTGCGCCAATGGGAGTCGCGCCCATAACGAAGGATCCACTTTGTGCCATGCGCCGCCAGGCATGCAATCACGGCCAAGTGTTACGGGACAAGCGAAAACACTTTGATCACAGGGAGTGGTACGGGCATCTGAATTCTCCGCAGCGGGCAAAATGCTCTCCTGACTCGGCGACTCCAGCACCGCAACAGATTGGCGGGAGCGTAGCATAATTCAACACATTGTGCCGCTGTATGCGCTTCGGCGAACTACGTCTACAGTCGGCCGTTAGCGGTTCGTTCTTGTTGGCGGAGGTCGGCGATTTGCCAGCGGTGTTGAGGATGGGCGGTGAGCCAACGGTCTGGGAGAAGGGAGCCGAGATTGGGATCGGCAGGTAGATGGGTGAAGGGTCGCGAAGGTAGGCCCCGGTTCCACGCGATTGTCCTTGCAACTGGCGATTAGCGACATCAGCACCGCCGAGCGATGGCCGAAACTGCTCGCTGCCGACGAACAACCAGTTCTTGCGGCCAATGGCTACCGGCTTCACACAACGTTCGGAGATATTGTGTCGAAGATCGCCGTCGTGGACATAACGATTCAGGGCGATCCATTGATTGCGAGTGTACGTTGCCGCCTGGCCGATTTAGGCTCTTGGGCAGCAGCTGTTGTTCGTCGAGCCATTGTTCCAGCTGAGTCAGCAACGGAGCGGCGTGTTCGGCGGGCGGCTGTCGTTGCTGCGCCGGTCAGCTCTTTCGCGGCGTTCGATCTCATACAATCGCGCGAAAATGATTGCCCAGCACATGATGCGCGGCGGATCGTGTTCTGAGCACTTCCACCAATAACGACGACAATGCGCCCAGCAGGCCACTTCAATAATCGTGCCGCGAAGCGGCTTGTCGATCAACACCGCATAATGATGTCGTCCGTGAATCACTTTCGATTTGCAGCAGCACCTCATGACGCATGAAGTCGACCAGCTTTGCCAAGTCCGCCGCCGCGGCCAACCAATCGTAAATCGTGCTGCGACGGATCTCGACACCGTGGCGAAAGAGAATGTCTTCCATTCGATAGCCAGGAAGATGATCCCCAAACTTGCCCAACACCATCGCGGCCAACAGGCCAGGGCCGGGCAATCCCTTATCGATCGGTTGCGGCGGTTTGGGCGTGGTGAGCAGCGTCGCCTCATCATGCTTCGCCGGGCAAGCATACACGGCTCGCTTATGCACGATCACCTTCAGCTTCGCCGGCTCATAATCTAACTGTTGACTGATCTCATAGCGGATTGGTTGCATCGGCTGACCGTCGTGCGGACAAAGACGTTCTTGTGAGTCATATCTATAAGACGCATGAAGCGAGTGAATTGTTTGGTTGCCAACAGAAATAATTATCGCGGCTTGTGCGGCCGTTGATAACGCCGCCGCCGCTTGACCGAGGCCAGGTCGATGCCGCCTAACAATAAACTCATGTCGCTCGCCGAAATCTCAACGCCCGCACGCGTTTCATCCGCGGGCTGCACGTCGGTCGGCAGTTGAAACCTGCCCCGCTCAATCGTTTGTACCAGATCGCCAAGCCATCTGGTAGTCCAGTATAACACTTTGATGCGATCACGGGCTCGGTGCGACACACAAAGAGATGTCCCGACAGCGGATCTTGCTTCAACACATGTTCGGCCAATCCGCACAGTCCATCAAATCCCTTCCGCAGATCGGTCGGCAACACACACACACACACACACATGGATTTTCACCGCCGCGGATAACGTCAGCATCCCGTCGGCTCCTGCGAAGGCGGTCAACAGCCGAATGACCTGAGCCAACGACCGCTCGTCGCCCGCCGGCAAACACACGACCGCCCCGCCCGGCAACTCCACCGCACTCCCGAAGTGTTGGTAATCGACACCGGCACAAAGGCCTGTCGTGCCGACCTGGCTTCGGCAAGTTTCTTCCGCCACTGATAGAACGATGCCTGCGTCACATCATTCCGACAGCAGAACTCGGCCACACTCAGCCCGCTACCCGCCTGCCGAGCCAACAGCCCTCCCAACGCTCCGCACCAACCCTTCCCATCGTTCACCTCCAGGGTCCGAATCACACAAACCCCGAAAGATACCATCCCCGTCAACGTACTTCACCATGCGGCTTCACCCGCGAACAGCCGTTCTCCCAACGTGGGCTCTCGTCCGACCAAGCCCACATGACACGGCTGATTTGCCACCAATTGAACGGGCGTCCAAGTGCAGTCGGCCCGGAATCCAATCCCGGACCACTGGATGTCCCGCAGTAGCCAATGAAGTGCCTGCTTGAGATGCTCCGCGTTACACCGCGCGCGACAACGATCCTCGTCTTGATGCGACATTCCCCATTCCTTTCGGGTAAAGCGTGACGACTTGCTTCCGAGTTGAGAAACGAAAGCATCTCGCTAACGCCCAGTCGCATCAAGACTTTTTGTTTCCTTCACCAAAAAGGGTTAACGGCATAGGGTGCCACTGTCTTAAGCTGGACGAGGCGGGAGGTACGGAGCATCGTTGCGGTTTGTCCCTCGAATCGACGTGGGATTACGAAGCTATCCGCAATGCTGTGCCGCTAGATACCTGAAAATTGAAAACACGGAGGCGAGTAGACGATTGGTTACTGCCGCAGCGAGTAGTGGGGTCGTCGTAGCGGTAGGATGCGACTTTCCATTGGGCCTTCTCATGTAGTAATAGTAGCTCGACGTAGAACAGGTGGCGTTGGCCGGTGATCATGCCGTTCTTGGTTCCGCCGGTGACCACGATGTTGGGTGGCTTCGGCGGTGGGTGGCGATGTTTGTGTGTCGACCGTGATCTCATGAATGTTAGTGATCTTCACCATCTCGAACCGATATAACGGCATCTCACGAGCCGCTCGGTCGCGAACGTCAGGGCGTTGCTCCGAGACATACGCGAGCAACTGTTGGGTCTCGTTGCTTTCGACGGCCTGGGCGATCTCGAATAAGGTCTGCCGAACGTGCTCGCGCGGCGTGGTCACGGACACGGATATGGCTAACAATGCCACGGTCAACGCCACCGCCAGTATCCCGACAATCAGTAGCACTCGACGGCCCGTTTGAATCCAACCGCCGGCTAACATCAGCGCCAATACCGCGCCGGCCAAGCCAATGGTCCAAGTCTGTTCCAGCAACCAGTTCATGGCTCGGTCCTATCGGTAGCGGCCGTGGAATTGTGGGATGAGGCGTGGCCGTCGTGTTGAGGCGACGGGGCGTTCGGGGCCGGCGGTTCGTCGTCGACGCTCGAAGCCGGAGGGGTCGACGTTTCCTTGAGCAGCGAACGCCGGCCGAAATGTTGCCACCAGAGGATGGCCCAAGCGATCACGAGCAACGCGCCTAGGCCGAAATACAGGGGCTCGAGCCGGATCAGCGTATCGGATTCGGTCGAGAGCGGCGTGTCGGGCGACTGGCCAGCGGCCCGCTGGTTGGCTCGTTCGCGGCCTTGGTAATTGCGTTCCAGTTGAGCTTGCCGAGCTTGGTATTTGGGCCCGGCCAACATCAGGGCAATTAGCCCGGCCGTGCAGAACAGGTACAGCCAGTACCAAGGTGATTCCAGGATCGACTTTCGCGGTGGGGTTGCTTCGTTCATGCGAGAATTATAGCCGCCCCGGTTGGCCGTCGATGCCGCCGCAGGCGTCGAACAGCAGCAGGGCTTCGCGGACGGGCCGCACGTCGTGCACGCGGATGATTTGGATTTGTTGCCGAGCCAGCGAGAGGGCCGCGCCGATGGTGCCCGCCGTGCGGTCCGCGTCCTTATCGCCTAGCAGCTTGCCGATGAATCCCTTGCGAGAATGGCCGACCAAGAGCGGTTGGCCAAGCGAATGAAACCGCCAGCAGTTGGCCATTAGCGTCAAGTTATGCTGATGCGATTTGCCAAAACCGATGCCTGGGTCGAGACAGATTCGGTCGCGCTCCAGGCCGGCTTGCAGGAGAGCATCCCGGCGTTCCGCCAGATAGGCGTGAATCTCCGCCACGACATCGTTATATCGCGGGTCGTCTTGCATGGTTTGTGGCGTGCCTTGCATGTGCATCGCACACACTCCGGCTTGAGTTCGTCGTGCCAAGTCCAGCATCGTCGGGTCGCCCGTCAGCCCCGTGATGTCGTTGATGATCTCGGCCCCCGCATCCAGGGCCGCCGCGGCGACGCTGGCTTTCGAGGTGTCGATCGAGACCGGCACGGACGTGCGTTCGCGGATGCCCCGCACCACGGCTTCGGTCCGACGCCGTTCTTCGGCAGCGTCGACTGGCGTGGAATAAGGCCGCGTGCTTTCGCCGCCCACGTCCAGGATGTCGGCACCTTCCGCGACCAGTCGCAGCGCGTGATCGATGGCCGCGCTGGGATCGAGAAATTGCCCGCCGTCAGAAAAGCTGTCAGGCGTGACATTGACGATGCCCATCACGAGCGGCCGTTGGTCGCAGGTCAGCGTGCGATTACGCAGACGCCAGACATTCGCGCGAGAATCGAGTGAAACGCGGTCGAATTGCATGAGGTTTCGATTGGGTTTGGGGCGGCTTGATAGCGGGAAGCGAGTCACACACGAGGCTCAGTAAAGTTTCGTCGATGGTGTCATCAACGCTAGTGCTTTGCAACTTGCTTTCGGGGTCTGCGTGCCTGGGGTCGAAGCGAAGCGGAGCCCCCAGCCAAAGGTGCTGCGGGGAGACCTTCGGTCGGCGGTTTTGGCGAGGTCGGGAGACCTGCGCCGAGCGCGGCCAAGTTGGCGATTGCTGGAGGCTTGGTTTATCATCCGAGGGTGCGCCGGCTGACTCGATGCGTTGAGCTCTCGGCGAGGACCGTCAACTTGCATTTCGCGCGGCAACTGCCGCCTTCACCGAAAGATATGAGAGAGGTTTTCGATGTTGAATCCGCGGACCTTGCTGCGGCTCTTGTTAGTGGTCGTGTGCGGTATGACGCTGGCCGAGTTGGCCTCGGCCGATGAGGCGGCCGCTCGGCCGAACATTCTGTTCTTTTTGTCCGACGACCAGCGTGCCAGTTTCATGGGGTGCGCCGGGCACGAGATTCTGAAGACGCCGACGATGGACGCTTTGGCGGCCGGTGGCGTGCGTTTCGAGAACACGTTCGTGACGACGTCGATCTGCGCGGCCAGTCGGGCCACGATCTTCACCGGCCTGTACGAACGAACGCACCGCTATACGTTCGGCACGCCGCCGATCGCCGACGAGTTGGTGGCGATCAGCTATCCGGTCAAGCTGCGCGAAGCTGGCTACCGCACGGGGTTCGTGGGCAAATTCGGCGTGAATGTGGGGAAGGGCTTGACCCAGATCATGTTCGACGACTTCAAACCGCTAAATCGCAGCCCGTATTTCAAAAAGCAGGCCGACGGCACGATCCGATACGTGGAGGAAATCGCGGGGGATCATGCGATTGAGTTTCTCAAGGCCACCAAGCCCGGACAGCCATTCTGCTTGCAAGTCAGCTTCAACGCGCCTCATGCCGAAGATGGCGACAAGGAGAATCATTTCCCCTGGCCGCCCGCCGTGGATGGGATGTATGAGGATGTGCAGATCCCTGAGCCCGAGTTGTCGGACCCTAAGATTTTTGAGAGTCAGCCCGATTTTCTCAAGCAATCGCTTAACCGCGAACGTTGGTTCTGGCGGTGGGATACGCCGGAGAAATACCAAAAGAATGTCCGGGCTTATTATCGGATGATTAGCGGCATCGACAATATTATGAACCGCGTTCTGGGCGAGCTGGATCGTCTGGGACTGGCGGATAATACGATTGTGATTTTCTCGGGCGACAATGGTTACTATAAGGCGGCGCGTGGCTTTGCCGGGAAATGGTCGCACTATGAGGAGTCGCTGCGAGTGCCGCTGATTATCTTTGACCCGCGAGCTCCTCAGCAACAGCGTGGCAAGGTGGTGTCGGCGATGACGTTGAACGTGGATATTCCGGCCACGATTTTGGCTTACGCCGGGGTGCAACTACCAGCGGCCTATCAGGGCGAGAGCCTGCGGCCCTGGATGCAGGGCCAAACGCCCGCGGAGTGGCGCAGCGATACGTTCGTCGAACATCTTTTCAATCACCCCAAGATTCCGAAATGGGAAGGCGTGCGCGACCAACGGTTTGTGTACGCTCGTTATTTCGAGCAGCAACCGCCTTATGAGTTCCTGCACGATCTGGAAGCGGATCCCCAACAATTGCAGAACTTCGTGGCCGATGAACGCTATGTGGATGTGCTGGCCGCGTTGCGTAAGCGGTGTGATGAACTGCGAGACCATTTCGCCGGCCAGCGGACGCGTCTGCTGAAAGGCTCGGTCGAGGAATAGGTTGAACCGTAAATGTGATGGGATTAAAAAACGGCCGTTGCTCGATGAGCAACGGCCGTTGTGAGATGACGACTTATGGCAAGTTATGGCAAAGCTTGCTTCGCCTGGCCGTAATTGTCGAGAGTCTACTTCTTCTTGTTGTTCCGCAGAGCAGCTTGAGCGGCCGCCAAGCGGGCGATGGGAACTCGGAACGGCGAGCAGCTCACATAATCCAACCCGGCTCGGTGACAGAAGTCGATCGACGCCGGATCGCCTCCGTGTTCGCCGCAGATGCCGACCTTCAATTCGTCGCGTGTCGCTCGGCCCTTCTTCACACCCATCTCGACCAACTGGCCGACGCCCGTTTGATCCAACGATTGGAACGGGTCGTTCGGCAGCAACTCTTGCTTCAAATAGTCGGGCAGGAAGGTGTTCACGTCGTCGCGACTGTAACCAAAGGTCATTTGGGTCAAGTCGTTCGTACCGAAGCTGAAGAACTCGGCGTGCTCGGCAATTTCATCGGCCGTCAACGCGGCTCGGGGAATCTCGATCATGGTGCCGATCATGATATCCAACTTGCCGTTGTACTTCTGATCGGACTTCACCTGCTCGATTACCTTTTCGGCCTTCTCGCGCAGGACGTTCAATTCGGCGGCCGTTCCGACCAGCGGAATCATGATCTCCGCGCGGGCGTCGACACGATTCTTCTTGCATGCGATCGCCGCTTCCACGATCGCCGTCACTTGCATCTCCAGGATTTCTGGATACGTGACGCTCAAGCGGCAGCCGCGATGGCCCAGCATCGGGTTGGCTTCGTGCAATTGCGACACACGCAGCTTGACGGCCGACGCCGAGATATTCAGATCCTTGGCCACTTCGGCTTGGCTCTTCGAATCGTGCGGCAGGAACTCGTGCAACGGCGGATCGAGCAACCGCACCGTCACGGGCAAGCCCTTCATGGCGGTGAAGATGCCGATGAAGTCTTCGCGCTGGAACGGCAACAATTTGGCCAAAGCCTTGCGGCGATCCTCTTCGGTCGTGGCCAAGATCATTTCCCGCATGGCCGTGATCCGCTCGCCCTCGAAGAACATGTGCTCGGTGCGGCAGAGCCCGATGCCTTCGGCTCCGAAGTCGCGAGCCCGTTGGGCGTCGGCCGGAGTATCGGCGTTCGTGCGGACGTTCAACGTGCGGTACTTATCGGACCACTTCATCACCTTGCCAAAGTCGCCGGACAGTTCAGGCGTCTTCGTGGCGACTTCGCCCGACATCACTTCGCCGGTCGAGCCGTCGATCGAGATGACATCCTTATGCGTAAAGGTCTTATTGCCGACCTTAATCTTGCGGCCCTTCTCGTCGATCTGCACTTCACCCGCGCCGGCCACGCAGCAACGACCCCAACCGCGGGCAACCACGGCCGCGTGGCTGGTCATACCGCCGGTGCTGGTCAAAATGCCCGCCGCACTGTGCATGCCGTCGATATCTTCGGGGCTAGTTTCCTTGCGGACCAGAATCACTTTCTCGCCAGCCGCCGTCCGTTCGACGGCTTCTTCGGCCGAGAACGCCAACTTGCCGACCGCCGCGCCGGGCGAAGCGGGCAAGCCGCGCGTGAGCACTTCGGCCGTGGCTTTGGCCGCCGGGTCGAAGCTGGGCAGCAACAACTGAGTCAGGTCGTTCGCCGGAATACGGAGCAACGCCTTTTCCTCGTCGATCAGCTTCTCGCGAACCATTTCGCAGGCGATTCGCACCGCCGCCGCGCCGGTCCGCTTGCCGGTTCGCGTCTGCAACATGAACAGTTCGCCGCGTTCAATCGTGAACTCGATGTCCTGCATGTCGGTGTAATGCGTTTCCAACGTCTTCTTGATGTCCAGCAACTGCTTGTGGACTTGCTTGTTCCACTTCGGCATTTCCTCGACCGGCTGCGGCGTGCGAATGCCGGCCACCACGTCTTCGCCCTGAGCGTTGATCAGGAACTCGCCGTAGAACTTGTTCTCGCCGGTCGACGGGTTGCGCGTGAAAGCCACGCCCGTGCCCGAATCCTCGCCCATGTTGCCGTACACCATCGACTGCACGTTCACGGCGGTGCCCAGCAGGCCGCGGATGTTCTCCACTTCGCGGTAGCGAACGGCTCGGTGCTGCATCCAGCTCTTGAAGACCGCCTCGATCGCCAAGCGGAGTTGCTCGAACGGATCTTGTGGGAACTCGGTGCCGGTGTATTTGCGATAGATTTCCTTGTACTCGTCGCACAACTCGACCAAACCCGCTGCCGGAACGTCGGTGTCCAGCGCGGCGTTGTACTTACGCTTGATCTTGCTGAACGCGTGCTCGAAGTGATCGTGGTCGACTTCCATCACCACGTCGCCATACATGTTGATCAACCGGCGATAGGCGTCGTAGGCGAACCGCTCGTTCTCGGTGGCGTTGGCCAAGCCACACACGGATTTGTCGGTCAAACCCAGGTTCAAGATCGTGTTCATCATGCCGGGCATCGACAACGCGGCGCCCGAACGGACCGAGACCAGCAACGGATTCTTGTCGTCGCCGAACTTCTTGCCCAATTCCTTTTCCAGCGTGGCGACATTCTTATGCACGTCGTCCATCAAACCAGGCGGCAATTGACGGTCGTGCTTGTAATACAACGCACAGCATTCGGTCGTGATGGTGAACCCCGGAGGAACGGGCAACCCGATGCCCGTCATTTCCGCCAAGTTGGTTCCCTTGCCGCCCAAGATATCCTTGCCAACGCCTCGTCCGTCGGTGCGAGTCTTGCCAAAGTAATAGATCATCCGCTTGGACGTGGTCGCCCTCGTTGTCACTTTCTTCGCCATGAAAATGGTGCCTTGTGTGTTAGTCGGAGACTTGTAAAACAAGCGTGTGCGGGATCAGCGAGATACCGCGTGCTATGTGAGTTTTGGCTATATGAATTTCGCGGGAAAAGATGCCGCCCGTGCGCACCGCGACCGCTTTCGGGGCCAATCGAACCGGCGAGTGTAGCAATGCCTCTGAAGATCGTCAATTAAGGCAGTTGGGGTCGTTGCAAGCCGTTAGCTGACGTTCCGCCAGCGTTCCGGCGAACTCGGCCAGATGCCGCATCGTATCGCAATGAGCCGAATAGCTCATCCGCTGACGCAACTCGGGTGTCAGCGCTTGACCGCCGACGACGACCGCGACATCGGCCGGCTTCGCCGCGTAGAACGCCTCCAAGTCGTCCAAGAATGCCTGCTCGTCCGCGATGTGCGAGACGCTCAGCCAGAAAAGTCGCGGATGATGCCGAGTCAACGCGACTCGCAGCGATACCAGCGGCAGATTGCTTCCCAACGAAACGGCTCGCCAGCCCGCATCGCGCAGGACGAGTTCCGCCATCGTCGTGCTCAGCCCATAGGGATCGCCCGACGGAGTCGCTCCTAACGCCAGCGGCGCTTCGGCGGTCGGTTCGGGCTGAGCCCGCCGCAGTTCGTGCAACACTCGGAAGCAAATCTCGCAGCCCCGCCGTTCCTGATACACCTCGGCCTCGCCGCAATGCCAGCGCTCGCCAATCGTATGAAAGGCCGTCGCGATCACTTGGTCACAAATTGTGGCCATCGATAGCTTGCCTAAATACAGATCAAACACGATCTGACGCGCCGCCGCTTCCTCGCCGGCCAATAACGCTTGGCAAAGGTTATCCGCCGCACGCTGGATGACCTGCGGCGATTGCCCCACCGTCACCGGCAGCCCGATCGCCGATGGGTCGACAACCGACCGGCCGCTCGTCCGCAGAAAACGGACCAGGTCGCTCATCTCGATTCGCCGGTGCCCCCCCGGAGTGGTCAGTGCCGGGATCACGCCCCGGTCGCACCATCGCTTCACGGACGACTCGCTGACATCGAGCGCCCGAGCCACTTGCTTCGGAGTGAGAGATTCCTTCGACATAGCCTACATCTGGTCGATCTGGACGATTTTCACATTCACTAACTGACCACCGGTCCTCGCGATTGTAGCCGTAGAGAACCTATCGGCTACAGGCAACTTGCGAAAATACCGTGTTTTTGCCGGCTCGGGACGGATTTTTTGCAGAATGAACGTTTTGAACGATTTAGTCTGTTGCCTTCGCGAGCCGATTACGGTATTAATTGAGTGAACGTTTTGAACGATTTCTCGCTGGAGCCTAGACCGATGCCCGCCACCAAGACCCGCTCTGCTCGCGTTACTCGCCCGAAGAAGCTGTCATCCGAAGCCCGCGAAAAACTGGAGCGTCACGCCCGGCAGTTGCTGAATACGGAAATCGCCTTCATTCCGAATCGCTCGTTTCATAAGGCATCGGTCGCGCGGCAACTCTTGAACGAAGATCACTTGGCTTCGGCTGACGGCGGTGCCTCGGATCTGAAATCGACAGCCAGCTCCAGCTTGCCCAAGGATCTTCCCGGCCACCTCGCGCGACTTTGCGCGACCAGCCTGCTGACGGCCGACGAGGAGCGCGAACTGTTTCGGCGGATGAACTTTTTGAAGTTCCGAGCCAACGCACTGCGTTCCTCGCTCGACCCCAGCAACCCGGACGCGGAAACCATCGCGGCGATCGACAGCCACATCGCCGAGGCGGCCGCCATTCGCGATCGAATCATCCAAGCGAACATGCGTTTGGTCATCGCGATCGTGAAGAAGTTCGTGACGCCGCGGCATTCGTTCGACGATCTGCTGAGCGACGGGACGATGTCGCTGATGCAGGCTGTGGACAAGTTCGACTTTGATCGCGGCTTTCGCTTCAGCACCTACGCCTACCGCGCCATCGCCCGCAACGCCTATCGCGCGATCATGGATCAGCGAAAGGCCAGCCGTCGCTTCATGGCCGATACCGAAGTGTTGACGGAAGAAGCGATCGACGAAGGAAGCACCGCGTCGATGGATGAACAAACTTGGAGCCGGCTGCGAAATTTGCTGAGCGGCATGATGCATCAACTGGATCGCCGCGAACGCTTCATCCTCCGCGGCCGCTATGCCCTAGGCAGCCACCGACGGGTCCGCACGTTTCAATGCTTGGCCGACAAGCTAGGCGTATCCAAAGAACGCGTCCGGCAGCTCGAACAACGGGCCCTCACCAAGCTCCAAGCCCTAGCCGCCAACATCGACACCGACCAATAGCCATCCCGGTCGCATCCGCCACTCTCAGAGCTTCCCAAATGGTCACGTTTGGAACTGAGCCTGGCCGGAGCGACACACTTCCACAGACAAACGGCCCTTGGTGACAGGCGGCGCAGCGTTGCGCCGGCTGTTTCGGACGGTTGCGACGCGCGAAACGACGCTGTTTCGTTCTTTCCAACCGTCTGACATGTCCGAAACGACGCTGCGCCGAGCTTTCCAGGCGGTTGCGACAGGCAAACCGACGTCATTTTGCCTCTTCCAGACGGTTGCGAAAGGCAACCGGCCGCTGTTTTGCCTTTCCCGAACGGTTGCGGCAGGCAAATCGACGACATTTTGTCTTTTCCAGGCGGTTGGAAAAGGCAAACCGACGCCATTTTGTCCGTTATAAACGGTTGAAAAAGACAAAGTGGCGTCTTAGGGGTGTTTTCAGCCGCCTTGCGGGCCTGCGGCACAACGAAGATCGGTGCGGCGACGGAACTAGCGAGCGGAATCGGCGGCGTCGGCAGCGTAGGGCGTGGGGTCGGGCACTCCGGCTTGGTCGAACGCTTCGCGCCGTTCAACGCAGGTGCCGCAGCGGCCGCAGTGTAGGTCGCCGCCTTCGTAGCACGACCAAGTCGCGGCGAAATCGACGCCCAATTCGGCTCCGCGGCGGACGATATCGGTCTTCGTGCGAGTGATGAAAGGCGTGTGCAATTCGACTTGATGCCAGTCGGCGAGACCCAACGTCGCTCGCACGGCCGCGGCGAACTCGGGGCGGCAATCGGGATAGATCGTGTGATCGCCGCCATGAGCTCCATAGGCGACTCGGTCCGCTCGGCGGCTGATCGCCCATCCGGCGGCGACGGCCAGCATAATCATGTTGCGGTTCGGTACCACGGTTTGCTTCATTGATTCTTCGGCGTAATGGCCGTGCGGCACGGCGATGTCGGCGCTGGTTTGGCTGGAGCCAGCCAGCAGCGGCGCGATGCGCGACAGATCGGCGATCTGCCACTCGATGCCCAACGAGCGGGCAATTCGTTCGGCGTGAGCCAATTCGATCCGATGTCGCTGGCCGTAATCGACCGACAGCGCCGCGACCGTGTCGCCTTGAGCGAGCAGTTCGTACAGCAACACGGTCGAGTCGAGCCCGCCGGAAAAGATCGCCACGGAATGCATCATTACCTCGGATTCGTGTTTCCTAGCGGGAACGCCACTTGCCCTTTTCCCCGCGTCGATCAACATTCTAAGCAGCGCCCGGCGAACCGATCATCCCGCCAGTTGCTCTTGCCAAAATCGCTCGCCGACGACATCCTTCCGCTCGCGCCGCCCCGCCTTCCGCCTCTTTGTTATTAGCACTCCGCGTTTATGAGACAGCCGCTCCGCAAAGATCTGACCGCCGGTCATGCGGAGGGAGCTGCCTTCGGCGCGATGGTCGGACTGGGCGAAACGTATCTCCCGGCATTTGCTTTGGCGGCCGGGTTGGGCGAAGTGACCGCGGGGTTGGTGGCCAGCGTTCCGTTGGTGGCGGGCGGCCTGATGCAATTAGTGTCCCCGCTGGCCATTCGCTGGCTTCGTTCTTATCGGCGATGGGTGCTGATCTGCGCGACGTTGCAAGCGTGCAGCTTTCTGCCGTTGGTCTTCGCGGCGTTGTCGGGCGTGATCTCCGCCGCGGGCATCTTGGTCGTGGCCACGGTCTATTGGGGAACGGGTCTGGCGGCCGGGCCGGGTTGGAACACGTGGATGGGCGGTTTGGTGCCGCGTTCGATCCGAGCTCGCTTTTTCGCGCGGCGGACACGGCTGTCGCAAGCCGCCGTGATGATGGGCGTTTTGGCGGCTGGCGTGGTTTTGAATCAAGCGGCTCGGCACAGCGGCGAACGAACCGCTCCGTTGTGGATCTTCGCGGTGTTGTTTGGCGCGGCGGCGGGGTTTCGACTGGTATCGGCGCTGATGTTGACTTTGCAGCGCGAGCCGGCGACGTTGGCCGGCACGATGCGCCGGATTCGTCCGCGCGAGGTGTGGCCCGCTTTGCGAAGAGGCGGCGGTGGACGCTTGTTGTTATATCTGGTGGCGGTGCAAGGCGCCGTGCAGTTTTCCGGCCCGTACTTCACGCCCTTCATGTTCGAGAAACTACGGCTCAGCTATATGGCCTATGTGATGCTGATTGCCGCTTCGTTTTTGACGAAGATCATCTTCTTGCCGCTGTGGGGTCATTTCGCGCATCGCGTCGGCGCACAACGGCTGCTGTGGATCGGTGGCGTGGGAATTGTGCCGATCTCGGCGATGTGGATTTTCGGGGACCACTTTGCGTGGCTGCTGACGATCCAGTTGGTGGGCGGCGTCGCGTGGGCCGCGTATGAGCTGGCGTTCTTTCTGATGTTCTTTGAATCGATCGCCGAGGACGAGCGAACAAGTGTGTTGACGCTCTACAACTTGGCGAACACCACGTCATGGGTGCTCGGGTCGTTGTTAGGCGGTTGGTTGTTAACACAGATGGGAGCGACGCACGCGGCTTATCTGTGGTTGTTTGGGCTGTCGTCCGTGGGACGCGGCGCGGCGTTGTGGTTGTTATCGAAGGTGCCGGCCACGGAGGTCGAAGCCGCTCCGATCGGAGTTCGCACGGTAGCCGTTCGCCCAGCCGGCAACGCCATGGACGCCCCGATCCTGCCCAGCATGCCCGATCAAACCCACGATGCGACGGCCGTGGAATTAGCGAACGCTTCGTGATTGAGCGGTGGTCGTCGCCTAAGCAACGTCTCGGTCCACACTATGAAAAGCGGACCGGTGTCATACTTTGGCGATAGGCTAGGCTTCCGGCCGGAATGCAGCGATGGCCGCGATGGCGACTCCCGCAACGATGACTCCGCCAGCGATTCCTTGCCACACAACTAACTTATCATCGGCGATGTTAAAGAGCACCTTGGCATAGCTGGGCAACGACGGACCGATACCGGCTAAGAATCCACCAAGACCACCCATTGAAACAAGCCAGCGACTTGTGCGTTTGCGGCTTAATTTGCGTGTCTCCCAGTCATGGATTGCCTGTTCCATGTGCGGGACATCTACCTGCGTGGCTCCGTCGCTCGTGGCAATTGCCCGAGCGCTTTGTTCCAAGGTGGACTCCACTTTGGCTTGGTACAGCTTGCACGTCGCGCGGGCCAGTCGATTGATTGTTAGCGGCTTCTCAGCTTTTTTCGCCATGCGTGCGGCCTCGAAACGTAGAGCTCTTCATTCCGAAGCGGATATTACCCGAAAACCTGAGGGAACTTGAATACCCTATGGGCGAAAAAGCCGAGCAATGAAAGCCCCGATAACACGCGAAGAGGTGTGATGCGGCCGGCGATAACGGCGGGGCGGGACTTGAAAATGCGTTCTCAGCGTTCCCGCACTGTGAAACTAACGAGGAACGCTCGAAAGCTTATCGAGGAACGCGGAAACGCGATTGTTAGGGTCCAGCAGAATCGTTGCTTCCACGATTTCGCGCCGCTCGGGTTGACCGCCCTTGGAAGGTTGAACGGCCCAGGTTGGAAATTCCGACTTTTGAGCTTCCAAGAACTCCGGCAGCAATGCAAAAGCTTGACGCACGTCCGCGGCGTCGACCGTGACGGGCGAATCGCTCGCCAAGTTCAATCTCGCTCTGGCACAGTTTTCGGAAAGCATGGCGAGAACCACACCCAGAAGCGTCTCGCCCTCGTTTAGCAAGTCGTTGGCCGGAAATGTGTAATCGACTTCGTTTTGAATGGGAGTCGTGTCCGTTTTCATGGCATGCCTTCGCTTCACCGCTAACGGAAAATGGCGTGAGTTCGTCGTTGAAGCTTCGTCGGAGGGCCAAGCTTGTTTGCTGTCTTCGACCGTTGTCATTATTCCATCGGCGACGCACGGAAGCAACGTGGACACGAATGATTCGACGCTCCTGATGCACGGTGCAATTTCAGCGGAGCACCGTGGCCGCTCCGTAGCGAGGCGGTTCGTTCGCGATCACGCCGACGCTGCCGACGGGGCGGCGAGCGACGGTGGCGGCGCTCGACGATGGCGTCATGGGGACGGGTGTCACGGCAACTCGTTCGATTCGCTTTTGGTCGGCGAACCCAAGCTTGCGGACGGGCTTTTCCACGACGCGCGTTTCGGGAACCAGTTCGTGGTAAGTGACCGGCGTGCGAACGATCTCGGTTCGCGGCTCCCAGCGCGTCGCCGGGATTTGATGGTAGGCGACATGAGCCGGCGCGAACGGATTCCACCAATTGTGAACGCGCGGTTCGTAGCGGTATTCGACCACGGGGACGTACACCGTGCGAACCGATTCACGCATCTCGGTCGTCACGCGTGGCGTGTAGACGGTTTGCTCGCGCTGCTCGACGACGGTTTCCACAACCGGCTGGCGTTCGACGCGCGTGGTCTCGCGATACGTGACGCCGTTCTGTTGCACGTAGCGGACGTCGTCCGCCGCGGCGGGCAGAGCGATTAGCAATCCGGCGAATCCAATCCAACGAGTGAGCTTGCTGCGCATACGGCGGTTCCCTCCGAGTATGGGCAATGGTTGTCGAATGCGGCGCGAGTCGGCTTAGCGTGGGCCTGCGTTTCCGCGGGCCTGCGTTGCCGCGATACGCCTTTCATCGGCTCGTGAGCTACAATCGCCTTAGCCCACGCCGATTGCGGTTTTTACCACCGGCGGCCAAAGTTGCGATGCTGGCCCGATTTGCGCCACGCATAAATCTTGACGGATTGGACCGAAATGTTTGACGACCAGTTTTTGCGGCTGTTGCGTTGCCCGGCTACCCACGGTTCCTTGCGGACCGCCGAACAAGAGCTGGTCGATCGGATGAATGCCGCGATCGAGCGAGGCGAGCTGCAAAACCGCTTGGGCCAACAGGTCGACGAACCGCTGGACGCGGGGCTTGTAAACGCGGACGGTTCCTTGTTCTATCCCGTGAGGCACGAGATCCCGACGCTGATTGCCGACGAAGCGATCGAGCTTGATCCGTCGGCCAGCGAAACTTGACGCCTGCGGGGCGCGGTGACTTACTTTTCACCCCGTTCGTGCGACGGCCCGCCGTCGTGACGCGGAGCCTCCAGATTCTTCGCGGTGTTGACCAGCGACACGTGAGAAAACGCTTGCGGGAAATTGCCGACGAACCGCCGTCGCCGCGGGTCGTATTCTTCGGCGTACAAACCGACGTCGTTTCGCAAGCTCAACAGCCGCTCGAACAGCTCGTTGGCTTCGTCGCGACGATCCATCAGCGCGTAGTTGTCGGCCAGCCAAAAGCTGCACATCAGCAGAGCGCCCTCTTCGCCGGACAATCCATCGACGCCGGACGACGTGTTGTACCGCCTCACGAAACCATCGTGCATCAAGCTGTCTTCGATGGCTGCGACCGTGCCCCGCATTCGCGGATCGTGTGCCGGCAGAAAGCCGACGAGCGGCAACATCAGCAGCGAGGCGTCGAGATGTTTCGAGCCGTAGGCTTGCGTGAAGCTGTTCATCTCGCGATCGAAGCCGCGCAAGCACACCTCTTCGTGAATCTGCTGCCGGACTCGCCGCCAAGTATCCAAGTCGCCGGGCAACTGAAACTTTTTCGCGTCCGCGATCGCTCGCTCCAAAGCGACCCAGGCCATCACCTTGGAGTGCGTGAAGTGTTGTGGATCGCCGCGCACTTCCCAGATGCCGGCATCCGGCTTGTGCCAAGCATCCAGCAAGTAGTCGATCAAACGTTGTTGAACACGCCACGCGTCTTCGTCCAGCGAGACACCTTTCTTCCGTGCGGTATGCAATGTGTCCATGACTTCGCCGAACACATCGATCTGCAATTGCTGGGCGGCCTGATTGCCGATCCGCACGGGCAGCGAACCTTCGTAGCCCGCCAGCCACGGCACCTCGAACTCCGTCAAGCGACGCTCGCCGAGGATTCCGTACAGCGGCTGGATGTTGTTTGGCTTGCCGGCAACGGCTCGAACCAGCCAGTCGCTCCAGGCTTTGGCCTCTTCGTGATAGCCGGCGTCGACCAAGGCGAACAGCGTGAACGTGGCGTCGCGAAGCCAGCAGAAGCGATAATCCCAATTGCGTTCGCCGCCGATTTCTTCGGGCAGCGACGTTGTCAGCGCGGCGATGATTCCACCGGTCGGCGCGTAGGTGAGCGCTTTGAGTGTGATTAGCGAACGCACGATCGCTTCGCGCCAGCGGCCTTGGTGGACGCATCGCTGTGCCCAATCGTGCCAAAAGCTGGTAGCGCCGGCCAACGCATCGAACGGATCCAGCGGTTGCGGCGGGTCGCGGTATGACGGACACCACGTGAGTACGAACGTCTCTCGCTGGCCCTCGGCAATCGTGAAATCGGCGATCGTTTTCCAGTCTTTGCCGTGCGTCTCGGCTCCCGTTGTCAGAAAGAACGCGTCTGGCCCCGCAACCGCGCGAACGCCTCGCTCGCGCCGCCTAACCCACGGCACAACTTGGCCGTTATCCAGGCGGATGCACAGTTCCATGTGCATGTCGACGCGCCCTCGCCGCCCTTCGACAATCCGCACGATGTCGGCCACATCATTACGCGGCGGCATGAAATCGATCACCGCGACTTCGCCCTCGGCGGTTTCGAATACCGTCTCCAGAATCAGTGTCTCGTCCTGATACCGCCGCTTGACCGACGCCACTTCGCCCTGCGGACAAAGCAGCCAGCGACCGTTGTCGGGCGTCCCCAGCAAGGCCGCGAAGCAGGCGGCGCTGTCGAAACGGGGCGCGCAAAACCAATCGATCGAGCCGCATCGCGAAACGAGCGCCCCACTGTGGCAATCTCCGATCAGCGCGTAATCTTCGATCAAATTCGACATGGAGTTGGCGAGACCTCCGTGGTTCGAGCGGTTGCGAAGCCGGCAAATCGGCGCGAAACCATTGTCGCACGTTTCATGCCGCGCGAGCGCTCGTTTCTCAAGTCATTTCGGCAAATAGCAACACGAATAGAAACCGAGGACACGCGATTTGTTTGGGCTGCTGAATATCGACAAGCCGCTTGGCTTGACCTCGCGCGATGTCGTGAATCGAGTGCAGCGATTGGTGCGCCCGGACAAGGCGGGCCATGCCGGAACATTGGATCCATTGGCCGACGGCGTGCTAGTGGTTTGCATCGGGCAAGCGACCCGCTTGATCGAATACGTCCAACAGATGCCCAAGCGGTACGAAGCGACGTTTCGGCTAGGCCAGTGGAGCGAATCGTGCGATCTGGAATGCGAGCCAGTCATGGTCGCCGATGCGCCTCGGCCGACGGACGCGGAGATCGAAGCCGTGCTGCCGGAGTTCACCGGCTTGATTCAACAACGCCCGCCCGCCCATTCCGCGATCCGCGTGCAAGGCAAACGGGCGTTCGATTTGGCTCGGCAAGGCCACGAGGTCGAATTGGCCGCTCGTCCCGTGATGATTTATGAGCTGCGCGTGGTGGCTTACGAGTACCCCGAGCTCAAGCTGGATATTCGCTGTGGCAGCGGCACCTATGTGCGTTCGCTGGGACGCGACTTGGCGGAACGACTGGGGACGGCCGCCGTGATGTCGCAACTGACGCGCACTGAGATCGGCGTCTTTCAGCTAGACGACGCGGCTGAGTTGGACGCGTTGGTCGATCTGCCGTCGATCGAGCGGGCGTTGCTTCCCGCCCGAAACGCTACCTCGGCTCTGCCGCATGTGATGTTGGACGCGGCCGAGATCGAACGCATTCGCCGCGGCCAGTTCCTCGATCTAACCGCGGAACGCATGCGGCCGCCAGCCGTGGATTTTCGATCGGAGTCGGCGCCGCTTGAGCCAGCACGACTTGAGACCGCGCCGCGCGAACTGGCGGCCCTGGATGAACAACACCAGCTTGTAGCGATCCTCGCGCCGCACCGTAGCGGTCAATGGAAACCACATCGCAACTTAGCATGACCGCGGCGGATGAATGCGTCGCCGGATATATCACCGGACGACAGCGACCTTCGCGCCGCGATCTTCAACGCCCCGCGACCGCTCGTCGTCGGTCACTCATAGTCCCCTCAGGGGCCGGAACCTGCTACATTGCGGCGACTGGTTTAACAAGAACCCGCTGGTTCACAAGTCCACGCAATCAGGATTCGTCCCGTGCAAACGCCCCGATATTTGTTGTTCGACATCGAGAGTGTGGCGGACGGCCAACTAGTTTCGTCGATTCGTTACCCAGGCGAATCCTTATCACCAAACGAAGCGATCTCGCGATACCGGGCCGAGTTGGTAGAGAAAACCGGCAGCGACTTCATCCCTTATACATTCCAGCTCCCAGTTTCCGTGGTGGTGGCCAAGATCGACGCCGATTTGCGGTTGATTGATGTTGTCTCGTTGGACGAACCCGAGTTTCGGCCGCATGTGATTACCGATTATTTCTGGCGAGGCTGGGATGCTTATCGACGGCCGACGTTTGTGACATTTAACGGCCGGACATTCGACCTGCCGTTGATGGAGCTCGCCGCGTTTCGTTTCGGTGTGAGTGTTCCCAGTTGGTTTAATATGAAAGCCCGCGCCTACGATCAACCTCGAAACCGTTATAACTGCGAGGCGCATCTGGACCTGCACGATGTGTTGACCAATTATGGCGCGTCGCGCTTCAGCGGCGGATTGAACTTGGCGGCGAATCTGCTCGGCAAGCCCGGCAAAATGGATGTGAAGGGCTATATGGTTCAAGACTTGTGGGACGCTGGCCGGCGCGCGGAGATCAACGATTACTGTCGCTGTGATGTGTTGGATACTTACTTTGTCTTTATCCGCACCATGGTTTTGATAGGCCAGATCAATTTGGAACAAGAGCAGCAGTTGGTCGGCGAAACCAAGGATTGGATCACCGAACGTGCCGAGCAATCCGCCGCCTACTCGCAATATCTCGAACAGTGGGGCGATTGGCAAAACCCTTGGCAAGCGACCACGGTGGACGATCAGTGATTAACGCGGCGCGAAAGTCAGCGCGGGGCGCGAGGCATATGTTCTGAACCGCATCTGGTCGGGCGCTGTCCGCCCTCTTCGCGGAAACGTGGAGCTATCGCATTCTGGCTGACTCGGCTGTCCTCTTGATGACGATCCCTCAGCGATGCCCAGCGGGAAACAACGCATCGACACGGCATTCGAAACCCGGCAAGAGCGGCTCGCCACGCAGCATGCCTAACTCACCAATGGTCTCAACGGGGCGACCAGGTTGGTGGATCGTGACGTTTCGGGCCAGCGGCCAAATATTCCATACCAACTCGCCACCCGCTTCGATCCAACGTTGCGCCTTCTCGTTCGCGGAGGCCGTTGTTTCATTCGGCGAGACAACCTCAACCACGAATTCCGGAGCGCCGGGGAAAAAGCCAGTCTGAATGCCAGCCTCGAGTCGGTGATTTAACACGATTGCGACATCAGGCGCTCGAACCGTATCCGGTTGCCGGCGAATCAAGAAGCCAGTCTCGGCTCCAAATAACGAGCCAACTGGATTATCACGAAGGTACAAATACAGATGGCCTGTTAATTGTGCCACGACATACCCGTGCAACGAACCTGCGGGACTCATTTCTTGCAGTGCTCCCGCCACAAGCTCATATCGCCGCCCGTCGCTCGGCAGACGCCATAATTCGTCAGCGGTCATTGGAATGAATGTCGACATGAAACCACAATCCGTGTCACATGCAAATTACGTAAGGGATCCATTGAAGATCGGCGAGCGGTTCGGCCGGACGTGATATCCACTGCCGAGCCGCTCAAGGATTCCAGGCTGGACGCTCGCTATTCTTTCTCGGAGTCGCTGGCTTCCGTTGAATCTAACTCGGAACCAGCATCCGCAGGCTTCGCTTCTGAATCGTCCGCTGGTGGAGACGTTTCGGCGGGCTGCTCCTCCGTCGACGACTGATCTTCCGAAGTCGTTGGGTTTTCTGGTGACGCTGTTTCTTCCGAGGGCGGTGCGTCACCTTCGGGAGCCGTGTCGCCGCCAGCGCCGGGTGGCGTACCGGGCGGCGTCATGCCTTGAGCTTCCGCCGGATCGGTCGCGCCGCCTTCCATCGGCGGAGCCATAATCACGCCGCCGGGCAGCGAACCGGGCGAGGCCGCTTCGTGCAACGTCGTGGAAAACAGATGCAGCTTGCCATCCTTGCCGTGCGTGTAATACACAAACACCGGCCACGACAGCACCGGCAAGCCGCGGCGCCAGGCGAAAACCTGCTCGGTATAGTGATCTGACTTTGTTTCCTTGGCCGGCTGGAATCCTAGCGCCTCGATCACATCCGCGTCGGTCACGGGCGGCGCGTCGGCCGGCTGTTGATTCTTCTTGTCGACCAAGACCATGACTTTGTCGTAGCCCGCTTCGCTGCCCGCCTTGGCCACTTTGCGGTCGTAATAAAAGGCGAAGACCACCAATCCCAGCAACACGACCAGCACGATCAGCCGCGCGGGGCTGCTCTTGGCCGGTTCGGCCGATGGGTTACCGGTGGATTCGGAAGAAGCGTGTGCGGTGTCGGTCATGGGAATACCTCGATTTGAAGGAAGAGTAGAAGAGATGCCGGGCGGCGCGTATGACGCCAACCTCCGCCGATCAGGAAGCGACCGTCAATAACCAATACAAGAAGCCTATCAACATTGCAAACGAACCGCCGATTAGCAACCACGGCCAGACAATCGACCCGCTCCCGCGACGCACGGCCACAATCCGCCGCTGACATCCGGGGCAGACCGGCGGTACCGGGCGGCTGAGCGTTTGACCGCATTCACATTGAATTCGCTCGCGCGCCATATTCATGAGGTCCGTGAACTTACGCCAAAGCTTTCGCCACGGATTCGCGCATCTTCTGCAAACCCGTTCGCACGACCGCCTCCGCGTCTTGCTTCCAATACTCGCGATTGAACAATTCCAGCGACAGTACGCCTCGGAAACCGGTTTCGCTCAGTTGCTTCAATATCTGCCCCACCGGCGCCACGCCGTCGCCCGGATAGACACGGTCGCCGTCGTTGATCGTCTCGCGAGGCGGATTCGCCGGATAGTCGTTCATATGAAACACGTGAATCGCCGCTCCGTCGATCATCTTCAAGCCCGCGAAATCCGACCCGCCTTTGTATATGTGGTACACATCGGGCAACATGCAGGCGTCGGGATGAGCCGCCTCGACACAGACGAAAGCCAATTCTCCCAAGCGGCTGAGCGTGCTTGAAAAGCCCCACAGTTCGATTTGCGGAGTCACCTCCATCTCGCGCCCCAGTTCTAGCAGCGCCCGATATCGCTCGGCGATCGCGAACAAATCCATGCCGGTTTGCTTCGTCGCGCCGGCCGGCGGCGCGGCGATCCGCGTGCCGCCGATCTGTTTCACCAAATCCATGTCGCGCCGAGCGGCCTCTAAGCCAGCGGCCCGTTGTGCCGGATCGTCGACAATCCAGTTCGCAAAACCGATCGCGCTTTCCACCTTCAGGCCCGCATCTTCGATTCGCTTCCGCAGATCGGCCAAGCTCCCGCCGTTCTGCTGATACATCTCGATCTCGCGTATCCACGGTTCAATGCCTTGATATCCGGCTTTGGCGGCCAATTCGATCTCTTGATCGATCGGCAAATTTTGGCCGCGAATGGTGCTGGTATTCAGGCAGTAACGAAAGTCGTCGGGCGACGCCGCGCGAGCCACGGGAGCGTTCCAATGAGCCAGTGAACCGGCAGCGGCCAAGGCCCCGGTCGAAGCGAGCAGTTGTCGGCGATTCAACATTAAGTTCATCAGGGTGCAATCCGCGAAGGGTTTCCGATCAGTCGCGACCCGCCAATTCGGTTCGCGAGGCACCCATTGTAGTTCAGCGTCGACAGCCGCAGAACCAATTCCAACGCGAACCACCGGCACGACTGACCGCAATGATGCGACGCGAGCACCGAGCGCGACTAGCGAACGGCGACCTCAATCGCCGCCAGCAGGCGGTCGATGGTTTCGTCGTCGTGGTGATACGTCAGACTGATTCGCAACAGCGACTCGCCGGACGGAACCGAAGGCGGACGAATGCCCGGTACAAAGAAGCCTTGCTCGCGCAACCGCGCGGCCGCTTCCATCGTGCGAGCCGCTTCGCCCACAATGATCGGAACGATTTGGCTCTGTGAATTGCCGATGCGAAAGCCCCGTTCGGCAAGCTCCGCGCGTAATCGAGCCGAACGTTCCAACAACCGCTCGCGGCGCTGGACCTCATCGCTCACCAAATCCAGAGCCGCCAAGCCAGCCGCCGCGATTGCTTCGGGCGGCGCCGTCGAAAAGAAATACGGTCGGGCTCGATTCACCAACCATTCGATCAGCGGTCGAGAGCCGCTGACAAAACCGCCGATCGACCCTAGCGCCTTGCTGAGCGTACCAACTCGCACGTGAACGCCCGACTCGACGCCCAGCAACTCGCACACGCCCCGGCCTCGCTCGCCGAACACGCCCGTGGCATGCGCCTCGTCGACTAGCAACATCGCGGAATACTCGTCGGCCAACTCCGCGAAATCGGCGAGCGGCGCGAAATCGCCATCCATACTGAACAGCGAGTCCGTCACGATCAGCCGGCGACGAAATCCACCGGCATCGCACAGCATCGTTCGCAAGGCGTCCACATCACCGTGGGGAAAAACTCGCACCGCCGCCCCGGACAACCGGCAGCCATCGATGATGCTGGCATGGTTCTTTTGATCGCTGAAGATCACATCGCCCGGTCCAGCCAGACACGTAATCGCTCCTACGTTCGCCGCGAAACCCGACGGAAACAGCAGCGCGGCCTCGCATGCTTCGAACTCCGCCAATCGCTCTTCAAGCCGAGCGTGCAACTCTCCTCGACCCGTTATCAGCGGGCTCGCGCCGCTGCCCCAACCACCTCGCTCGACTGCTTGTCGAACAGCTTGGCAGATGTCGGGATGAGTGGCCAACCCGAGATAATCATTCGAGCCAAAATTGGCCAGCCTCGCGCCCTGCCACTGAATGCCATCGCCTCGCTGCGCTCCGCCACGAACGGCCAACCGCCGCCGTAAATCGCGACGCTCATAATCGGCCAATTCTTCACTAATCCAGGCCAGCCGATCGTGCGACATAAGACATGTGACTCTTTGTGGCAATAACGACCCAGTCTCTCACCCACACTCGTATTCAATGCAACGCGAACAGCGATGCAGTCTTCATTCGCCAGCGATTAACGTGTCAAAATACGAGTGGACTCAGGACGATCATCGTCGGCCGAACGATCATCGTTCTCGTCCAATACATGATTCGCCTCGCCAGCGTCGACCTCAACATCCGCCGCGGAAGTGTTTTCTCCCAGCACCAAATAGTCGTCGGATTCATTTATCGCTTGAGACAAACTAGCTGAATGCGACGCGGAACTCGATGACTTTTCCGCCGCGATCACAGTGCGGGCGGGTGGAACTTCGCGGGCAGATATGACTTCGACCTCCGGTCTAGCCGCGACGCCAGCGTCAAGGATCGGCGAGGTTTCCAACGAAGCCTGCTCCGCGGCGTCCTCTTCTCCTCCGGCGCCCTTCGGCTTTCGTAGGTGTTCGGGCAAAGTCTCGTGAATCGATACCGGCGTCACCAAGTGGACATACGCGCTATAGAACGTCGGCACCAGGAACAGAATCAAGGGGGTTGCCACAAGCAGCCCAAACGCCAGCGTCGCGGCCATCGGAATCAAAATCTGAGCCTGGAACGAAGTCTCCGTTAACAGCGGCAACAGTCCGGCGATCGTCGTGATGGAGGTAAGAAACACTGGCCGAAAACGCCGCTGACCCGCCTCTTCGATGGCCTGTGAAATCGTGATCCCATCGTGAACGCGATGATTGATAAAGTCGATTAACACAATCGAGTCGTTCACAACGACACCCGTTAGGGCGACGAATCCAAACATCGTGAAAATAGTAAGCGGAATCCCCATTATCATATGACCTAACACCGCGCCGACGAATCCAAACGGGATGATCATCAACACCAAAATCGGCTGCAGGTAGGAACGGAACTCCAGTGTGAGCAACACAAACATAGCCAGGATTGCGATCCCCAACCCAATGACCATGCTGCGCATCGACTCTGCGTTCTGTTCGGCTTGGCCTTCCCACCGAACCGAGACGCCAGGGTAGTGAGGCAGATTCTCGGGCATCCAATTCTCTTGCAGATCCGCCACAATTCGGGCCGCATTCGCGCCCGACGCCTCATCCACATCGGCTGTGATCGTGATCGAACGAAGTTGATCGATACGGTTGATTACCGAATATCCACGCGTCGTCTTGACTTCCGCCAATTCCGTCAAAGGCACCATGCCGCCCTGCGGCGTCGGCACACGGATATCTTTGAAACTGGCAAACGAACGCCGCTCGTCGCGAGGATACCGGACCATCAGCTTCACTTCGTGTCGCCCCCGTTGCAGACGCATTACTTCCGCGCGTAGTAGGCGGCCCGAATGTTTCAGCCAAATCCCCCGCGGATCGCCCCAAAGCCTTCGCACGCTCTTTGATGTTGAACTGGAATTCCCACTTGCCTGGCGTGGAATCGTCCCGAATATCAAAGACCCCCTCATAGTCCCCTAGCTTCTGCTTGATCTGCTCGACGGCGTTCTCCAACTGCTCCATATCATCCGTGCGTGCCAACAGTTTGAACTCGATCGCCGCGCCGCCCGGTCCGAACGCGGGCGTACCGAAAACAACACTCTCCGCATTCGGAAACTCGCCCGCCCGTTCGCGCCACAACCGAAGAATTTCGTTGCTATGAGCATGTTTGCGTAGCGATGTATCGAGCAACTCGACTTCAATCGCCCCCACATGGCTTCCCGAAGTTCTGGATTCCGGCCCTTGGGGACCCGCGCCCGTCACTTGCCCTACCGTACGGTGCTTGACCACCACCAGCGACTCACCCGACTGCGACAGTTCCTTGTTTACCTCGTCCAATGCGTCGGCTAGAC
Source organism: Pirellulaceae bacterium (assembly GCA_041399085.1). Lineage (GTDB taxonomy): Bacteria > Planctomycetota > Planctomycetia > Pirellulales > Pirellulaceae > JAWKTM01. Next base: position 47,549 of record JAWKTM010000059.1, read on the forward strand.
GTTGTGTGGCCGCGTCGGTCAAGGACCCCGGAGTGCCGTCGGGATAGACGATCTTCGCTTGAATCCAGTTGCTATCCAGCTTGGGAAACAGCACAAACGGAGTGATACCGGCCCGAACGACGCCCACTGCGACAAGAATCAATGTGACGCCGCTGGCAATCACTACCCCCGGGTTGTGAATCGACCAGGATAACGCCGGCGCGTAGATTTTGGCGATCACATAATCCATCCATTGCGACAGATGTTTGTTAACCCAAATGAGCCCGTCGCCGACGATTCGGAATGGGTACAACACGATCGACAAAATTCGCAGGAACAGATTTTCCTCGTGAGCCAAGTGACAAGGCAACACAAACGTGCTTTCCGCCAGCGATATCAGCAACATGGCAATGACCGCGACCGGCATCACCGCGATAAATTTGCCCATCACTCCGGCCACGAACAACAACGGCAGAAAGGCGATCACGGTCGTGCCGACGCTGGTCAACACCGATGGGATAACCTCATAAGCCCCATCCACGGCGGCTTGAGCGAACGGTTTTCCCATCAGTCGATGTTCGTGAATGTTTTCGCCAATCACGATGGCATCGTCCACTACGATACCCAATGCCATGAGGAAGGCGAACATCGTGAGCATGTTCAGCGTCTC
>JAWKTM010000060.1:0-47287 GCA_041399085.1 Pirellulaceae bacterium
TAAGTTCTTCGTGTTGTTTAGCCATTTCGGAGGCATGTATGTTTCGGTCTCAGATTTCTCGTCGCACGGTTTTGCGAGGTCTCGGCGTCTCGGTGGCTTTGCCGTGGCTGGAGGCGATGGGGCCGCTTACGGCTTGGGCTGGAACGACCGAAGCGGAGAAGGCAGCTCCGAATCGGTTGGCGTTTCTGTATGTGCCCAATGGAGTGAACATGGCCGATTGGACTCCGGCCAGCGACGGCGCCGACTTCGAGCTGACTCCGATTCTGAAGCCGCTGGAGAACGTGCGGGACAAGCTGATGGTTCTCTCGGGGCTTACGGCCGATAAAGCTCGACCGCATGGGGACGGAGGCGGCGATCATGCGCGAGCATTAGCGGCGTTTCTCACGGGAGCTCAGCCGCGGAAGACCGACGGCACGGACATTCGAGCGGGGATTTCGGTCGATCAAGTCGCGGCGGCGCGGTTGGCCGATCGCACGCGGTTGGCTTCGCTGGAGATCGGCTGTGAACAGGGGTCGATGGCCGGCAACTGCGATTCGGGGTATAGCTGTGTCTACTCGTCGACCATGTCGTGGAAATCGGCGACGCAACCGCTGCCGAAAGAAGTGAATCCGAAACTGGTCTTCGAGCGGCTGTTCTCGACCGTGCCGGATTCGCAGCGAATCGAGCGCGACGCGCGGCGCAGAAGCATCTTGGATTTTGTGCGCGAGGACTCGAAGGATTTGTCATTGCGGCTGGGGCGAAACGACGTTCGGAAGCTGGACGAATATTTCGCGGCCGTGCGAGATATTGAGCTGCGAATCGAGCGGGCCGAGAAGCTGCCGCCGGTTTCGCCGCCGGACTTGAAGATGCCCGAATCGATTCCGGCCAGCTACGAAGAGCACCTGCGGCTAATGTGCGATTTGATTGCGTTGGCGTTCCAGTCCGACGTGACGCGCGTTTGCACGTTTGTGTTGGCGAACGAAGGGAGCAACAAGCCGTATCCGTTCATCAACGTACCGGATGGTCACCACGACCTGTCGCATCACGGAAACGACGAAGCGAAGAAGCAGAAGATTCGCGAGATCAACATCTTCCACACGCGGCAGTTGGCCTATCTGTTGGAAAAGCTGAATTCGATTCCCGAAGGCGATGGCACGCTGCTGGACCACGCGATGATCGCTTACGGCAGCGGCAATTCGGATGGCAATCGCCACAACCACGATGACTTGCCGGTGTTGCTGGCGGGCGGCGGTTGCGGCACGCTTCGTCCCGGCCGGCACATTCGTTACGCCAACGAAACGCCGCTGAACAACTTGTGGCTTTCAATGCTCAACCGGCTGGAGATCGATCTCGACCGAATCGGCGACAGCACCGGATCGCTGGCGATGCTGGACGGCGAATCCGGGGAAACCGCTATTGGTGGCTGACGACGAACTGGGTACTGTACGCCGCGCGCCCGGTCATGGTGCTGGCCGCGCTCTCTGGTCTCGATGCGGCGTTCGCCGAGTTAATGATCGCGGAAAGGAATCCGCAAATGAAACATGCAACAACGTGGTTGATCGTTGTGATCGCCGGCACGGTCGGCTGCCAACGTTCGGCCCCGCAATTGGACACGCTCAACCCGTTCGGCGCGATGCGCGTGCCGCCTCCGTCGACCGGCGGCTATGGCCAACCGAACAGTTATTACCAATATCAGAGCCCGACGCTTCCGACCGGCACGCCGTCGTTCGAAGTTGGCAAGAAACCGGGAACGTCATTGGGAGCCAGCACAACGGGAAGCGGAGCGAACGGAATCGCGGCGGACAACGCCACGACGCTCGGCTGGTCGGACCCGGCTCGAAGCTCCGCTGTCAGCGCGAACATCGCAACGACGGCCGACGTGTTGCCCACGAATGCGATGGCGAGCGCGGTCGCAACGCAGCCGGTCAACTTGGTGAATGCCGGTACGCACGGCACGGTTGTCCCGGTCGCTCATCACGCGCCCATCGCGTCGTCGATGCCGCCAGCGACACACGTCGGCGCGCCAGCCAATCTGCCGATCGCCGTGCAAGTGGTTCCGCCTTCGGGCGCGAACATGGCCAGTCGATCGGGAGGCATGTCGGTCACGGATTTGAGTCGCCGAGCGGAACCGGCCAGTTTTCAACCTCCGCCAGATCTGATCGAGATCAGCCAATTGCCTCCCGCTCCCGTCGCAACGGCGACAGCTCGTGAGTCGGCCAACGCGCCGATCACTTACCGCTTTCCGGAAACCGACGCTCCGATCGGATCCGGCGTATCGAATTCGCTGAAGTGGCGTTCGCCCGAGTAACGCGTCGGTTTCATGTCGGCCGGCGGATGCTCGACGCCGGAAGCGATTTGCTCGCGATCACTCGCGAGTCGCTGGCGTGTTGCTGTTGACGGTTGCCCAAACGCATCGGTGTTGTTTGACACGTCCGAAGCCGCGCCGCTATACTGGCCATCGCGCGCTTTCGTAAAGTTAGGACGTCATGCATCGAGCGAAATCTGGAGGCAACCCATGCTGAGAATTCTCGGTCAGCCCGGTAAGGATCTGTGCGACCGCCATTTGGGCGTCACACGCCGTGATGTTTTGCGAGTCGGCGGTTCGTCGGTTTTGGGGCTCGGTTTGGCCCAGATGATGGGCTTGAAAGCCGCACAAGCCGCGTCCGAGCCAGCGGGCGGCGGCCCCGGTTGGAATCGGGCGAAGAGCATCATTTGGTCTATCACGGGGCGGTCCCAGCCACCCCGGATCTCTGGGATCCGAAGGATGACATTGCCGGACAATGTGCGGAGCGTCTTCAAGCGATCGGCCAGCAAAGTTCCGGCATGGACGTAACCGAGTTGCTGCCGAACGGCATAAAGTGACCGATATTCCCGATTCGCTCGATGAGCTACGCCGGTCGGATTCTCCAACCATACGGCCGCGATCTGCCAGATTCGCACTGGCTACGGCCGACAAGGTGAGCCCGTCGGGACGCTTGACCGCCGTCGCCCAAGGACTATCCGAACTTTGGCTCGCAGTTATCCGGCTCAAGCCGCCCGAAGTTCCGATGCTGCCGTTCGTGATGCCGCGTCCGTTGCGAAGGCAGCGTCGTGAATAGAGCGCAGCCGGCTTTTTGGGCAGGCCTTCGATCCGTACCCGTTCCCGCCTGGGGACGACGCTTATGGGCAAGATAGACAAGATCCGCGTCGACGACACGGTGGTACGGCCGGTCAGCTTCAACGGCGGGCTCGGTTGCGGCAGGATTGGTCAATACCGGAATGCAGACATCGACAAGGCGGTGTCCAAGTATGATTGAACTGAGTACTACGATTCGGCAACGTTTGATTCTGTCGGGCCGAGCGCGGGACGCGTTCGATTTGGACAAGGAATCCGCCGCATTGCGTGACCGTTATGGCCGCAACACGTTTGGTCAATGTTGCCTGCTGGCTCGCCGTTTGGTCGAAGCTGGCACGCGCGTGGTCGAAGTGATTTGGCCCAAGGTCGCCAACAGCGACAATCACTCGTGGGACGTGCATACGGGTCTGACGAATCGGATGAAGAACCAATCGGCTCCGATGCTCGACTCCGGCCTGTCCGCGTTGATTTCCGACCTGGACGATCGCGGCCTGCTGGACGAAACGTTGGTCGTGGCGATTGGCGAATTCAGCGGACGCAACAGCGCGGCGTAAGCACTTCGGGCAACAACAGCGACGATGGCCGCGACCCTGGCCCTATTGCTACACGGCCTGCGTTGCCGGCGGCATTAAGCGGCTTCGTATACGGCGAAGAGCGATCCGGCAATGGCGCGCCACTACGCGTCCGGTCCATCGATCGAGCTGTTGGCGACGATGTCATCATCAGTCGGCATCAATCCGAAACGTCGTCTACAACCACTTGAACCAACCCCGCGAGCCAGTCAAAGCCCAAGCCCGTCACCGGCCTTTTTGGTTGATCGCGTTAAGTCCGGCGTTGAAGCACCCTTCCAAATAAACCAAGTTAGATATGTCGGCCAGGAGTTACGCCCCTGGCCGGCCTTTGTTTCGGCCGTATAGTAGCTCACTGTCTTCCAGAAGTATAGCACGTCCATTGGCCTCGTTTTTCGCGTCGCACGTGTGGCAACAGTCTATTGATTTTGATGCATGGCGATCCATAGTGTGCATCGTCAATCAACTTTGCGGAAGGTTTTTTTAGGAGCGAAGCCGAGCAGCTTCCGATGCGGGCGATCCGAGGAAAAACGCCCTTGGTCGCTCAACTGCCGCCACTTAGCTTCTGTCGCACACTCAATTCTTCAAAACCCACTACCAAATTATGAGCGTTTGCTTTGGCTCGTTCGGTAATTCATTGGGCCGCATCACGGCAGGATTACCTCTCGTCGCTCTGCAATGGAATTGCAAGCAATTCCAGAACTGCCTAGTCATGTTAAAACACTTCAAACAGCGAATCGCCAGCATACATAGCTGTTTTTATGTCGGGCATCGGAAACATGCCCAATATCCCTTCGCAGCTACGCACCGATAGCTGTCCGTTCCCTGTGTAGTTTCGGTTTGTAGTCTTGCAGTCAGAGGTTTGGTCTCAATGTGTCAACGTGTTGCAGGTGCTCCGAGATCAGCGTGGTTGACATTGTTATGTGTGCCGCTTCGTTCACGATTGGCTGCGCAGCTCCGCAAAGTAAACGAGCAAAGCCAACTCTACCGCTGCTCCGGCAAGTGCCACACAATTCCGACATAGCCAACGAAATTCATAATTTGCGGCGACTGCCATGTTGCACCCCGCCTGAGTCGTTTCCGCGTCGCGGCGAGCATCGAGAGGTCCGGGCGAGGTACAACTTCATTATGGTGAATCGTACTGATCTTCATGTACTTGATCAGGGCGGATGTGGTCGCGTATTTCCAAGAGCGTGCCCGGACGAACTCGATCTACCCCACCCGCCTCCACTAGACGTTTGACGTTTTCCAGAAGACCGACATTTTCTGTGGCATCGGTACCCTAAACAACGTTACTGGGCGATCTCCAGCCGTCGCGCGTCCCAACTGGACAACAACGTTGGCATCGGTCAGGCGAAAGGTGGAAGGATTGGAAGAGTTTATGGTATCCGATGCAGGTTGGCCAGTTTACAACTTGGCGGTGGATGCGCGAAGCGGAGCCCAGTCGTAACGCAAAACGCTTCGTGGCAAATGCGTAATACACGCGGAACCGACCGATTTGGACAATGATGGACGTCAGGACTTTCTAGTTGCCGATTTAGGGAGTTTTTCCCCCGAGGATCATAGCCGAGGCGCGGTCATATGGGTTCGGCAACATGACAATGGGCAATTCGTGGGCGAACCACTCATCAACAATCTTGGACGGTATCCGATGTCCAAGTTACGGATTTCAACGGGGATCAGTTGCTCGATTTGGTCATGAATTTGGCTGGCTTAAGACGGAAGTGATCTGCAGCCTTCCTCAATAATGGCAATGTCTCCGCTGCCGGCGTCCCCCAATTCGACGAGCAGGTCGTCTGACAAGCGGCACGGCGTGATACACGTCCCAGTTGCGGATCTCAACTCAGACGGTCGGTCAATGACTTGTCGCGCTGATGTCAAAGGGAGTGGACGATCGTTGGATTCATCAACCGTGGTGACGGCACTGGTCGAGCCGCAAACGATCTTGCCTCCACGGGATCAGTCATTTGAAAATACCTTGAGTTCAATTGGTGGATCTGGATCGGGATGGCGATCTGGATGTTCTGTATACCAATAGGACCTGTTGGACAGCTTTCATGTCAAGCCGTATCGGTCCATTGGATCGAGGTACGAGATGGGAATTGGCATTCCCAGCTGCTCGCTATGCCCGGAGTGATGAGAGCTATTGCGGGAGACTTGGATGGCGATACCGATTTGGACATTGTGGCTTGTGCATTTGTCCCGCCACAATCCTCGTGGAGAAGATCAACAGAAGGAGAGGATGGCCACCGTTGCATGGATAGAACAGACGGCCGCCGGTACTTGCCAACCCGCACTGGGTTGGGGCCCCTATCCACGCGGCGTTAAATTGGGAGACTTCGACCGGGACGGCAAGTTGGATATAGCAGTGGGTAACTTTCAGGAAGATCAAGACACGGCTCTGACGCTGTGGTGGAATGATACGCGGGAGCGGCAAATAAGACCACCAGGAGTGACGTACACTAATGAAAAGCTAATTGCCAGTCGTTCCATGAAGGCTCGGCCTACTCGCCGTTGGCGTAACGTCCTTTGTCTCACGATTGCGCCGGAATAAGAGTCTGGCCATGCCTGCGGATTGCTAGGAAGCACATCGCACAGCGGGAATTCAAGGAGGCCAGCGAATGAATGGTTGTCGATGGCGAAGCGGATCGCTCCTCGGTACGGCAGCGTCGAAGTAAACTGGCCCGAGTGGCTCGCCATGAAGGCCGTATGGATGACTCGCGACGTCATCTGGCAAACGCCGCCGAGATGGGCTGGAGCGTATGGTATATCGCGTGAAGAATGGATGGCGGCGGCCCAAAGCGGCAGCATGGCGGAGCGCAAAAATACCTCCCCGAACTACAAACCCCGGAGGAGCGATGGCGCTCGAGATCTGTCGCGTCGTGGGTTTCGCCAGGTGCGAAGCTGGCGGCTTTGGAGTTGATCGATGCTGCGTGGAAGATGGACTTCCCGAACGATCCTTACCCTGCTTCTTGCGGAGTCCTCGAGCATGATCTTGAGAACTGAAACAGGCGATCGAATTCTATCGCGAGGCGTTGCGACGCAAGCCCACGGACGGTCAGGTCGCGTTCTGCTTGGGGCGGTGTCTAATTTCCGTCCAAGCAGCCCGACGCCGCGATAGAGATTCTGGACGTCGCTATCGAGCATGCAAACCCGCTTGACCGATGCGATCGTAAAGAAAAAGGCGTTGGCTTTGCGCGACTGGGACGAACGGACGAGGCAATGGGATTGCTAACGACTGCCGTTGATAATGATGAAAATTCGGTTGCGGCAGCACCTCGAGTCAGCTTTGGTGAAGAAATTGAGCTGGGGGAATATGAATCCGCGAGAAAGCGGTTACTTCCTTTTTCAGTTCAAGCAGCGAAGAAATCTCGAATTGCGGTTGCCTATGCATCAGCAGCTTGGAAGTCGGCAAGTCAGGCAAGCGTCATTTTCAGTCAGATTAATCATACGCGACAAATTACGAGAGGCGAAGCGTCTTGTTCGCAAAGCTGAACGAACAAGATGATGTCGAACTGCGATTCCAAATTGGGCAGACTCTTCTAAATTATGGTGATCCCCAAGAGGGTGTGGTGGCTTCAAAGCGTGCTCGACCTTTCTCGGAAAAACCACAGTCTCACCCATGAAGCGCTGGCGACTTACTATGAGCGTCTATCCAATGAGAATCCAGCATTTGCTCGCCTTGCTCAGCACCATCGCGACGCGATACAAGGCGACGAGGCCGATTCTGCGCCGCGTTAACACTAGCCACGTACTAGTGGGTACCGTCAGTTAGGCTTGTGCCTAGGGTGTCAGCGTTCGCTGGAACGACCCCCAGCCGCGTCGATTCCGGCAGTTCACGTCAGGATTCGAGCTTTTCCTTTGCCGAAATGTCGCCGACGATCGGTTTTCGCACCAATTTCATAGCGGTCCGTCCGGCGGGCCAACATACGGTTCTGGAGTGGGTCGGAGGTGAATTGCAGCCGCCGTTGACTTTGATTTGGACGGGCAAGTGGATTTTTCTGTTTTGCAGGTGGCGGGGTTGCGCCCATGTGTTCGGGAAGCCAGGCGTCTTATATCAAGGTTCCCGCGATTGGCACTGTCGTGACATAACGAGCCGGTCGCGATTGGAATGGCTGCCGACCATCTACACACGGAGTCCAGGCGGCGGACGTCGACAATAGCGGCTTCACCGATGTACTGGTGACGGGGTACGGTGGGCTTCAGTTGTTCCACAACCAGGGAGACGGCACCTTTATTGGTACCCAGTCGGTCTCGTTGATGAGTCATGAACTGGGGCCGCTTGGGGAGACTTCAATGGAGATGGCAGCATGATCTATATGTCGGGCACTATCTCGATTGGTCGTTCTCAAATCACCCGATCTGCAAATATGCCGCCCTGGATATTCGCGACGCATGTCCTCCCCAGAACGTTTTCAGGGACTTCGGGACACCGTGTACTACAGCACAGGAGACGGTCGCTATATTGATGCAACGGATGCGTTCGGCGTGCCGCCGAGGCGACCAACTGGAGTGCGCCGCGGACCTAGATGGAGATTCAGATACGGATCTATGTAGCGAATGATACACCTGAATTTCTTATACGTAAACGACGGCAACGTACCTTTAAGAAATGGGGGTGTTGAGCGGCTGGAACGACGTGGGGAAGTTAATGGCAGCATACTGGGTATCGACGTGGCTGATTATGACAGCGACGGCGACGTTGATCTGTGGGTTACCAACTACGTTCCAGGAATCCTTCGCTCTCTACCGCAACGAGGGGCTTCGGCCGTTCAGCACGTCAGTCGCGTCCGGCGTGAATGCGATCGGTGGACTTTACGTGGGATTTGAACGTCGTTTCATGATTGGGACGATGGCGACGACGACCTACTCGTCGTCAATGGCCACGTGTTGGCCCACCCACCGTCCGCTCCCGTGAAACAGCGACCATTCCTGCTATCGAATCACGAAGGTCAGTTCCACACTCACGTTTCCTCGCGGGCCTTCGACATGATAACGCACCCGAGTGAGCCGAGGGCTTACCAACGCCGACGTGGATCGGGACAGTGACCTTGACGTGATCGTCACTCATCTAGACGAGCCACCCACAGCCTTAAGGAACGAGGCGCCCTCCGCCGGCACAGTTCAGGTAAGATTGATCGGCACACAATCGGCTCCGTGACGCGATTGGCGCGAACATGAATTCTTAAAGCCAATCGGCGCCACGGGTGCTGACCAGTGGTGCCAGCTACCTCTCCACAAGCGAGCGAGTGGTTACGTGGCATCTTCGACCGGAGAAAACCCGTAGATGTGGCGTCCATTGTGAGAATAATAAGAAGTATAACCGTGCCGATTGATGGCCCTGGGGCGCCTGCTTGATTGAAGACTTCCTTCCGTGGGATACTAACACATTAGTAGCGGGATTAGTTTTTAATCTGCTTGCAAATTTGACCGCTGCAAGTTTAGTATGACCCAGCTCGTGCGTGTGCCGATAACCGTGAAGTGATTGCCCATGCACGTGGTTCGTTTTTATCGTCATCACTTATTTGAATTGAGCGGAGGTCGAATCGCATGATTGAAAAGAGTCCAGTTTTTAGGCGAAATGGCGGGTTTACGCTCGTCGAATTGCTGGTTGTGATTGCTATCATTGGCGTACTCGTGGCGATGCTACTTCCTGCCGTGCAAGCCGCACGAGAAGCGGCCCGGCGATCAAGTTGCTCGAATAATCTCAAGCAGCTCGGCTTGGCTCTGCACAACTACCATGACACTTACAAACGATTTCCCAATCATGGCGTGTTTCACAGCAACAACAGTTCGCACAATGGGCTGACGTGGGGCGATTCCAGCAAGGGCAGTTTGCTGGTGAAGATTCTCCCATTCATCGAGCAGCAGCCGTTGTACGACAAGCTGGATTTCAGCATGGGCAAAGGATTCGAAGATCTGGTCGACGGCAACAACAAAAAGTACCGCGACTACGATATCGAGGCGTTCCGATGTCCTTCGGCATCGCACGAAGTTAGGTTGGTGGGCGAGCGAGCGCTCAGCAATTACGCCCCCTGCATGGGCAGTCAGCGACTGCCGGGCAACGGATGTGAGGCGGTCTACCCCGGAAACATATTCGGGACTGGAGCCCAGGATCACGCGAATCGCGAGTTCGACTCGGTGAACATTTCGGGAACCATCGCTCGCGGAGCTTGGTCGCCAACATTCGCGGAGATCAAAGACGGCACCTCGAATACGATCGCCATGGGAGAGATACTTCCTAACTACTCCGATCACCAGAGAAACGGCTGGTTCCACTTTAACTCGCTGCATGCCGGAACCACTTGTCCGCCAAATTACAAACAGATCAACGCCTACAATCAGCCCGCAAAATATTCGGGACCTTGCTCAGCCGTAAATGCCCACGCGGTCGCGTGGGGATATCGCTCAGAGCACCCAGGGGGATTGCAGGTCGTTCTGTTTGACGGCTCGGTGCGTTTTGTTCCCGAGACGATTGACTATCGCAACTGGCAGCGACTTGGCGACCGCCGAGACGGCGAGCCAGTTCAACCGTTCTAGCGTTTTGAAATGGCTTGATCGGTGCCCGTTGTCGACTACGAATCCGCGAACTATCATTCCGGCCGTCTTTTCTTAATTGGAAGGACGGCCGGTTGTCTTTTCGTCAAAAGGAGAACTCATGTTCGGACGTATGTTGTTGGCCCGTTGCGGTGCCTTGCTCGGATTGTGTTTGGTAATCGTCGGCTGCGGCGGAAGTCCGCCCAAGCCATCCACGGTTCCCGTTACCGGAACGGTGACTTACAAGGGGCAGCCAGTCGAAGGCGCTGCGGTAAACTTCTACGTCGACGGGTCGCCCGCGCCCTCATCCGCAACTACGGATGCATCTGGCAAGTTTGCGCTGAGTTCTTTCGGGGATAAGGAAGGTGCCCCGATTGGGTCGGCAACCGTAACCGTTACGAAAATTCAAGGTGGCGCGGGTGCCGATCCAGACAACCCAGGCGCTTCTGCCTCGGCCGGAGAGCCGAAGAATTCGCTTCCCGACAAGTACGCATCGAGTCGATGACATCACCCTTGCAATCTGAAGTGAAATCTGGTGACGCGAACGATTTCCCGATTGACCTGACGGATTAATCACGAAGCCTACTTGCCGAGTCCATGCGACTGCGATTGTTATTGAGGTTACCGAGAGTCTGCTGTCGATTGGCAGCGAACTCCCCACCAATCAGAGTATTCTTTGTCGCACTCTTGCGATCTGATTTGGCGGCAATTTCTCTGCGCCTAATTATCGTGGTGATCTAGGCGGGGCGTTTGTGACCAGTCGACCTGGAGAAACCGCTGCGAATAGTTGCTCCACGACGTGGACAGCCGGAACTCTGATCTCTACGGGAATGTCGTCGAGCGCGATAACGGGCCCAGCCCCTTCTTCAAAACACAGTTCAATAGATTCTTCGCGTTCGGTCCAAGGCGGATTTCGGCGTTTCTGCTCAATGTTCCGTCGTGCGACATGCCCCGTGTTGCTGCGGACACTTTGTGAACCCAGCTTGGATGGAAAGCTGCCGAACGGCGGTAACTGCGCGGAGTCTGTATTACTGATCTCCAATAAAACTAAAAAATACCTTCGATCAATTTCCGTCGGCAAAGAATCTTCGTTAGAACAAAAAAAGACAATGTAATAGCTTGCAGTGGCTTCTCGGTTGTGTAAACTACGGCGATATCTGTTCGAGGTCTCTTTTGCGGTCGTTCTGACTTTGCTTGCGTTTCGACAAAGGTCGTCCGCTACCTCGAACCAATGGTTGTTGTTCGCATTCAGTTCTTTTTCAGGAGCCAGTCTATGCCTGCACCCGCGTCGACATCGAAACCCCGAACTGCGTTCACGCTTGTTGAACTGCTTGTGGTGATCGCGATTATCGGAGTCTTGGTAGCCATGTTGTTGCCAGCCGTTCAAGCAGCCCGCGAGGCAGCTCGACGGTCGTCTTGTTCCAACAATTTGAAGCAGCTTGGGCTGGCGCTTCACAACTATCACGACACGTACAAGCGGTTTCCGAACCACGGTATTTTTCACAGCAATAACACATCCCAAAACGGCCTAACTTGGGGCGACGCCAGCAAGGGCAGTTTGCTGGTGAAGATCCTCCCGTTCATCGAGCAGCAGCCGATGTACGACAAATTGAATTTCGCCATGGGTAAGGGATTCGAAGACCAGGTCGACGGCAACAATAAGAAGTATCGCGACTACGACCTCGAGGCGTTCCGATGTCCTTCCGCTTCGCATGAAGTTAGATTGGTGGGCGAGCGAGCACTCAGTAACTACGCCCCTTGCATGGGCAGTCAGCGATTCACGGGAAATGGTTGCGAGGCAGTTTACCCCGGAAACGTTTTCGGAACCGGTGGCTCAACGCACGGAAACCGAGAGCGCGATGCGATCGGAATTTCCGGCACGATCGCTCGCGGTGCTTGGTCGCCAACATTTGCGGAGATCAAGGACGGAACCTCGAATACGATTGCCATGGGGGAGATTCTTCCCAACTATTCGGACCACCAAAGGAACGGCTGGTTCCATTTCAATTCACTGCACGCCGGAACCGCATGTCCGCCGAATTACAAGCAGATCAACGCGTACAATCAACCGGCGAAATATTCCGGAGCGTGTTCGACCGTGAACGCTCATGCCGTGGCCTGGGGTTATCGTTCAGAACATCCTGGCGGTCTGCAAGTCGTCCTATTTGATGGTTCAGTACGATTTGCTCCGGAGACAATTGATTACCGTAACTGGCAGCGTCTCGGTGATCGGCGAGACGGCGAGCCCGTTCAGCCGTTCTAATCTCTGCAGCGGCCTAGCCTGATCCGTTGACACGTTGGCTTAACGCGAACGGAAGAACCACACACTTTCAATGGCCGCCCGCTTGGCAACAAAGCAGGCGGCTTTTTTGCGCGAGGTTGCGACGTAATCTAGCCCAAAACACCGCACACCAGCCGGCCAGCCGGATCGCACGCGTGTCTAGCTCCTATTCGGAGATTGCGGCAATCGGGGCTGAAGATTAATTCGGGTGAGGAAGCGCGGCTCGGTCTTCTTCAGAGGTTTGCCTTTTTGAATCTGGCTTCAGACGATAACCCATCCGGCTTGAGAATCCGACGCATCGAATGACCGGCCGGAAGTCCTTCAGCCTTCCAGAGCCCTTCTGTTTGATGATGCTCTGTTCGCACTCCCGCCGACGTCGTCAGATTGATTGAGATAACTGGGGTCAGTTAAGCGATGGCCAGGAAAGCAACCACCGGGCACCCATTCAAGCCCGCCGCCCGCGAGTGGAACACGCTCGTGGACGCGGGCGCGCTGGAGACCGGCGAGTTGACTAGGTTGGACGTCGATCCGCCCGAGTTGTCTCAGACGAAGAGCCAGGTCAAGAACGAGACCGGCTACGCGTTGCCGCCTTTCCATCCTCGCGCTTGGCGAACCGTGGAAGACGCCCGACGAAGACTCTGCCCTAGTGTTCAAGCGACAGATCGTGTTCCGAGTGCGTGACGCCTCAGAAGTACGAATGCCACGAACCAAAGCATCCTTATGCTCATTCTCCTGGAGCCGCCACAGCCCGACGGCATCGGTGAAGCGGTGCTGGCCGGCGTGGCGATCACGAAGGTCAACGTCGTCCGCGAACTCGATCCGTTTGCGGAGGTCGTCGAGGGGAACACGACGTCGCTGCGGATGCTGCATGGCCGTACTCGCATTCCGAATCCGCCCGGCACTGGCGAAAAGTGGTGCGTGGTGCGGATCAGCGATCGCCCTAGCGCTTCTGCGGTGTTCGAGCTGCCGACAACCAAGTGGAAAAACGAGGGGATGCTCTCAGCGTATCCGCCTGAGCCCGATGGCTGGGCCAAGATGCCTGGCTGCAAGCCGGTCTTCTACTTTGCGGACGGCTACACCTACTGCTAGTGGAAGGTAACGATCCGAAACGATCTGGCACCAGGTCGGCTACCCGCCCAAAGAACGCGACGATGCAACGCGCTGTAAACGAGCACCGGACTGTGGCCGGCGAAGTTTGGCGATAAGGACTGGGCCTGCGTTTTTGGAACGACCACGAATGCCGCTGGCAGATCCTGGCGTCCTATGAAGACCACTGGCGTTTCCAGTTGCTCGAGCCGCTGCCGCAATGCGATTCGGCATTGGCCAAACTCGTCCTGTACGACAGCGTCGACTGTCCGGTCGACCTGACGTTCACCGTCGTCGACTCGATCGGCATCCTGTGGCCTGAAGATTCGACAACGCCAGCAGCGGCGGACCCGTCGTGATTCCGGCGGGCACGCATGGTCGGCCAAGCGGTTCGCCGACAACGACGCGTGGGAAGTCCTCGCGCTAGGGGAAGGGTGCTGTCCGAAGTCGAGTAGTGTAGCAGGTCGTCGTCCCCGTCGTCGCCACAACGACTATTCGTCGACGATCTCAAATTGCACCGTATTGGAGTAAAACAGCGGACGATCAGAGTAGCCCTTCATCCATGTCTGCAGTGCTACAAATTCCTTGTGCGCGTGTGCCTTGCGGTCGGATTCCGCTAGAGTTTCCCGGTCGGTTGGTGTGCTTGGGCTTCACCGTCCAATGGGCAAGGAAGCGGTCAAGGAAGATGACTTGCATGTAGTATTTGCCAGGCGTCATTTGCGAGGTGACACTGCCGTCATCCCCACGTGGCGGCGGCAGGCGGTGCCGCATGCATGATGCCGCCGGGCGGAAGCCGGGCGCCAGTCATTGTCGCACAGACCTTTGAAGGAACCCGTTTGAAAGTGATATTGGTTACCCAACGGCGCCGTGCTCGTCGAACACGATCAACAACATGGACGGCGGCTCACTGAGCATGAGAGCTGGCTCGGGTAAAAGCACCCCGCGCGTCTTATAGTAAACGTCATAGGGCACGTGCGACGTATTCACAATTTGTGTTTCGATCTCAAATCGCGTTCCATACTATGCCGCGGATGAACTTCCAGCGACGCGACGCTTCTGCCGACCTTGCAGGTCAAATTCCACGGCTGCGGTGTTTGTGGAATTGATCGTGGTTGGTTTGGGCGCCGGGTGTTCGACCAGACCTCAAGCGGCAAGCACCCCTACGGAAAACAGGTTGATGGAAATGATTGCGAGACAACGATTCGCTGACAACGCATCGACGATAACCTCCTTCTCTTCACGAGACCGACGCGCGGCACATCTTGCCCGGCCGACGCTGGCGAAACGTTTTGACTTCGATTCTCACCGCTGCCTTGGATCTGCCCAGCTTCACTGTTCCAATACGTACTGTTATCCGGTGCGTTCGCCGGGGCGATCTGGAGTCGCCCGATGAATCGCTTGAACAAAGTACGTGCCTGGGCCCAGGAAACGAATTGGCCGTCGATTGGACGAATCCGAATCCTCGGATGAGCGCAACGCGCATCTGGTTGGTTTGGTACTGGTCGGACCTGAAGAGTTGATCCTACGATCTCGTTGACTGCACCAAAACCAGATCGTAGGATCGCGACTGCCTGATCTTCGGGTCGGAGACAAGCAAGTCCCCCAGGAAATCTCCTCTTCGGTTGAGAACACAACAACCCGCACGGTCATGGCAAGCGTGCGGTCCAGAACGGATTAAACACTTCTCCCGCACCGTTGTGATACAGTCAACAAAGAGAACTTCCGCTCTCCGAGGTTATCGCCACTGGTGACGGTTGTGCTTTTGAGAGTCAGCGAGAGCTTTCTGCCCTCCACGTTGCCAAAGTCGGAATTTCGTTCCGCCTGCAACGTAATGCGAGGAAGTCCCTCCTCAGCCGCCGCACATGGGTTGGCATCTGCGGCAAGTACGAGGCACGCGATTGCCAGCAGCCGCAAGTCAGCAACTTTCATTCGTCCCTCGACGACCTCTGGTGGGATTGACAACGTGAACTATAACGACCTAGCCATACGGTTGCCATGTCACTTCGGTAACGTTGCGTTGCCATTCTTAAAAGTCATATACCGCAGCATTCGCGGTGACTCCCGCGTCTTTTGAGGTGGGGCTGGCCCAATCCCACCCGAATGCCCCCGGCGTGCTATTTACTACATAGGAAGTCCGCACCAGTCGATTTTCCGTATGCCGACCCAGTGTGAACTAAAGGCAGTTTGACTTGTACAACAGCCACATTTGGAATTGTTCATGACGTTCGCATTGCCGACCATTCGCTTGCATGGTGTCGCTGAAATCTTGTGTAGTATCCTAGTGGCATAAGGAAAGCCTGAGTCCAACAAGTTGTAATCCCGGAGTACTTCGACGTTCACCTGAGACAAGCGTTCGCAAATGCAGCGTATCCACCGCTCCGGCGCTCCATCCTCGCATGTTCCGTATCCGAGCCTCAAGCCTCAGTGTGGTGATCCGCCTCACCCGGCATCCGTAAGGATTCGGTTCAGAGTGATTCCCACTCGCACTGATGAGCACTCCCGCCAACGAAACATTTATTCGTTGCGATCATGTTAATCCATCCCCGAACCAGTCAGTTCACTAACACGGTTCTAAAACTCACGCGCTGCTGCCGGGATAAGAATCCAGTCCGCGACAGGCGGCTGTCTAACTGATCGATGCCATTGCCGCATCTACCGTTAGTTCGGGATTTTTCTCTCGGTCTCATTCGCTCGGTCACTTCGAATTTCCGTCGCCTCATGAAAAGTATTATGTAAGACACTTCCGGAGAAGTTTGGGTCCTCGTGATGTTCGTCATAGTAACGTTCGAGTCGCTCTTGTGCTTCTAATCCATGTTGATTGTCCGGTCCTTCCTTCCAGCTTTACTCGGC
Source organism: Pirellulaceae bacterium (assembly GCA_041399085.1). GTDB lineage: Bacteria > Planctomycetota > Planctomycetia > Pirellulales > Pirellulaceae > JAWKTM01. The sequence goes on from JAWKTM010000060.1 coordinate 16,418, forward strand.
GCCGTGCCGCGTCGTCGTAGTCTGGCGAAGGCTTCACGAAGAGGATTACAGGATTGCTCTTGAGGGGAAGTTGTCGCTTTGCGCTCCTCGCGTCTTAAGATGCCACTCGACGTTGATGACATAAATGCCCGGGCAAGAAAGGTAAAACGATAGGTCTTGGCAAACCAACCATCCTTCTCGGCCTCCTGCAACGGGAATCCGTGCGGTGACAGCATGCTATCGGGAAGGTCCGACAAGCTGCGGCTAGTAGGGAACACCTTCTGATTTCCTCCATCGTGCAGTAGACGAATGCGATAGTCGGCGGTAGATTCCAGTTCGCCAAACTTCGTGGCGAATTTGTACGACGCCAGTGCACGGGCAATAGGATCGCCTCCTCCAATTCGATCTCATTACTGGTTCTGTGTGATGGTCGGACACCTTGGCAGTCAGCCATTCACCGCGCTGAGCACTGCCCAGACTTGGTAACGCGATGATACCGCAAATTGCGAGCAACTGCCACGACGAGGCCAGCACGCGGCTGCAGCACTGGAGCAGGATCCCGGAAGTTCGGGGTCTTGAACATAAAGCTTGAACTCCTGATCTATTCTAACTTGCCAACTTGCCTCCCAGTCAACCTGATAACTGGGATCGCCGGGCGGAACTAACTCACCGCCGTCCGTTTCTGTATCGTATTGATCCTGATCACGCTATCAAAGGTCAGGTATACAAGGCGTAGATCGCATCCTGTTTAGCTTCTTCGAGCGAATTTTCGGCAGCAGCAGCCGCGCGTTGGACCGTGCGGTGTCGAAGTCTGCGTCGGTATCCACCTTCTCGGCATATTGAGCTTTGAGAATAGGATCAAACTTGCCAGCACAGGCAACAGCCATCGTCCAATGCAACTGCTCATGCTGACAGTCGCGATTTCGGGATCCCGCTCCCCGTCCAAATCCAGCCGTCCACGAAATCGTGCTCGATCGTGGCGTCCGATGCACGAGCGGTCGAAATCACGGTCCATTCCAGGCAATCAGGAATCTGAAGATCTTGATAGGACGGAACCATATGTCATCGTTACGCCGCCACTGAGTCAGGCCATCATGCAGACTCCTGGCGGCAAGTTGTCAATCTCCCTCCACGTCGGAGTCGCCGGGCGCTTCCGGCCCCTCGCCTTCGGGAGCATGGCGGATCGCACCACCCGCACTGAGCGGGCAACTGCAGCCGCAGACCTGGATTGTGTATGTTCCGTCGACGAGGCACATGTTGCCGGAAACATCGAACGTCAAGGAGTCGGGACCATCGTAGTAAGGATCCGGAGTATATTCAAACGTACCATCGGAGCAAACCAGGCTTCCGTTGGACGTTCCTGAGGTAAGGGTGAACGTTAAGCGGATCACCATCAGGGTCGTTGGCACTGACAGACGAAAAAGACGTTTCGTTTGCGGGAGCCGTGCGACCCGTCGTGTGCAATCGGGGTGCATTGTACACATCGATCGTTACTGTTCCTGGTCCGAATCAATGCCATCACTGGTGTCAAAATCAAAACTGTCGATACGACGAAAACCGCGATTGGTGTGTAATCAAAGCTGCCGTCGTTGAAGTTCAATGTCCCGTTCGATGCCGGAGGAGAGGCATGTACGTGATTGAATCTGGCGTCATCGTCGGAACCGGCACCATCGAGTACAAGGTTTGATCGTGCAGTACGTTGTCCTAGCCGTCAAACGCTTCAGGAGCCGTGTTGTAAACATCGATGGTAACCGTAATGAACCTGCATCGCGCCGTTGCTGACCTCAAAATCGAAACTGTCACTGACAAATCCGGCGCTGGGGGCGCAGTCGAAAACCGCCGCCGGAGCGGAAAGTCAACGAACCGTTCGCCGGACTTGACAAGTTGCTGAAGGACACCGATCGCACATATCGTCGTAACCGGTGACGTATGACGAAACCGATTGATCGTGGAGCACGGATTCAAATGGAGTCAAAGCGGTAATCGCGAGCAAACGGGCGCTAATAGTTTTTTCCGATTGCGAATATCGACAAACTTCTGCTCCCGGCGGCGTTCGCCACCGCGCCGCGACCGGCTGCAGCGATCGATGCAGGAACTGAAACAGGCGGTTCGGGACTCCAACGGCAAAGCGGTCAGAATGATGCTCGCCGTGGTCGAGGCTCTGGAGGCGGCCGACCTTGTTGGTCCCGGCAAGCGTGGGCTGGGCTTCGGCATCGAGCCGCTCGTCGCCTACTTCGCCTCGCCCGGCTGCGAGATTGTGGCCACGGACTTCGAGCACGGTTGGTACGAGAACTCGTTCGCTCGACTCATTGACCGTCGGATCTGTCCGCGGATCCCCAAAGCAACGGGAAGTTGGAGCCTTGGCACGGGACCGTCAACCGGCAGTGTTTTCGCCCCTCTTGCTTTGGAACCGTGGAAGAGGCTCGCTAACGCGCCGCCCAAGAAACTCTAGTTACCGCTAAACCAAGACAGTTCGCCAGCCGCGTCGCAAACCAGCCTACGGCAGTGGGACTCCGGGGACTGGGATGCGGCGGCGGAAGGCGGGGAGGGCTCGGACGTTGTTGATGACGGACTCGGCCTGTTGGCGGAGCTTGTCCAGGGGCGTGGAGGTCAACAGGTGCGAGAGATCGCCGGCTTTCGCGGCCGGCGCTGGCGGCGTGGGTTGATCGGTAAAGGTGAACGTGAACGCTCGCACCTGAAGGTTCAACGTCACCTTGCGTTGTTGCGGATCGACCTGGATATCGGCGAAGTTCGCGCCGCCGGGGATCTCGTCCTCGGACACCAGAACGCGCCCGTCGCGGCGATCGATCGCCAGCACGGAGACGTAATTGTTGCGACTGCCGTTCTGGGGATTCGTGCGAATCATCCGGCCGAACAGCAACACGGGGGACTCCACGGGCTGGTCTAGGAACATCGGGAATTGCGTGATCATGGCGGGCGATTGCCAAGCCGGTTTGCCCGTCGCGAGATCGAACGCGTATAGCGGACCGTTGACGACCGCCGAATCGAATTTGTTTCCAATCTCGTTCACGCTGACTTGCGGATCGTATTGAATCGGCCGACGAAGGGCGACGATATACTGATCCACGAATCGCTTGACGGTCACGGCGTCGAGCGACGACTCGGCCGGAATCGCATGATCGACAAAAGCCTTGCTCTCGGTTAGCGAAAGAATGCGGATGCGGCCTTCGGGCTCGACCACCGCGACCGCGTCGTTGTCGACGAGATCGCCTTTCGATCCGGCTGAAACAGTAATTTTCCACAGCTCGTTGTCCGTGGCGATGTCCACCAAACGCAAATGAAGGCCCTTCGCATCCGAGCGATAGGCCAGCAGACGCGAGCCATTGGCGGTCCAAGGGACTTCGTCTCGATCCAAACGAAATTCGCGAATCAGGTGGCCGTCGACGGCGCTGAGCGCCATGCCTTGACCGCCGTTGTTCGGGACGACGAACAGATGCTGACTGTCGCCGAACAGCATCGAGCCCGGCTCGATGTTGCCACGCGTCCAGATCTCTTCGCCCGTCAACGGCTCGACACAAACCACCTCCCGAAATCGCTGAAAATAGACGCCGCCGCCGGTCACCGGTCCCAGCGAACCCAGCAGATTGCGTTTCGTATCCATCGCGAAGAACCGCGACGTGCCCCACGGAGTCGTCTTTTGTTCGACGCTGATGCCCTGACCGGCTCGGTTGTCGGCAACGGACGAACTGGTCAAGTCTTCGCGCCACAGCAGGGCGTAGTTCGGTTCGCTTTCCGCTCGCAACACGTCGATGGCGGCGATTTCGCTGCCGGTCGACACGACAAGCAGGTGTCCGTAGGCGTTGGCCGAAGCGGCGTTGTTTTGAGAGAAACGCGTTGACGAGGCCAACGACAGTTGGCTGAGCTGCTCGCCGCGCGCGTTACGCAGCGACAGATTCCGCTGGTAATCCAACGACACGCTCATGTCGGAAACGCCAAATCCGTCGATCTGCTCGAACCGCACGCTAAACGGACGATTGACGGCGGCGCGAGTCGCTTGGGTGTTCGAGCGTTCGACACCGACATGACCATCCGGCCAAGTCGATAGCCCACGGCGGTTGGCTTCCAGTGCTTGCTGGGCTGGGGCCGCCGAAACCAACTGGCTGACCGTTTGATTCGCTTCGAGCGGAGTTACATCGGGCCATTGCTCGGCCGCTTGGCGGAAGTAGGCCGCGGCTTCCGAGTTGCGTCCGTTGGCCGCCAGATGTTGGGCCAAGCGAACGACAGCCGTGGCCGCGGTCGTCGCGTCGGACGAACTTGCCAACTGGCCCAGCAGCAATTCGGCTTCCAGAATCGAACCGCTGGAGGCCAACCGGTCCGCCAGCTCGAACCGAGCTCGATCGGCCAACCGCAACGCACCGAAATACTTGATGAATCGCCGTAACTCGACCGCTTCGTCGGACGCGATGGCCTTATCCAGCATCGCTGTCAATTGTTGCTCCATCGCGGCGCGAGCGTCGCCTTCCGCCGAGTTGAACAGCTCGACCAGATTGGCTTGAACCCAGCGGTCGCGTCGCGCGGAAACGAACTTTTCGGTTCGCTCGAAATGCTCGACCACGGTATCCAAACCGACGTTCGTGGCTTCGTCCAACTCGACCAGCTTCAGAAACGCTTCGAAAGCTTGGTTGGCGTCGCCCGAGGCTTTATAACCCGTCGCCGTGAGCCGCAGGTACTCGGCCTGCTCGCTGCTGTTGTCGACCAAGCTGGCCAGTTCCTCAGCAAATTGACGATTCGCGTCGAAGTCTTGTCGCAGGGCCGCCATCATCGTGCGAATTCGCAGCGAATCGATCTCGGCGGAATGCAGCCCCAGATCTTCCGAATCGGCCTGATGAGCTTGTCGCAGGGAGGCCAAAGCCTCGGAGTATTGGCCGTCTTGCAGCAGCAATTCGCCACGGCGAGTCAATGCCCACACATCCCGCGGCTTTTCCGCCAGTCGCTGGGCCACTCGGTCGCGAAGCGTCTCCACTTGATAGAACGTTTTCATGTGCCGCGGCCCATGCGAGATCACTTCATCGCCGTAGCAAATCAGATTGCCCAATGGCGAATCCGTCGCGACCGACTCGACCAATTGGCCGCTCTCCAAGTCGATCTTCAACAACCGCGAGCCGGTCGTGGGCAGATAGTAATAGCGACCGCTGTGATAACCGCGTCCGCTGGGCATGTCGTCGTCGGGCAAGCGAAGCACATCGGGCCACGATGACGAGCCATCGGCCAGCCGAATGCTGGCGACTTCGCGTTTGCCAATCATCACGGCGTTGCCTTCGTGAACGCAGCCGACGAACAACAGATTGCCGCGTTTTTTCGGCTCCCACTTGGCTTGCCCGGTCAGCAAATCGACGCAGTAGAACTCGTCGGATTCGACGGGCGTGATGAGCACGCAACCGTTGGCGATCGTGGCCGTGCCATCGACCCACCGTTCGCCGAACTCCTGCGATTTGCTTCCCGAGTTATGTGGTTGAAACCCGCCGAAACGATTGATCATCGGCTGGCTGGTTTGATACACGTATCCCCAACGCAGCGATCGCGTGCTGGCGTCGATCGCCACAATCGCGCCGGCGGCGGTCGGACAGATCAGAACGCCGTCGGCGAACGAGGGGGACGCGCCCGCCAGTCGCCGCAGTTGATCGGCCGTGATAACGCGATTTTCCAAGTAGGCCAGTTGCTGCGACCATTCAAGCCGACCGGTGTCGGCGTCCAACACAATTAAGCGAATCTCGGCGTTGACCTCGGCCAAGCAATACAGTCGGTTCATCAACGGCAACGGCGCGCCGAGGAAAAACGCGCCGGCCAGCTTGGGCTCGTCCAAGCCGCTCTCGCCGCCAACACGCCACTTCAGATAGCCTTGCCGAGCCAAATCCAACGCGACCATCGAGTTGGTTGAATTCGGGAACGCCATGTTTTGGCGAAAGGCGCCGAATGGCATCACGCGCACGCTTCGCGCGCTGGCGGCCGTTCCGCCGAGATCGTCCAAGAAGAACGCGGCTCGCCCATCGCTGCTCATCTGACCGTAGGGCGTGTCTTCCCAGACGCGTTGTGAAAGCTCGTTGCGACGCGAGGCGCTGTTGCCCGTGTTGACCGCCCGCGAATCGGTTGGTTGCAGCGACAGATCGTTCGAGTGCGGCCACTCCCAGACGCGTTTGCCGGTGCGAAAATCGACGCCGATCAGTCGCCGCGGCGAGCGCATCAACACCGTGCCGTCGACCACTAACGGTTGCAGCGATGGAATCGCCGCCACGCCTTCCTTGGTGTAGTCGTCGGCGATTTCGCGGAGTACGTGTTCGTCGGCCGGATCGTTGGCCGTGGGCAAACGCCAGCGGCTGTTTAGCAAGGGAGTGCCGCCGTTGCTGCGAGCCGTGCGGCTGGCATTGCCGCGGAACATGGCCCATTGAAAGGCGCTGTTCGACGCGATTTCGGTACGGCTGCCGTTGATCTTGTCCAGCCACGCCAGCGCCTCTTCGCCGGTGCTCGGCAACGCTCGCTTTTCGCCAGCGATCGTGATCGCGCCGCCGCTTCGTTGGCGCAGACGTTCGATCACTTCCGCGGCCTTCTCCGTCAGGCCGGCGCGGGCCCAGCAGGTGGCCAGCAGCACGGACAGCTCGGGCTCGAACCGGTTGGACTCGGGCGAGTAATCGACCAGTCGCTGCAAAGCCATTCCAGCAGCCAGCGGATGGTCCATGTCCATTTCATAGCGACCCAGCAGATACGACGCCTCGTTGCCCGCTTTGGTGTGGAAGTAGCGTCGGGCCACTTGTGTCAGCGCATCGACATCGCCGTTCTGGATGCCTTGATCCAGCAACGCGCGGGCTTCCGCGCCGAACTGCAGTTCGTACAGCTCGCGGCCTTTCGGCGGCATCGAACCGATCAGCCGCAAGGCTTCTTCCTTGAGGCTCATCTGCGTGCCCGCCGGTTCACCGACTTTGCCGATGAAATAGTCCTGCATAACCGCTTCACCCGCTTCGCCGCGTCCGGCCAGCAATTCGCCCAGCTGGATCACGGCTTCGCTGTAGCGTTGTTCGTCCAACGCCTTCTTGGCAACGCTCAAGTGCCGCTTCAATTCCAGCGGCGCGGGCACAAAGATGCTCGAAGCATATTCGTCGTCGCCGTCGCGTTGGGCGAACAGGGCGTTGTTGAATTGCCCGACCACGACCGAGGACGGAAACGGCGCCTCGATATACGAGGAGGCCAAGACAAGCGAAAAGATCGCCCAGCGGCGTCGAAGCGTGAAAGCCATGCGAGTCGTCCTTGGAGGCGGTTGAGCCGTAACTGGTTACTGTTTGCTATCTTAAAGGGTAGCTTCCCCCTCGACAACTTTCTGGCCAACTCGCCGTCGCCGAGGCGAAAATCGTGGTGATTCGCGGGGCCGATGGGCCGGTGCGGCTCGGTTTGCAGCCGGTCCAAGCAGCCTTCGCGGGCAAAAATATGCGGATTTTGCGGCGTTTTTGGGCTTCGGCGGGTTGAATTTTCGGCATCAACGTCTCTAATCTTCGCCATCCGCAATGACGACGCGGATGGATGTAACCTTGGTTTTCCATATCTGACAGCCCTACAAGGAGGGTGCAACACATGGCGAAAGCTCCAGCGAAGAAGGCCCCGACCAAGACCGAAGTTTTCTCGAACATTGCCGAGAAGACCGAGTTGACCAAAAAGCAGGTCGCGGCCGTGTTTGACGCATTGGTGCAAGAGGTTCAAGCCTCTGTCGGCAAGAAAGGCCCCGGCGCGTTCACGATTCCCGATCTTTGCAAGATCGTGATCCAGCACAAGCCGGCGACGAAGAAGCGTCAAGTCCGCAATCCGGCCACCGGCGAAATGGTGTGGGCGGCTCCGAAGCCAGCTCGCAACGTGATTAAGGTTCGCCCGCTGAAGAAGCTGAAGGACATGGCCTAGTCGGCATTTGTCCGATCGGTCCATTATCGCGACACGTTCGCGATGGGGAGATCGAATCTCCAGACGACCCGGCATCGCTCGTGGCCACACCAAGCCCGTGACATTGCCTCACCGAAATCATCGAAGCGCCCGGCGAATGTCGCTCATCCGACTCATTTCGCCCGGGCGTTTTTTTGTGCGCGAATGTAGATTTCCACGGACAAGTGAGGCTAACTCGCTGTACGGGGATTCGCTCTGAATCGGATGCCACACGCAACGAGACTTAAGACAACTATCAACCGGGGCGGCGTAGCTAGTTCCGGTTTGAATTCATTTCGCCCAATCCGATATACTTAACGGTCCAAATCCTAGACGAGCGCATGCCGGAGTTAACGATGATCGACGCAAGTACCGCGAAACCACTGTCTGTCTCGACCGATGGAAATGCCGGTCCCTACATCATGGTTCCCATTCAGCAGATCGACGAGGTTCGTGCCTTACTTGACGCAAACGCTGTCGCCTATTGGGTCGACGAGGACGCAATATCGCTGAATGGACAGCCAGCGGTCACTGTGGTCAACCTGGGACATGGGGCGGATGCCGCTTCGGTTCAGCGAATCCTGGATCGTGCGACGTAGAAGACTACGGACCGCTATATGGCTCTCATCGACGACATCTCTTCATTGCGTTCGGAATGTCTTGCGGCGCTGGATGCCAGCCATAACTATTATGGCCACACAAAAAGTGCTTGGCGCCTTGTTCAGCAACTGGTTCGGCAGGGCCATACAGTCACAATCCAAAACCAAGTGACTGGTAATACGGTAAACGAATCGGAACTCGCGGGATTAGCGCAGACATATGTTACTGGCTATTTAGCGTCGGCGACGTTTCAGCATTTTGTTTCGTTATTCGAACGGTTCATCTTCGACTTCTTGCAGGCTTGGTTAACGGAGTACCCAGGCAGCCTTTCGGCGACGCAACTGCAATTGCGGACCGTCCTCGATGCTGCCGACAAGCAGGAGATCATCGTTTCCGTTGTGAGGAAAGAGATTCTTGGACTTGCCTACAAGCGTGTTCCCGAGTGGTTTGCCTATATGGAAAAGGTATGTCAATTGGGCTGCCCGACTCATGACCAGATCGTCCAATTGGCAGAGATCAAAGGCCTGCGCGACGTGCTAGTGCATAATGGTGGAATTGCGAACGCTGAGTCGTACATCACCAAGTCGATGGGATTTGCTCGATTTGCGTCAGGTCGAGACGTTGGATCTTCCGGAACACTACCATCGGGATTCGTGGCAGCTCCTGAAACATCTTGTGTCCGAGATCGGGGATCGGGCAATCCAGAAACTGTCGAAATCGTGATGACGCGATTGCGTGTTGGCTGGCTCGCGACGCGGCGAGGTACTAGCCTGGGAAATTCGAGAAATCGCATCGGCACGACGAATGGCTGGTTGTCGATGGTTCGGCTTGCGTGTCTGGTTATTCAGTCGTTTCGGATTTTCCTGCCTATGTCCGCGCGTCACACGGCGAATCGCATGCTGCTGCTGGTCGTGCTGGCCTTTTCGGGGTTCATGCTGATCTACGTCCCAAAATTGGTGCTGGATCAGTACGAAACGATTTCCAAATTGGGGCCGACTTGGACATACGTCTATTTCGGCATCGTGGGAACCGGCGCGGCGCTGCTGCTGGGATGCACGATCTGGATTCTGATTACGCTGTGGCGGCGTTCGAGCGTGGAAGCGGCGATTGCGCATCGAGCGGCTCTCGGAATCCGAGCGAAATGACGCTCGAACAACGCGATGAAGAGATCGCTGAGAATCTTTCGACGGTCGAGGAATATCAAACGGGCGAGGCACTGTCGGGCGATTTGCGCGAGCGACTGGAGCCGTTGGTTCGCCGTGTGATGGACAAACGCGAAAGTCAGCGTTTGGAGATCGTGGCGGTTCGGCACCGTGTCCAGCGGCAAGTCTTCGCTGTTGAACGCGTTAGCTGGCCGCGACGCTTTGCGAACTGGATGCCAAGGGAGGCACGACCACGCAACGAAACGAAATCCCTTGGCCCGGCGACGATCAAGTCGCGTTGACCGACACGCCGGGATTGGGTGAAATCGACGGGAAGCTCACGTGGCCGAAGCGACCCGAGCCGCTCGCGACGCCGACTTGGTGTTGCTCGTTGTCGACGGGCCGCTACGCGAATCGGAGTTCTCGCTGTTGGCTCGGCTGGCCGACATGGAAAAGCGGATCGTGGTCTGCTTGAACAAAGCCGACTGGTACGACCAACGCGAGCGCGACCGGCTGCTGGGGCAGATTCGCGGTCAGGTTCACGAGTTCGTGACGAGCGACGATGTGGTGGCGGTGCGAGCCGAGCCGGTCGATCGCACCCGAATTCGCTTGACGGCCGATGGCCAGGAAATTGAAGAAACGGTCGCCGCGCCGGCCGACATTCGAGCGTTGGCCGATCGGATGTTGTCGGTGGTGAGGCGCGATGGTCGTGACTTGCTGATGGCAAATCTGCTCCTTCAATCGGCGTGGCTGGTCGAGGACGCTCGGCGCGAAGTGCGTGAATCGCTGGACCGACGGGCTCGTGAGATTGTCGACCGTTATATGTGGAGCGCCGGCGGAGCGGCGGCGCTCAGCCCGCTGCCTCTGTTGGACTTGGCGGCCGGCGGCGCGATCACGACGAAAATGGTGCTCGATCTGGCCAAGGTTTATCGGCAAGAGGTCGACGTCAATACGGTCGTCCAATTGCTGGCTCAGTTAGGAAAGAATTTGATTGCGATCTTGGGTGTCAGCGCCGCCACGCCCGCGATCACGACCGCGATCGCCACGATGTTGAAGACGATTCCCGGCGCGGGCACCATCGCCGGCGGCGTGCTGCAAGGGACGGTTCAGGCGCTGGTGACTCGCTGGATCGGCGCGGTGTTCATGGAATACTTTCGAAACGAAATGCAACAACCCGAAGGCGGTTTGTCCGGGCTGGCTCGACGCGAATGGGATCGCGTGACCAGTGTCGCCGAGCTGCGAAAGCTGGTTCGCTCGGCCCGCGATCATTTTGGCCGCCGTCAAGAATCCGAGGTCTCGCCTTGAACGAACACGCGGAAACCTCGTCGCCCGAATCGCCGATCGCCGACGATCGTTATCAACAAGCGCTATTGGCGGTCGAGCGGACGATTCGCAAATTTGAATCCGGCGCCGCGCCGGAATTGGAGCAGACGCGTGACGACGTAAGGCGGCTGCGCGAGATGGCTGGCAAGTTGACCGGCGGCCGCGTCGAGATCGTGATCTTCGGTGAGATTAGCACCGGCAAATCGGCGATGGTCAACGCGCTGTTGGGCAAGGCCGTGGCGGAGGTCGACGTGCAAGGCGGCTGGACGAAAGAGGTCTGGCAAGTGGCGTGGGACGGCTGCGGGTATCGGGTTCCCGGATTGGCTCAGTCCGGAAGTCGTGCTGGTCGACACGCCGGGATTGAACGAAGTCGGCGGTGGCTTGCGTGTGGCGAGATGGCTCGCGAAGCCGCCAGGTCGAGCGGATTTGATTCTGTTCGTGACTGATTCCGACTTGAACGAGACCGAGTTCTCGGGCGCTGGCGACACTGGCCGATGTGAACAAGCCGATCATTTTGGTGCTTAATAAAGTCGATTTGTATTCGCGGCAGCAGCGAGGCCGATTGCAAGAGGTATTGGCGGAGCGAGTGGGCAAGCTGCTGCCGCCGGACCACGGTAGTGATGATTTCGGCCGATCCACGCGAAGTGGAGTATGTGTGATTGAAGCGGCCGACGGGTCGACTCGTAGCGAGTGGCGTTCGCCGCCGCCGGATGTTGAACCGCTGAAGCTCAAGATACTAGAAGTGCTCGAGCACGACGGTCTGGCCCTACTGGCTTTGAACGCGGCGATGTACGCGGCAGACAAGAGCGATCGACTGGCGCGCTGCGGGTCAAGCTGCGGACGAAGCAAGCCAACCAAGTGATCTGGAGCTATGCGGCCGTGAAGGCGATGGCCGTGTGGGGTTGAACACGGTGCCGGTGGTCGACACGATGGGCGGCTTCGCGGTCGACGTAACGATGGTCGGCACGCTGGCTCACATCTACGGTTTGGAAATGTCGTGGAAGCACGCCCGGCAGCTCGTGACGTCGATCGTGAAAGCGGCCGGCTGGGTGATGTTGGGCGAAGCGAGCACGCATGTGGCAAGCTGGGTTTTCAACACCTTGACCGTGGGCTTTGGCAAAGTGTTGACAGCCGTCCCGCAAGGGGCCGCGGCCGGTTACGGGTCGTACATCGTGGGCCAAGCAGCCCGGTATTATTTCGAGCACGGCGCGAGCTGGGGCGGCGAATCGCCCAAGACAGTCGTGCATCGAATTCTGGAAACGACCGACAAGCAATCGGTGCTACAACATCTCAAAGAAGAGATCCGCAATCGCTTGCACAGCAACCCACATGCGGAATCGAAGTAGAGCTCACTTATGGCCGAGTGCCGGGAATCCCGGAGATTGCTGACTCCGGGAACACGTACTCAGCCATCCGTTTCCGTTTGTCGCTTCCCGCGTGATTCGGTTACAATGTCGACTCACGCCCACCCGCGATGGATCCGCGCGGTTTGTCGCTCGACAAGCTGCACGCGTCCGTTTGCTCCCGCCTAACTTTAGCCGCTCGCAAGTCATGCCAAGCTATTCGTATTTTCATGTGAACCGCGTTCCGGTTCTGTTGCGTTTCGTCGTCAGCGGATGGATCGTTGCGATGGGGCTGTTGGTCGGTTCGTTGACGCAGGCGGCCGAGCAAGCCGAGATTGATTTTTTCGAGAGCAAGATTCGTCCGGTTCTGGTGCGGCATTGTTATGAATGCCATTCGGCCGAAGGGGGCGAAGTGAAAGGCGGCTTGCGGCTGGACACGCGAGACGCGATTCGTCGCGGCGGCGACTCGGGTCCGGCCGTTGTGCCTGGCGATGTCGATGGCAGCTTGCTGATCGACGCCGTGCGATACGAATCGTTCGAGATGCCGCCGACGGGACGCTTGCCGGACCATGTCGTGGCGGACTTGACGAAGTGGATTGAAGCCGGCGCGGCCGATCCGCGCGAGGAAACGTCTCCCACAACGAATGTCGCCGAGTCATCGAAGCCGAAGATCGACTTCGCGGAAGCTCGGCAGTTTTGGTCGTTCCAGCGTCCCTCGCGCCACGAGCCGCCTCACGTCGAACAAACCGATTGGATTCGCCGTCCGATCGATGCCTTCGTGTTGGCTCGCATGGAAACCGCGAGCTTGTCGCCCAACGCTCAGGCCGATCGACGCATTGGTTCGTCGGCTGTCGTTTGACTTGCTCGGCTTGCCGCCGACGCCGGAAGAAGTCGCGGCGTTTGAGGCCGACGATTCTCCGCGGGCTTATGAGCGGCTGGTCGAGCGTCTGCTGGCTTCGCCCCGATTCGGCGAACGCTGGGCGCGGCTGTGGCTGGACGTGGCTCGCTATGCCGAAGATCAAGCTCACATTGTGGGCAACAACAAAGAGCTGTTTTATCCCAACGCCTATAAGTATCGCGATTGGGTGATCCTGGCGTTCAACCAGGATTTACCATACGACCAGTTCGTGCGACTTCAATTGGCGGCCGATTTGATCGACGACGATCCGGCGAACGATGTGGCGCTCGGCTTTATCGGTCTTGGGCCGAAATATTATCGACGCAACGCGCCTGAAGTAATGGCCGACGAATGGGAAGATCGCGTCGATACGGTCGGACGTGGGTTGCTTGGATTGACCGTCGCTTGTGCCCGCTGTCACGATCACAAATACGATCCGATTCCGACCGAGGACTATTACGCATTGGCGGGCGTGTTCGCCGGCACGCAGATGTTCAATCGGCCAATGGACGCCGAGCGCGAAACGAAGAACGGTGGCGAGGCGAAAAACCCCGACGAGTCGTTTCACGTGGTCCGCGACGACAAGCCAACCGACCTGGCGGTGATGATTCGCGGCGATGTGAACAACCGCGGGCCGGTCGTGCCGCGTCGCTTTCTGCAGGTGCTTTGCGACGGCGAACCCACGCCGTTTCAAGATGGCAGCGGTCGCCGCGAGTTGGCCGAGTCAATCGCGTCGACGGACAATCCGCTGACGGCGCGCGTGATCGTGAATCGTGTGTGGGGCCAGTACTTTGGCTCGCCGTTGGTTTCCACGGCCAGCAATTTCGGAGCGTTGGGACAACGTCCGACGCACCCCGAGTTGCTGGATGATTTGGCCGCGCGATTCATGGAGAACGGTTGGTCGTTGAAATGGTTGCATCGCGAGATCGTGATGTCGGCGACTTATCAGCAGTCGAGCCAAGCCGAGGCAGCGAAAGTGGCGGCCGATCCCGCGAATCAATGGTTGGCCCGGATGCCGCGTCGTCGGTTGTCGGTGGAAAGTTGGCGCGATGCCGTATTGTCCGCGGGCGGTTCGCTCAGCGACGTGATCGGCGGCCAGTCGGTCGATCCGACGGCGATCGACGCCAAGTCCGACGCAGGACAACGTCGCACGGTTTACAGCGAGGTGAGCCGATTTCAACTGCATCCGCTGCTCGCGATGTTCGATTTCCCCGATCCCAATGCCCACAGCGGCGGTCGCGTGGAAACGACGACACCGCTGCAAAAGCTGTTCGTGTTAAATAGCCCTTGGATGGTTGAACAGGCGCGGCGGTTGGCCGAACGAACGGCGACCGACGTGGCTGCGAAGGCCGAGGCAGCGGATGGCGAGGAATCCGCGGCCGTGACTCGTGACGACGCCGCACGCATCGACCGCGCGTATCGCTTGCTGTTCGGCCGCGAGCCGGAAGCCGACGAGTTGCGGCTGGGGTTGGCTTACCTCACAACAGACAATGCCGACGACCATCAACTTCGCTGGCAAGAGTTCGCTCAACTGTTGCTGGCCACGAACGAACTGTTGATTCTGGATTAGACCGAGGAATAACGACGATGTTTCAACTGACGCGACGCGAAATCTTGCGGCGAGCCGGCGGCGGCTTTGGCATGATCGGGCTGGCCGGCGCCTTGAATTCGGCCGGCTTGCTCACGACGGCTCAAGCTGCCACGAACAACACTTCCGCGACGGATCCCGCACCGCTTGCGAAACTCGGCGCGGGCGTTCCCTCGCCGCATTTCGCGCCGCGTGCCAAGCGAGTTATCTTCCTGTTCATGAACGGCGCGCCGTCGCACGTCGATACGTTCGATCCAAAACCGGCGCTGGAAAAATACGCCGGAGAACAACCGGACGGAAAGCTGTACAAGCCGTCGAAGGGAGCTGGCTACAAGCCGTCGCCCTTCAAGTTCGCGGCTCACGGTGAGAGTGGCGTCGTGATGAGCGAGCTGTTTCCGCATCTTTCGCGGCACGCCGATGACTTGGCCGTGATTCGCTCGATGCACACCGATGTGCCCAACCACGAGCCCGGTTTGCTGATGATGCATTGCGGCAACTTACAGCCGATTCGGCCCTGCTTCGGATCGTGGCTTTCGTATGGCCTCGGTTCCGAGAATGAGAACTTGCCGTCGTTCGTGGTGCTCAGCCCCGGTCGACCCGTGGTTGGCCCGCAACTGTGGTCGAATTCGTTTTTGCCCGGCCAGTTTCAAGGAACGGCGGTCGACACGAACGATCTGGATGTCGAGAAGTTAGTGGCAAACGTGCGGCATCCGTACTTGGACCGCGAGCAGCAGCGCCGGCAGCTTGATGTGCTGCAAGCGTTGAATCGACGGCACGCTGCCGATCGCCAGCAAGATTCGGCCTTCGATGAACAGATTCGAGCGTTGGAGCTGGCTTTCCAGATGCAGCACGAAGCCACGGTCGCGTTTGATGTATCGCGCGAAACGCAATCCACGCGGGAACGATACGGTGACTCGGTCTTTGGTCAGAGCTGCTTGGTCGCTCGCCGGTTGCTGGAACATGGCGTGCGTTGCGTGCAGGTGTATTACGTGGACAAGAAGAACAAGCAACCGTGGGACACACACAACGCGAACGATAAACGGCATCGCGAACTGTGCGCCGACAGCGATCGAGCGACCGCCGCGTTGCTGTACGATCTGAAGTCCCGCGGCCTGTTGGAAGACACGCTGGTCGTGTGGGGCGGCGAATTCGGTCGCACGCCGTATGCCCAAAACGACAAGGACAAAGAACTCGCCAACGCGGGTCGCGATCATCATCACACCGGGTTTTCCATGTTCCTGGCCGGTGGCGGAATTCGCGGCGGATTGATGTACGGCGCGACCGACGAGTTGGGCATGAACTCCGTCGAGAACCGAGTCCACGTGCATGACCTTCACGCCACGATGTTGCACTTAATGGGCATCGACCACCAGCGGCTAACCTACCGCTACTCAGGCCGCGATTTCCGGCTCACCGATATCCACGGCCGAGTGGTGAAGGATTTGTTGGCGTAGCCACGCGGCGTTGTCGCGGTCGTCACTCATATATCGGAAAGAACGTGTTGAAGGCGGCTTCGCAGAATACGCCGGGGTCGTTGTAGCGGCGGTGTTGGTCGAGGCTGTTGATGGCGTGCATCTCGTCGGCGGTTAGCTCGAAGTCGAAGAGCGCGAGATTCTCGCGCAACCGTTCCGGCTTGGAAGTCTTGGGAATGACGGCCGTGCCGCGCTGCACGCCCCAACGCAGAATGACTTGTGCCGGAGTGCGTTGGTGGCGATCGGCGATCGATCGGATCGCGTCGACGTTCAGCAGCGAATCACCGGCGTCGGCCATTCCAAGCTGGTGATACGACAATGCTCCGAGCGGTGAGAAAGCCGTGAAAGCGATTCCTTGCTCCCGGCAGAACCGCAGCAGTTTGGGCTGCACGAGATACGGGTGCGATTCCACCTGCAATACGCTGGGCGGATCGTTCGCATAGGAAAGCAAATCGCGGAGCAGCGACACTCCGAAATTGCAGACGCCGATTTCGCGGACCAAGCCATCCTGCTTTAGCTGTTCCATCGCGCCCCAAGTTTCCGCAAGCGGCACTTGGTCGGCGATCATGCGCGGCTGATCGGCCTCGGGGTCGGCGAACCAGCCCGGCGGATAACGCTCGTCGAACGGAACAAACTGCGTGGCGATCGGAAAATGGATTAGGTACAGATCCAAGTAGTCCTGCTTCAAATCACGAAGCGATCGCTCACAAGCTTGTCGCACGTGTTCGCGGCGATGGTAGGTGTTCCACAGTTTCGATGTGATCCACAACTCGTCTCGCGAGCATTCGCCGGATTGAAGAACGGCTTGCAGCCCCGCGCCGACTTCGGCTTCGTTGCCGTAATCGCAAGCGCAATCAAAGTGGCGATAGCCGATACGAACTGCCTCGGAAACCAGCCCTGGGCAAGCGTCGCCCGGCACTTTCCACATGCCCAATCCGACGGCCGGCAACTCGCTCCCCGATCGCAGTCTCAACGTCGTGTGCGTCATCGTACTCCCGCCATTTGCGAATCCTGCGTTGCAAAACGGCGATCGTAACGGAGCACAAGACGGGCTGGCACCCGGCGGGAATTCGGACCCAGCGACCAGCGCGATCTAGTCGGTCAACTTGAGGACGAACAACGTCTGGACCAGCGGGTTCATGCGGCTGATCTGTTGTTCGTCGGCGACAGTAACGGGAATCGTGGGCACGAACGGAGCGTCTTCGGCAGGCGGCGCGACATCGATCATCATCGGAATCGCGTCGGGGCTGCCTTCCACAATCGCCGGTTCGTCGAAAGCTCCCACGAAACCAGTGGCGCCGGGCGGCAAGTCGGTCGGCAGAATTGGCCGAGCGGAACCGCGCGGCAGCGGACTCATGCGAGGCCCGCCTCGTTCGATGACCGCCGCGGCTTGCATGGCGGCTTCGCGAGCCGACATTTCCACCGCATCGCGATGCAGTTGGTCGAACGCCTGCAATTCGATCGGCTTGCGTGTGTAGTCGTACTGCACGCGTCGAACGTCGCCGCGTGACGCGGCCAATTCGCGGCTGGCAAAGTCGATCTGCAACCCGGTCGCCTCGACATAAACCAAGCCAACTCGATCACGCGTCTCGGTTCGCTTCTGGGAATCCCCGGCGATAAAACGGCCATCGAGCAGCGACTGTTCCAGATGTGCGTCGAGCGCGATCGCGTTGTCTAGCCAAATGCCGTGATTCCGCAAAACGGACTCGAACGCGCCGCTTCGCACGCCGTCCGGCGAAAGTGTCACGTGAACGACAAACAAAAGTCCTGTCGATTCATCGACCGACTGTTCCGGCGTGGCGGAAGCGATGAACTGTTGAGCTTCCGGCCAGGTGGCGTCGAGCCCCCGTGCCGGCTGAGCGACTTTCACATTCGGCCCAATCGGTTGGGCTTCGGCAACATTGGTCGCTGCCGAATTGGGACGCACCTCGGTAGCTGCAATTTGATCGGCGTTTGCTTGTTCCGGAGAGACAGGTGGTTCCAAATCCGGCGGCCCGTCGGACTCAATGATCTTGGGCTGACCGTCGGCCAGCATCGCTTCGGATGCCGGCTCGCGCGAATCTGGATCCGTCGTTTGGTTCGTGGGCGTCGACGGCTCGTCGACTTTCGGGTCGACCTGAACAGGTTGATGCTCTTCGTGATGGGCAATGTTGGGGCCGGGTTGACTTGGGTTACTAAACTGGTCGTATGCCAAAAACGCCAAAGCCACCGCTGCTGCCAAGGAGCTCAGACCAATCAACGCCGCCTGCCAGCGCGCCTTGCCGTTACTGGCCGCGGCTGAAACAGCCGGTTGTGCGGCAACACGCGAGCGACGGCGATCGCCCAATTCCACTTCGCCCGCCACAATCACTCGTTGATAGAAATCGGACGGCAATTTGAAGGTCGGCAGATTTCGCAACGATTGGCCTTGCGAGCGAAGCTGTTCGAGCGTCTCGCGGTGCTCGGCGCTTTGCAACAACCGCTCGGCCCGCGCCGTCTCGTCCGGCGAGGTCGCGCCGTCCAAATACGCGCTCAGCAGTTCGTCGATGAATTCATCCCGCGGAGTCATGTTCGTAGTTCACTTCTGTTGTTATCCGGTGCTTCCCTGCCCGAACGGCCGATCGACCGACTTCATCGGCCCAGGATCGACACTCCGTCGACAAGTTCCCCGAGAACTTGCCCATATCGTGGGAGAATACGTCTCATTGCGACTCGGTCGCCGTCATTTCAATGGTCGGTCCATTTCCGGCACTTATCCGGCAACGCAACCGTTGGGTCGGCGCATAACAGCCGTTGTGCGCATCGCCCGTTGATCGCGGCGCAAAAGCCGAAGCGGACTTGTTTGGATGACTGTTCCCTGGCGACTGCGGCGTCCCTGTGCCGGGATCGCAGTCTCTGTTTAGGCCCGTATTCCCCCAGGGGCCTCTTCTCCAAAGCTCTACGATGCCGGAAAACTGGGGAAAGTTCCGTGCCGGTTCACAAACGCGGAAAAACACCGCCTCGGCACTTGACTGTAATCGCCGACATTTGAATCGCAAGCCATTCTGACAAAGCGACTTATGTCGGCCGCGAACGATCGCTTAACTGTCGCGTGGACGGTCGTCCCAGAGCGCCTGGGTTGCCGAGTCTTGCCGCCCGGAACTCTCCAGATAGGCCGCCAGAATCAATTGAGCGGCGATGGCATCGAGCCGCTTTTTGCGGCGTTTCTTGGTATGCCCGGCAATCATGAGCATCGACTCCGCTTCGGTCGACGTGTATCGCTCGTCGTGGAAAGCCACCGGCAGCCCGGTCGTTTGCTGGAGCCAAGCCCCATATTGCCGCGCTTCGAACGACTTGCCGCTCTCGTCGCCGCTGGTATGTACCGGCAGACCGACGACGAACCCGACGAGCCGTTCGTTGGCCGCCAGCTTGCGGAAATACTCGGCGTCCAGCTTTTCGTTTCGCCGATTGTAATTCTCGTAAGGACTGGCCAACCGCCGTTCGGGGTCACAGATCGCCACGCCGACGCGCACGGTCCCGTAGTCGATTCCGGCCAGACGTCCTTGTTTCGGCAATGTCGGTTCGCTCATCGCGGTCGGTCGCTTGGGCTAGAGATACTCGTGCCATCCTCGCTGTTCGATCAGCTTCACCGCTTCTCGAACGGCTTCTTCGTCATTCTTATTGGCGACCAACGTGGCGTCCGGCGTATGCACGATGATGCAATCCTGCATTCCCAGCGTGACGATGAGGTGCTCGTTGGACGAGTGGACGATGTTGCCGCGCGATCGGATGTTGAGCTGCCGGCCGTGGGTTGTATTGCCATCCTCATCCGCGCCGCCGATTCGCGACAACGCCTGCCAGCTTCCGACGTCGTCCCAGTCGAACGGGGCTTCGATCACGGCGACGTCCGAATAGCGTTCCATCACGGCAAAGTCGATCGACTTGCCGTGAATCGCGGCGAACTCATCCCGCAAAACCGAGGCGAAGCTCGACCGTCCGCTCGCTTCGCCGATTCGCCGAATATGCTCGGCCATCACCGGCTCGAATTTTTCCAACGCGGCCATGATCGCGGCGGCCTTCCAGACGAAAATGCCGGCGTTCCAGTAGAAACGACCGGTCGCCAGGTACTCTTCCGCGACAGCGCGAGTCGGCTTCTCGCGGAACTGCGAAACGGCGAAAGTCGGAAACTTCGTCAGCTCCGTCGGCTCGCTTTCTAAGCCTTCGCCCGCCATCGGCTCGCCGCGTTCGATGTACCCAAACGACTCGGCCGGATAAGTCGGACGGATGCCGAACGTCACAAACCGCTGGGGCTGCTGTTCCACGAGTTCCGCGGCGTAGGCCAGCGACTGCCGAAACCGCAGGTGATCTTGAATCACGTGGTCGGCTGGCATCACGACCATCGTGGCGTCGGGATCGTCGCGCAACATCATCGCCGCGGCCAACCCTACGCACGGAGCGGTGTCTCGCTTGCAAGGCTCGCCCACCACGGCCGCTTCGGGCAATTGCGGCAACTGCTCGCGAATCGGGCGAACCAACCGTTCGTTAGTAACGATCAACGTGCGTTCCGGGCTGACCCAATCGCCCAACCGATCGACCGTGGCTTGATCATGGATCGTTCGCCTGTCAACGTCAGCAACTGCTTCGGCCGGTCTGCTCGGCTGGCAGGCCAGAACCGCGTTCCCGATCCGCCGGCCATGATTAGAGCGTGAAGCATTCTTCCATCCTTCCGTGATCGGACTATATCGAGCGACTCAGGCGAAACGGTCCAGCCGAAACGGTCCGACAGCAGCAGCGCCTAGCAAACTGACCCGCGGGCCGAGTCGCTACTCATGAAGGTACGTCGGCTCGTCGAACTTTGTCCCCGCGACGCCGCGACGCCGGCAGTCCTCGGCGTCTAATGCCCACAGTGGACTGATCTCAACCGGCACATCGTTCGGCACCTCCGCGCCGGCTTCGCGCAGCCACCGCCGATGCAAGGCGACCATCATCGCTTGAGCAATTCTCGGTGTGTCGGTTTCCGCGTCGTTGGCGTTCTTGACCGGTGCGAACGCTTCGGCCGGATCGACTTCGACCACGATCGCGTGATTCGCAGCGGGCAGCAAGTCGAAAATGAATCGTTCGAACTTGATCGAATTCGGTTCGTTCGGCTCGACTCGCGTTCCGTCTGCCGCCAAAAACGGCGTCTTCTTGCGAGCTCGATGAAACGGCAACGATTCAGGATGTTCGATCACTCGTTCCAAGAACGGCACGTCGAACACATGGACCGCTAAATTCCCGGCCCACAGTTTCAGTCGCCCCGTTTCATCCCGCAATTCAGCCGCCTCGTTTGGCAAATCGCTGTATTCGATAATCTGCACGCGGCCGTCGATTTCGACGACGTTGCCCACTCGCTCCAGCGGATAACGCTTTTCCACAACCTGAGTCGTCATCTCCGATCGTGCCAACAGGTGATAACCAATCAACGTCGGATCACAAACTTGCAGCAGCGGATTGTCGACTTGGCCGTAGAACAGGATGTCGATGCCGCGCGATTGAGCGTCGGCCAAACAGCGACTTCGCCCCAACGCTTCGACCATTCCGCCATGTCCGTTCGGAGCGATGGCCAGCGAATCTCGCTCGGCCAACAACACGCGGCCTTCCAAATCGACAGCCGGCATCGTGCCCTGGCAGAACAATCGAAAATCCTCGGCCGGCAATCCGAACCGAGCGAATTCATCGGTGAAAGCGACCGTCTCGGCGTGAGTCGCCGGGCTGGTCATCATGTACATCGGAATCGTGGCCCCGTAGCGTCGGCCGATGGCTCGCAAACGTTCGGTCAAAATCTGCAACAGCGAAGCGCCGGAGACGGGACCGATCGCGAACATCGACTTGGGGTGCTCGAACCCCAAACGAGTGCCTTGGCCGCCAGCCACCAAAATCATCCCGACGCGTCCCGCCCGCAGCGCCGTTTCGCCGGCGTCCCGAGCTTCGTCCGCCGAGAAACGGGGCTGCTCGTCGTTCAACCGAAACGCCGGCGGCGAAGTCGCTCGTGCGGCTAGCGCCGGCCAATCGGGCGCCTCGTCGTGGCCGTGTACCAAACCAGCTAGTTCGGCAAAGTCGATCGCTTCAATCTGCTGAGTCAGCCGTTCGCGCTCGGCCGCGTTCAACTCGTTCCAAAAAGCCAGCAAATGGGTCTGTCCGTGTGGCTCGAGTCGCTCCAGCCAATCCGCCTTGGTGCGTTCCATCCGTCGCCCGTCTTCGGTTTGCATTCGGTCGGTTGATTCAGAAAAGCCGGCCGTAAACGAACAGGTACGCCAGCCAACACAGTAACGGAAACCCCGCAAAAATCAGGGCGTAGGTTACTATGGTTGTCCAAGTTCGACGAGGCCAACGTGCCATCGGTGCGCGATTCATCGGCGGGAAAAGAAGGCGACCCACGTCGGGTCGCGAGCCGAGCATTATAGCGCTCGCTTCCGCTTGGTTCCTACCGGTGGCACATCGTCAGTCGCCGACTGCTTCAACTTCGATCTCGGTGCGGCTTGGCCGGACGCGATGCCCGCTAGGTAAGAGTTTGACCTTGGTAAACAAAAAACGCCGCGTCATGCCAGTTGGCAAAACACGGCGTATCGAACCCGCGAATTCAATCGATCGGCCTCAAAAGCCGAAGTGCAGCGAAATACCGCTTCGTCCATAGCCATAACCATATGGCGTCGCGCATCCGCCGTAACGCGGATAGCCCGAATAGTACCGGAAGCTCGAATAGGGCGAGCCGTAATAGCTTCGGTATTGAGGATAGCGGGGTTGATAATGGTGATGATGATGGTGGGATTGATGCCCGCGGTAGCCACCGTGCCAGGGATCGGCCTTCGCCATCGACGGAAGACTCACGCCCAACATCGCCACAACTGCCAACGCCAACAAAACTCGTCGCATGATTCAACTCCTTACAAAACTCCAGGGGCGAACAAACACTCGGCAACGAACCATTGCCAGCCGGATGCCAATACGCCCTAGCACCGCTAAGTGAACTCCATAAGTTCCTTGTGGCATTGCACTTGAGGCCAATCACGCGAACTCGACATTGGGTTCGCTGGCAAGGATTTCCGTCGTCAGCGCGACAACGCAGTGTCGTCATGTCGATTCCATGTCGGTTGCCGCGTTCCGACCGTCTCCTGCTGGGCGCGACGAGGCCGTTTGGTACATTGACGGTCTTTCCGCACAAGTAAGCAGGAGACGCGAGATGCCTTTCTCGTTGAACGGTCACGTAGCCATCGTCACCGGCAATTCCACCGGATTGGGACAAGCGATAGGCATGGCCTTGGGACAGGCGGGCGCGAAAGTGCCGGTCAATTACGCCAACAACGCCGAGCGAGCTCAGCGCGCTTACGACGCTTATCGCGAAGCGGGTATCGAGACCATGTTGGTCCAGGCCGATGTGACCAGCGAAGAGGGCGTGGCCAAGCTGTTCGCCGAAACCGAATCGCAGTTGGGCAAAGTCGATATCCTGGTGCCGAATGCAACCTGCGAACAGCCACAGAAACCGATCGAAGAATATGACTGGGCGTTCTACCAGCGGATGCTGGACTTCTTTATTAAGAGCCCGTTTCTGTTAACACGGCAGGCCCTTCCGCACATGAAGTCGCGCCGCTGGGGACGCATCGTGAACATCACCAGCGAAGTGTATCACCGCAGCGTCTCGCCTTTCAGTGCTTATGTAGCCGCGAAAGGCGGACAAATCGGATGGTCGCGCAGTATGTCGAGCGAGTTGGCGCCGTTTGGGATCACGGTGAACACCGTCGCTCCAGGCTGGATTCCCGTGGAACGTCATGAGAATGACCCGCAGGAGACGAAAGACGGCTATCGCGCTCTCATACCGGCCGGCCGCTGGGGCGTCCCCAAAGACGTGGCGGACGCAGTGTTATACTTGGTCAGCGAGGAAGCGTCCTTTGTCACGGGCCAAACGTTGTGCGTGAATGGCGGCATGACGCCTTGGTAAGTCATCCAGGTTTTGTGATAGATCAATCCCCGCGGGGCGATGTACTCCCTCGCTCACATCTTGTATTGCCAGCCTTTTGGAATTTAGACCTTTGAGTATCGACTACCCTCAATTAGATGTTATCGCCGTCGGAGCACACCCGGATGATGTGGAGATTGCTTGCGGCGGAACGTTAGCAAGATTAGTTCAGCAAGGATACAAAGTCGGCATTGTGGATTTGACCGACGGAGAGCCGACGCCAGGCTCGCCCGGCCCTGAAGTCCGTTTGCAGGAGGCGGCCGACGCGGCTCGAATATTGGGCGTCCACAAACGTGTGACGCTGGATCTTCCTAACCGGCGGTTGTTCGACAGCTTTGAGACGCGAATCGCTTTGGCCAAGGAATTTCGCAAGTATCGACCCCGCGTTGTGATTGGCTTCGGCGACAAGACACCGATGGCTTCGCCCGATCATTGGCAAGCCATGCAGATCACGGACGCCGCGGTCTTCTATTCGCGACTAACGAAATGGGACGAGCAATTCGATCACCTGCCGGTCCATGCGATCTCGGCCCAACTTTATTTTCGGATCGCCTTGGAGCCGCTAACGTGGAACGGTTTCTCCAGTCACTTTACGGTCGATATTAGCGATACCTTGGATAAGAAGATCGAATCGATACGTTGTTATAAGACTCAGTTTCCGCCGGCCAAAGAATATGTGTTCGAGCGAGTGCGGGCCGCGGCTGTCGTGGCAGGTGTCGCTTCGCGGTTTTCGGCGGGTGAGATTTTCGTGGCGACGCATCCGTTGGGGACGGGAAATCTGATGCACACACTGTTTGGGGCGTGAGATAGGTTTGAGTGAAAGCCCGAAGTGGACGACGCACTTAATTGTTTGCAATGGCTTTGAGACTGAGAGAAATGCGGTGATGAATCACCGCACTCCAAATAGGTAGGTATGTACGGATGCCGATTCGTTGTGAGTTTTTGGGGCTAGAGCGGCCGGCGTTGGAGTCGGCGGCGGATTATCTGCTGGGGCAGTTCGCCGATGGCGGCGCGGCCGATTTGCGCGATGTGCAAGTTGTGTTGCCGAGCGGTCGCGCGGGGCGCCGACTGTTAGAGATCCTGGTAGACCGGTGCGAGTCGCAGCGGCGCGTGTTGACTCAGCCCAATATTACGACCGTGGGCCGGTTTCCCGAACTGTTATATCAGGCCAAACAGCCGTTTGCCGACGACTTGGTGCAACAGCTCACCTGGGCCAAAGTCTTAAAGGAATTCGATCGCGGGAGGCTGCGAAACGTGGTCGCCCAACCGCCCGATGACGATGATGACGCTCGCTGGCGAGAACTGGGGCGGTTGCTGCAATCGTTGCATCGCGAACTGGCCAGCGACGCGCTGGATTTCGCCGACGTCGTCTCGCGTGGCCGGAATCTGGAAGGATTTACCGAGACACAGCGTTGGCAAACGCTTACCGCTTTACAACAGAAGTATTTGTCCACGCTGGATGGACTGAAGCTGTGGGATCGGCAAACCGCTCGTCGATTCGCCATTCAGCACGACGAGTGCGAACTGCGGAAACCGCTCGTCTTGATCGGTGCCGTCGATCTCAACCAAGCCATGCGGATGATGTTGGACCAAGTTGCGAAAAAGGCTCCGGAAGCCGTTACGGCTTTGATTTATGCGCCCGCCGAGTGGCGCAAGCGGTTTGATTCGCACGGTTGTCTCGCACCGGACGTTTGGCAGGAGGCGGAGCTTTCCATTCCCGATGAGATCGTGGTCGAAGCGGATGATCCGGCCGATCAAGCGGACACGGTGGCTCGACAGTTGGCCGACGCCGCGGAATTCCGGCCGGAAGACATCACGGTCGGTTTGCCCGACGAGCGAATTCTGCCGATGGTCATGCGGCAATTGGACGAGTGCGAAGTTCCGAATCGTTACGGTCCCGGTCGGTCCGTGGGCTCGACCAGTGTTTGTCGGTTGATGTCGAATCTCGCGGAATGGATCGAAACCAATCGCTACCCCGAATTCGCCGCCATCGTGCGTCATCCGGATATGGAGCAGTGGTTGCTGCGAGATGGTGTGGGGCCGGGTTGGCTGGAGGCGTTGGACGACTATTACAACTCCCATTTGCCGACGGCGATTGGCGGCGATTGGTTGGGCGACGCGGCGCGGACGGACGGGCTTCGCGACGTGGAAAGCCACATCAAGCGATTGCTGAAGGGGCTGCGCGGCGGCCCTCGGTCGTTGAGCGAATGGTTGCCTTCGATCGGAAAGTTGCTGCTCAAGATCTACGGCGAACGCGACTTCGATTTGGAAAACGAGGCCGATCGTGTTCGGTGGCAAGCGATTCAGTGCGTGCAGAAATCGTTGCAGCATTTGGCTCGCTTGCCGGCGGAGTTGACGCCCAACGTATCGGCCAGCGAAGCGATCGAGTTTGTATTGGATCAAGTTTCCGGCGAGCGGATCGCGCCGAAGAACACGGAGGCGGCCGTCGAGCTGGTGGGTTGGCTGGAGCTGTCTTTGGACGACGCGCCGCGGCTCATTGTTACCAGCTTCAACGAAGGCTTCGTGCCGTCCAGCATGAACGCCGACCTGTTCTTGCCGGGCGCTTTGCGAACCGCATTGGGACTGGAAGATAACGCTCGGCGATACGCCCGCGATGCGTATGCGCTGAGCACGCTCTTGTCACCGTGGCGCGAGACAACGTTGATCGTCGGTCGCCGAACCGAGGACGACGATCCGCTCGCGCCGAGTCGCCTGTTGTTCGCGGCTGATCCCGATGTGCTGGCCCGACGCGCTTTGCGCTTTTTTTCGCCGCTGGAGTCGAAGTTGGATCGGCGACCTTTGGCCGGCGGATTGCGTGCAACGCGTCGCGATTTGGGGTTCGACGTGCCGAGACCCCAAGACACGGAAGAACCATTGGAGCATTTGCGAGTCACAGCTTTTGCGGCGTACCTCGCCTGCCCGTATCGATTTTACTTGTCGCAAGTGCTCGGCTTTCGGTCGGCAAGCGATGACGCCACGGAGCTTGATGGCGCGGCGTTCGGCAGTTTGGCTCACACGGTCTTAGAGGAATTTGCGTCGAGCGACGAGCGCGAATCCACGGACTCGGATCGGATACGTTTGTGCTTCGAGCATCTATTGGCGAGACAGGTGGCGCGGCAATTCGGCGAACACCCAGGGCCCGCGATCCGGATCCAAGTGCAACAGCTTCGGCTGCGTTTGGCCGCGTTGGCCGAGTGGCAAGCCGAACGCGCTGTGCAAGGTTGGCGAATCGAACACGCCGAGTTGGCTTTCTCTCGCAAGTCGGACGAGAGGCCGGAAATCCGGCGGCCAGGCGAATTGTTGGTCGACGGTCGCATCATGTATCTGACCGGCCGAATCGATCGCATCGACGTCAATGTCAACACGGGGCAAAGGCAGATTCTGGATTACAAGACATCGGACAGTGGTCTGAAGCCGCAGCAAACGCATCGCCACAAACACGAATGGGTCGACTTGCAACTGCCGCTTTATCGGCATTTGGCCCGGTCGCTGGGAATCGACGAGCCGGTTGGATTGGGATACGTGTTGCTGCCGAAGAACTCGGCGAATGTCGGGCTCGCATTGGCCGAATGGTCGGCTGAGGAGTTGGCCGAAGCGGACCGCATGGCTCAACAGGTCGTGCGCCAGATCCGTGCCGGAGAGTTCTGGCCGCCGAAAGAGCCACCGCCAAAGTTCAGCGAGGAACTGGCCTTCATCTGCATGGACGGCGTTTTTGGGCGAAAACGTTTCGAGCCAGTTGGTTGAGCCACCGTAGGCCATCAAGTTATGACTCGACCGAGACTCTGGACGGATATATTATCGGGTAATGATTGAGAACGTCGTTAGCCTTGAGCACGCCATTAGCCACTTGGAGGAAGTGGTCGAACGAGTCTGCGCCAACGGCGAGGTTGCCGTCGTTACGAAATCGGGACTTCCGCTTGTCCGGATCGTCCCGGCTGCGCCGTCGAGTGCGACGTCGGAAGAGCTAATTGACTTCCTGAAACGTTGGAGAACCGAGAATCTCGATGCGGATGATACGTTCGCGGGCTCCAGCTTATTGACTTGGCACCCTACGTCGTTTCCTGACGGGGCGCATAGCCGAATGGCGAACTCAGACGGCACCGTGGCCTAAGCGTCGCTCACTCCGTATTCGGTAGGATCACGTCCTTGATCCAGTATCGCTTCAGCTCGCGCACCACGGTCATGAACTTGTCGAGATTCACGGGCTTCGTGATGTAGCAATCGACATCCATCAGTTGACATCGCAGGCGATCTTCCTCGTCGTCCGACGCGGTCATGATAACGACCGGAATTCCCTTCAGATCGAAGTGATCTTTGATTTCAGACAACACTTCGCGCCCCGATTTTCGCGGCAACTCCAGATCGAGCAGAATCAGATCGGGGCGCGGAGCACGGGCGAAGCGGCCTTCGTGCAAGACGAACTCCATTGCTTCGGCGCCGTCGCGCACCAGAGTCAGCCGATGTTGCACTTCGCTGCGTCGCAAGGCTTCGATCGTCAGCCTCGCATCCATCAGGCTATCCTCGACCAGCAGGATTTCCATCGGACGCCCTACCGTTTGGTTTGTCATCGTGCGGCTCGTGGTCAGAGAGCGGAATGTCAATCGCCCACGCCGATGTCGTCGTCGTAGGCGGCCAAGATGAGATCTTGTTCGCGGGCTTCGTGCGCCAGCAACTGATTATAAAACGAGTCGAACTGGGCGGCCACATGTTCGACAAACTGAGTCAGCTCGCCGCGCTTCGTGCGTTGCTCGACGAACTCGGCCAATCCGCAGGCCATCATGTACAAATCACGGTGCTCGCCGCGAAGCTGTTCGGCCATCTGAGAAAGCCGCGGAGCCACGATCACCGGATCGTCGAAGTAACCGTAAGCTTCCTCCAGCGCGAAGTGCAATGCCAATTGATCGCGCAGCAATTCCAACGAGTTTAGCAACGCCTCTCGCCGCGAGACAATCTCGAACGGTTGGCCGCAGATCTCGCGAACTTGACGCAGGAGTTCCCAGAGCTCCTGATTCACTTCCTTGATTTCCTGCATGAACGCGGCGTTCACGGTGACGGTGGCGGTTTGAACAGAAGCCATGTTTCCCTCCTGCCAATGACGGCGGATTCTCAGGTGGCGATGGTGAGTTGAATCGATCGGCGACCGAAAAGAAAAGCGTAGCGACGCCTTCGATCAACTCGACTTGATGCGGTGATTAACGAACGTGGCTCACCACAGCATTCTCTGTTCCAGCAGCTTGTCAGTAAGCTGCGAATGCCGCGAATTCCAAGGTCGGCGAAAATTGCGGCAAACGTGAAGCTCGCCGCCCGGACGCTCGGCATCTCAGCGCAGGGTAGGAAAGTTCCTCGGCGAAGTCAAACAAAACATGCGTGCCAATTCGCAAACTATACTCACGAGCCAGATCAAGCCGACGAGGTCGATTCCCGTCAATCGTGACATTAGGCGTAACTGTGCGGAGACACTCCGATGACAAAACATGGTGGGACGAAACACAGTGGAACGGAACACGGCGAATTGCGAACCTCGGCGACAACGACGCTAGACCGCCGGCAATTCTCTAGTGCGATCGTCGCCGGTTGTGCGGCCAGTGCGATGTCCAACGTTTGTCTGACGCCGAGAGCCCTCTCGGCAAGCGACGTGGCGCGAGGACCGCTGAGGTTTGTCGTCGTCAGCGATACCCATTTGGGATATCGCGACCAAACCGCGGCCGTCGAACGATGGCAGAAGACGGCCGATGAGTTGGCCGACGCGCCGGGCGATTTGATTTTGCATCTGGGCGACGTGGTGGACGGCGGTCGGTCCGAGCTGTACCCGACGTTCCGCGAAATTCGCGATGCGATTGGCAAGCCGGTTCCTGCGATACCGGGAAATCACGACGAGCCGGAGGCGTTCGCTCGGGAATTGGCGGAGCCGATCGATCGTGTTGTCGAGCTCGAGTGGCTGCGGTTTTTGCTGCTAAACAACGCGCGTCGCGATTCGCACGATGGGTTCATCTCGGCCGGGCAGTTGGAATGGCTGGCACGCGAATTAGAATTCGCGGGCCGAGCCAAACGATTGGTTGCGGTCGCCATGCATGTTCCGGCTCATGCCAATAAACATCCCGATCGAGGTTGGTATGTGAAACCCGATCAGGGGCAACGCGCGCTTTACGACTTGCTGGAACAACATCGCGATCGGGTGCTGATGCTCATGCATGGTCACTTTCATAATGGTATCCGTGGATGGCAGGACCACGGCCTGGTCCATGAAGTCACGTTTCCTTCGGTCTTGTACAACCAAGATCGGCGATTGGAAATGCAACAAGCGCCCGGATACAACCTGCCTGAGTTCCGCCCCGGGTACACACAAATCGAAGTCGCGAATGGCGAAATCCGCATGCAATACAAGCCGATTGGCAACGATCCGCCAGTTGCCCCTAAGAATCTGAAGAGTGCTCTACTCTCCTAGATGGATTCGCCATCGCTGCTAAATGAATTCGCGACTATTGCCCACGCTGACCAAGGATAAGATGGCGAGTGATAATTTACGGGGCATTCGAGAATGACTACCAATCTAGCCGAAGCGTGTTAGCCCTCCCCTACAGCGAAACCGGAGGGCTAGCGCCCTTCCGCTCTAATTCGACTGCGACGGCCTGAAAAAAACGAGGCGGCAAGTCT
>JAWKTM010000061.1:0-47255 GCA_041399085.1 Pirellulaceae bacterium
GTCAAGCAGCGCCGCTCCGGCCGCCGTGGTGTTTCGAGAGTCGGCAACCACGCAGGCAATGGGCTGGCCTTGCTTGAGCAAGGTGACTTCGTCCGCATGACAATGGCCGACGAAACAGCCGGTTCCAATCGCCGCGGCGATGATGGTAAATGCCTTCTGGGCGATCATCTTCCAGTCGAACATCGAATCGGTCCTTTTGAGCAAACGTCGGGGACGAAGAGCAGCGGTCCGTCATGGTAGTCCGTCGAGCGTGTCGTGAGAAATTTTCGGCGATGGAGGAGAACCAGCGATTGTCTGACGGATGGCGAGAGTTGGTTTCGACGATGGTTCGTTCGGAAGATCTGCTCGTGCTCGATGCCGACGCTACTTTCGCAGGAGCGAAAGGCGACGTTGCTTTCGCGGGTGCGAAAGGCAACGTTGTTGCCTCGCGCTCGGCGCAGGTCTCCCGACCTCGCCGACGCCGACGACCGAAGGTCTCCTGCATCGCGGCGCCGTCAAGAGAAAGCGAGCCGAAGTGCGCGGACGGTGCCGCTGGCGTAACTCAAGGGGTGAACCGTGCTCGATGCCGACGCTACTTTCGCAGGAGCGAAAGGCGACGTTGCTTTCGTGGGTGCGAAAGGCGACGTTGTTGCCGAAAACTTGACTTGAAACCGGGGTGTGCGATCCCAGAACTTGGCACTACACTCTCCCGTCTGCGAAGTTGGCGGAAGTTACATGGAAGAGACGGATGTGTAGTTTCTGCCGGTTGTTTGCACGTTTGTCGATCAGCGACCGAGCTGTGTCGGCTGACGAAACGACAGTCTTGCAAAACGGCAAACTCTCACCCAGCCGAGCTTTGCGCCAATATTCGCAAATCGGATCGACAATCACATCTGCCCCGCGGCATGTTGATTGCTTCCGTAGTTTCTTTCGCACGTGAACAAGCACGGTCGCTTGCGCCCTTGTCTGCCCCACGTCGCTACATTCAGTTATCTCGGGAGGAGATGACGGCGGCGTCAACAGCGCGTGCTAATTTAGGTGAACCTCAATGGAACTGTTTCTGATTGGTTTTGTGTTGTCGATGACGTTGCTGACGCTGGATCTGGCGACGGAGCAACGGGCGAGGTAGTCGCTGCCCAAGGTTGGTTCGCGGACAGTGATTAGTTCGCGGGCGGCGAGTTTGCGTCGCCTTTCGCACTGTCTTGATCGCCGCCTAGCGGCATGTTTTCTTTCGTAGCGGCCGGTTGCTCGACCGCTTCTGTTTTGGGTGCGTCCGATTCGGGGACGTTCGGTTTCGTGGGCGTCGTCTCCGATTTAGCCGGCGGTTGTTCGGCCGCCTTCTCCGCGGCCAGCTCCGCTTGTTCGCGTTGATCGTCCAGCGACGTGGGATAGCCGTAAACACCGACCCAATATCCATTGCCCGCCGAATCAATCGCATAGCCAAAGCCGGCGGCCGGAGCGTCGCAACAGATATTGGCCCAGTGTCCGCCGCTGTTTCGCCAGCTTTGGAACGCTTCGCTGATCGTGACTTGGCCCATCGCGATGTTCTCTCGCACAAGCCCCTGAAAACCGTAGCGTGACGCGCGAGACAACGGGCCGCCGTTGCTGTGATGGCTGAACGAACCGGTGCGAGCCATGTAGTTGGCGTGGTCTTGCGCCGCCCGAGTCAGCGCCGGGTGCAGTCGCTGCGGTCCCATGCCCGCCGAGGCTCGCCACTGGTTATTGCGATCCAGCATGCGAGTGAGCGTCGGATGGCGGTGCAGCGGCGTTGGGCGCTTCGGCTTTGTGGGCCGCGCCGTGGATTCCGCCGTGGACGATGTCGCGGCGGAAGAGGCAACCGGCTTCGAGCTGGAAGGAGAGTCGTCGCCAAGAACACTTCCCACGATCAGAACCAGCGAAGCGAGAAAAACAGGTGAGCAGTATCGCATGATGGGAGATTTCGGAGAGTGAGGAAGACTTCCGAGTGCCGGATAACTTCGGAATTCCGGGAGGCTTTGCGCAGGCAGGAAACCTAGGGGCAGAAGGCAATGCGAGCATCATGCTTAAATCTTCGCCGATCGCAAGGCCCCGTCGTGGACAGTCAGCAATCAGTCGTTCATTCCGGCGATGTTGTCGGCGCGCGGCGAAATGCGGTCGGACACTTTGCCAATTCGCTGCGATCGCATTTTTCGCTCGGCGAATTTTCAGGATGTTTTTCTGAATTGTCGCCAGCGATGCTAGGGTTTCCGCACCTTGATTGCCGACATAAGACGGACCTATGGGTTCCCGGATCGAGTGGTTGCGATGCGAGTCTGGCTCTAGGCGGCGAACTCGGACGCGCGATTCGCACTCGCGGCGAAAAGCAACCAATCAACTGAACTTGATGTAATGACGCGCAAGGTGGAATTCGGCTCCGCAAACACTGGTTGCCGCATCACAAGAACCCATTAGTAGAACTGCGTGTCAGGAAGACTGGGGAGTGACAGAATTGATGAACCGGCTGGGCGTACTTGAGCGAACGAATTTGATTCGCGGGTCGGGGTGGCGAGTGCTGCCACGCAGACTCTTTGGCTTCTGCGTGCCACGTCCGTCGGTGGCGATTGCTTCTCGGCAACGATCTTTGGCGAGGCTTCGATTTTGACTTGACGAAACAAAAAGCTAGTCGGCAAAATGGGAGCTGAGTAGAATGGCTTGACCGGCCACGAAGACCTGTCTGGCGAGCAGACACAAGCCGCGTATTTGCTTCCCACCTCCCGCGAGTTTGCGACGAACTTTGTCCCTTTCCCTCGCCCGTGAACTTGCTCTGTACGGCGGATGGCCACGGATGTTTTGCTGAGCCATCTCCAGACCTTTTTCAACTTACCCGTTGGGCGCGTTATTCCATGTACGACACACTTACTGATTCGGTGAACGACGTTGGCGGAGACAACGACCTTGATATGGAGTCGTGGTTCGACGACGAACTCGATTCGGTGCGCGACGACGACGCGACGCCGATAGTCGAGGCTTCGTCGGATGACGACGGCGACCAATTCGATGTCGACGACGCTGCGGCCACCGAAGATCCCATTCGGGTGTATCTCGGCCAGATCGGACGTTACCCGCTGTTGACGCGACGCGAGGAAATCTCGTTGGCTCGCCAAGTAGAAGTGACTCGGCGGCGGCTCCGCGAAGAGTTGCTCGACTGCGACTTCGTATTGCGTGACGCGTTCGACAAGCTGAAGCGAGTTCATGCTGGCGATCTGCCGTTCGACCGCACGGTTCAAGTGGCGGTGAGCGATCGGTTGGAAAAGCACCATATTTTAGGTCGCTTGCCGCACAACGTGGAAACGCTCGAAGCGCTGTTGGCTCGGAACCAGCATGACTTCCGCATCGTGGTCAGCAAGTCGGCCAAGACGAACCAGCGTCGCGACGCTTGGCGGCGTCTGCTGCGCCGGCGCAAGCGAGCCGTGTGCTTGGTGGAAGAGTTGGGTTTGCGGATCGAGTATGTCGAGCCGTTCTACGATAAGCTTCTGGCCTGCTGCGTCGAACTGGATCAACTGCAGACGGTCGTGAATCGGCTGGACAACCGCAAGAAGCTGAGCCCGACGCAGGAGAAGCAACTGTTGGCTTATCGCCGCGTGCTGTGTGCGACGCAGCTTACGCCGCGCGGCTTGCGAGCCAAGGTCGAACGACTGCGCGTGGTTTATCGCGATTACCAAGATGCCAAGCGACGATTGTCCGAAGGCAACTTGCGTTTGGTGGTTTCGATCGCCAAGAAGTATCGCAAGCGCGGCGTCGGCTTTTTGGATTTGATCCAGGAAGGCAACGCGGGCTTGATGCGGGCGGTCGACAAGTTCGAGTATCGTCGCGGGTTCAAGTTCAGCACCTATGCCACTTGGTGGATTCGCCAAGCGATCACGCGAGCCGTGGCCGATCAAAGCCGCACGATCCGCGTGCCGGTTCACATGGTGCCCGAAATCACGAAGGTGCGTCAGATTCATGCCAAGCTGTTGCATGAGCTGGGTCGCGAGCCGACGGCTGAGGAAGTCGCTCGGATGACCGATTTGTCGGTCGAAGAAGTGCGGCAGATTCGTAAGATGAACAAGCAGCCGGCTAGCTTGGATCAGACGGTGGGTCGCGGCGAGGAAACTCGGTTCGGCGATTTGCTGCCACAGAATCACGAGCAGGAGCCGGCCGGCGGCGCGTTGCACGACATGCTGCGAGGCCGAATTGACGATCTGCTCAAGACGTTGGGCTATCGCGAACGCGAGATCATCAAGCTGCGATTCGGCTTGGGCGACGGTTACAACTATACGCTGGAAGAAGTGGCCTACATCTTCAAAGTCACCCGCGAACGTATTCGCCAAATTGAAGACCGGGCGTTGCGAAAGCTGCAAGATCCGCGTCGCAGTGCCGAGCTGGTTGGCTTTCTGGATTAAGCGTCCGTAGCGTAACGCAGACAATCACAACGGCCTCTCGCCCAAAACGAGAGGCCGTTTTCGTTGGGGCCTCTGCCGCGAGAGCCTTCGCGGTGAATCGCTGTCCGATCGCGGAAGCCAATCGCAGGCGGCTTTTTGCAACCGGCTCTATAACGATTGGCGAACCAGGGCTTCGTCGACGTTGCCGACCAGCTCGACGTGTCCCATGCGCGACGGCAGCACGAAACGCAGCTTGCCGTGTTCGACTTTCTTATCATGACGCATCGCGGCGATCAATTTATCGTGCTCGACATCGGGAACCGAGGTGGGCAGCTTCAGGGCATCGAGCAACCGATACTGCCGCTCGGTCAACTCGCGATCGACGCGACCCAACAGTTCGGCCAAACGCGAGGCGCACAGCATACCGATCGCAACCGCTTCGCCGTGTAGATATTCGCCGTAGCCGGTCACCGTTTCGATCGCGTGGCAGAACGTGTGTCCATAGTTCAAAACTGCACGAAGGCCGGTCAATTCGCGTTCGTCGTTCTCGACCACATCGGCCTTCAAACGACAGCATCGCGCGACCACGTAACGCAGCGTTTCGGAATCGCGGCGGTTCAATTGATCGACGTGCCGCTCCAAATAGGCAAAGAACTCGGCGTCGAGAATCACGCCATATTTCACAACCTCCGCCAAACCCGACCGGTATTCGCGATCCGGCAGCGTTTTGAGCGTCGCCGTGTCGATCGCCACGTAGCGCGGTTGCCAAAACGCGCCGACCATATTTTTGGCGTGGGGCAGATTGATCCCAACTTTGCCACCCACGCTGCTGTCGACTTGCGCGAGTAGCGTCGTGGGTACTTGGACGAACGACAGACCGCGGGCAAACGTAGCGGCGATGAAACCCGCCAAGTCGCCGATGACGCCGCCCCCGACCGCGACGACCAGCGACTTGCGATCGGCGCCGGCCGCGAGCATTTCGTTCCACAGCCCCGCGGCGGACTCGGCATTTTTGCTGGCTTCACCGGCCGGAATCACAGCCAAATGATGACGAATTCCGGCGTCACGAAGACTTTGAACGACCGCATCGGCATGCGAAACGCGGACATTGGAATCGGTAATCACCACCGCATGCGACGGCGTCAGACGTTGCTTCAGACGCTCGCCCAGCGTCGCCAGCAGGCCGGTGCCGATGTCGATGTCATAGCTGCGCTCGCCGAGCGCCACATGCACGGTTTGCAGGGAATCAGTCACGCTTCGGCTCGTCTACTTGCCGCGAATTCGCTCGAAATCGTCGGGCGTGACCGTGATTTTGCGGCAGAAGCCGGTATGTACGCGAACGTACTCCAAATCGGCACACGCGTCGGGCTTGGCGTGCAGCGCCGCTTCGGCCCGCGCCTTCTCGGCCGGTTCCAGTTCGTCGTACTCCTCCGGCCACACGGTCACATGTTCCATGACCAAAGCCTCGCGGTAAGGATCGAACTTATCGGCCACGGCGTCGAGCTCCCAAAAACCAAGAATCGCGGAAGGGTTGGAAAAGGCCACCACTATACTTCCCGGCTGGGATGTTGAGAATACGGACGATTCCGCTGCACACGTGGTTGGCGATGCGGGACTTTCTTCGGGCGGCGAGCAACCGATGGACAAGGGCAAACTGGCGATCGTGGGGATATTCGGCGTGTCGATTGGCATGGCCGTGTTCGCTTGGTGGTATCGATACGAACAAGGCAACCAGTCGCTGGCCTTTTGGGGATCGGAGACGGCCGTTTTGATCAACGGCGCCCAGCGAGTTGAGCTGCTGAAGCTGGCCGAGTCGACGGACGAACCCGTCGGCGAATCAATCGACATCGACGGCCGCGCCTGGAATGTCGAACAGGCAGTCGACGTTACGCAAGCGCGCGGGATGTTGCACGCCCGGCATTCGTTGGTCGAGGACGTGACGTTCCGCTGGGACGAAGCGGTGTCGGACAACGCGCCGGCCTGGACCTACGCTTTGCGTTTTGAAGGCAATGGCCAAACCTCAATCGTCGCCTTCGACACCGAGCAGGCGTTGGTTCATCTCGTCGGCAGTGAGCAATCCGCCTTGATTCAGCCGGATATCTCCGCGGGTTTCCAACGAATCTTCAATCGGGAATTGAGTGCTGGGGAGAGTTCGGCGGCAGAGAACACGCTGATGGACGCTGAGCGACGCTGATTCCAAGAGGCGAGAAACGTTTCGTTCCGAGTTCGTCAGCGTTCGTAGTCCGTCACTTTGCTAACACTCAGGATCACTTACAACGACATGGCATCTTCCACGAGGTTTCGACCGGAACTGGTTTCCGACACGGCCTACATCGCTCCGAACGCGACCGTCTTGGGCGATGTCACCGTCGGCGACCAGTCAAGCATTTGGTTCGGCGCGGTGGTGCGTGGCGATACTGAAGCGATCAAGATCGGGCGGCAGACGAACGTGCAGGACTTGTGTGTGTTGCACGCCGATGCGGGGTTTCCCTGCACTCTGGGCGATCGAGTCACGTTGGGGCACGCGGCGATTGTGCATGGAGCGACGGTCGAAGACGATGTCTTGATTGGCATGCGCGCCGTGGTGATGAACGGCGCGAAGATCGGAGCTCGCAGCATCGTGGCCGTCGGTGCGGTCGTGACCGAAGGGACGGTGATTCCGCCCGACAGCGTGGCGCTCGGCGCGCCGGCTCGTGTTCGTCGAGCGGTCGAGCCGCGCGATCTCGAACGCATTCGTCACGCGGCCGAACACTATGTCGAGGCGGCTGCCGAATACCGTCGAACCGCCGCCGAAGATCGCTCGGCATCCGACGCTGACTCGCCAAGCGAACAACCTTCCAACTAACTCTTTGAACGCTCGGAGCCCATTCGATGCAACCGATTCCGCTGCGTACCACGGTGATTGGCAGCTATCCGTTTCCCGGATGGCTGGAATTCGTTAGCCAGCGACTGAGCGAATTCGGCGCGGCGGATATCGCGGAAGCTCAAGACGACGCCGTGATTGCGGCCGTGCATGACCAAGTGGCCGCCGGCTTGGATGTGATTACCGATGGCGAGCAGACGCGGCTGGATTTCAACCTCTCGTTCTACGGTTACTTGGAAGGGATCGAGCTGGAAGGGAGTTCGCCTCGCCGCTTCGGTCCACCGGCTCACGACCAGCGCGGCAAGCACGCGGTAACCGCCGAACTGCAAGCGCCGCGCGGCTTGGGCGCGGTCGACGAGTTTCGTCGTTTGCAGCGTTTAGCGCCGGCCGGTCCGACGTTGAAGGCCAGCGTGCCAGGGCCCTACACGCTGAGCGGTCGGTTGTTGCCCAACGCTCAGTACGCGGATCGCTACGCGTTGACCGAAGCCCTGTTGCCGCTCGTCCGCGATGAACTGACGGCGCTCGTCGAGGCTGGCTGCACGGAAATCACGGTCGATGAACCGTCGATGAGCTGCTATGCCCATCGCGAGGACCGTCGGCGGTTGGTCGACATTTTCAATCGGACGGTCGAGCCGATCGTGGGACGTTGCCGGTTGTCGACGCACCTTTGCTTCGGCAATTACAAAGGCCGCGCGGTCGGGCCGCGCCGATACGCGCCGATGTTTCCCGACTTCCTGGAATTTCAAGTCGACGAGATTCACGTCGAAATGGCCAGCCGCGAGTTCGCCGAGCTGGAGCTGGTCACGCTGATCGCCCAGCGACGCGATGTTTGTGTCGGGATCGTGGATGTGAAGAGTTACTATATCGAGACCGTCGACGACATCGTCGAACGCGTGCGGCGATGCGTGCGATTGGCGCCGCCGGATCGACTGTCGTTCGCTCCGGACTGCGGACTCAGCCAAACGGCTCGCTGGGCGGCTCGGCAAAAATTGGCGAACATGGTGGCTGGCGTGCGAGCGGTTCGCGAAGAGTTGTGACGTGCGTGATGCGGCGCAATGCCGCCTCCGCCTTTCGCCGCTTCCGCCCTTTGCCGCCTCCCGTCTTGCCCATTGGAAAATTGTTATGGCCACGCAGCACGCGCTCGACTACCTCGATGAAAAGCAGCCCGCGACCGCTCCGGTTTGTGTGGTGTTCGGCGACGAATCGTTTTTGAAGCGGCTGGCGTTGGAGCGGCTTCGCAAGACGGTGCTGGGCGAAGACACCGAAACGCCCTTCGCCACGTTTGAGGGCAAGCAGGTCGAATGGCGCGATGTGGCCGACGAGCTGTCGACGGTCTCGCTGTTCGGTGGCGGAAAATCGCGATACGTTGTCATCGACGAAGCGGATTCGTTCGTCACCAAGTTTCGCGATCGGCTGGAAAGTTACGTCGAACGGCCGGCGCGCACCGGCGTGTTGGTGCTGGATGTCTCGTCGTGGGCGTCGAACACGCGGCTGTACAAAGCGATCGACAAATCGGGGTTGCAGATTGAATGTCGCCCGCCGGAGAAAGCTCGCGGTAAGTCGCTCGACACCGCGCGGGTCGTGCGTTGGCTGCGACAGAGAAGTTCGTCGGCTCATGACGCCAAGCTGGACGAACAAGCCGCCGGTTTGCTATTGGAGCTGGCTGGTCCGGAGTTCGGGTTGCTCGATCAATCATTGGCGAAGTTGGCTTTGTACGCCGGGCCGGGCGGGCAAGTCACGCCGGAGATGGTGCGGGACATGGTCGGCGGCTGGAAGACCAAGACGATTTGGGAGTTGGTCGACGCGGCGGCCGATGGCGACGCGGCGGCGGCACTCGAGCAGCTTCATCATCTGCTGGACGCGGGCGAGGCGCCGCAAGCTTTGTTCGGCCAGATCGCTTGGTCCTTGCGACGGTTCGCGACCACGACGCGAATTTGCCAACAGGACGCCATGCAACGCCGGCCGGTGCGAGTGCGCGATGCGCTGCTCAAGGCCGGCTTTCGCAAGTGGCCGCCCGAGGCATTGGAACGAGCGGAGAAGCAGATCCAACAGCTTGGTCGCGAACGAGCCGGCGCGATGCTTCGCTGGTTGCTCGAAGCCGACTTGGCGCTGAAGGGATCGCATTCGCACGATGACCGAGCCCGCTATGTGTTGGAACGTTTAATCCTGCGCATGGCCCGCGAACTGGCCCCGCAGCGAGCTCGTGCGAAGAGCGGCAGTCGCTGAGAAGGCAAGCGTTTCGCGATGCGCGAACGAGTTAGCGGCGCGCTTTGACGTCCGATTTTTACGCGGCGATAAAAAAACTGCTCTTGACCCGCGTTTGCCATCGCGATAAATATCCGACTCTCATCTAGCCAACTTGTCTTTGTCGGTGGTTGTCGAAACCGCTTGACGGCACTCGCACGTCGGTCGGCCTGCGTCGCGTCCGTTTGGAACGCGCGGCGGAGAGCGACTGAGAACGCTTGGGTTCGCTGTCAGGTCTGCACCGCGATGGAGTGCGGTGTGTCAACCGATCGAACTCTGGTTTGTCTCGCGAAAAGGAGCAGCGCGTTGAAAACGACCGCGAAATTTCTCGTTGGATTCCTCACGCTCGGCCTCGCGCTGGGCGGGCTGCGAGTGCCGCTCGCGGCCGGGCAATCCGAAGCCTGGGTCTTGATGGCTCGGCAAGCCGTCGGTCAATTCGGCGGCAGTGACAGCGATCGACGCAAGGAAGCGGCGAAGTGGCTCGAGCAAGCTCGCGAAGCCATGAAGAGCGGCAATCTCGATTTGGCCGAGGACTATGTCGGCCGTGCCGAGAAGCTGGACGTGAAGTACGACAGCCTCTTCTCACGGTTTGTCGATACGCCGGCCAAAGTTCGTAAGGACTTGCAGGAACAGCGAGCCAAGGGCGCCAACGAGCCGCCCAGTTCGCGATTCAATCCGACGGGCGGAAAAGTTGGCCGACAGCCAGCGATGCCGCCCAAGGATCCCAACGCCGATGTGACGGAACAGGCGTTGAACACGCTGACCAACGACAACAAGGCGAAAGCTCAGGCCGCGTTGAACGAAGGCCGAGCCGCGTTGAACGCCAAGAACGTGCCAGCCGCGATCGCCGCTTATCAAAAGGCCGTCGCGGAGAAGGCCAAGTTCGGGCCGGCGGAGTATTCGCCCGAAAGCCTGGCGGCCGAATTGCGTGCGGCTGGTGTTGATACGAGCCGTATTGCTCCCGCGGCCGCGATGGCCGACGTGGCGACGCCGGATGATTTCGCGCGCATGGATCGCGGCCAAGCTTTGCCGTCCGCGCCACGCGATAACACGAATCTGCAAAACAGCCCGTTCCGCAACGATGTGGTAAACAATCCGCTGGATCTGGAACGCCGCGGCGCCGCGCGTTCGATTGGCGATGGCGGCGCGAACGAGTCGCTGCCGACGATTCCCGGCGGCGTGAATGCGGGCATGCTGGATCAAGGTGGTCAGCATTTGTTGACCGCTCGCCAATCGCTGGCGCAAGGCGATTTGAATCGCGCGATGCAAGCGATCGGGCAAGCAAAAGTGGCGGGAGGCGATTTCGCGGCCTCGGGCGATTCACCTGAAAAGGTTGAAGCGTTAGTGCGTCGCGCCAGCCGCTTTGCGAATCAACCGACCACGCCCGAAGGTCAAGCCGCGTTCGCTCGCGAATTGGCGGGTTTCATGATGGATCAGGCCGAACAGCTCTTGCCGTACGGCGACACCGAAACCGCTCGCCAGTTGGTTGGCCGAGTCAAATCGTTGCCGGTGCAATACGCCGCCGGACAACGAACGCCCGACATGGTTCTGGCGGCGATCGACCAACGCGCTCAGCAAATGGCCAATCAAGCTCCGAATCAATTCGCGGGCGCCGAGGGCGGCCAGCCGGCTCGCTTGCCAACTCCGAACTCGCAGCAAACCGGAACGAAAGCGCAGGCGGCAAAGCTGTTGTCTGAAGCCCAACTGGCTTTGGACAAAGGCGACCTTGCGACGGCCGAACGGTTGGCGCGACAGGCCGAAAGCATGAATGTGCCGAACCGCGAATTCGCGGCGTCGGAACTGCAACCGTGGCAAGTCTTGTTGGAAGTCGACCGTCGTAAGAATCGCTTCGGCGGATATCCGGTGGCTCAGGCTTCGGCCAACATGCCGGTGGATCAGCCGAACGGCAACAACTACGCGGTAGCTCAAGGCGTCTATCGTTCGGACATGGACAACACGCGAGTCGCGCAGGCTTCGCAAGTGGGCGAACCGACGCCGGCTCAGCCGCTGACAAACGACACGGTTCGTGAATCGAGCGGCATGAATCTTTATCAGCAAGGCTTGCGCGCCCTGGCGAATCAGGATCGCGACACGGCTCTGCAATTGTTCCGCGAAGCTTGGCAGTTCAAGGACGAGCTGGATCCGTACACGCAACAGCAGTTGAAAGACAAGCTGACGTTGATGCGGACCGTGAA
The DNA here is from genome assembly GCA_041399085.1 of Pirellulaceae bacterium. GTDB lineage: Bacteria > Planctomycetota > Planctomycetia > Pirellulales > Pirellulaceae > JAWKTM01. Next base: position 11,661 of record JAWKTM010000061.1, read on the forward strand.
TCAGCCGGCCGTGAACAACGTGCCGCAAACGCCGTTGGAAGAAGTCGACTCGCGGCAAGAAGTGCTGCGGCAAAAGCTGGTGCATGAGATCACGAACGAAGTGGCTCAAGCCCGCAAGACGTTGCCGCAGGCGCCGCGCGAAGCGTACCAGCAACTTGAGCGATTGCGGATGCGAGTCAGCCAATCCGAGTTGGAGCCGAATGTCCGCAAGCAACTGTTGACGAGCGTCGATCGCGGCATTGCCGAAGTCGAACAGTTCATCGAACAGAATCGAGCGGAGATCGAACTCGATGAGGCCAACGCGGCCGTGCTGGCCGACCTCGACAACGCTCGGGCTAAGAAGGCCGAGGTCGATCAGAAGCTGGCCGAGTTGGTCGAGAAATTCAATCTGCTGCTAGATGAACGTCGCTACGCGGAAGCCGAAATCATCGCCAAACAGATTCACGAGCTGTCGCCCAATTCCGAGCTGGCGAAGACCGTGATCTGGAAGAGCCGATTTGTCCGTCGCACGATGGAATTGGAAGGCATTAAGACCGCGAAGGAGGAAGGCGTCTACGGCGCTCTTACTTCGGTTGAAGAGAGTTCGACGCCAATCGATGACCGAGTTCCTTTCCGATTCGGCGACAAGAAGTATTGGGAGGAAGTGACGCGGCGGGCGTCGCTGAGCAACCAGGCGGAACGGCGTTTGAGTCCGGCGGAGATGGAAATCCAGCGTTCGTTGGAGAAGCCCGTGGACGTTCAATTCGATCAGCGACCGCTGGCCGAAGTGATGGACACACTCAGCCGTTTGTCGGGCGTGCCGATCTACTTGGACAACGCTGGCTTGGCGGCCGAAGGCGTCACCACCAATACGCCGATCACGATTCGCCTGTCGCAACCGATCTCGTTGCGAAGCGCGTTGACGTTGATCTTGGAAGAGTTGAAGCTCGGTTACACAATCGAGAGCGAGGTTTTGAAAATCTCCAGCGAGCAGGTTCGCGAGACGCACGTCTATACGAAAACGTATTACGTGGCTGACCTCGTGATTCCGATTCCGAACTTCCTGCCCGGATACGATCAGGGCATGACCGGGGCGTTGCGCGAGGCGTACCGCACCGTGGGTTACGGAATGAACGGCGGTATGTTGAACGTCTCGCCCAGTGCTCCGTTCGCCATGGCGGCGAACGAAGGTGGTTCGCTGCCTTCGGGATCGCAAGCGATGGCTCAATTCAGCAATGGCGGAATTCCCGGCTTGTCTTCACGCGGTTCGACGGCACTGTCGCCGATGGGTGGACCGGGCGGCATGGGCGGTGGCGTGATGGCCGATTTCGAGCCGCTGATCGAGCTGATTCAAACCACCATCGCCCCGGATACGTGGGACGCGGTCGGTGGTCCAGGCGCCGTCAGCGAATTCCAGAACAACTTGAGTTTGGTTATCAGCCAGACACAGGAAGTTCACGAACAGATCGCCGATCTGCTGGACCAATTGCGTCGCTTGCAGGATTTGCAGGTGACGATCGAAGTTCGCTTCATCACGCTGAACGACAACTTCTTCGAACGGATCGGCGTCGACTTCGACTTCGATTTGGATGACAACTACAACAAGATTCCGCCGGACGACGGTGGACCGAGTGTGGCGATCGGCTTGGATCCGGCGACTGGTTTGCCGACAGCCGACTTCGATATCCAATTCACCCAAGACAGCTTTGCGGATGCGGTGCCTCAGTTCGGCAACTTCTCGGCGAATGCGTCGCCGACGTTGGGCTTCGCCATTCTGAGCGACATCGAGATGTTCTTCGTGTTGCAAGCCGCTCAGGGCGACACGCGTACGAACGTGCTGCAAGCTCCGAAGGTGACGTTGTTCAACGGCCAGTTGGCGACGGTCAGCGATACTTCGTTGCGTCCGTTCGTTACCAGCGTCGTGCCGGTGGTCGGCGATTTTGCGGCGGCTCAAGCGCCGGTGATCATGATGCTGAGCGAAGGCACGAATCTGACGGTGCAAGCCGTGGTGTCGAACGATCGCCGTTTCGTGCGACTGACGTTGGTTCCGTTCTTCAGCCAGATTGGCGAAGTCGAAGAGTTTACGTTCACCGGTAGCACGACAACGCGTTCCGGATCGAACGTGATTGATCCCGAAACGGGTGAGCCGATCGCGGTCGACGATCAAGTGATCGAACGTGAAGGTACAACCGTGCAGCAGCCGACGTTCTCGTTCACCACGGTTTCGACCACGGTGAGCGTGCCGGACGGTGGTACGGTGTTACTGGGTGGCATCAAGCGTTTGCGGGAAGGCCGCATCGAGCGAGGTTTGCCGTTCGCCGCGCAGATTCCTTACGTCAGCCGGTTGTTCAAGAACGTAGGTATCGGCCGCGAAACGAACAGCTTGATGATGATGGTGACGCCGCGCATCATCATTCAGGAAGAAGAAGAACGTAAACTCGGTATCGACGTGGCTCCGTAGCCGCTGTCGCTAAACCGGTGTTCATCGCATCGCCGAACCTTCGTCCGAAGGTTCGGCGTTTTTTGTTGGTGTTTTCGCCGCGTTGCCGACTTGGTGAGGGCGGGATATATTTATCGCCGCATTTGCCGGAATGCCTTGTCTTTCGGTTCCCGGGTGAACCGTTTTCGAGGGCGCGACGGCCGATCGTTGACACGGCAGTTCTTTTGCCGCCGTCTGCTAATTCGTCTTCTCTAACGTGCTGGTTTTGAGTTTTACTCGAAGGTACCTCTTTATGGTTCAACGTCCTCGTACGTCGTTCGTCAAAAAGCTGAAGGCTCGTCGCTGCCCGAAGTGCCGTACATTGATCGGCAATCAGCGAGTTCGTTGTAAGAAGTGCGCCGGATTGATTCCGCGTCCTGGCAAGTAGTTGCCCCACGTCGAAAAACCTTGCGTCGAAAAACTCAAAACAATCGACTGCCATGCTCGCTCCGTACGATGTGATCGTTGTCGGCGCTGGAGGCAGCGGATTGGCGGCAGCCGTTTCCGCGGCGGAAGCCGGCGGTCGCGTTTTGGTGCTGGAGAAACGGCCCGAGCCGGGTGGCACGACGGGCATCGCCGTAGGTTCGTTTACGGCGGCCAAAACGCGCTGGCAACAAGCCGCGGGTGTTGTTGATTCGTGCGCCGATCATGCCGTGGATGCGGGCAAGTTTGCCGCCGAAGCCATTGAGGCCCGCAACGATGGCGAGTTGCGCGCGTTCTTTCTTGGTGAAGCGGCCGCGACGCTACAGTGGCTCGCCGGCTTCGGTTTGCAGTTTGTCGGGCCGAGTCCCGAACCGCCGAACCGCGTGCCGCGCATGCACAATGTGGTGCCCGGAGCGAAGGCTTACATCGCGGCATTGCATCTGGCTTTGCAGCGTCATGGCGGCGAACTGCGGTGCAACGCGGCGGTGCAACGATTGCTGGTCGAGGATGGCCGCGTGCGCGGAGTTGAGATTCGCGATGACCACGGACTTACTCAAATCCGAGCAACCCGGGCCGTGATCTTGGCTGCTGGCGACTACGCCAACAATCCTGAAATGATCGCTCGCTACAAAGGAGCCCGGTTCGCGGAGATCGAAGGGATCAATCCGTTCGCCGAGGGCGATGGCCACACATTGGCGGCCGACGTAGGCGCCGAACTACGAAACATGGACGTTACATACGGCCCCGAACTGCGGTTCGTCGCCTCGCGTCGCAAGCCGTTCCAACAGTATCTGCCAACGTCCGGACCCTGGGCAAAGCTGCTCGGCTTTGTCGCCGGCCACAGTCCGGCTTGGTTGATGCGAGCCATGATTAAGCGGCTGCTGGTCACATGGCAACATCCCGAGAACGCTCTGTTCGACGACGGAGCGATTCTGGTGAATCGGCTAGGCGAGCGGTTCGTCGACGAGCGACAGTGGCCCGAACGTGAGATCGCCGTGGCTCGGCAGCCGGATAAGGTCGCCTTTCTGTTACTCGACGCCCAATTGATCCGCCGCTATTCGGCTTGGCCGCATTTCATTTCGACCGCGCCGGATATCGCGTATGCCTACGTCGCGGATTACCTGCGGCTGCGTCCCGATGTGGCGATTCAAGGCGTGTCGCTGGAGCAATTGGCCGCCGCGCGTGGTATCGATGGGCAGCGGCTCGCGGAGACGGTTACGTCGCATAATGAAATGGCCGAGATGCGGGAGCCCGATCCGCGGAAGTTGACCGGACCGCCGTGGGTGTTGCTTGGCCCGGTCAAAGCGTATTTCACCACGACCGAAGGCGGCGCGGCGATCAATCAGCGGTTGCAAGTTCTCGATAAAACTGGTCGATCGATTCCAGGTCTGTATGCCGTTGGCCAAAACGGGCTCGGCGGAATGATTCTGTGGGGCCACGGTCTGCATATTGCGTGGGCGATGACCAGCGGTCGGTTGGCTGGCCGAGCGGCGATGGCGAATTCGCCGGAGTGTTGAGCCGAGTGTCGTTGTCGGCTCAGTATTCCTTGTCGGCTCGTCGCGTTCAGGCTCAAGGTCAACCGTGTTGCTTTCGAGAACGGCGACAACACCCACGATCGGATAAGTTGGGACTGCGGCGTTCAGCGTTCCGCCATTCGACAATGCGAAAGCCGCGGCGCTCTCGCCGGAATCGAACTCGGCTTCCGGTGCGGGACGCGTGTTCAAAGCCGTGATGACGATCAACACGTCGACCGGCGAGAGTTCGCCGTCGCCATTCACGTCCACATAGGGCGGCGGCGCGACCGGCGGAACGGGACTCTTCGGCAGCGTTCCGGCTCCGCCCAGGTTCAATTGGTTGATGACGAGCAACGCGTCGATCGGCGACAGCATCTGGTCGTTATTCACGTCCAGCCGATCGGTCGGATTTTGCCAAGGTTTGGACGCGTCAGGCGTGAAATCCAGCTTGACGTTCGCTGTTCCGATCGACAATTCTCCTAACGACAACGATCCGTCGATGCCGCCTCCCGTGACGACAATCGACCATTCGCCCGGCGGCAATGCCAAGTCGTACTCGCCGGTCGGCCCCGTAGTCGCGGACAGCGGGTTGGCACTCGCGCTCATGGCCGTGATCGTCGCTCCAACCACCGGGTCGGTAACGTCGCAGATATCAAACGTCGTCAACCGTTGCCAACAGCCGTTGCCGGTTAAAAACACCTGTCCGGTCCGCGTGCCGAAATCCTGGCCGCCCATGCCGGCGTTGTAGCTGACTCCTTCCCAGGTGAACTCGCCGACCGCGTAGCTGGAACCGGCCTCGCGAAACTCGGGACGCAGCATATTCTGCCGGTGCCCCGCGCTCTCGAACCAGCCTTGCACGATCGATTCGACGGTGTCGAACACCGGTCCCATCGAGCCCGTCGATCCTCGCCAAGCGATGTTCTCGCCGGCTGCCTCCCAGCCGCTGTATCCGGCGGCTTCGATGCGGTCGACGAACGAAGTGCCGCTCAAGCTGTCGTGATCGAAATAGTCCTGGGCCAACATATCGCCCAGATGGCCTTGCATCGCTTCCCGCAAGACATCGTTGCGAGCGAGCGGCGGCTTAGGATCAGCCGTGATGGTGCCGCCCGGCAAGCCTGCATTCAGAGCCACGCCGTAGCGAGTCGATGCTTCCGCCGGATGGGCTCGCACCCAGTTGACCAACTCGTGCATATATTGCTCGGCCACCGACATGGGGCTGACCGAGAACAACACGCGTGCTTCGAGCGTTTCGACGGCGCACCGACGTTGGCTCCCACGTCGAACGTCCGAACGACGCCTGCGACTCGACGACAATCGCTTTACCAAACCAAAGTCTTGCATTACGAACTACGGGCGCCAGAGGCGATATCGATCACGCTTTCGTATCGATCCACCGGCAAGACGAAAATCTTGCCGTCGCCCATTCTACCGGAGCGGGCGAGCTCGACGAGCTTCTTCAGAATCTCGTCTACCCGAGTATCATCCACCCACAGCGTAATTTCCACCTTTGGCAGAAAAGCCAGCGAATATTCCGTATCGCCGTACTGGTCCAGATAGCTTTTCTGGCGGCCGTAGCCCTTCACTTCGCGGACATTCAAAGCTTCCAGCGGGGCGCGTTTCAAGCCGTCGAGCACTTTCTCGGCCAAATACGGCTTGATAATCGCCACAATCTGCTTCACCGCCGCGACCTTCTGATGTGGACCCGGAATCGGCGCGAGAGCTCGGCCTAGCTAAAGAAGTTCTCGCCGAACAGATTCACTTCCGGCCCCGTCTCGACCTCGATGTCGCCGTTCACGGTCGTCATGCAAGCCAACCGCATTTCGTCCTCGTGGCCAATGAACGACATGCTGACCATCGGGTCGGGACCGGGATACTTGAACTTCAGCCGTTCGCGCAGGGTCATTGGATTCGTGTTATCCATTCCCTTTTTGATCAGCACTCGGCAAGTTCCGCACATGCCGAAGCCGAAACAATTCACGTACTTGTTCAACGTCGCTCCCATGCCGTTGACGCCCTGGTTGGTGTTGATACCAGCCTTGGCGGCTTCCTCTCGCAGATTCGCGCCGGCGGGAACTTCGATTTCCTTCTTTTCCTTGAGAAACTTGACGATCGGCATGGGTGCGTTCGTTTCGGAGGTCGAGATTCGTTTCGGGATACGGCGTTGTTCGCGAAACGGTGGGTTTCGCACGCCGCGCGAGTGTGCCATCGTACTAACCGACCGCCATGCTCGCTACGGGGACAACATCCGGTTGACAGGTTTTCGGGCGCTACCTACCATCGCTCGTTTGCGTTTCCAAAACGTTGTCAGGATAAGGATTACGAGCTATGGCGGTTCCAAAGCGGAAGCAGTCGAATTCGCGGACCGGCAAGCGGCGGTCGCATGATTCGCTGAAGCCACGGCAACTCACCTATTGCCCCAAATGTAGCACGGCAATTCCCACGCATGTGGTTTGCCCGAATTGCGGCGAGTATATGGGCCGCAATGTCGTGAAGACCGACGAAAGCTAGTTGCGTCGGGAGCCTGGCTGCTGTGAGCAAGATCGCGTTTCTGTTTCCCGGACAAGGTGCTCAAACAGTCGGCATGGGCCGGTTGCTGTGCGAGCAGTCGCCATCGGCTCGCGGGATCTATGTGCAAGCGGCCGAAGTGCTGGGCTACGACTTGCAGAAACTGTGTCTTGACGGGCCAGCCGATCAACTGAACTCGACAGTTTACAGTCAGCCCGCGCTGTTTGTTACCAGCCTCGCGGCTCTGGAAGTGCTGCGCGAGCAATCGCCGGCGATTGCCGAAGCGGCGGCGGGTACGGCCGGACTGAGTTTGGGCGAGTACACGGCGCTCGTGTTTGCCGGCGTGATGAGCTTCGAGGATGCGTTGCGTTTGGTACAGCAACGCGGACAAGCGATGCAAGACGCGGCGGACCAAGTTGCGAGCGGCATGGTCAGCATTTTGGGGTTGGAACGCGAACGCGTTGAAGAATTGTGCGAGGAAGCGCGGCAGCCGGGCGAGGTCTTGCAAGTGGCCAACCTGCTGTGTCCGGGGAATATCGCCGTTTCAGGTAGCCGCGCCAGTTGCGAACGCGTCGCGGAACTCGCCGTCGAGCGGGGCGCGATGAAGGCGATTGCGTTGACCGTCGCCGGAGCGTTTCACACACCGATCATGCAGCCTGCGGTCGAGCGATTGCGCGAGGCGGTTGCCAACGTGCCGATGGCCGCGCCGCGAATTCCGGTGGTTTCCAACGTGGACGCGCGACCGCACTCCGACCCGGAAGAGATTCGGCGTCTGTTGGTCGAGCAAGTCGTATCTCCCGTGCGGTGGGAAGATTCGATGCGATATCTGATCGCTCAGGGATTTGACAGCTTTCATGAAGTTGGTCCGGGGCGAGTTCTGTGCGGCTTGATGAAGCGAATCGACCGCAAAATGCCTTGTGAAAACGTGCCTTGTTAGCGGACCGCGCGCCGTCAAATCGCGATCGTCCGCTGACTGTGACAGAAACACAGAGAAGTTATGAGTGAGACCAAACGATCGCTGACGGCGGATTTGTCGGGCCAAGTGGCCTTGGTGACGGGAGCTTCGCAAGGACTCGGGCAGGCGATCGCCATCGAGTTGGCTGCCAACGGAGCGAAGGTCGCTTGCGTCGCTCGCAGTGCCGATAAACTAGCCGAAACGGTTGGCAAGATTCGCGAAGCGGGTGGCGAGGCCGAGGCTTTTGTCTGCGACGTGAAGCAACGCGATTCGGTCGAGAAGACGGTCGATGCGATCATCGAGAAGTGGGAACGGCTCGACATTCTTGTCAACAACGCCGGGATCACCAAAGACACGTTGCTTCCGCGAATGACAGACGAAGAGTGGGACGCCGTCATCGAGACGAATTTGACCGGCGCTTTTCTGTTTGCGCGAGCGGCATCGCGTGTGATGATGCGGGCGCGTTACGGTCGAATCATCAACATGTCGAGCGTCTCGGGGCTGATCGGCAATCCCGGACAAACGAACTATTCGGCCTCGAAAGCTGGATTGATTGGCCTCACGCGGAGTTTGAGTCGCGAGTTGGCCGGGCGGAAGGTCACGATCAACGCCGTGGCGCCGGGCTTCATCGAGAGCGACATGACTCGGGCGCTGGGCGATGCGATCTTGGACGAAGTGAAGAAGCGAATTCCGGCCAAACGCGTGGGGACTCCCGACGATGTTGCGGCGGCCGTGCTGTACTTGGCTAGCCCTGCGGCGGCCTATGTGACGGGACAGGTCTTGACGGTCGACGGAGGCATGACCGGCTAGGCCAGCGTGGGCGCCAAACAAGCCGCGATAACCGCTGATGGACGTTGTCTGGCTCGTCAATCGTCTCTTGACCTGTCTTGTGGAATTCCTCTATCTTTTGGGGCTTAGTTAGTCAAAAGGCAAGCTTCGTGTTTGCGATTGAATTGGGTTTACGCACAAAACGGCGGCAGGGTTTCAGCGGCCGGACAATCAGTTTATTGGAGGACGTTTAAGGTGGCTTCTGTTGAAGAACGAGTAATCGAAATCGTCGCCGAACAACTCGGCGTTGACCGTGAAAAAATCTCCCGGGATACGTCATTCGTGAACGACCTGGGCGCCGACTCGCTGGACACCGTCGAGTTGGTGATGGAGTTGGAAGAAGAGTTTGACATCAACATCCCAGACGATGCCGCCGAAAAGATTCAAAAGGTCGGTGAGGCAATCGACTACATCGAGAAAGCTCAGGCTACTTCGTAGTCCTGTCGTTTTCGATTCTGATCGCGGTTTTTGATGCTTTGCGTCGGTGACAGAGTTTCTGGCATCGACGCCTTTTTGTATTTGCAATTGCGAAAGTCAGCAGGTCATGAAGCGGCGAGTTGTCGTCACCGGACTCGGTATCGTCACGTCCTTGAGTTGCCAAGTGGACGATCTGTGGGAGCGCGTTCTGGCGGGACAGAGCGGCATTCACGCTTTGCGGATTATCGACTCGACCAACTTCAAAGTGAAGTTCGCCGGGGATATCTACGACTGGGATCCCAGCGACTATATCGACCGCAAGGAACACAAGCGGCTGGATCGCTTCACGCAATTCGCGATGGTTGCCGGCATCGAGGCGGTTCGCGATTCGGGCATCGACTTTTCCCAGGAATCGACGTTTCGCTGTGGCGTGGTGCTTGGTTCGGGCATCGGAGGTCTCGCGGAGATTGAGATCCAGCTTGAACGCCTGCTGACCAAGGGGCCGGATCGTGTTTCTCCGTTCACGATTCCGAAGCTGATGTTGAACGCGGCGGGCGGGCAGTTGTCGATTGAGTTCGGAATTCGCGGGCCGAACTACACCGTAGCCACGGCCTGTGCGAGTGCGACGAACGCGATCGGCGACGCCTTCAAGCTGATTCAACATGGCGACGCCGACGTGATGATTACCGGCGGAACCGAAGCGGCGATTACCGCGATGGGCGTGGCCGGTTTCCAGAATATGAAAGCCTTGTCCGAGCGAAACGACGATCCGCCGCGAGCGAGTCGGCCATTCGATCTGGACCGCGATGGCTTCGTGCTCAGCGAAGGCGCGGGCATCTTGATCTTCGAGGAATTAGAGCACGCGAAAGCTCGTGGCGCGAAGATTTACGCCGAAGTGCTGGGATTCGGCGCCAGTGGCGATGCGGGCCACATCACTCAGCCCGACGCCGAGGGAACGGGGGCAGCGCTCGATGTCCAATGCGTTGCAGGACGCCGGTTTAAATCCAGACGCCGTGCATTACATCAATGCCCACGGCACCAGCACGCCATTGGGCGATAAAGCCGAGACGCAAGCCATCAAGCGAGTCTTTGGCGAACACGCGCCGAAGATCAGCATTTCCAGCACCAAGAGTCAGTTGGGCCATTCGCTGGGCGCCAGCGGCGGCATCGAATTGGTGCTGTCAGTCAAAGCGATCCAGAAGGGCGTGGTTCCGCCAACCATCAATTTGGAAACTCCCGATCCCGAGTGCGATTTGGACTACACGCCCAATCAACCTCGCGAGCGAGCCATCGACGTGGCCATGAGCAACAGCTTCGGCTTCGGCGGCCACAACGCATCGATCGTGGTGGGCAAGCTGCGATAGCTTTGCCTGTATTGCATCTGTCCAACGAATTCGGTCGTGTCTGTCTCCAGAACGGCGGCTCCTCGAAGCTGCTGTTCGTCACCGATTGCGACCAGTGGTCCGACGCGCTTTGCTTACGGCCCTTTCGTATGCCGCAGCGCCTGCTAGCCAAGCTCGTTCGTTTCCTTAACGGCGGTTGATGCTACGGGGCGGAACTTCGCGGCGTTTTCTGATCGCGCCCCGCCGCAATCTTGGGAAGGTTCAAGCATAATGGGCGTCTGGTGAATGACCGTTGATGCGTCGATGGCCTATGACAGAGATGAGATGAAAGGACAGCTTTCCGTGACTTGCCCTCTCCAGATGTGTTTTCGATTCTCTCGCGGCGTTCGGCGGCGTTGGTTGGTTGCCGCCGCGACCGCGATCTTGTCGGTGTCCGGTGGTTTGGCTGCCGTGGCGGCCGACGCGATCGCCGTGCCCGATCGGATTGAGTTCAACCGCGACGTGCGTCCGATCCTGTCCGACAACTGCTTCTTCTGCCACGGCCCGGACGCCAACCATCGTCAGGGCGACTTGCGGTTGGATATTCGCGACGACGCGTTGCAGGCCGAAGCCTTCGTGCCGAACAAGCCCGATGCGAGCAAGCTGATCGCACGCATTTTGACGACGGACGCCGACGAGCTAATGCCGCCGCCCGACTCCAAGAAGCAATTGACGGATCGGCAGAAGGTGATTCTTCGCCGCTGGGTCGAGCAAGGCGCCGAGTACCAACAGCATTGGGCTTACGAACCGCCGGCGAAGGCGGAGATTCCGGACGGCGTGAACGGCGTCGATCACTTGGTGCGGCAGCGGTTGCAAGCGATCGGGCTGGAGCCATCGGCCGAAGCCGATCGTCGCGCGTTGATCCGCCGGCTCTACGCCGATCTGCTTGGCCTGCCCCCGTCGCCCGCCGAAGTCCGCGAGTTCGAGCAGGATCCGTCGGCCGACGCCTACGAGAAGCTCGTCGAGCGAGTGCTGGCCAATCCGCATTATGGCGAGCGGATGGCGATCGGCTGGCTGGACGTCGTTCGCTTTGCCGACACGATCGGCTATCACAGCGACACTCCGCGTAACGTCTGGCCGTATCGCGATTGGGTCATCGAAAGCTTCAACGAGAACAAGCCGTTCGATCGCTTCACGCTGGAGCAAGTGGCCGGCGATCTGCTGCCGGATGCGAACATCGAGACGCGCGTCGGCTCGGCCTTCAACCGCCTGTTACTAACCACGGAAGAAGGCGGCGCTCAGCCCAAGGACTACGAAGCTCGTATGTTGACCGACCGCGTGCGAGCGATCGGCACCGTGTGGCTTGGCATGACCACCGGCTGTGCCCAATGCCACGACCATAAGTTCGATCCGTTCACGATGCGCGATTTTTACTCGCTGGGCGCGTTCTTCGCCGATATCCAAGAGCCGATTCTCGGCCGCCGCGAAGAAGGCATGGCGGTGACTTCGGCCGAGGATCAGCAGCGATTGGCCGAGTTGGACGCGGCCATCACGGCGGCTCGCGACAAGTTCAACGCGATTCAGCCGCAGTTGGATGTCGCCCAGCAACAATGGGAAGCCGACGTTGTCGCTTACGGCGTGACGTTGCCCGAGTTGGCCGAAGGCGCCAAGCCGTCGAACGAAGATAAGAAACAAGCCGAGCAAGTGGCGGCGGCGTTGAAGAAGGACGCGGCCGCTCGCAGCCCGCAGGAACGATCGGCGATCCAAGCTTACTTCCGAGCGAAGGCGACGCGAGTGTTCCAAGCCGAACGCGACGCGCTGGCCAAGTCGGAACAGGACCGCAAGGCATTTTACGACGGCTTGCCTAAGTGCCTTGTTAGCGTCAGCACGCCGAACAAGCGCACGGTTCGCATTCTGCCGCGCGGCAACTGGCTGGACGAGAGCGGCGAGGTCATGAAGCCGGCGTTGCCGCACTTCCTGCCGCGGGCGACGATCGAAGGCCGCGAGCCGAACCGGTTGGATCTCGCCCAATGGCTGGTGTCGCGCGACAATCCGCTGACCGCTCGCACCGTGATGAACCGATTGTGGAAGCAGTTGTTCGGAACCGGGCTGAGCAAGGTGCTGGACGATCTGGGCGCTCAGGGCGAGCCGCCGGTGAATCCCGCGCTGCTGGATTGGTTGGCTTGCGAGTTCATGGATAGCGGCTGGGACATGAAGCACATGGTGCGGACGATCGTGACCAGCCACACGTACAGACAAGTCTCGACGGCCGATGCGAAGCTGTTGGCCGCCGATCCTTATAACCGCGAACATGCTCGGCAAAGCGCCTATCGCGTCGAGGCCGAATTGGTTCGCGATTACGCGTTGGCCGTCTCGGGGCTGCTGGCGCCGAAGATTGGCGGACCCAGCGTCAAGCCGTATCAGCCGGAAGGCTATTGGGAGAACCTGAACTTCCCGCGCCGCCAATACCAGGCGGATACGGGCGACAGCCAATACCGTCGCGGGCTTTACACGTGGTGGCAACGATCGTTTCTGCATCCCAGCATGGTGTCGTTCGACGCTCCCAGCCGCGAGGAATGTTGTGCCGAACGCAACCGCTCGAACATTCCGCAGCAGGCGCTCGTGCTGTTGAACGATCCCACGTATGTGGAAGCTGCCCGCTCGTTTGCCGCTCGAATTCTGAGCGAGTGCCCAGGAACGGTCGACGAACGGATCACTTGGGCTTGGCAGCAAACATTGCAGCGAGCTCCGCGCGCCGAAGAATTGCAAACGGTCCGCGAGTTGTTCAACGGGCACTTCGAGCGTTATCAAGCCGATCCGGAAGCCGCCGCCGAACTGTTGAAGGTCGGGTTGGCGCCGCGTCCCGAGTCGTTGGAGCCGGCGGAGTTAGCCGCTTGGACTCACGTCGCTCGCGTACTTCTGAATCTCCACGAAACCATCACCAGGTCCTAAGCCATGAATATGCACCCTGAAATTCGATCGTTACTCAGCCGCCGAGCGTTTCTCGGCCGAACCTCGCAGGGGCTGGGCGCCGTGGCGCTCGGATCGCTGCTGGGCTCGAACCTGTCGACCGCCGCGCCAACGGCGGGCGTGTTGAACACGTTGCCGTTGCCGCAAAAAGCCAAACGCGTGATTTGGTTGACGATGGCCGGCGGGCCTTCGCATTTAGAGACGTTCGATCCGAAACCGAAGCTGGCGGAAATGCATGGCCAGCCGATGCCGGAAAGTCTGACGAAAGGCCAGCAGATCGCGCAGCTTCAAGGGCAGAAGCTGACGTGCTTCGGACCGCAATTGCCGTTCGAGAAGTTCGGCAAGAACCAGATTGAAATCTGCGCGTTGTTCAAGCACTTCGGTTCGGTGATCGACGACGTCTGCCTGATCCGCTCGATGACGACCGACGCCATCAATCACGACCCGGCCCACATGTTCATGAACACCGGTTCGCAGATCGCCGGGCGACCGAGCATGGGTTCGTGGGTCACCTACGGCTTGGGCAGCGAGGCCGAGGACTTGCCGGGATTCGTGGTGCTCACGTCGCTCGGTCGCGGCGGACAGAACCAACCGATCGCCGCTCGGCAATGGAGCAGCGGGTTTCTGCCCAGCCGCTATCAGGGCGTGCAGCTACGCGGCAAAGGCGATCCGGTGCTGTATTTGTCGGCCCCGCCGGGCGTGACGCGCGAACAGCAAGGCGCCGACGTCGCGGCCATCAATGCGTTGAACCAACAGCATGACGCGTTGGTTCACGACCCGGAAATCGCCACGCGGATCACTCAGTACGAGATGGCGTTTCAGATGCAAGCCAGCGTGCCCGACTTGGTCGACATCAGCAGCGAAGGGGCGAAGACGTTGGAGCTGTACGGCTGCCAGCCCGGCGACGGCTCGTTCGCTTCGAACTGTTTGCTCGCGCGGCGGTTGGCCGAGCGGGGCGTGCGGTTCATCCAGCTTTATCACAAAGACTGGGATCATCACGGCGGCGTGAAAGACGGCGTGACGTTGAAGGCCGAGGAGATCGACCGAGCTTGCATGGCGTTGATTACCGATTTGAAGCAACGCGGCATGTTCGATGAAACGTTGATCGTGTGGGCCGGCGAATTCGGTCGCACGCCGATGTCGCAAGGCGGCAGCGGGCGGGATCATCACAACAAGGCGATGTCGGTTTGGGTGGCCGGCGGCGGCGTTCGCGGCGGGATGGTCTACGGCGCGTCCGACGATCTGGGTTACGCGGCCGTGGAAAACCCGACCACCGTTCACGACTTGCACGCCACGATGTTGCATCAGTTGGGCATCGACCACGAGGCGTTTAGCTTCAAGTTCCAGGGGCTCGACGCTCGGCTGACGGGCGTGGAAGGCCCGCACGTGTTGAAGGACATTTTGGTTTGAGCACGCGCGGGGCGGCGGTCGCCGTTCCTGGGAGCGGTATTGCGCGAGCACTCCGGTTTTTGGGGTGGAGGCCGGGTTAAGGCGACCGGCAGATTAGAAAATACCAGCAGCGCGCAGCCAGTGAGTTCACCGACACACTCGCGTGCAAGCGTGCGGCTGCTCGTATTTCTGAAACAAGCCAGTGAGTCCGCCGACACACTCGCTGGCGCGTCGTGCTCGTATTTCGGTTGCTGCCACGCCCATCGAAGACTCTGGGCGTGCCCCACCCACCCCGCCGCGGAGATTGATCAACTCCGCCCTCCGCCTCCGCGTTTCAAATGCTTTCTCGCGTCAGGCCATCGAATGCATCGGGGCTCGCTTCGCTCGATCCCAGGCACGTATTTGCGACCGGCAGATTAGAAAATACCAGCACGCGGCGCTAGTGAGTTCGCCGACACCGCTGGCGCGTCGTGCTCGTATTTCGGTTTCTGCCACGCCCATCGAACTGGGCGTGCCACCGCCGGTTTAGGGTGGAGGCCGGATTGACCGGGCGGCTGCGCCGGCTCCGCTTTCATGGGCGGTTGCGACGGCTGAACCGACGCCGTTTTATTCGTCGTGAGCGTCCGAGAGAGGCGGCGCATAACGCTGCGCCCGAGCTTCTCAACCGCCCGAGACGCGAAGTAACGCTGCGCTGACTTCTCAGCAGACGCGCACGAAATGACGCGCGGCGAGCTTCTCAGACGGTTGCGACAGGCAAACCGACGCCATTTTGTCTTTCTCAGACGGTTGCGAAGGCAAATCGACGCCATTTTGTCCGTTTCAACCGCTCAATAAAGACAAAAATGGCGTCTTGGCGGCGTTTTTGAGCGGTTGGAAGTCGCCGCGCGCCGTCGTTTGACCGTTTCCGACCGTCTGGAAACCGTGCCGCGCCGGCGTTTTGCCATTTCCAACCGTCCGAAAAAGACAAAACGTCGCTGCGGTGGCTGGCCGACGGGCCGGAACTTCGGTGCGGCGGTTCATGTACAATGAGTCGCCCTGGTGGAGAACGAACCCTTGGTGCGGTGGCTTGGCGGAGCAAACGTGTTGATCTCGCGACTATTCATTGTCGATGCCGCGACGAACGTCGGTCGCGCGATTCGGGTTGTCGGCGCCGCGGCGACGACGGCGTTCGACGGCAGGCGCGGCTTCGCGGGCGAGGCGGGCTGCCGGCTATTGGCGATCGTCGTCGTCTGTCTGGCGATGGTCGGATGCGAGCGCGAGGCGGCTTATCCCAGCCGGCCGATCACGCTGGTTTGCCCGTGGGCGGCGGGCGGCGGGACGGATCGGGTTTCTCGGCAGATGGCCGCGCACTTGGAGACGGAATTGGGCGTCCCGGTCAACGTGATCAACGCCACGGGCGGCAAAGGGGTCACGGGGCACAGTCGCGGGCTGGACGCGCGGCCGGATGGCTACACGCTGTCGATGATTACGCTCGAGCTGAACATGATGCACTGGAGCGGACTGACTCGGCTGACGCCCGACGACTGCATTCCGCTGATGTCGGTCAACGAAGACTACGCCGCGCTGTTCGTGCGGGGCGACGCGCCGTGGCAAACGCTGCCCGAGCTGGAGCAAGCGATCCGCGAACAGCCCGGCCGGTTGAAGGCGTCGGGCACGGCGTCGGGCGGAGCGTGGCATTTGGCGCTTGCCGGGTGGTTGTTGGCCGCGAACTTCCAGGCCGACGACGTGGTGTGGGTGTCGTCGACCGGCGCGGGGCCGAGCTTGCAGGAGTTGTTGAGCGGCGGGCTGGATATGGTCTGCTGCAGCTTGCCCGAGGCCGAGTCGTTGTTTCGCGCGGGCGAGCTGCGGGCGCTGGGCGTGATGTCGCCCGAGCGTGTCGAGGGTTACGAGAAGATTCCGACGTTCGTGGAACAAGGCACCGATTGGACGCTGGGCGGTTGGCGCGGGTTGGCTTTTCCGCTGGGCACGCCCGAGCCGCGGGTCGAGCGGATGACGGCCGCGATTCTTCGCGTGGTGCGAGGCGAGACGGCGATCCGCACGGCCGAGGGCGATTCGACGTTTCCCGATTTCATGCGGGCGGCGGGCTTCAACAACGAAGCTCGCGGGCCGGACGAGTTCCGGCGGTTCATGGCCGAAAACGACGAGAAGTTTGGCCGGCTGCTGACGAGCGAGGCGATGCGGAGCGTGAACGTCGACCGCTTCAGCCCGATGACGTTTCCCAATCTGCTGTTGGCGCTGTTCGGCGCGACGCTGGTGTCGTTGGGCGTGCAGCGTTGGGGGCAGCGGCGGGCGACCGTGGCGGTTGCCGACGAGGCACCTCGGACATCGGAGGCTTACACGACCGAAGGCGACTTGGGCAGCGAGCGGTTGCCTTCGATTACGATTCGCGGACGAGTCAGCTTTGTGCTGGTGGTCGTCGCGGTGTTGGCTTACGTGATGTTGGTCGAGACCGTCGGCTTTGTGCTGATGGTCGCCGGGTTGCTGGCCGGACTGATGGTTTGGTTTCGGGTCCGGCCGTGGGTGGCGTTGCTGATCGGATTGGCCGCCGCCGTGATTGTGTATCAGGTGTTCGCCAACGTGCTGCGCGTGCCGTTGCCCGGCGGCTGGTTAGGGTGGTGAGATGCGTCCGTATTTTTATGAGGCGTTGTCCGCCACTTGCGAGCCGCGTGTGCTGTTGGTCGTCGTGCTGTCGGCGGCTTACGGGATTCTGATCGGTTCGATTCCGGGTTTGACGGCGACGATGGCCGTGGCGTTGCTGGTGCCGATGACGTTCTTTCTGGACAGCGTTTCGGCGATCGCGGCGATTGTGACCACGGTGACTTGCAGCATCTTCGCCGGCGATATTCCGGCCGCGCTGGTGCGAATTCCCGGCACGCCAGCCTCGGCGGCTTATGCGTCCGACGCCTATGCGCTGACGCGGCGTGGTCGCGCGGAACAGGCGCTGGGCACGTCGCTGGTCTTCAGCGTCATCGGCGGGTTGTTCGGCATCTTGGTGTTGATGGTGGCCGCCCCGCAGTTGGCGCGCGTGGCGACTCGCTTTACCAGCTACGAATACTTTTGGCTGTACGCGATGGGTTTGACGTGCGCGGCGATCGTGTCGGATCAATCGCGGTTGAAGGGGCTGTTGGCGTTGCTGATCGGGTTGATCCTGTCGACCGTGGGATTGGGGACGGATTACAGCACGCCGCGGCTGACGTTCGGTTGGGATCAGTTGATTACGGGCGTCAGTTTCATTCCGGCGATGATCGGGCTGTTCGGTGTGTCCGAGGTGCTGCGGAACGCGTTGGTGTTGGATCGCGAAGCCGACGCGAGGCTGGATGGCGGGCGGGCGACGCGCGAGGACGGCACGCCGGACGATGCGAGCCGACGCGGTTGGTTGGCCGCGACGTTGGCGGGCGTGTTGCCGCTGGCTTGGCGACGCAAATGGTCGTTGCTTCGCAGCAGCGTGATCGGTTCGTTGATCGGCATGCTGCCGGGAGCAGGGGCCGATATCGCGGCGTGGATTTCTTATGCCGTGTCGAAGCGATTTTCCCGCGAGCCGCAGCGTTACGGCAGCGGCAGCCTGGAAGGGCTGGGCGACGCCACGGGCTCGAACAACGCGGCGATCGGCAGTGCCTGGATTCCGGCGTTGGTGTTTGGCATTCCGGGCGACAGTGTCACGGCGATCGCGATTGGCGTGCTGTTGATGAAGAACATTACGCCGGGGCCGAACATCTTCGACGCGGACTCGCCCGACAATCAATTGACGTTGGTGTTCAGTTTGTACATCGTGTTCGCGCTGGCCAACCTGGTGTTGTTGCCGCTCGGTCTGTTGGCGATTCGGGGCGGTACGTTGTTGATCCGCATCCCGCGTCGCGTGCTGTTGCCGCTAGTGCTGATGTTTTGCATCGTCGGCTCGTACGCATTGAACGCCAGCTACTTCGACGTGGGCGTGATGCTGACGCTGGGGCTGCTGGGGTTTGTGCTGGAGCGTTTCGCCGTGCCGCTCGGGCCCGTGGTGTTGGGCATTATTTTGGGCGGCGAACTCGAACACAAGTTCATTCAGTGTTTGACGAAGTCCAATTCGTTCGCGGAGTTCGGCGAGAGCCTGATCTCAAAGCTGCTGATCCTGGCGATCGCCGCCCTGTGGCTGGGTCCGCTGGCAATGCGGCTCGCACGCAAGTCGCCTTTCGCTCCGCGAAAGTAGCGAGCGCTCGGCGCAGGTCTCCGGACCTCGCCGAAACCGCGGACCGTAGGTCTCCCGAATCGCAAATCAGGAGACCTTCGGTCGGAGCAGCGTGCGGGGTCCGGAGACCCGCGCACAAGCGCCGCGAAAGTAGCCGGAATGCGTGGCGGGTGGGTCGAGACCTTCTATAGCGCGGCGAAGTCGCCTTCGCTCCGCGAAAGTAGCGCCGGCAAAGTGTTCGTGCGGCTAGGCCATTGAACTTGTACAATCGCTGGCTCACATTGAGAACTTCACGGACGGCGATCCGACGCCTGACTTCCGCCCTGAGGAGAATCGAATCGTGATGAATTGGAAACTCGCGCCGACAACGTTGGTCTGGTCCTGTTTGGTTGTCGCGGCATGGGGAGGCGGCGTCGATGTGTTGTCGGCGGCGGACGACGGCGCCGAGCCGAGCGGCTCGCAACAGTCCGTCTATCAACAACACGTCGCGGACGATCAGCCGGTCGCCGTGTGGAGCTTTGAGGAGGCGACGGGCAAGGAAACGCGCGGCGTCGGGCACGCCGGTGACTCGGCAACTTGGCCGGGGCTGGTATCGAGAGCGGCGAAGCTCGGCGGCGAGGGACCGCGCCCCGCGTTTTATCCGCAGTTCGACGCCGAGAATCGGGCGCTCGATCTGAGCGGCGGTCGCGGTCATGTGCGCGTGACCGATCCGGGCGACGATAGCCCGTTGGACTTCAGCAACGGGGACGCGATCACGTTGGAAGCGTGGGTCCAGACCGCCAGCGTGGCTCACAATCAACAGGTTTATGTCGTCGGCAAAGGTCGCACGGGCAATGCCGGCTTCGCGGCGGAGAATCAGAACTATGCGTTGCGAATTCGCGGCGTGCAGGGACAGAACTGTTTGAGCTTCCTGTTTCGCAGCCAAGCGGATCCGGCCAGCGGCGCGTCGAGCGAGTATCACCGCTGGAATTCGTCGCTCGGATTTTCCGCCGACGGGCGTTGGCATCATGTGGCGGTGACTTACGAGTTCGGCAAACCGGAATCGATTCGTGGTTATATCGACGGGCAAGCGACGGCTGGCGATTGGGATTACGCCGGACCGACCGCTCGGCCGCCGGTGGTCGACAACGACGAGCTGTGGATTGGTTCCGCGATGGGCGGAAACTCGTCGGCCGGATTGAACGGGATGATCGACGAGGTGGCGATTTACCGTCGGGCGTTGTCGGCCGAGACGCTGGCGGCGCGGTACGTGGCGACGTTGCCCAAGCCGAAGAGTTTGGCCGAGCAGTTAGCGGAGTTGCCGTCGGAACGAATCGTCGTCGAGCTGCGCGAGCATGTGCCGGAGAACAGTTGGTCGCCGGAGATGGGCGAAGTGCGAGGGACGTTCAGCGTGCCCGCATTCGGCTTCGTCCGACTGCCGCAGAAGTACGATGACGAAGGTCTGCGAGTCGATCGCCCGGGAGCTTATCTGATTCAAGCGCGGCTGAAGCGGACGATGGCGGCCGGAACGTATCGCTTTCTGCTGCGTTCGTTGAACGGAGCACGGCTGTTGGTGGACGGCCGAGAGGTGGCGCGGACGCCGTTCATCAATCGCAACGGCAGCGGCCACGAACACGTGCCGGAATTGGCCGATCCCGAGTTCGCCGAGATGCATCCGTTGTTGGTCGGCCATCGCGAAGTGTTGGTCGATGTCGACGTGGAGGAGGGCGAGCGTCTGTTTACTCTGGAGGCGATGATTGGCGGCAAGGGATTGCGCGACGAGGTGGGCGAGTTGTGCGTGGCGCTCGCGCCGGCGCAGCAAACGGGAACGATGTTCGAGTTGCTCGCGCCCAGCGACGCCGAGCCGATTACGTTGCACGAACGCGATTGGCGGCGCTACGCCGAGCAGAGCCAGTCGCTGATTGCGGAACTGGATTCCAAAGCACGACGAACCGCGGCCGCCAACCAAGCGGACTTCTGGCAGCAGCGACACGCTTGGGCGCGCGATGTCGTCGAGCAGAAAACGCCGCTGGACGTGCCGGCGAGCGAGCCGGACTATCCCGAGCTGAACACGATCGACCGTTTCATCAACGCGCGGCTGGCCGAAGCGGGGGTCGAGCCTTCGCCGCTGACCGACGACTTTGCGTTCCTGCGACGCACGTCGCTGGATGTGCGTGGCGTGCTGCCGACGCAGAACGAGATTCGCGAATTCTTGGCCGATGAGTCCGCGGACCGCCGGGCACGATGGATCGACCGGTTGTTGAACGATCCGCGTTGGGCCGACAACTGGGTTGGATATTGGCAAGACGTGTTGGCGGAAAACCCCGGCATCTTGAAACCCGAGTTGAACAACACCGGCCCGTTTCGCTGGTGGATTCACGAATCGTTGCTGGACAACAAGCCGATGGATCGGTTCGTCGCCGAGTTGGTGGTGATGAACGGCAGCCGCTACGGCGGCGGGCCGGCGGGTTTCTCGATGGCCACGCAGAACGATGTGCCGATGGCCGCCAAGGCGCATGTGGTGGCGAAGGCGTTCTTGGGGCTGGACATGACGTGTGCCCGCTGCCACGACGCTCCGTATCATCCGTTCAAGCAGAGCGAATTGTTCGGCTTGGCGGCGATGTTGAACCGTCAGGCGATCAAGTTGCCGTCGAGCAGCAGCGTGCCGCAAACGCCAGGCGGTCGGAAGCCGCTGGTCGACATCACGCTGAAGCCTGGCGAGTCGGTCGCTCCGCAATGGTCGTTCGTTTCGCTCACACAAACGGATCTGCCCGCGTCGGCATTGCGAAGCACAAGCGACGACCGCGAACGGCTGGCCGCGTTGATCACCAGTCCGACCAACGATCGCTTTGCTCGCATGCTGGTGAATCGCGTCTGGCATCGTTATCTCGGCGAGGGAATCGTGGCGTCGGTGGACGACTGGCACGAAGCCGAGCCGTCGCACGCGGAGCTGTTGGATTACCTCGGTCGTGAATTCGTAGCCAGCGGATACGATCTGAAGTATGTCGCGCGGCTGATTCTGAATTCGCACGCGTATCAGCGAGCGGTCGCGTCGGACGAGTCTTCGGAATCGTCCGCGGGTCGGTTGTTCGCTTCGCCCAAGCGGCGCCGGATGGACGCCGAGCAGATCGTGGATTCGTTGTTCGCGGTGTCGGGCAAGCCGATGGAGTCCGAGCCATTGACGCTGGACCCGGAAGCGCGCCGCCCGGTGACGACGTTCTTGAATCTGGGCGTGCCGACGCGCGGTTGGGAACTCACGTCGCTATCGAACGAACGCGACCGTCCGGCGTTGGCTTTGCCCGTGGCTCAGTCGATCATCGACGTGCTGGCGGCATTTGGTTGGCGCGACGCCCGGCCGAATCCGATTACCGAGCGCGAGTCGTATCCGACGGTGCTGCAACCGCTGACGTTGGCGCACGGATCGGTTGTGAACCGCGTCTGCCAGTTGTCCGACAACAGCGAATTCACCGAGCTTTGCTTGCAGGACGTTTCGCTGGATCGCCTGATCGACGACATCTACTTGCGGATTCTCAGCCGATTGCCGAACAGCGACGAACGCGCGATGGCCGAGGCGCTGTTGGCCGAGGGTTACGAGCAGCGTCGTCTGCCGAACGGCCAATTCGTGATGAAACCGCCGCTGCGCACGGCCGTCTCGTGGTCGAATCATCTCTCGGCCGAGGCCACGACGATCAAGCTGGAACTGGAAAAGGCGGCGCGGGCCGGCGATCCACCCAGCGGTCGTTTGGATGCGAGTTGGCGCGAGCGAATGGAAGACTTTGTCTGGGCGTTGGTCAACTCGCCCGAGTTCGTTTTCGTGCCATAGGCAAGCTGGGAAGGCAAGTCGCGTCGGCACGCGGAGAACTTTCCGCAAAATCCGCGGCCGATTGACGAAATCTGAACTTGACCTGAAAAACGAACGTAAGTTTCATACGTGCGTCGTTTCGCCACCTCTTCGCGAAGCGGCGCCGGACTCGTCTCGTTCGGCTATTCAGCCCCTGAAAACATTGCGCAAGCGTTAGGCGTGGAACGCGTCTTGCGTTTTTGCTGCCTCGTGCCGTGAATTGTTGCGTCGGCTGCTTGACTGGCTGGCCATTCACGCGGTATCGAGGAAATAGAGAGGCGTTGGTCGGTTCGCGGGGGGCAACCGACGCGCTCGGAGATTTTCACCATGTATCAGACAGCATCCTTTAAGCACCGCCGATGGCTTTCGGGCGGCTTGATTGTTTGCGGACTTGCGGCGACGTGGTTTGCCAGCTCGGAAGCCGCGCGGGCTCAGACAGGTTCCGTTAAGCCGGCCAGCGCGATTCAACAGGTTTCGCTGCCGACGCGCGCGATCTTGGACGCGCCGATTTCGATCAAGGACCAGCCGTTCGACCACGCGCTGCGTTGGGCTCGCGCCGGCTTGAAACACATTCACAACCACATTCACGATTACACCTGCACGCTGGTCAAACGTGAACGGGTGGACGGCGAGCTGAGCGAATACCAGTACGTGTACTGCAAGGTCCGGCATACGAACGACGCCGGACAAGACTCACTGGGCATCTACATGCGTTTTCTCGCCCCCAGCGCCGTACAAGGCCGCGAGGTGCTGTACGTCGAAGGCGAGAACGACGGCCACATGATTGCACGCAAAGGCGGTCGGCGATTCGCCTACATCACGGTCGAAGTTGATCCGACCAGCGACTTGGCGATGCGCGACAACCGGTACCCGATCACGGAGTTCGGAGTCGAGAACCTCGTCAGCCGGCTGATCGATGTGGCCGAGGAGGAAGCGGCCTTGAACGAATGCAGCGTGCGATACTTTCGCAATGCCAAGGTCGACGGCCGCATGTGCACGGGGATCGAAGTCACCAAACAGGTGCAACGCGAAGACAGCCGCTTCTATCAAGCCAAGATTTACATCGACAACGAATTGCAGGTGCCGATTCACTTCGAGACCTACGACTGGCCGGCCAAAGAGGGCGGCGAGCCCCAACTGCTGGAGCAATACACCTACCGCAATCTGCAAGTGAACCTGGGGCTGACCGACGCCGATTTCGACCGCAACAACGCCAGCTATCAGCTTCGTAAACCGGCGAAATCCGATCGTTAGCTTCCGCTAATTCGCCACGCTTTGCAGCAAGCTGCGTAGGTCGCCGACGGTGAGCACGTCGAACAAACGATCGGCGGGAATTCGGCGGCCGAGACGTTTTTCCAGCACGGCGGACAACTCGGCCAAAGCCAGCGAGTCGGCTTCGAGATCGGCCAGCAGATCGGCATCCCAAGTCACGCGTTCGACGGGCACGGTCAGACTGTTGGCCACGATCTGTTTCAATTCGTCGTCCGGTATCGGGCCACCCCCGCTCATCGCTTCGCTCCTGCCGCTCGCCACTCGTTCGCATTTTTCATCGGCCGCGACTTCCGTGTGACGATACTAAATCGTCGCGTTGCCAACGGAAGTTTCTTGCAATCCACTGGCCAGCGTGTTCATATAGGCGGCGCATTCCATTCGCGACCTTCCACCGTTTTGTCCGTGGCATTGCGAACAACCGGACTTCCCGGTCCCTTCGCACCGTTCCCTTCACAGCGTCCCGCGGGAGTTTGTCCATGTTACGAGGGCCTTGGTTTTACCGCCTGAGCATTTTCCTTGCCGCCAGTTGCATGGTCGGGTTTGATGCCGAGCTGGCGAGCGCCGCCGATTCGCTGCCGATCGTCGAGGGCGTGGAAGCTCAGCCGCTCGGGCAACAAGCGCGCCGCGTGGCCGAGTCGCTCGCGTTTCTGGGATCGCCGCTGACGAAGGACGAACGACAGCGGCTGGATGCGGCGCTGTCGATGGACAATGCCGAGCAATCGTCGGCCGCGATCCAACGTGTGCTCGACCAGCGCGTGTTGGCCGCCGTGAACATCAACCCGGAGAGCCGCGTGAAGGTGTCCGCGGGTCCCGCGCCCGCCGAGCTGACGCAACATGGCTGGACCGTGTATCTGGTCAAAGTTCACAACCAAGCGGGCGTTACGGCCAAGTTGAACGTGACTAGCCCCAATGCCGCGCCGCTGCATAAACGATCGACCGGCGACAAGAATCCGCCGACGGCGATTCAACCCGCCGATGTCGTCAACCGCTGGATGGATGTCGCCACGTTCGACGACAAACCGCTGCTGCCGACGCTCAGCGGACTCGACCTTGAGTACCGCATCGTCTCGCTCTACAGCCGCGACGCCGGCAAACGCGAAGCGACGTTGGCATTCGACGTGGGGCAAGGTACGCAGGACCTCGGCTTCCGCAACGAGCTTCCGGTGTTGTTCACCTCCGCGCCGGCTGTGAAAGTCCGCTTGGATGTTTTGGACGACGATGGCCAGCCGACGATGGGCCAGTTCGTCTTTCGCGATCCGAACGGTCGCGTCTACCCCGCGCGGTCGCGGCGGCTGGCTCCCGACTTTTTCTTCCACGATCAGATCTATCGGCAGAACGGCGAAGAAGTGTTGCTGCCGCCCGGCGACTACGAAGTCACTTATACCCGTGGCCCGGAATATCGTGTTTTGAAACGAACCGTGACGGTGCCGAACGCGGCCGAGCATCGCGAATCGTTTCGCTTGGCCCGCTGGATCAAGATGACCGATCACGGATGGTATTCCGGCGATCACCATGTGCATGCGGCGGGATGTTCGCATTACGAATCGCCGACGCAGGGCGTCACGCCGCAGGACATGATGCGTCACATCCTGGGCGAAGATTTGAATGTGGGTTGCGTGCTGTCGTGGGGGCCGTGTTGGTACTACCAGAAGGAGTTTTTCGAGGGCTCGACGCACCGGCTTTCGCTGCCCGATTACCTGATGCGTTACGACGTGGAAGTCAGCGGGTTTCCTTCGTCGCATGCCGGGCATCTCTGTCTGCTTAATTTGAAGGAAGACGATTACGAGTATCCCAAACCGGTCGCCTTCGATTGGTCGTATGCGGGCGAGAGCGGCAAGTTCTCCGGCACGAAAACCGAACATGTGGGCGAGTGGCCATCGTGGGACTTGCCCGTGTTGGCTTGGGGCAAACAGCAAGGCGGCATCGTGGGGTTCTCGCACAGCGGCTGGGGGCTACAGGTTCCTGGCGACGAGTTGCCGAACTGGAACATGCCGAAGTTCGACGGGATCGGCGCCAACGAGTATGTGGTGGATGTGGTTCACGGCGTCTGCGATTTCATTTCGGCGGTTGATACGCCGGCCGTGTGGGAGTTGAGCATTTGGTATCACACGCTGAATTGTGGTTACACCTGCCGGATCAGCGGCGAGACCGACTTCCCGTGCATTTACGGTGATCGCGTCGGATTGGGCCGCGTGTATGTGAAGCTGGACGACGACCAACCGCTGAACTACGAACGCTGGATCGCTGGCATTCGCGATGGACGCAGCTACTGCGGCGATGGCTTGAGTCATCTCTATGACTTCCAAGTCAACGGGCTCGGCGTGGGCGAAGCCGGCGATCAAAACCGAGCCAGCTTTGTGGCGGTCAAGTCGGGCGACAAACTGCGAGTAACGGTCAACGCGGCGGCGCTGTTAGAAGAAACGCCAAACGATACGATTCGCAGCCGTCCGCTGGATCAGAAGCCGTACTGGCATGTCGAGCGAGCTCGGATCGGCGCCAGCCGCAAGGTGCCGGTCGAGTTGATTGTGAACGGCGAAGCGGTCGAGCGACGAGAGATCGAAGCCGATGGTTCGCAACAACCGCTCACGTTCGACTATACGCCAGAGCGGTCCAGTTGGATCGCCCTGCGAATCTTCCCCACGGCTCACACGAACCCCGTGTTTGTGGAAGTCGACGGCCAGCCGATTCGAGCCAACCGCCGGAGTGCCGAGGGTGTTTGAAGGCGGTCGATGTCTGTTGGAACGCGAAGCGAAACAACATTCACGAACGCGAACGTGCCGCGGCCGAAGCGGCCTACGACGTGGCTCGCCAAGCGTATCGTCGCATCCTGGACGAATCGCCCGAGTAGTATCGTCGCCTTTCGCTCCGCAGTCATTTTCGCCTTTCGCTCCGCCATCGTCGCCTTTCGCTCCGCGAAAGGAATGCTTTGCGGAGCAAAGCCGACGCTTCCTTTCGCGGAGCGAAAGGCGACGATCAGAAAGGCGACTATCAGTCATCCGGCGATGAACTAACCAACCAGCATTCCGGCGTAACCGACAACGCGGCTCTTGTCGCCCGTCACGTCAGCGCTGGTGGCGTAGCCGACGCGTTGGCTGCGGCCGAGTTGCCCGAGCTCGCGAAGCGTTTCGAGCACGATGGTGGCCGGCAGCACGCCGCACATGCTGATGGCGTTCTTGGTAACCGTGTCGAGCAACGTCCGCGGATCAAGCGTCTCGAACGCCGCCAGCGCGACCTCGTCCAGTCGGCGGTTCTCGTCGTCGCGGGCGAAATGATTCATGTCGCTGCTGATGACCAACAGCGGCGGACGTGGCAGCTCGCGAATCACTTCGGCCAGTCCACGCGCGAATTGTTGGCAGCGTTCCCAATTGCCGCCACCGATCGCAATGCCGACCACTTTCGCGTGCGGAGCCAGCCGATGAAGAATCGGCAACTCGACTTCGATCGCATGCTCTTGCTGATGAGCCGCCGCGTCGAGCGTCAGCCCCGGAATCTTCGCGACCAACCGCGCCGCCAATTCTGGATCAGCGGCCAGCTCGCCGGTTGGAAACTTCCACACGCGGTGCGGCGCCACGGCCCACTCGACGCCCAGCCGAGTATGCTTCGGCCCGATCACGATCAGCGTCTCGGGAATCTCGACCCGTTTCAGCACATCCGCCGCCAAACGGCCCGAATAAATCAGGCCCGCGTGCGGCGTCATCACGGCGGGCCACGACTCTTTCGCCGGCTGATTGGAGCCGAATAGATCGTCCAGCATTCGATTCAATTCGGCGGCGTCGCCCGGATAGAAAGTGCCCGCGACAGCCGCCGGTCGATCGTCGTTGCCGACCACCGGACGCGGCACGTTCTCGATCGTGATGGCCGAACGTGTCGATTGGGTAAGGCAACTGAAAACGGCAGCCGACTCGGTGTTCATCACTTGAGCCGCCGGCGGTCGCCGCGGCCAACAACTGGTCGGGTGACTTCGCCGGCTCGAAAATCCAACACGAACGATTGTTGTCCACGACGAACAACGCGCGGTCCCGCGATTCGACGCCACGCAAATCGGGCTCAGCCACCGTGCCGTTCATCGTCGGGTCCATCAGCAGCGTGACTTCAACCGCGAACTTGCCCGCGGTCACATCCGCCGCCGAAACGTTGCGACCGCGAAGCGTCCTGGCGGCGGCTTCGCACAAGGCGAACAACGTCGACTGCATCGGCACGCCTGGCCGCATCGCGAACTGAATCAAATGCTCGGGTTGACCGCCGCTCGCATCGAACAGCGACAACACCACGCCGCTGACTTTGCCATCGCCGCAATTCGGAACGTAGTAGCTGGGCGTCGCGCCGCTCAGCAGCGCCGCGATGTTCGCCTGACAATGCGGCCCGAGCGTGGCGATCTCTTCCGGCTTCAGCAGCGGCTTGGCGGTGAAATCCTTCGGCTGAGTCCAATGCGGATCAAAGCCGTGTCCGAACATGCGGCCTTCGAATGTGACGAGCTGCGTGCGGTCGTCGCGCCAGGCGGTCGTGGGCAAGCCGGCTTTGCGGCAAACCATCTGCAGAAACGCTTCCGAGTCGAGCTCGTGTTCGATCGCCACGCTTGGCAGCAGCAGCCCGGCGGCGTTGTCGCGGCGAATCTGCAAACCATGTCGCCCGATTTCGACGGCGCGGATGCGGTCCTCGCCGCGCTGCGTTACCGGCTGGAAATTGAACAGCAGCGTTACGTCTACGTCCAAGTGCTTCAACTCGGTCGCGGAGATCGGCGGCATCCGCGAATCTTCGGTCGCCGTACGCCGCGCCGCTTGTTTAATCGCCTGAGCCACCGTCATCGGCTGGCCGAGCGATCCGCAGCAGGCACGCAATCGGCCGCGGCGTTTGGCCGTCACGAACGCGCCCATCACCATCAAATTGGCCGAGCCGCTGAGGTCGTGATCCGGCACATGGATCGAGCGGCGGTTGATCTGCGCGGCCATCAATTCACAAGCCGCGCGATGGATCGCCGTCTCTTGGGCGGGCGTGAGGTTCGCGAGGGCGTTCGGCGGTGCGGCTGCGGTCGCGGTGGATGTTGTCATGTGGTTATCCTTCGCCGTCGGTTGGTTTGCGGTGGCGGAGTTGGGTTGGTTGGTCGATGCGGCCAATGCGGACGGCGCGGCCGCGGTCGGTTGTTCCGATGGAGCTGGCGCTTTCGTTGATAACGAAACGACCGGCAAGGCGAACTGCGAAATTCGGATCGGCTGTCGCTTGCGTCCCCAATCGCCGGGTCGGTCGGCAAAGCGGCCTGCGATCTCGTGGCCGCAATGCCCACAGCGATTGCCTTGCAAGTGATACTGACCCAACTCGTACCAATTCCGCTCGATCACGACTTGGCCACAAGCCGGGCAGTACGTGCTCTGATGCCGCTGGTCGTCGACGTTGCCAACGTAAACGTACTTCACTCCTTGTCGGCGCGCCGTTTCCCGCGCGGCCAGCAAAGTTTGATGCGGCGTGGGTCCGCGGTCGCGCATGCGGAAATCGGGATGGAACGCGCTGAAGTGCAGCGGCACTTCGTCCCCGACGTGCTCGACAACCCAATCGCACATCCGGCGCAATTCATCCGGGTCGTCATTCGCATCGGGGATCACCAGGTTCGTAATCTCGAACCACACGTCGCTTTCGTGCTTCAGCCAATGCAGCGTGTCCAGCACGGGCTGTAAATGCGAATAGGTGATCTTGTGATAGAACTCTTCGGTAAACGCCTTCAAGTCGATGTTGGCGGCATCCATCGCGTGGAAGAATGTCGGCCGCGCCACATCGGTGATGTAACCAGCGCTGACCGCCACGGTCCGCACGCCGACCGCTCGGCAAGCTCGCGCGCAATCAATCGCGTACTCGGCCCAGATCACGGGGTCGTTGTAGGTGAACGCCACGCTATGGCAGCCGGTGCGTCGAGCGGCTTCGGCGATCATTTCGGGCGTGGCCAATTCGCTCAGCCGCTCGACTTCGCGCGACTTCGAGATATCCCAGTTTTGACAGAACTTGCAGCCCAAATTGCAGCCGGCCGTGCCGAACGACAACACGGCCGTGCCGGGATAGAAATGATTGAGCGGCTTCTTTTCGATCGGATCGATGCAAAATCCGGTGCTGCGACCGTAGGTGGACAGCATCATCTCGCCGCCCACGTTCTCGCGGACAAAGCAGAAGCCGCGATCGCCGGGCTTCAAGTGACACTCGCGCGGACACAAATCGCACACGATGCGGCCCGGTTCGTCTGACTCGTGCCACCAACCGCCGGGCAGCAAACCGTCGTCGCGGATTTGCGGATTCGGCCATTAACTAGGCGTGACATGGGACCGATCGCTCGTCGGAAATGCTTGCCCCGGAAGAGGCTTAAACGCCTGAATTCTAACACGCCGCGGCAACGTACCGCGGCGTCGGTAAGATCCGGTGTTGCGTCGCGAGCGCCCAGAGGTACCGCCCGAGCGAATCGCTTCGACGTCGCTACCATTTGCTCGGCAACAAGCGGGCGGCTTATCATCGAATGAGTCGACTCGGCTTAATGGTCGCCGTTATAGTCGCCGTATAGTCGCCTTTCGCTCCATAGCGAAAAAACGCTTTGCCTTTGCTCCGTGCGGCCTTACTTTCGCGGAGCGAAAGGCGACTAAGCCAGAGCAAAAGGCGACCATAGCGGAGCGAAAGGCGACTATTTCTTGGCGCATGGGCACGAAACTCGATGAGGTATGAGCATGCTTTGGTTGAACGCGACGCGAGGTGAATCGCGTCGTAGAAAAGGCGTCGCCGCCCCTAGGGTAGTCCGCGCGTGTTGCCACCCTTGTTGCGCGTATTGCTGTGCGCGAGTGTTGTGCGGGCCGTCGGCGACATGGTTGGCTCCTTTCGCCCGTTCGCGCCCCGCGAATGAATCGGCCGAGGCGGCCGGGCAGGCCAGCTGTTTGCCCACCGCGTGCTTCCGCTATTGAAGGAAGAAGTGTTGGGCGTGTCACGGCGATGATCCGCAAGAGATTCGTGGCGAGTTCGACATGCGCGGCCGAGCGGCGTTGTTGCGCGGCGGCGAAAGCGGCGAGTCGGCGATCGTGCCGGGCAAGCCCGAGGCGAGTCCGCTGCTCTGGCCGTGCGATGGGAAGGGCTGGAGATGCCGCCCAAGAAAACGATCGGCTGAGTGATCAGCAGATCGAAGACGTGCGGCGGTGGATCGCGGGCGGAGCGCCCTGGCCCGACGAGCAGCGTTTGGCGGAGCTTGTCCGCACGACGGCCGACAAGTGGCACGCGGCGGAAGGCGTGAGCGTCCCGACAAGCGGCGGTTTGAAGGGCGAGTGGACGCATCGCAAATACCAGCCGGAAAACCTTTGGGCCTATCGGCCTCTGTGGCAGAACGGACGGACGGTTGTCGCACGCCGAACGGAATCCGATCGACGTGTTGATCGACAAGCGTCTGGCTGAGTTGCAGCTCGAACCATCGCCGCTGGCCGATCTGACGCAAGCTGATCCGCCGCGTTTCGTTTGACTTGCTGGGCTTGCCGCCTACACCGGCCGAGATCGAGGCGTTCGTCACTGATCCTTCGCCGGACGAAGAGGCGTTCGACAAACTGATCGAACGGCTGTTGGCTTCGCCGCACTACGGCGAGCAGTACGCCCGGCATTGGCTGGATGTGGTTCGCTACGCGGACTCGTCGGGATTCGCCAACGACTACGAACGCGGCAGCGCCTGGCGGTATCGCGACTACGTGATTCGGGCCTTCAACGACGACAAGCCTTACGACCAGTTCATTCGCGAACAGATCGCGGGGGACGAGCTCTACGCGCGCGGCGGCGAATCCGATCCCGAGTTGCTCGTCGCGGCCGGCTTCCTGCGAATGGGTCCGTGGGAACTGACCGGGATGGAAGTGGCCAAGATCGCGCGGCAACGGTTCTTGGACGACGTAACGGACGCCGTGGGTCAAGTGTTTCTGGGACACATGTTGCAGTGCGCTCGCTGCCACGATCACAAATTCGATCCGGTGCCGACCCGCGATTACTACTCGATTCAAGCCGCCTTCGCGACGACACAATTGGCCGAGCGGCAAGCGGCGTTTCTGCCCAAGGAGAACACGGCCGGATTCGACGAACGGCGTTACTTGGAGCAACGCCAGCGGCATTACCAGCAAGTGTTGAGCGAGCTGAAGGCGAAGCAAACCGTGGCGGCCGCGCGAGACTGGTACGCCGACAACCAAGCCGACGCGACCGCTTTCGAGGCGATCGTCAGCGAACTCGAAGACCGCCATCCAAATCAAGCGGTCGACATCCAACAAGTTCGCCGCCTGATGGCCGAGCGGAAGATCGATCCCGCGTTGATTCCGCCGCGGCACGTCGGTTTCACGCCTCGCGACTTTGGCCTGGAACGGATCGCCCGCAAAGGACTGGAACGGCTGGCGTGGCGGCTGGATCGTTACGAGCCCGTGGCGTTGTCGGTCTACAGCGGTCGCACACCGTCGATGAAGAGCGTCTACGCGCCGCTTCGCATGCCCAACCAACCGCTGGCCGACGGCACGCTGGAAGAGACCTGCATCCTAGCGGGCGGCGATCCGTTTTCTCCCCAGCAGCCGGTCGCGCCGGGCGTCTTGAGCGTGGTGCGGTTGACGAGTTTCGACCACACATCCGCCGCCCCGGTAACCGAACCATCGACAACCGATCCTTCAACAACGGAACCTGCGCCGATCGTCGGCCGTCGCGAGGCGCTGGCCGATTGGATCGCGTCGACGGAAAATCCGCTGACGGCTCGGGTGATGGTCAACCGTGTTTGGCAGTGGCACTTCGGCCAACCGTTGGCTGGCAATCCGAACAACTTCGGAGCAACCGGTAAGAAGCCGACTCACCCCGAGTTGCTCGACTATCTGGCGACGAAGTTCATCGACAGCGGTTGGTCGGTCAAGCAGCTTCATCGGCTCATTCTGCGATCCGAAGCGTATCGGCGATCGACCCAACATCCCGAGCCACAAAAGCTGGCCGAGCTGGATCCGCACGCCACGAGCTACGCCGTATTCCGGCCGCGCCGTTTGGACGCCGAGGAGCTGCGCGACGCGATGCTGTTGGTATCCGGCGAGTTGAATCCGACGCTGGGCGGAATCCCCGTGCGGCCGGAGATGAATTTGGAGGCCGCTCTGCAACCGCGTCAGGTGATGGGAACGTTCGCCGAAGCTTGGCAACCTTCGCCGCTGCCCGAGCAACGACATCGCCGATCGATTTACGCCCTGCGGTTGCGCGGCCAACGCGATCCGTTTCAGGAGGTGTTCAACGCGCCGAGTCCCGACCTTTCGTGCGAGGCTCGCGAAGCATCGACCGTTACGCCGCAAGTGTTCGCGATGTTCAACAGCGAGATATCGTTCGATCGGGCCTTGGCGTTCGCCCACCGGCTGCAACAATCGGGAGGCTCGCGCGAACAGATCGTCGACCGCATGTTCCAGCAAGCCTACGGCCGAGCGGCTCGACCGGCGGAGCTGGCCGCGTGCTTGGAACATTGGACGAAGATGACCGCGAGGCACGAACGGTTGAAGTTTGATCCGCCGGTTTATCCGCGCGAAGTCGTGCGGGAAGCGGTCGAGGAGAACACGGGCGAGAAGTTCACGTTCGCCGAACCGCTCGAAGTGTACGGCGACTTTGTGCCTGACTTGAAGCCCGCGGACGCCGACGCCGCGCTGCGTGGGTTGGCCGAAGTCGGCTTGGTTGTGTTGAACTCGAACGAGTTCGTGTATGTCTACTAGAACTCCTCATACAAGCGGCAGGGCGCAAGCCCTCCGGTGTCATACAAGCGTCCATGATTCTGTTGATCGACAATTACGACAGCTTCGTGTTCAACTTGGCTCGATACTTCGAGCAGTTGGGGCAAGCGACGCGCGTGGTTCGCAACGACGCGATCGACGTGGCGGAGATTCGCCGGCAGCGGCCACGGGCGATCGTGATTTCGCCGGGGCCCTGCACTCCGGCCGAGGCGGGTTGTTCGCTGGATGTGGTGCGGCGTCTCGGTCGTGAGCTTCCGATGTTGGGCGTTTGCTTGGGACATCAAGCGATCGCGGCCGCGCTCGGCGGCGACGTGGTGCGGGCCGCCACGCCGATGCATGGCCGAACCAGCCCGGTTTGGCATGACGGCGAGGGCCTCTTCGCGGGCTTGCCGCAGCCCATGGTCGCTTGCCGATACCATTCGCTGGTGGTCGACGAATCCACGCTGCCCGCGTCGTTGACGGTCACCGCGCGGACGGTCGACGACGTGGTGATGGGGATCCAGCATCGCGAGCTACCGGTGTTCGGCGTCCAGTTTCATCCCGAGGCGATCCTGACCGAAGGCGGCCTGAAGCTGCTCGACAATTTCCTGCGTCTGGCGGGCATTGTCTCCAGCCGACGCGACGCGCTGCCCAGCGAAATCGTGCCGCCGCCGCCCGCCGTGGCTTTGCCCAGCGTGCCGGTGACCTTCTGATCGCGAACTCGGCACAAGGCAGCAGACGCAATGATTAGCGAGGGACTGGTGACGACGCTGAACGCCGATGGCTCGGTGAATCTGTCGCCGATGGGGCCAATCGTCGACGAGCGGATGCAACGGCTCGTGCTGCGGCCGTTTCAAACTTCGACGACCTATCGCAACTTGAAACGAACCGGGGCGGGCATCTTTCACGTGACGGATGATGTCGAGCTGCTGGCCCGAGCGGCAATCGGCCCAGTCGATCCGATGCCGGCGACTCGACCGCCGCTGGTATGCCTTCGAGGTCGATTCGCTGGACGACCGTGCCGAACGCACGACGATCGAGTGCCGCGTGGTGGATTCCGGTCGGCAGCGCGATTTCTTCGGCTTCAACCGAGCGAAGCACGCGGTGCTCGAAGCCGCGATCCTGGCCACTCGCCGCCATTTACTTCCGGCCGATGAGATTCGCCACGAGTACGAGCGGCTGAGCGTGATCGTCGACAAAACCGCCGGGGAATCCGAGCGCCGAGCGTTCGAGCTCTTGCGGCAGTACGTTTTCCCGCGCTGAGCCGTTTGCTCTCGATAGTCGCCTTTTGCTCTCGATAGTCGCCTTTTGCTCCGCAAAAGTGCGAATCAGGCTTTGCCTGGCGCGAGAAGCATGCGTTTCGCGCGGCTGCAAACTCCAACGAATGCGGGCGCTCCTTTCGCGGAGCGAAAGGCGACAATGGGGAGCGAAAGGCGACTATCGGGAACGCTCGGCGATGATCCCGGACGCGGTACGAACCGGAAAATCGCGGTACGGACGACAATCTGGCCGTTACGAGCCTCAAAATCTCGGTACGATTGACAACTTGTCCGTTACGAGCCAGAAATTTCCGGTACGAATGACAACTTGGCCGTTACCAGCGAGAAATTCCTGGTACGAACGAAAATCCGGCGGTACGAACGAAAAATTTCCGGTACGGACGAGAATCCCGCGGTACGGACGAGAATCTGGCGGTACGGACGAGAAATTTCCGGTACGAACGACAATCTGGCGGTGATTGCCATAGGGTCGCCGGAAACTTGAAACGCTCCGCCGCTGGCTGGACTATCATGCCAAACTCGATCGACTAACAGCTCGACTATCAGCTCGATCGACTCCAACGTCTGAAACAG